>FR885456.1:0-149 GCA_000436375.1 Azospirillum sp. CAG:239 | reverse complement strand
CGTTCGGCCGTCTTTATGATACCGAAAGCGGACGTAAGGTCTTCGGGGCGAAACACCCTTATCTGCTGAACTGGTTCGATGAGATTGAGCAGCTTGGTTTTGACCATTTTGTGTATAATCACAGGATTAAGAAAATGCTGGCGGTCAAT
>FR885455.1 GCA_000436375.1 Azospirillum sp. CAG:239 | reverse complement strand
CAAAAAACACCCCATTTGCGGCCGGCAAATAGGGTGTTTTCATCAGAGTTTGCAAACAGTCTGTTTGATTTTGAACGGATAACGCGATTTTACGCCGTAACAGCAGATAAGAGCAGCCGCCAGACCAAAACCAAAGATCAGGCTGTAAACATTTAATGCCGTATTGAGGGCTAAACCGGCAAAAGAAATAACAGCCATCAGCAAAACCGAAATACAGGTCGGCATGCTGTAAAATCCGTAAAGCGGAACCTTTTTGTAAACCGCAAAGACCGTTAAAACAGCCAGAGCGGAAATAAGCACGGTATTCATAGTATGTTGTTTATTAAATTAGTATTCCGAAAAAGTGGGATTATACGTGCAAAAACAAGCAACGGCAGCCCGAAAACTCATAAACATCATAAGCACAGAATAATCATTGAAACATAGCTTTACCATAACCTTTTCATTCTTAATTTTTGTTTAAGAATCAATCGGAAAACAAAAAAACTATAATTTTTCTTTCAAATATTTTGCCGTATAGCTTATTTTTGATTTGGCGACTTCTTCCGGGGTGCCCTTGGCAATGATTTTGCCGCCGCCGTCGCCGCCCTCCGGTCCGAGGTCTATGATATAGTCGGCGGTTTTGATGACGTCCAGGTTATGTTCGATGACGATGACCGAGTTTCCCTGATCGACCAGCGTGTGCAAAACTTTCAGCAGGCGGTTGATGTCTTCAAAATGCAGGCCGGTCGTCGGCTCGTCGAGAATGTACAGCGTCTTGCCGGTTGCGCGTCTGGACAGTTCCTTGGACAACTTGATTCGCTGGGCTTCGCCACCGGAAAGGGTTGTTGCCTGCTGGCCGAGGTGAATATATCCGAGACCGACTTTGCGCAGCAGGTCCAAACGGTTTTTAATCGACGGAATGGCGTCAAAAAAGGCATAGGCTTCGTCAACCGTCATGTCCAGAACGTCGGCAATGGATTTGTCCTTAAATTTGACTTCCAGCGTTTCGCGGTTAAAACGTTTGCCTTTGCAGACGTCGCATTCGACATAAACGTCAGGAAGAAAGTGCATTTCGATTTTGGTAACGCCGTCGCCTTTGCAGGCTTCGCAGCGTCCGCCGGCCACGTTGAACGAAAAGCGTCCGGCCGTATAGCCGCGGGCTTTGGCTTCCGGCAGGTTGGCAAACCAGTCGCGGATATGGGTAAACAGGCCCGTATAAGTGGCTGGATTGGAACGCGGCGTCCGGCCGATTGGCGACTGGTCTATGTCGATAATCTTGTCAATGTTTTCGACGCCGACGAGTTCGTCGTATTTTCCGGCCGGTTCACGGCTGCCGTTAATTTCCTTGTTTAAGGCCTTAAACAGCGTTTCCAGAATCAGCGACGATTTTCCGCCGCCGGAGACGCCGGTAATGCAGGTAAGGGTGCCGAGCGGGATTTTGACGTCGACGTTCTTTAGGTTGTTGGTTCTGGCGCCTTTCAGTCCGATGAATTTGCCGTTGCCTTTGCGCCGTGCGGCCGGAACTTCAATTGCTTTTACGCCGTTCAGATACTGCGCGGTCAGACTGTTTTGGTTTTGCAGCACTTCTGCCACAGTGCCTTTTGCCATGACATTGCCGCCTTCTTCTCCGGCGCCGGGGCCCATGTCAACCAGATAATCGGCGGCGCGGATGGCGTCTTCGTCATGTTCGACCACAATGACCGTATTGCCGATGTCGCGCAGACGGGTAAGCGTTTCCAGCAGCCGGTCGTTGTCGCGTTGATGCAGGCCGATAGATGGTTCATCAAGAACATACATGACGCCGGTCAGTCCTGAGCCGATTTGCGACGCCAGGCGAATGCGCTGCGATTCGCCGCCGGAAAGCGTGCCGGACTGGCGGTTAAGCGACAGATAATCCAGACCGACGTTGTTCAGAAAACTCAAACGCTCGACAATTTCCTTAATGATTTTATGGGCGATTTCCGCTTTCTTCGGCGAAAGTTTTTCCTCTGTACCGGCGAACCAGTCCCGGGCCTTTTTGATGGACATGTCGGCCGCTTCCATAATGTCCAGTCCGTTGACTTTGACGGCCAGTGCTTCCGGTTTCAGGCGTTTGCCGCCGCAAAATTCGCAGGGTGCCGCCGACTGGTATTTGGAAAACTCTTCGCGTATCCATGCGGAATCCGTTTCCAGAAAACGCCGTTCCATGTTGGGAACAACGCCCTCAAACGGCTTGTCGGTCACAAATCGCGAATAATACATCGGCACGCAGACGTTGCCTGAACCGTACATGATGATTTTCCGGGCTTCTTCCGGAATGTCCTTCCATTTTGTTGACGGCGAAATGTCCAGAAACTGGCACAGCGAATTGATTGTCTGGCTGTAAAAGGACGACCGGCCGGTATTCCACGGCGCAATGGCGCCCTGCGAAAGCGACAGGTTCGGGTTTGGCACAATCAGGTCCGGATCCATGTAAAGTTTTGCGCCGATGCCGTCACAGTGCGGGCAGGCACCGAACGGATTGTTGAAGGAAAACAGCCGCGGTTCGATTTCTTCAATTGTAAAACCGGAAACCGGACAGGCGAATTTGGAGGAGAAAATCGTCCGCTCGCCGTTATCGGCGTTTTCGGCATAAACAATGCCGTTGCTGAGCTTCAGAGCGGTTTCCAGGGATTGTGACAAACGGTCGGCAATGCCTTCTTTGACGACAATGCGGTCAATGACGACCTCAATGTCATGCTTGATGGTTTTGCTCAGAGAGGGGAGTTCTTCCACCGTATAGATTTCGCCGTCGATTTTCAGGCGTTGATACCCTTGTTTTTGCAAAGATTCGAATTCTTTTTTGAATTCGCCTTTTTTGCCGCGGGCAATCGGCGAGAGCAGCAGAAGCCGGGTGCCGAGAGGCATTTCCAAAATCCGGTCGACCATTTGCGATACGGTCTGTGATTCGATGGGCAGGCCGGTTGCCGGCGAATAGGGCGTGCCGGCGCGTGCCCACAACAGGCGCATGTAATCGTAAATTTCCGTAACCGTGCCGACGGTTGAACGGGGATTGTGAGAAGTGGTTTTCTGTTCAATGGAAATGGCCGGCGACAGTCCTTCGATAGAGTCGACGTCCGGTTTCTTCATCAGCTCCAGAAACTGGCGCGCATAGGCGGAAAGGCTCTCCACATAACGGCGCTGCCCCTCGGCGTAAATCGTGTCGAAAGCCAGCGAAGACTTCCCCGAGCCCGAAAGCCCGGTAATGACCGTCAGTTTGTCTTTAGGAATGCTTATGTCTATGTTTTTAAGGTTGTGCTCTCTGGCGCCTTTGATTTCAATATATTTTTCGTCTGCCATTTTGTCCTCTCTTCAAACCTGCATAATATAGTTAATCCTCTGAATAAAGGCAAATAAAATTTTGTTGCATTTTGCGATAATTTGGCTATGATAACCGCGTTGTTTGAACAATAAGAATTTGATTTTATGTCTAAAACCTTTTTGAAAATAATCTCAGTCCTGAGTTTGTTGCTGCCTGCTGCAGCTTCGGCGGACGTAAATGTCGCCGTCATTGCTCCGAAAGCCGGAGAATATAAAAGTTTCGGCGACGAGATTATTTCCGGTGTCCGCATTGCGGTTGAAGACATCAACGCCCGCGGCGGGCTTAACGGCGAAAAAATCAATCTGATTACCGTCGATGACCAATGTGACGATCGTCTGGCGGTTTCTACCGCGCAGATGATGGCCGTCAACACTTCGCCCAAAGACAAAATGTCGCTGGTTATCGGGCCGTATTGCGACAACGCTTTCGACGAAGTTGCCGCCATTTATGCCAAGGCAAACATTTTTCAGATTATTCCCACGACCATTTCCGCGCGCGAAGCCACCAAAAACCACAAGGGGCTGGTCAAAATGGTCGGTTACAAGGATCGGCAGGGCAAAGACTTTTACAACTATTACAAAAACAATTTTGCCGACAAACGCGTCGCGCTGGTTTATGACAGCAACAACCGCGAAATCGTCGAAATTGCCGCTGCCATTCAGGGCGAGTTCCGCAAGGAGGGCGATGCCGACAAGCTGCGCGCGTTCAGTTTTGAAACCTATAATCAGAACTACGGCCGTCTGGCTGACGCCATTTTCAAAAACAATATCGATTTAGCCTATATTCTGGGCAAGTCGCGCAGCATTGCCAAACTGTCCAAAGAACTGAAATCGGAAAAAAAGGACTTTGTAATTTTTACCAACAAATATCAGGCTCAGGACGATTTCAACAGAATTATGGGCGATTTGGCCGAAGGTTCGTATTTCATCGCACTGCCGTCGCTGAAAGATAATCCGAATTTTGCCGAGACGCTTGTCAAACTCCGTCTGCTCGGCGTTGAGCCTGAAGGGCTGTCCGTTTACGGCTATTCGGCAGTCAAACTCTGGGAAGAACTGGTGGAAAAGGCCGATTCGTTTTCTTACAACAAGTTGGCTTCGGTTTTAAACAGCCAGTCAGTCGACACTGGCTGGGGCGAAACCATGTTTAACAACGGAAATCCGCAGAATTCAATCAATTACGGCATCTATCAGCTTCAGTCCGGCGAATATACACAGGTCTATTGATTTTAGTTTCAATCTCGTTTTTTTCATTGTATATTTACCTCAGTTTTTAATTAGTAATAAGGTAAATTCAACCATGGCTGGAAGCATTAATAAAGTCATTTTAGTCGGTAACCTGGGCGCTGACCCCAAAGTCAGCAACACGGCCAGCGGCACCAAAATCGTCAATCTGAACATCGCTACCTCTGACAGCTGGAAAGACAAGGTTTCCGGCGAAAGAAAGGAAAGAACCGAGTGGCATCGTGTGGTTATTTTCAACTCGCAGCTTGCCGACGTCGCCGAGAGATATCTCCGCAAAGGTTCCAAAGTTTATCTGGAAGGACAGCTCCAGACCCGCAAATGGGAAGACAACAACGGTCAGGAAAGATACACGACCGAAGTTGTTCTGCAAAACTTCAGCGGCAATCTGGTCATGCTGGACGGCAGAGGCGACAGTGTGCCGGCCGGCGGCAACGATGTTTTTTCCGGCTCTTCTTCCAACGGCTGGGACGCAGCCCCGGCAGCCGCTCCGGCGGATTTGGACGACGATATTCCGTTCTAAACGAAAATTATGCGAAAAGCGCTCTTTGGGGCGCTTTTTTATTGAATTGACAAAAGCCGGCTCCGATGCTAATTTGAGCCGCTTTTTATTTATATTTATCTGAATGTATCATTTTAATCTTCTACAATTATGAAAATGAAAACTTTCAAAATCGGCGATTTTATCACTTTCGGCGGCGCGATTGTGTCTGATGTCCGCAAGATTGAACTGCACGAAACCCTGACCGCATCCGGCGGCCGGAGGTTGAATTTTGACGGAAGCTATTATGCGGCAGACGTTCCGGAACCCGGCGGTGGAGACGCAGTCAAGGGCATGATGCTGGGTGCGGATTTCTATATGCTGCTCTGTTATGAAAATCTGTCCGGCAAAATGGAGCAGGGGCTTATCCCGCCGAAAGAACGGCTGATTGAACAGCCTGAACCGCCGTTATGCCGTTTTTGGTCGGAACCGGCTAATGCCTGTTACCGTAACCGGCAGCTGGTTAAAGACCGTTTGGCCCTTTTGCAGCTGCCGTCGCCGTTGGATAATCCGCTGCGGCCGTTGTGCGCCAGTCTTGCGCCGCAGTCCGAAACGACGGAATATTTTCGTCCGGGACTGGGGTTGTGCGAACTTTTGTTCAGCCGGCTCAAAAACAGCAATCTGTTTTACAATTCGCTTACCATTCTGCTCGCCGGACAGGAACCGAACGGGTACGAATTGGAGCGCTGACCGCCAAAATAAGGTTTCTTTGCCAAAAGAGCCTTATTTTTTTATGCACTGTTAACTTTTAAAAATACAGTTTCGGCAAAAATCGATTTTAAGGCCGTTTTTTTGCCCGTAGAAACGAAAAGGGTGTTCATAAGTCGGATTATTCGTTAGCGGTCGAAATGTATTTTTGCTATAGTTACGGCAGTTTAAAACAGAAAGGTACAATTAAAGTGACTGATGAAATCGATAATGAATTAGACAATCAGATTGTGACGGTAAAGGAAAACGGCGAAGACATTTCGCCTATTTCGATTACCGAGGAAATGCGCCGCTCTTACCTCGACTATGCCATGAGCGTCATCGTTTCGCGCGCGCTGCCGGATGTCCGCGACGGCCTGAAACCGGTACACCGCCGCATTATTTATTCCATGTATGAAAACGGTTATGACTATAACCGTCCGTATCGCAAATCCGCCCGTATCGTCGGCGATGTGCTCGGTAAATACCACCCGCACGGCGACCGCTCGGTTTACGATGCCATGGTTCGTATGGCGCAGCCGTTCTCCATGCGTCTGCCGCTGGTAGACGGACAGGGCAACTTCGGTTCGATGGACGGTGACTCTGCCGCGGCCATGCGTTATACCGAAGCCCGTCTGGAAAAGGTGGCTCACGCGCTGATTGAAGATATCGACAAGGAAACCGTCGATTTTATGCCGAACTATGACGAAACCGTTCAGGAACCGACGGTTTTGCCCGCGCGTTATCCGAACCTGCTGATTAACGGCGCCAACGGTATTGCCGTCGGTATGGCCACCAACATTCCGCCGCACAACCTCGGCGAAGTCGTTACCGCCTGCTGCGCTTACATCGACAATCCGGACATCAGTATTGACGACCTTATCTCCATCGTGCCGGGTCCTGACTTTCCGACCGGCGGTATGATTCTGGGCTACAGCGGTGCAAAATCGGCTTATTATACCGGCCGCGGTTCGATTATGATGCGCGCCAAATGCACGATTGAAGAACTGCATAAGGACAAGGAAGCGATTATTGTCCACGAAATTCCCTATCAGGTTAACAAAGCCGCGCTGGTTTCGCGCATCGCCGAACTGGTCAAGGACAAAAAGCTGGAAGGCATTTCCGACATCCGCGACGAATCCGACCGTCAGGGCGTGCGTGTCGTTATTGAAGTCAAACGCGATTTTCAGGCCGACGTCGTTTTAAATCAGCTCTATAAATATACGCCGCTGCAAACCAGCTTCGGTATGAATATGCTGGCAATCAACGGCGGCCGTCCGATGATGATGAACCTTAAGGACATCATTGCCGCGTTTATCGAGTTCCGCGAAGAAGTAATCCGCCGCCGTACCATTTACGAGCTGAACAAAGCCCGCGACCGTGCCCATACTTTGGTCGGTCTGGCTCTTGCGGTTGAAAACCTTGACCCGGTTATTGAATTAATCCGTACCTCGCCGAACCCGCAGGACGCCAAAGACGCTTTGCTGGCCAAAGCCTGGCCGGCGCGCGACATCGAACCGCTGGTACAGTTAATTGACGAACCTGACCGTAAGGTTGAAAACGGCCTTTATCGTTTGTCCGAAACTCAGGCTAAAGCCATTCTGGATTTGAAGCTCCAGCGTTTAACCGGTCTGGAACGCGACAAGATTCACGAAGAACTGATGACCATCGGCGAAGACATTAAGGAATATCTGTCAATCCTTTCCAGCCGCGAAAAACTCTACGGCATTATGCGTGACGAACTGGTTGCCATCAAGGACGAATATGCAACGCCGCGCCGTACCAAGATTGAAGATATCGAATATGACACCGATATTGAATCGCTTATTCAGCGTGAGGAAATGGTTGTTACCGTTACCGAAGCCGGCTATATCAAACGCGTGCCGCTGAACGCCTACAAGGCGCAGAAACGCGGCGGCAAGGGCAAGTCGGGCATGGCGACCAAGGACGAAGACTTTGTTACCCGTCTGTTCGTGGCTTCAACGCACACGCCGGTCTTGTTCTTCTCGTCCAAGGGGCTTGTTTACAAGATGAAGGTTTACAAACTGCCTCTCGGCTCGCCGACTTCCAAAGGCAAGCCTTTCATCAACCTGTTGCCGCTTGACGAAGGCGAAACCATTACCACGATTATGAAATTGCCGGAAAACGAAGAAGAGTGCAAGGATCTCTCCATCATGTTTGCCACTTCGCAGGGCAATGTCCGCCGCAACTCGCTGATGGATTTTGTCAATGTTCAGAGCAACGGCAAAATCGCCATGAAGCTTGACGAGGGCGATAAGCTGATTAACGTTCGTATCTGTACCGAAGAAAACGACATTATGCTGGCGGCCCGCAGCGGTAAATGTATCCGCTTCCCGGTTACCGAGGTTCGCGTTTTCGTCGGCCGCAACTCGACCGGCGTTCGCGGCATTAAGCTGGCTGACGGCGACGAGGTTGTTTCCATGTCCATTTTGAATCACAGCGACGCCACTTCCGAACAGCGCGACGAATATGCCCGCATATCTTCGGCGGCCAAACGCATTCAGGCCGAAAGAGGCGGTGATTGCGAGGTTTCCGTAGAAGAAACCGGTTTTGAGTTCAGCGTGCTGACGCCGGAACTTTACAGAGAAATGAAAGAGAAAGAACAGTTTATTCTTTCCGTTACTTCCACTGGTTACGGCAAGCGTACTTCTTCGTACGAATATCGCACCACCGGCCGCGGCGGACAAGGCATTGCCAATATGGAGATGTCTGCCCGCAACAAGGAAATCGTCAGCTCCTTCCCGATTGAGGACGATAACCAGATTATGATGGTTACTGACGGCGGCAAACTGATTCGCATGCCGGTTAAGGATATCCGTATTGCCGGCCGCAAGACGCAGGGCGTTATTCTCTTCCGCACCGCCGATGATGAACGTGTCGTTTCCGTTACCTGGCTTGATGCCGATGCCGGCGACGATGAGGAACTGGAGGAAGAAACCGGAAGCGAAGTTCTGGGCGAAAGCGTTTCTGAACTCGACGAGGCGTTGAGTGACGCCGTCAGCGAGCCTGACGCCGCCGAAGACGTCGAATAGTTTTCTTCTTTGAACGAAAAAAACAACCCCGCCCATCAGGCGGGGTTTCGTTTAATAAGAACGGCTGCCGTAAATGTTGGCGCTTGTTTGAATGTTTATATATTCTTCCATGGTCATGCCATTATAAAAAGCCAGTGGTTTTCGCTGCGGCGTTTTGCCGTTGACAATGAAATCGACATAAGTTTCTATGTTTTCAAAGGCGCAGATTTTGGTCTTCAGACAGCCGTTTTCCTTAATCGGACGGTCTGCTTTGTCGCGGCAGACCAGTTTTTGAAACACCATTTTGTCGCCGCGGCCGCCAATGCCTTTGCCCGGCCTCTGAAACTGTTCGTTTTCCGGACAGGGGCGAAGTCTTCGCAGTTCGTCGCGATAAAACAGCAGAACCTGCTTTTCACACAGTTCCCGCACGGTCACGATTTTGTTTTCAAGAGCGGCAATGCCGTCATTCAGCAGTTTGGTTTCATTCATTTCAGTATCGTATAAAATTTACCATAACGCCAATTTATCACATTTTTTGTCCAGAATCAACGGCATTAATCTTTTGTAAAAGTATCTTTGTTACGCTTTCCGCAATAAGGAGGCTAAGATGCAGATGCTTAAACAGGATAAATGGAAAACGCTCTCCAGCGAATATTTGTTCAATCGTCCGTGGCTGACAGTCCGCCGCGACAGCTATGAGCTTCCGGACGGAAGAATTGTTCCCGAATATTATATTCTCGAATACCCGGATTGGGTCAACACGCTGGCAATAACCAAAGACAGGAAGTTTGTCTTTGTCAGCCAATACCGTCCGGGACTTAAAAGAAATGATTATGAACTCTGCGCCGGCGTCAGCGAAAAGAGCGATAGGAACATGGAAGTGGCAGCCCGTCGCGAATTGTTGGAGGAAACCGGTTTCGGCGGCGGCCGCTGGCGCGAATATATGGTCATTTCAGCCAATCCGTCAACCACGGACAATCTGACGCATTGTTTTCTGGCCGAAGATGTTGAATCGGTCGGCAAAGTGCATCAGGACACAACCGAAGATGTCAGAATTCATCTTCTGACGCTGGATGAGGTGCGGGAACTTCTTGTGTCCGGCGCCGTAAAACAGGCCACGCATTTGGCCCCGCTATGGAAATATTTTGCTGAAAATAACCTTTTATAATTTTTTTAGACAAAATGCTTGCAATTTTGCCAAAATAGGGGTACATTGACTCTCATATTTCAGTATAATTGTAGGCTTTTGTATTACATTTTTAATTTTTATCTTACATAATGCCTGCAGTTTTTCTTGATTTCGAATTTATAAACCCTTTAATAATACAGTTATGAACAAGAAAAAAAGAGAATTGATTTGGCATTACGCCACTTTGATTCATGAAAATTTGTGTTTGAAGACCGACTGCTTCGACAAAGAGGGCAAGTTGGCTGGTGTGAAATATGTGGCTTGCATAGACGATGACCCGAAATCGGCTGTTTATGCGGCATGGTTGTATCATAAGGCTGTTGCTGAAGGCCAAAACCCGCAGGTTTTATGCATCGGCGGCATAGGGCTTCTTTCCAGACATCTGAAGCAAAAAGACGTTGTCTTTTATACGGAAGGAATGCGCCTCGCCGAGTTCTGTATCGACCTGGGCGTGCCGATGGAAAACATTGTTATTCTCGACAGGGGAAAAAACAGCGGCGAAAATGTTCGTGACGTGGCTTCCCAAATGGTAAAGGAGCCGGGGGACATTGTCTTCGCCGTAACCAAACGCTTATCCTTGCGCTGGGAACGGACGTTCAAAAAACAGATTGCCGGGCAAATGGCAAAGCAAATGAGCCAAAAGTATCATCACGAATATAATCCCGAAATGATAAAAACACCAAAGGATTATTACTATGTGATTGACGAAACTTTGGAAGAAGCCTGCTGTTGGATGAACGGCAAACGCGTCGGCAATTGTCAGATGATGTTTCACGAGCTGGCCAGCATTTATGACCGCTGTGTCAAATATGCCGGAACTTTTCAGCTTCCGCTTGAGTTTGATGTTTCCGACGAAGTGAAGGAAGCCGCGGCCTATATGGCAAAACACTACCGCATTAAAAACGGCAAAATGGGTTTGCGCGAAATCTGCCAGTATGTTTACTTATTGGCCGGTCTCAAAAAACACCTGCCGGACATGCAGAAAGAACAGATTAACACAATTACCCGGAAACAGCTCGAATTTGCAGCTGAATTTGGCCTAAAATTTTAAGTTATGAATCAGGTAGAATTAATTGAAGCACTGACCGCAAAGGGTTACAGTGCAGGTTTTGCCGGCACGATGCTGGTGGTTACAGTAAACAATCGCACGGATGTTCCGGGCGTTGTTCAGACAAAGGTAAAGTACTCAAAGTCTTTGCCCGTGTTTATTAAATTTCGCAATGGCGACATTGAGCCGATATATTACGGCAGTGTTCTTGCCATAGCGAAAATTATCCGTAAGTTCGGCTGCGGCGCCAATATGATTTGCTGCTGGAAAGCCGACAAAAAAATTGATTATGAAGAGCTGGAAGATTTTCTGCGTGAGCTTCATAACCGTTAATTGTTAAACGCGAAAAAAGCGGTTCGGTTGTCTTTAGACATCGAACCGCTTCGCATTTTTAAATAAGGCTTTAGTTCATGGCTACAATGCCGTGCGACAGCGCGTAGATTGCCCACAGCGCAATCACGATGAGAAAGGCGGCGATAACCGCTTCGCCGGTCGTGAACGTGCGCTGGTTCGGCGCAACCTGATGCCGTGCCCACATGTAAACCGGAATGCCCAGCGCCATAAAGATAACGGCCATCAGCAGATAATTCAGTCCGGCGGCATAAATCAGCCACAGGGCATAAATCGAACCGATGATTGCCGAAAACAGGGCCGCTGAACGCCGGATATAAATTCCGTTCGGATATTCGCCGTCTTCGCAGACTTTCCACAAATAGGCGCAGCTTGAGAAATATGCCGGCAGCACCATAACGCTGGTAATGCTCAGCATGGTGTTCCATGCGTTGTTGGAAAAGTAAACCAGCAGAATAAACAGTTGCATCAGCGCGCTGGTTACCCAAAGCGAAACCGACGGCGCCTGATTTTCGTTCTCGGCGGCAAATTCTTTCGGAAATGTGCCGTTTTGGGCGGCAGCCTGCGGAATCTGCGCCGTAACCATCGTCCAGGCCAGCCAGCTGGTCAGAACCGAAACCAGCAGGCCGATGTTCATCAGCCATGCGCCCCAGGGACCGACGATTTTTTCCAAAACGCCGGCTGTCGAGGGATTCGGAATGGCGGCCAGTTCGGCTTGTGTCATATAACCGAAGGGCAGCAGCGACAGCAGAATATAGATAATCAGGCAGCCCAGAAAACCGAGTACCGTAGCGCGTCCGACGGCCTTCGGGCTGGAGGCGTGCTTAGACATGACGACTGCGCCCTCAATGCCGATAAAGGCCCACAGTGTAACCAGCATTGTACTCTTAATCTGAGCGGAAAGGCCGCCGAGTTTTGCCCTGGTGGCAATCTGTTCGCCCCAGAAGTTAAAGTCAAACTTCGAAAACTGGAAGACAAACAGCAGAATCAGAATGAACAAAATCAGCGGAACGATTTTGGCAATCGTACCGATGATGTTGATGACCGTCGCCTGTTTTATGCCGCGCAGAACCAGAAAGTTGAACCCCCAGATGAGTACGGAACCGCCGATAATCGACAGCAGATTGTTTCCGCCCGCAAAATAAGGCGGAAAGAAATAGTTGAGGGCGTCCATGGTAATCACGGCATAACCGACGTTGCCGCAGATTTGGCAAAGCCAGTAGGACCAGCCGATGGTAAAACCGACATACGGTCCGAAGCCTTCGCGGCTGTACATGTAAATACCGGCCGTCAGGTCCGGTTTGACGGTTGAAAGAATACGAAAGGTGTTGGCGATGAAAAAGACGCCGAACCCGGTAATGACCCATGCCAGAAGGACGGCTCCGGCAGAAGCTCCAGCGGCCATGTTTTGCGGCAGCGAATAGATGCCGCCGCCGATCATCGAGCTGATGACGATACTGGCCAGCGCCAGAACGCCGAGGCCCGACTTTGGCTTCCCGGAGGCTGCGGAGGACGCCGCAGCGGGATTGATTATTTTGTCAGCCATTGTTTTTTCCTCAAATTGTTATCGGACATTTCTTAAACAATTAGGCGGAGCAGAGAAATTTCTGCTCTGCCTTGTTTTTAGCGGTAAGGCGTTTCCTGAGGCTACGCTTTGGCCGGTTCGGCGTGTTCGAAGTTCAGGAAGCCCAGGGCCGTCAGACTGTAGCCGAACTGCTGGGTAATGTTGATGTAGTTGTGCCACAGCTGAAAGTCAGAATGTTTTTCGACGCCGCGGATGTCAAGTTCGTGCTGCAGCGATTTGTTCAGCCACATTTCGGCATGGCCTCTGGCAATTTCGTCATCGATGAAGGTGTCGAAATATTCAACGTATTCGGCGGCCCATCCGCCGATGAGTTCGCCGTTTTTGTCCTTGCCCCAGCAGACGCCCAGACCGGTGGCAATGGCCTTGTGGTTGTCGCGGCTGGCGCCGTTGCCGGCCATAATGACTTCCAGAACCGCGCCGTGCTTAAACTGTTTGACTATCTGGTCGTTCAGCGGAACGATTTTGCCGAACAGCTCTTTCGGCAGAACGGAAGTATAGGGAACGACGTTGAAGTTTTCGATTTTTGCCTGCATCAGAGCCGAGTCATAGCAGAAGGTTTCAAACGGCTGGGGCGGAATGCCCTCGTCAGCCTGACCGACGCCGCCGGTAATAAAAGCAAAAGTAGGATAGCGTACACCTTCAGTCATTATAATTCTCCTTGAAAATTTTTATTGTATAAGATTTTGCTAGAAAGATTATGCATTGTTAAAACTAGTCTCTGGATTTGCTTTTTCAACGCCCGGGGTTTAAAACATTCAGACATATCCACACAATCGGATTAGTATTGTATTTTCCTCAAATTAGAGTATTTTTTTTATGTAAAATTTAATAATTCGGGGAAGAAACATGTTATCCAGATATAAGTTTTTGGCTATAGGCGCGGCCTTTTTGACATTGGCCGCCTGCAAGGATGAGGAAAACCGGCAGGAAACCGCGGCGTCTTCTTCGGCGCCCGTCGTACAGGCCATTAAGGCCGTTCCGCACGAAATTCCGCTGAGCTTTGAATATGCGGCTCGCGTCCAGGGTTCAAAAGAAACCGAAGTCCGCGCCCGTGTCGGCGGTATCTTGCTCAAGCGCAATTATGTCGAAGGTTCAAAGGTCAGGGAAGGCGACGTGCTGTTTCAGATAGATCCCGAACCTTTTGAGGTCGAACTTTTGCAGGCTAAAGCCGAGCTTTCGCAGAACGAGGCTAATCTCAAAGCAGCCGAAACCCAGTGGGAGCGTATATCCAAACTCTTTAAGGAACGCATTGTCAGCGAAAAGTCGCGCGACGAGGCGCGGGCAAATCTTGACGCCCTGAAAGCCAGCACCGCTCTGGCCGAAGCCAAGGTCAAATCGGCGCAGCTCAATCTTAATTATACCACGGTGCGCGCGCCTATCAGCGGCATTACCAGCATGGAAACCCAGAGTGAAGGCTCCCTGATTGCCGTCAATGCCCCGATGACGACCATAACTCAGCTTGATCCCGCCTATGTTATCTTCTCGGCTTCCGAAAACGAAATTTTCAAACTCGGTTCCATGGTCGAGCAGGGGCTGATTGTCAACCCCCGCCATTCCAAAACCGTTTACGCCAAAGTCAGATACGGCAGCGGCGAAACTTACGGTTATGACGGCGAAATCAACTTTGTCAATCCGAGCATTGACGAAACGACCGGCACGCTGAAACTCCGGGCCGTTTTTCCCAATCCGGAAAGCAAACTGGTGCCCGGACAGTTTGTCCGCCTGGTTCTTGAAGGCCTTATCCGCAAAGACGCTATTGTCGTTCCTCAGGAGGCGGTTATGCAGGGGCCGAACGGTTCGGTCGTTTACCGCATCAACTCTCAGGGCATTGTCGAAGCGGTTCCGGTTCAGGTCGGTTTGACCACCCCCGACGGCAGCTGGATTATCGACAAGGGCTTGAATCCGGGGGATACGGTTATTGTCAATGGTATTATGAAAGTTCGCCCGGGAGCGCCGGCTAAAGCCGAAATAAAGGAGCTTCCGGTTCCCGAAGTTCCGGTTGAAACCGCGCCCGCGGAAACCAAACCCGTGACGGAAACCGTGCCGTCGGCCATAGATGACGTGCGTTCTTACGTTACCGAAAAGTCTGCGGCGCCTGAAACCGTCGACGACGGCGTTCTTGCCGTAGAAGAAGCTGAACCGGCCGAAGAAACAAATGTTATTGTTCTTGAAGAAATTCCCGCGGACGAAGACGTCACTGAAACGGAAGACGAAGGAAACTCCGCCGACGCCGGAGTTTATACCGACAAGGTACTGACCCGTACGGAATACGATGATTTTATCGCCGGCTAACAGATAGGAGTGGTCATGTTCTCAAAGTTTTTCATTAATCGTCCGATTTTTGCGACGGTCATTTCGCTGGTTATCGTTCTGGCCGGTCTGGTTTCAATGCAGGCTCTGCCGGTTGAACAGTATCCGGACATCGTTCCGACCGAAATTCAGATTTCGGCGACTTATCCCGGCGCCACGGCCGAGGTTTTGGCCGATACGGTCGCCGCGCCGATAGAGCAGGAAGTCAACGGCGTCAAGAACATGATTTACATGTACTCAAGCGCCACCTCCAGCGGCTATCTGACCATCGGCGTCGTTTTTGACATCGGTACCGATCCCGATCAGGCGACCATCGACGTCAACAACAAGGTTCAGGCCGCCACCGCCAAACTGCCGGCCGAAGTCGTCAAGCAGGGCGTGACCGTCAAACAGAAGTCAAACTCCATCTTGCAGATTGTTACCATGCGTTCGACCTCCGACCGTTATGATACGGTTTATGTCTCGAACTACGCGCTGCTGAATGTTCTGGATGAAATCAAACGTATCAGGGGCGTCGGCGACGCTTCGCTGTTTGCTTCGCAGGACTATTCGATGCGCATCTGGCTCAGCCCCGACAAGCTGGCTGACTATAATCTGACGCCGCAGGACGTGATAGCCGCCGTACAGGAACAGAACTCCCAGTTTGCCGCCGGCCAGTTCGGCCAGCAGCCGATGGGCGAATATCAGCCTTATACCTACAGCGTCAACACCAAGGGCCGTCTGGTCGATGCCAAGGAGTTCGGCAATATCATTCTTAAAAGCAACAACGACAGCGGCGCCATGCTTCGTTTGAAAGACGTGGCCCGTATTGAACTTGGCGCGCAGGATTACAGCGTTGCTTCCAAGTTCAACGGACAGGACAGCATCGCCTTTGCAATATATCTGCAGCCGGGTGCCAATGCGCTGGAAACGGCGGAACTTGTCAAGTCCAAGATGGAAGAACTTTCCAAACGCTTCCCGGACGGCATTGTCTACGACATTCCGTATGATACGACATTGTTCGTCAACGTTTCGATTAACGAGGTGGTTCATACGTTTTTTGAAGCCGTCGTTCTGGTTATTCTGGTCGTTTACCTGTTTTTGCAGAATTTCCGAGCCACGCTGATTCCGATTCTGGCGGTGCCTGTGTCGATTATCGGTGCTTTTGCCGGCATGTATCTGCTTGGTTTTTCAATCAATCTGCTGACTTTGTTCGGCCTCATTCTGGCCATCGGCATAGTCGTTGACGACGCGATTATCGTGCTCGAAAACGTCGAACGTCTGATGAGCGAAGAGGGGCTTTCGCCGAAAGAAGCGGCGGTTGAGGCCATGCAGGAGGTTTCCGGTCCGGTTGTCGCCGTGGCGCTGGTTTTGTCTTCGGTCTTTCTGCCGATTGCTTTCCTCGGCGGCATGACCGGCGTGATGTATCAGCAGTTCTCGGTAACGATTGCCGTCTCGGTGCTGATTTCGGCGCTGGTCGCGCTGACGCTGACGCCGTCTCTCTGCGCCCTGATAATCAAACCGCATAAGGAAGGACATGAACCGGCGCGTTTTTTCCGCTGGTTTAACGTCTTTTTTGAGAAGGTAACCGAATGGTATCTGGCCGGTGTCAAACTGTTTTTGCATTATCGCAAAATTGCCGTTTTGTGTTTTGCCGGCGTTATTTTGTGCATTCTGGCTCTGTTCAAGGTTGTGCCGGGCGGACTGGTGCCGATGGAAGACATGGGCAACCTGCTGATGGCTTATGATATGCCGCCGGCTTCGTCGCTGCCGCGGACGGAGAAGTTTACGGATGCCGTTTCTGCCGAAGTCGCCGAAAATCCGGACGTCGCCGACATTCTGACCATTAACGGCTACAATATTCTGTCTTCTTCGCAGAATACCTATTCGGGCATCAGTTTCATCACGCTTACCGACTGGGACAAACGTCAGGGAGCTGCCAATTCGGCCGATACGTTGTCCAAGGTCTTTACGCGTATCGGTATGAGCCGCCCGGAAGGCATCGGCTATGCGTTCAGCATGCCCCCGATTATGGGGCTGAGCATGACCGGCGGTTTTGAAGGCTATATCCAGAACCGTGCCGGCAAAACCTCTGCCGAACTGATGGACAAGGTCAACGAGTTTATCCAGGCTGCCGCGCAAAATCCGGCGCTGCAAAACGTCAAAACTACTTTTTCGGTTTCCACGCCGCAGTACCGCATTGATTTGGACCGCGAAAAGGCGCGTATACTCAATGTTTCGATTGACGCGATTTATTCGGTTCTGCAATCGACTTTCGGCAGCATGTACGTCAACGACTTCACTTATCTGGGGCGCAACTTCCGCGTCACGCTCCAGTCAGAAGACCGTTTCCGCCGCACGCCGGACGACTTGCGCTACGTCTACGTCAAGTCCAATTCCGGCGAGCTGATTCCGATAAGCACGCTGATAAGCGTTGAGCGCGTGACAGGGCCGGAACTCGTTAACCGTTTCAACATTTTCCCGGCCGCCAAAATCATGGGCGACCCTGCGCCCGGTTACAGCTCCGGTCAGGCGATTGCCGCCATGGAAGAGGTTGCTGACGAAGTTCTGGGCAGCGACTACTCTCTGTCCTGGATTGGTTCGGCTTATCAGGAAAAACTGGCCGGCGGTGCCAGCACGCAGGCCTTTGCTTTCGGCCTGATAATGATCTTCCTGATTTTGTCGGCGCAGTACGAAAAATGGTCTTTGCCTTTTGTCGTTCTGCTTTCGGTGCCGTTTGCCGTGCTGGGCGCCTTGCTGGCAGTCTGGCTGCGCGGTATTGAAAACGACCTTTATTTCCAGGTCGGCCTGGTTACGTTGATTGGTCTGGCGGCCAAAAACGCCATTTTGATTGTCGAATTTGCCGTCATGCAGGTTGAAGCCGGGCTTTCCTATGCCGAAGCGGCGGTTGAGGCGGCCAAGCTTCGTTTCCGCCCGATTGTCATGACCTCGCTGGCGTTTACTTTCGGTGTTTTGCCGCTGGCGGTTTCTACGGGCGCCGGCGCGGCCAGCCGTCATGCCATCGGAACCGGCATGATTGGCGGCATGCTGCTGTCCACCTTTGTAGCCACGCTGTTTGTACCGATGATGTTTGCAATTATCGGCGAGGCTTTTGACAAGAAGAAAAAAGGACGGAAGAAATGACGCAGGCCGTAATACTTACCATGGTCGCCGACCGTGAGCAGGGGCTGAAAATAGCGCGCAGCCTGGTGGAAGCCGGTTTGGCGGCCTGTGTAAACGTCATTGGCGGGGCGACGTCTGTCTACCGCTGGCAGGGAAAAGTCTGCGAAGAACGGGAGCTTCTGCTGGTCATTAAAACCGAAGCGGCCAACTTTACGGAAATCAAGGAACGGATATTGAGTCTTCACGACTATGAACTGCCGGAAATTGTCATGTTTCATATTGACAAAGGCTATGACGAATATCTGAAGTGGATTTCCGCCAACAGCTGAAAAAATCCCTCTTCGGAGGGATTTTTTTTGCGCATTTTTACCATTTGTTAAACTCGGATGATATACCTTACAGACAGTATTTTACAATTATAGATTATCTTCTGTCTTAAGCTTTTGTCCGTGTTGTTTTCATCGCTTTATTTGTTCTGATTCCTTTTTAAACCGATGATTTTCACAACCGCATTATTTCCTGACTTCAAACATTTAGGTTGTCGGATAAATGTTTGCAAAAAAGCCTGATTCCCTGTCACGCTTTTCTCATTTTGCTCCGTGTTCATTGCTCTGAACCATCCGGAGAAGTCGACACGGCAGCACTTTGGTCATCTGATTTTTTTCGTAATTGCAAGTGCGGAAAATTTCGGAAGACTCTCCCCATAAATTCAGTTCCGGCCGGACTGTTATTTATAAAAAATTAGTCGGTAGATTATTTAGTTTATATACTGTCAAAAAACGCTTCCCGTTGAAAAAACAAGAAGCGTTTTTTTGTGTCCTGATTCTGCTGCCGGACGGTTTAATCTGTGCATTTGGTTCGATCGCTGCTGTTTCGTGGCAATTTATAGTCGTCTGACGCATAGCATTTGGCTTTGCCGACACATTTTACCGAACCGTTCCAGATACTCTCCGGGCACCCGTCGTCTTCGCTGCAACAACGCGGCAAAACATAAGACGAAACGCCTTCTTTGAACGTAAGCTCGGCGCTGTTTTTGCCCTCCGTAGCCAAAATGCGCCCGTTGAAATATATGCAGGAGCCAAGTTCGCTGCCGCTTGCTTTTGTCCTTTGAATATAAACATGAGTATCCGGGCCGGGATTGCTGAACAGTGAAGCGCAGTAATATTCTGAAGAAGCTTGGGTATAAGAAGAAGGATTAAGCGTGATTTTACCGACAGGGTTTCTGTTTATGGTTACATTGGTCAGATTAGGTAAACCGTCTGTAAAATCGAGGTATAAACCGCCGTCGTTTCCTTCTTCGTAATAAGAAGATGTAATTGTTCCGCTGATTTTTTCGGCGGAGATTTTTACGGGTTTATCTTCCGTTGTTCCGATAATCGGCACAGACCCGCTAATGCTGTCGATTCCTTCCATTACGGCGCCGGTATACATGGTAAGACCGCTGATCGGAACTGTTGCGCAGTTTGAATCGACGGACAGTTTTGAGTCGGCAAACATAACGACGTTTTCAAATTCCGGACAGCGTTTGGCCATAAAGAGGGCTGAACTGCCTTTGCTTAATGACAATCCCCGAACATGGCTTAAATATGATTTGAGATTGCCGTTAACGGTAATGTTCGACGAAAAGCCGTATCCGGAATAAGTACTTGGCGTGTAATATGTTAATGTTACGTCGCCTTCAATGGTTGTATTTTCAATAATAGCGCTTGGACGGCAGTAATGTTCGCAGGCACTGAATTCGTCGGCAAAGTCAATCGGCGACAAAATATCGGAGTTGATGAGCGGTGCCGTATCGTCGACGCTATAACAGTAACATGCTTCGTCCATATTTGTAACGCCTGTGCTATAATCGTTTTGTGAAGAACTGCCGCTGACATAACTCGGGTATTTTGCATGAATCAGATTTTCGCAGGTCCGCGTATTACAGACATATTTGTGAGTATTTTCATCATAGCTGTAACCTTCCGGACAGTCTTTCCAGCAGCCGTAACTGCTTGGATTGGGGTTTGGCGCGGAACATTTGTAACAGGTTTTGGTGCCGCATTCGTTTTTTGCCGAGGATAAACCAAACGAACATGAAAGGTTTTCATAATATCCGTCAGGACAGTTTTCGTCACAGGGCGGCTCGCAGCTCTGGCATACGCTAAACATTTCGGTTGTGCCGCTTTTGCAGCTCTGAGCGCCGATTTCACCGCCGCAGTCGCAGTGCAGAAATCCGTTGCAGGCGGCATCGCGGCGCTGATATTTCATTGTGCCGCAGCTGTTGCAGACGGCGCCGGCTTCATATCCTTCGGCATTGGCTTCTTCCAAAGTATAGTCATAACCGTTGCACGGATTGCACTTGCATTTTTGATAAGAGCTGTCATAAGGGCAGCTTTGAGAATTGTCCGGGATATAACCGTCGTCACAGCTGTTGACATAACCAGTCTCACGGCAGGCGCGGGGGCGGTCTTCGATACATTTGGCAAAATAAGCGCCGTTATAGGGACAT
>FR885454.1 GCA_000436375.1 Azospirillum sp. CAG:239 | reverse complement strand
GGCTTTGTGTGGTGATACGAAAGTTAATCCGATGCAGTGCACGTTGGAATGCCAGCAAAATCCAAATTCCGAGGCGTGCAAAACCCCTTTTAATCTGACTTTTAACTGGGTTCAGGATATGCCCAAAAACACTTGGGAACCGGTTTCTTTGGCTCCGACACCGGTTGTCGAATCGAATGCCTATAATCTTGGACAATCAACCGGAAAATGTAATATTGACTCTTACCGCAATTCTTTCAGCAGCTGCATTTTCTGCGATTTGTTCCGAGTTTTGTTTGATACGGCCAGTAATCTTGCAAAAAAAGCCTATCTTTCTTTATCCGACGCAATGATTAATCTGGTCGTTATCGGAATGGCTTTGTGGCTGGCTATGACGATTTTGAAATTTGTTTCGGCTTTTGATGTCAAAGAACCCCGCATACTGATAAAGACCATTTTTAATCAGGCATTTGTCGTCTTTGTGGTTGTTGTCATTCTGCGTTCGGACATTCAGGAATTTATCAATTTGATTGTGACTCCGGTTTTCAATACCGGCATGACTCTGGCGCAGCTGGTAACGTCAGGGCAAGACGGGCAGACATGTACCGGTTTCACGCAAGTTACGGAAGATGGCGGTATCCCGTCGTCTATGGGTAATAACATTCTCTGTACCATTCAGAGTATTCAGGGAAAACTTCTTGACATTATGACTTTGGGTTCAACCTCATTTTGTATTGCCATCTTTGAGCAGTCCTATACGATTGGAGGCATACACATATGGATTCTTCCGCATGTCGGTTATCTTCTGGTCGGCATTATTCTGTGGCTCTCTGCCTTTATGCTGATGGTTATTTATCCCTGGCTGTTGATTGATTCTATCTTACAGCTGAGCGTGGCATCGGCACTGATTCCGGTAGCCATTGCCGCCTACGCTTTCCCGATTACGCGGAAAAAATACGTTACCAAAGTCTGGGAAACATTTATGACAGCCATGTTTACATTCCTGTTCCTGTCAATTGTCATTTTTATTATCACAACCGGCATGGAACAGACAATTAATAAAATAATGACTCCGGAATTAAAACATGCCGGCACACAGGGAAGCAGTTGGAATATTATTCTTGATCCGTTAAAAGGCGTTGCCTGGTGGTCGGTAACCACTCTTGAGATGGTCTTCTGGATGCTGCTTGGCTGGGCCGTTTTGGATCAGGCCAAAGAATTTGCCAAATCATTCTCCAAAGGCGGTTTCAGCATTAAGCCAATCGGTTCGCCTTTCGGCGGCATGGTTAACAATGTGGCGACACAAGCGGCTCTCGGTACCGGCAAAAAGGTCTGGGGCGGAACCAAATGGGCCGGAAAACAGATGGGACAAGGCCTGCACGACATGGCGCATTCGGCAAAGGTCAACCGAATGGCCAACCGGGCAATGAACAGCGATGATGCCAAGACCAACGAAGACGGCAGCGTTACGGCAACCGTGCGCAACTGGTACGGCCGCAAAACGACCCGCACGGTTTCACGCGACGCTTCCGGCAACCTTGCCGTAACCAACCAGCGCTCCAGAATCAAAATGCTCGGACGTCTCAGCCATGACCGGACGACAACCACCGACAAATATATGACGGTTAAGAGCAAATACGGCAAAGACGGCAAGCTTCTGCAGCAAACGATTAAAATCGACTCCGCAGCCTGCCGCAACATGACCAATCGCGACGGTTCGCTGAACATGGTTGCCGTCAACACCCTCCAACAGAACTCTACTTTGGGACAGGACATGGTCAACACGGCTATTTTGCAACAGGCTCTGAAAGAAAGAATGCCCAACTCGGAACTGGCCGATATGGACACTTCCTTTGCGGCTCGCGAAATTGTCAGGGGCGACGACGGTTCTTTCACAATTAAACAGACCAACGCCGACGGCACGACGACCAATTTCAGCATGAATATCAGCAATGGCCGGATAATGACATCGGTTGAAAGAATCAGCAAAAGCGGTTCTGCCGTCAAATACAGTTCCGACGGCATTATCAACAAGCGCTCAACTTATACCTATACGGACGGAAAAATAGACACGGCGACAGTCAAAAACAAATATGCGTTTGCCGATTATTATACAAAATATGACAGCAAGCCGATGGACTCCAACGGCCACCTGTCCGCGTCAATTCCGCAGGACAAAATCATGTTCGAGCAGGACGACCTCGACCTGATGGCCGAGCAGATAGCCGTTTACGGACAGCCGAATTCGATGAAAGAATTTTCCAAGTAATTTCTGGAAACAAACGCTGACATCCAACACAAAAGGAATCCGAAAAACCGGGTTTCTTTTGTGCATATTTGTACACAAATTGTCTTTTTTTGTACTATTTTCTTGATTAATAAGCCGCTTGTATTTATTATTTGCTTAACATTAAATCTTGTTCTTTACAGCAAAAGGATAAACATACTATGGAAGAAATTATTTTCCCGAACCAAATAAGAATGTTTAGAAGACTGCGCGGCCGTTCCATGCAGGAACTGGCGGATCATCTGGGAGTCAGCCTTTCTGCCATCTCCAAAATCGAAAAAGGCTATCGTCGCGTCGATCAGGAACAGCTGGTGCGCGTTGCCGAATTTCTGGACTGCCCGCTGCAGGAACTGTTTGTCAACGAACAAAATTCGCAGCAGGAAATCGTCCAGTCGTGGCGCCGCGAACAGGAAAGAAGAAACAAGATTAACGAGAAAAGCGGCCTGAAAACGCTGGGTGCCGGTCTGCGCCAAATCAGAAACGAAAAAAACCTGACCCTGATCGAGGTTGCCGAGAGCGCCGATATGACCCTTTCCGTTTATCATCGTATCGAAATGGGACAGAGGGAAGTTTCAGACAAGGAATTTAAAAACATTGCCAAAGCGCTGGAGATGACTGCCGAGGAGCTGAAAGAAGAAATCAAGAGTCTGGAAGACAAAGGCATGCTTGAAGAAATTATTCAGCGCAACGATGCCAAATACAAATTGCTGTCTACCCCGCGCGGCGCCATTTCCGCCTTTACCAACGCCGTCAACAACAGTCAGGACAACATCAAGATTTCCGTTTACGGAACGGCAGGCAAAGACGGCAACGTGATTATCGACTTTGACGAAGAAACCAAGAAAGTTCAGCGTCCGGTTAAACTTTTCAGCAAGAAAGATGCTTATGCCGTCAATCTTTGCACCAGGCGTCTGGGAACGCTGTTACCGACCCGCTCGATATTGTTTGTCGACCCGCAGGACGTTGTCAGCGTCGGCGACATCGCCCTGTATTTCGTCGATGAAAAAGAAGCTAAAATACTGAGCATCCGCGAAGACGAAAACGGACAGCTTTACGGTCTGCGCTGGAACCCGGACGAAAGAATAGAAATCGGCAACGACGATTTGAGCAAAATTCATAAAGTTGTCGCCATTGAGCTTTAGTTTCAAACTCCGCCTGACCGGCGGAGTTTTTTTTATTCCCGCCGCTTTTGTTAACCTGAAATTTACGACATAGAGCCTAAAATCGGTAATATGGATGAATTTTAAATAAAAGTTAGCAAGAGTCGGACAAAACAGGTGGTTGACACTTATTCAAAAGGCGCGGACAGCCGCAAGCTGTATAAGAAAAATCATGGCGACGGGGAAGACCCCATCATCATAGCTCAGCGCTTTTTAAATATTTTCCGCCAGTTGCATATTTTCAGCACCGAAAGAAAAGAGGCTTTTAACAAAATGATTTTGGAACAGCCTCCGGAAATCAGGGGCATGTTCGGTTCTCTGCCGGGCGGTTCGGTTTTACAGGAATATGTCGACGAACTTGAGCAAAGCGCCGGCGTTGCACGCGACCATTCGGGTGAGTTTCAAACCGCCTCGGCCACACCCGAGCTTAATGACGAAATATCCAGAGCCAAAATTTTGGCAACTGCACTCGCCGAAGCGCAAATTCAGGCAAACGCCAAGTTGCAAAACAGCATTCCTCAGGCACAGCCGCAACCGGCAGCAGCTGCACCGCAACCTGCGGCACCCACTTATGCCGGACCGGCGAAAATCGTTGCCGACGCATCTTTTGCCAAAGAGATTGCCGCAGCATTTTCTCAGGCACTGAAATTCAGCGAAGAACGAAGCCAGACCGGAAACAAACAACTGGCGGCCGCCGTAATTGCCTCGCAGGAGAAAATGGCCAAAATCTTTGCTGAAAAGAGCAGCAACAGCGAACTGACGTCGGCTCTGATTGCGACACAGGAAAAAATGGCGCAGGCATTGGCGGAAAATGCGGCAGCCATAAAGAACATGCCGGTAAAATCGCTTGGCTCAGGCAAAGAAACCTCGTTCTCTTCACCGGACGGCAGCAGGGAAATTCTGGACGCCATAAGGGAATCGCAGGATCGTATGGCGCAGATGATTATGCAGCATAATACCATGGCAGCCAGCAACAGCAGCAACACCAATGCAAACAACATTCAGATTAATGCAACACCGATGCCGCCGATGGAGGACATCGTCAAAGGCATTGTCAAAGCACAGTCCGAACTGTTTCGAGAAATGTCCGAAACCCAAACCAAAGAGCTTTCGGCGATCATTTCAGTGGCACTGAAAGAAAGTCAGCAGCTTTCGACGCAAACAATTGTCGAAGCCATGGAGCGGATGCAGAAAGAGAATCAAAAGTTCTTTGAACAGCAAACAAAAAATGCTCCGAAAGTTGCGGTACAACCGGTATATATCCAACCGGAAAAGGACAAAGCTCCGCGGCCAATTCCGGTCAGTCCGGCGGAACAGGAAGACTTTCAGATTCCCGAAGTCAATCCGGGTACAGAAAACGACGAGTTAAACGAGCTTTTTTCGGACGAGAACAATGCCGCGGAAGATGAAGAAGAACTTCCGAAAAAAAAGAAAAAAAAGAAGAAGAAAAAAAATAAAAACAAAGACTCTGGTACTGAAACCAACGGGTTGGACTTCTCTTTGTTCGACGATGGCGTACAGGCCGCAGCTAAACTTAAAGACGGGATAAAAGACGGGCTGTCGTCGCTGGCTTCTTCATTATTCAAAAAAGACGAGGAAAACGAAAACATCGGTTTGCCTGACATTGACGCAGATATGCCGCTTTCCGAGACGCCGACAGAGTTCCCCAATACAGAAACGCCGGCAGAATCGCCTGCGGAAAACGCAGAGCCGGTTGCCGAGGATGCTGAATGGATCTGGGAAGAAGTTCCGGCCGAAGAAACGACAGCGGCGGAAACAGGAAATGCGGCTGCGGAAAGCGCAGAGCCGGCCGCCGAGGAAGCTGAATGGACATGGGAAGAAGTTCCGGCTGAAGAAACGACAGCGGCGGAAACGGAAAATGCGCCTGCGGAAAGCGCAGAACCGGCCGCTGAGGATGCGGAATGGACATGTG
>FR885453.1 GCA_000436375.1 Azospirillum sp. CAG:239 | reverse complement strand
GAAAACATAATCCGTAAAGAAATCAATTTGGAACAGAGCTCACAAAAATTAAAACAAAAACAGGGCTTATTCAGAACAAAAAAATATGCGGCACTGTTTGCCAAACACCACAAGCCGGAAACCGATATTCTGTTAAAACCGTTTCAGAAGATATTTACCTTTGGCCGAGGTGTTGCGGCGGCGGAATTTTGGTAAAAATATTAACCAAATTTTATGGTTAGGGAGGTAAACTTGGTTATCTTATTTTTAATGAGGATACAGTCATGAAAAAACTTTTCAAATATCTGGGAATTTCTCTTGCCTCCCTGTTGCTGATTACAGCTATTGGCCTATACATATTTTATTCTATGTATAAAAATTGGGAAGGTTTTGTCAATGCCTCCGAAAGAAACGACATTTCCCAAATGCAAGAAATCTTAAATCAGGGATTTGACATTAATCAGACACTCATGCAGGTATCTCCTCTGTTTGTGGCCGTTTCATATTCGCATATCAATTATGAAACCATAAAATTTATGCTTGACAACGGAGCTGACGTAAATGCCAAAAGCACTCGCGGTTTTCTGCCGATACATTACGCCATTTTCGAGAAGCGTCCGGATATCGTAAAACTTTTTTTAGAATACGGAACCGATGTTTCGTATAAAATTAAAGAAAAAACACTGCTTGATATTGCCGTGATAAGCAATAATCAGGAGATCATCGACATAATTAAACAATACCAAAAATAAAATTTTATCCCATTAACTTAAGGAGCCGAAAACCGGCTCCTTTTTTATTCGTCCTGATGCTGTTTTTCCAGCTCTTTTTCCAGTTCTTCGTAATCTTCTTCGTCCATTTCCTGCACCGGAATACGATAACTCTCGTTGAACCAATTGCCCAAATCAATATCAGCACAACGCTTGGAACAAAACGGTTTATATTTTCCTGCAGGAGCAATTTTCTTGCAAATGGGACAGCGATAAGTTTTGACGACTTCGCTCATCTTGCCACTCTCCCTATTCCCAGACAGGTTTCGCACTCAACGGTCAGAATATCCGAAAGGGTCGGCCGACGGCGTACACGCTGGATTTCGACATTTCCGCCACGGCTTAAACCCAGGACGCGCGCATGATACGGATCATCGGCCAGCGCGTTTTCCAATTCCTCAATAACCGGTTTCAAAAACTTGTATTCCGATGAGCCGGCAAAATCAATAACAATTTTTCCGGACAAATTGCGCAACCGAATCTGGCGGGCAATTTCGGCGGCCGCTTCCGAATTAAGCCGGGTAATCGAACCGTTGGATTTGTCATCGCCGCTGTCCACATCAATGGCAACACAGGCTTTGGTTTCTTCAATATGAATCCGGCCGCCGCTTCTGAGGGAGACCGTTTTTTGCAAAGCGTCGGAAAGAGCGTCTTCCAAACCATATTCGGCAAAGGGTTCTGCCATATATTCAACGGTAAACTCGCCGTTGAACTTTTCTTTCAGCGCATTTTCGACATTGTGCGAATTGACGACAACTTTTGTCAGCGCCGGCCGGGAACGCGTGATATGCTCAATCAGAGGATCGGCTTTGGCATAGAGGAGCGCGGGCGCTTTGGCATTGCGCGCCTTAATCCGCACATTTTCGTAAATTCCGCGCAGTTCAAGCATTTCGGCGGCAATAACATCAAAGGGAACATCAACGGACGAAGTGCGCAAAATCCAGCCTTCCTGGCCGGTCGTGTTCTCAAGAACCTTTTCCTTGTATTCGGCAAGTTTTTCCTTGTCTTCAATACGCGGCGAAGCTTCCACATGCAGCCGGTAAGGACAATAAACCAGATGCGATCCGACAATTTGAATCGAACGTACGACCTTGGCGCCTTTTTCGGCTCGCTGCTCCTGCGCAACCTGAACAACCAGGCTCTGGCCTTCGCTCAGCGAAATTTCGTTAAGGCCGGTTTCTTCCGCGTTCAGAAAAGCTTCGCGGCCGCCGTCAATGTCAACGAAAAAGCCGATTTTGTCGTGAGCCAAATCAAGCTTGCGCGTAATTCTGCCCAGATAGATATTGCCTTCGGCAGCCTGATTTTCCTTAACAAACTCAAACTCCTGCGGTTCTCCGGCACCAAGCATGGCAATCCGGGTCAAAGCATTTTTCTTTTCATAAACGATTACGTCTGTTTTCATTTCACACCTATCCCATTCAGCAAATTTCTGGTTTCGTAAAGGGGCAAGCCGATGACGCCGGAATAAGAACCGACTATTTTTCTGACATAGGCTTCCATGTCTTCGATTTTATAGCCGCAGGCGCCTTCCCAATTATGCGTGGCAACGTATGCGCGGATTTCCTCCGGGGTCAGTTTTTTCATCAGGATACGGGTGGAAACCGTTCGCTGCGCGGTTCGTCCGTCACGGGCAATGACGCAGACGGAACTGACAACCCGGTGCGCTTTTCCGGAAAGCCGCTCCATGACGGCCGTCTGTTCCGTTTCGTTTTGCGCCTTATGCAAAACAGAAGCACCGACGACAACCACCGTATCGCAGGCCAGAATATTTTCATTCGGAAAAAGCCCGGCGATACGACGGGCTTTTTCAAGAGCCATACGCTTGACGTAAGCGGTTGCGGTTTCGTATTTTTTCTCGCTTTCGTCAATGTCGGCAGGACTAATCCGTTTGGGCAGGAAACCCATCTGAGCCAAAAGCGCGCGACGCTGCGGCGAGCCTGAGGCCAGAATAAAATCCTTAACTTGCGGTTCCGACGTCATGACCTATGCTTCGTCGTCGTAAGTTTTTTCCATTCTTTCGTGGCGTTCCTGAGCCTCAATCGACAGGGTTGCGACCGGACGCGCTTCAAGACGCTCAATGCCAATCGGCTCGCCGGTTTCTTCGCAATAGCCGTAAACGCCGTCTTCAATGCGCTTCAGGGCTTCGTTGATCTTGGAAATAAGCTTGCGGGCGCGGTCTTTGGTACGCAAATCCAGCGCTTTGTCAGCTTCCAGCGAAGCGCGGTCAAGCTGGTCCGGCTGGTTCAAGCCGCCCTGACGCAGATCTTCCAGCGTATCCTTGGACTGTTCCAAAAGAGATTTTTTCCAGCTGAGAAGCTTCTGACGAAAATATTCAACCTGATATTCGTTCATATACTCTTCGTCAGCCGAGGGTTTGTAGTCGGGAGGAAGAATGATTTCGCTATCCATGTTCGGTCTCCTTTGGATTATTAGTGTTCGTTTTTCAGCGAGGTTCTTATATAGCAAGCAAAATACAGACTTCAATCGCTAACTGCAAGCAAAAAAACAAGAAAATCACAGTTATTTCATCAGTTTTGCCAGCTCGACCTCCACCCGCAGTTCAATCTCGCCGATAAGCTCGGCCAGTTTTTCGTCCGCAGTGTTGATTTTCGTTTCCTTCACGTAACGCGAAATTTCAATCAGCTTGTCTTTGGAAATGTATCCCAGCAGCAGACCGTCGCGGATTTCTTCCAGCTTTTCAAGCAGAGTATCGCCGCGGCGAAGCATTTGCCTGCGTTTTTCGCGCTCTTCTTCGCCGCTGACCATTTGCGCGGCAAAAATAGCGTCGGAAACGGATATGCCGGCAGAGCCGCCGACCGGGGAAGAAGACGGTTTCATCGTTTCTTTCAGGTAAAGGGAAAAGCTGTCGCCGCCCGAGGCCTTTTTGGCCTTGGACGAAGCGCCCAAATCTCCGGCTTTGTTAATGTCGTTGACTTTAATCACTGTTGTTCTCCGTTACTGAAAGTTCCATTTAACCACATTCTCGTCACCGTCCTTGCAGGCGGCGGCCACATCGGACATCTGCGCCGGCAGTTTATTGCCGCTTCCGGCCACCCAGGGCCATTTGAAACTTTTGCCGTTAATATTCATGCTGACCAAATCGGACGAATTGTCCACCGTCCAGTTCAAAATTCCCAGTTCGACACAAACCTTCTGCGGCAAATCGGCAAAAGTTATCTCATAACTGTCGGCAGCACCTTTGACGGTCACTTCGCCGTTATAGGAATGATACAGCTTTTTGCCGCTGACCATGTCCTTGGGCGCAATCCCCTCCTCAATGACGGTTGCAACGGAAACATTGCTGTAACGCCCGTCGGCGATATAGCGGTTGTTAATGAGTTTTTTGAACTCTTCAATCTGACCGCAGACGCGGCTGACGCGATAACGGTCATACATTGAGTTGACCAGCGTGGCTATACTGACGGACAATGCGCCGAGGATGCCGAGAATCATGATAATCTCAACCATGGTCGCGCCTTTTTCGCTGCCAAAATGTTTCATGTCCGCCTCCTTGTTATCTTTTCAGTTATACCACCAAACAGGTTTCGCCTCAACAGAATTATCGCAGATACACGCATTTAATACTTTATTTTTATTAAAACTTCATTATATTAGAGAAAAGTTTAACACTTTTTTAAGAAACTGACGAGGATTTTGAAATGAAAAAGATTATTGCCGCAGCTTTGGTTTCAGGCTCAGTCTTGGCATCTTCGGCTCAGGCCGCGCAAGACGGCGCCTATCTGCCCTACGTCGGCATGGATTACACCTATTCCGACGCCAATGCCAGATTTGAACGTCCGCATTACAATTCCGGTTCGGTTAACGTCGGCACGATGTACAACCGTTTCTTCGGCACGGAAGTGTTTTATCAGCTGTCCGACAGCCACAAAATCAGACATGAAACGGACAAGAGCAAAACCTCCTTTCAGGCATACGGTCTTGATTTGTACGGTTATCTGCCGTTTGGCTGCTATGGCACTTTTACGCTCCTCGGCACGGTCGGCGTCGGCGAATACACTTTCCGCAAAGACTTTTCTTTCGCCAAGAAACAGCGCGACCACGGCATCGGCTGGAGAGCCGGTCTCGGCGCCATGCTCAACATCGACCAGCACTGGGGCCTGCGTCTGTTGGCACGTTATGTCAACCTTAACCAGGTTGAAGACTTCGACCACATGATGGAATATTCGGCCGGTATCCGCTATACTTTCTAACATCCGAGGAGAAACGAAATGAAAAAACTCTGGCTGGCATTTGGACTGCTGGTTTTTGCGGGCGCATGCTCGGACAAACAGGAAGAGCAGAATCCTGAAAATCTTCCGTTGGAAGAAGTTTTGGAAGAAGGCGAACAGGTTGTCGTACGTCCAAACTTTGACATTAAATTTGAAGAGGAAACCTACACTTACAAATTCGGCGAAAGCCAGGCCGGCTGCGACAAAGGCAGCGACGTGGTCTGTGCCATAGACCTTTACGCCAAATGTACGCTGGATCCAAAAGGAAGCGAATGCGACAAGAAAAAAATGCCGAAGTTCGTTTTCATGGACGATGAAAGTCTGCAGCGCCCGACCGAGATGCGTTTTAAAATCGTCAAAATTAAGCCGGTTGACGCCAACATGATTGAAGTTTATACGCAAGGCAGCTGCAACGGCATGTGGTTTGGCCTTTGCGAAGGCAATATTATTTATGTCCTAAGCAACAAAAACGGTTTCTGGGCTGTCAAAGACGTCTATGCCCGGGAAAATTTTTAGTCGGCGCTTATGTTATGTAAAGCCCCTCGGTTGAGGGGCTTTTTTTTCTCTGTCATGTTCGGCCTTTTTCCTTACCGTCATGTTCG
>FR885452.1:5145-8721 GCA_000436375.1 Azospirillum sp. CAG:239 | reverse complement strand
GTAGTAAAAAAAGAGTCCGAACATGACTATAAGGAAAAAGAAACCCAAATATGACAGAAAAGAAACAGTTTAAAAGCATCTGCCTTGCGGCAGATGCTTCGGCTTAACAGAAAGTGCTTCTGTTCACACACATACACACACACCACACCTATCTGTTTCATACACCAATATAAGTATAAGCTCAAAACGGCATAAAAGCAACTTTTTTATAAAAAACCCGGCGTAAACCTCCGCAAAACAAAGCCCGGAAAATTATAAGCTTTTGCTAATTCAATCAGAAACCGACGTCAGGTTCCAAACCGTATTCGCGCAGCGTTTGCAGCAATTCGGCCAGATAAAGCCTTTCGTTATACAGGACTGCGCCATCGGCCGCGCTGACCTTGAAAGCGTCAACAGCCAATGCGGCGGCCTCTTCCGGGGTTTTGGCCTTCAGATTGTTCAACGAACGGTAAAAATCCTCTTCATCGGGATTCAGGCTTTTGAGATACGAGTTTACGTACTGCTCGCTCAAAGCCTGAGACTGAGGACGGACACGGGTAATATATTCGCGAATGGCTCGGGTTTTTATGTCGGTAAAATTCGCGTTGCATTTGGCCAGAAAAATCAGAATTATCAAGTCATCGCGAACCGCTTCAAGCTGTTTGACGTCAATAACGACCGGCACCGGCTTTTTTATCTCCTCGGCCTGTTCGGCGGCAAGACGCCGCGACTGCAGAAAATCCTGATAGAAATTTTGTGCGGAGTAATAATATTTTTCGGTATTGAGATCATACAAATCGCGTACCAGCGCAGCGTCTAACAGTTTGCCCCTTTTCGCGCGGTAAAAATACAGGTCGAAAAACAGCGTGCCGTTTTTTTCCCAGGCGTTCTTGACGGCGACATTTTCTTCGGAAACCCGGTTTTTGAAAACAATATGAACCAGCATATTATAAAAATCGAGACTGCAGCTGTTTTCGCTCATCTAATCTCCTTTGACCATCTCGACCAGTTTGCCGACATAGGTTTTAATCGTTTCGACCCTGACGGCATAACTTTGCAAATCGCGTTCGACAAACAGCTTCTGATCCGGACGGATTTTGATGACGCCAAACTGTCTGGAAACCCAGTTAATCAGTTTATCCGGCGCTTTGAAAACGTTGTTATGGAAAGTTATCAGAATACCCTTGGCGCCGGCGTCGATTTTTTCGACATTTGCTTCACGGCAAAGCTGTTTGATCTCAACGGTTTTGAGCAGGTTGTCCACTTCTTCGGGAAGTTTGCCGAAACGGTCGGTCAGCTCTTCGCGCATGTCCAAAATGCCGGCTTTGTCCCTGATTTCGCCGATACGTTTATACAATCCCAGCCGCACGCCCAAATCGCGGACATAGGTTTCGGGAATCATAATCGGAATACCGGTAGTAATCTGCGGTGCCCAATCGGCCGGTTCGTCTTCCCGGCGCTGCCGTTCACCGCTCTTCTGCCGCATAATTTCCTCTTCCAGCATATGCTGATACAACGCGATGCCGACGTCTTTGATATGTCCGGACTGTTCTTCGCCGAGGATATTTCCGGAACCCCGGATATCCATATCGTGGCTGGCCAGCGAAAAACCGGCGCCCAGCGTATCCAGCGCCTGCAGAATGTTCAGCCGACGCTCGGCTACCGGCTTAAGTTCCTTTTGCTTCGGCACCGTAAAATAGCAATAACCGCGGACTTTCGAGCGCCCTACCCGTCCCTTGAGCTGATACAGCTGTGCCAGTCCGAACATGTCGGAACGGTGGACTATCATGGTATTGACCGTCGGCATATCGATACCGGATTCGATAATCGTGGTTGAAAGCAGCATATCGGCTTTGCCATCGGCAAAGTCGTTCATCACGTCTTCCAGCTGTTTGACCGGCATTTGCCCGTGTGCGACCAGAATCCTGATGTCCGGCACCAGCGCGCGCAGTTCCTTTTCCATGCCGAAAATGTCGGAAACGCGCGGACAGACGAAAAAGACCTGGCCGTTGCGGAATTTTTCGCGGTAAATGGCCTCTTTTATCATTACCTTGTCAAACGGCATGACAAAGGTTCGGGCCGCCAGACGGTCAACCGGCGGCGTAGCGATAATACTCAGCTGCTTGACCCCGGTCAGCGACATTTGCAGCGTGCGCGGTATCGGCGTGGCGGTCAGCGTCAGGACATGAACATTCGACTTCAATGCCTTGAGCTTTTCCTTATGCGCAACGCCGAAATGCTGTTCTTCGTCGATAATCAGCAAACCGAGATTGCAGAACTTAATGTCTTTGGACAGCAGCGCATGGGTGCCGATGACTATTTCCACGGAACCGTCTTCCAATCCCTTTTTGGTTTCGGCGGCCTCTTTGGGCGTAACCAGGCGGGAAAGCATTCTGACCCGTACCGGAAAACCTTCCATGCGTTTTTTGAAATTGTAATAATGCTGACGCGCGAGCAATGTGGTCGGCACAATCAGCGCCACCTGAGCGCCGGACATTGCCACGGCAAAAGCCGCGCGCAAAGCAACCTCGGTCTTGCCGAAGCCGACGTCGCCGCAAACCAGCCGGTCCATCGGCGAACCCTGATTCAGGTCTTTTAAAACGTCGGTAATCGCATTTAACTGATCGTCGGTTTCATTGAAAGGGAAACGGGCGCAGAACTCGTCGTACAAACCCTGCGGCGGCACAAAGCTGTCGGCTACTTTCAAGTGGCGTTCGGCGGCGATTTTAATCAGCTTTTCGGCAATGTCGCGGATTTTCTCCTTAACCTTGGCCTTTTTGGCCTGCCATGCCAGCCCGCCCAGCGTATCGAGCTGAATGTTGTCGTCTTCCATACCGTAGCGCGAAATGACGTCGATATTCTCAACCGGCACGAACAGTTTGGCATCGCCGGCATACAAAATTTTCAGGCAATCGTGCGGCGCGCCGCCTGCGGTAATGTTCTCCAGCCCCAGAAACCTGCCGATACCGTGTTCGATGTGCACAACCAGTTCGCCGACCGACAGGGACGAAACATCGGCAATAAAGTCTTTGGAAGTAACTTTTTTGGCACTTTTGCGGTTCTGCCGCTCGCCGAGAATATCCTGCTCCGAAACTAGGCACAGGCCGTCGCCGCGGAAGCCGTGCGGCAGGTTCATGACCAGCAGGGCGATTTTCTTGTGAACGGCTTTTTTCAGGGCATCGTCCCAATCATCGGCAAAGCCCATATCCTTAATACCGTATTCGCTCATCAGCGTAAACAGGCGTTCGCGCGAACCGGCGGAATAGCAACAGACGATGCGCGCCAATTTGGCATTTTCGGACAAATAATCCTTAAGTTCGGCATAAACCTGCGCGGCATTGACGTTTTTGGCATGCGAAAAACTGCGGCCGGGAATGACGCCGGCGTTTATAACCCCTTCGCCTCCGGGAAAACTCATGGACGTAAACCGGAGTGCCCGGCGGGCCTTAACCTTAGCCGAAAATTCGCGCGCGGTCAGAAACATCAGCTCCGGCTTGACCGGGCGATAAGTGTCGACTTCGCTGGCCGACTTTATGCCCAGCGCCTCCTGCCTGGCCAGATAATAGTCCATTATGCCGTCTTCCTTGGCCAGCAGAG
>FR885452.1:392-5099 GCA_000436375.1 Azospirillum sp. CAG:239 | reverse complement strand
GTCGACGCTGCGGTCAAGCACGACATGAGCAGCCGGCAGATAATCAAACAGGCTCGGCAGCGGCTCCTCATAGAAAAACGGCAGCCAGTTTTCCATGCCCATATATTTGCGCGAGGCAGAAATCGCCTCATAAAGCTCGTCGCTTTGCGCTGCGGCACCGAAAGCCTCGCGATAAGCGGCGCGAAAATTCTTGACGGTATTGTTATCGAGCACCACCTCGCCGACCACCTGAAAACCATAACTTTTCAGTTCGCCGGTCGTGCGCTGGCTGAACGCGTCAAAAGTGCGGATCTTTTCCACTTCGTCGTCAAAAAGGTCTATACGCAGAGGCTCGGGCGTGCCGACCGGAAAGATGTCGAGGATGTCGCCGCGGACGGCATATTCGCCGGGTTCCATAACCTGTTCGACCCGGTTGTAGCCGTTGACGACGGCATAGTGTACAAAATCGTTGAAGTCGAGCTTGCCGCCAACCCTGATCTCGCGCATGGAATTACGAAAAATTTTGGACGGCGGGAGTTTCTGGACGACGGCGCCGATACTGGCAACCACAATCCGTTTTTTCTTCGGGTTCGGATTTAGGGTCAGAGCGCCGAGAGCCGCCACCCGCTCGGCGACGATGCCGGCATTTGGCGAAACGCGGTCGTAGGGGACCGTGTCCCAGGCCGGAAACTTAAGAACCTCAACATCAGGCGCCACGTTTTTCAAAAGCTCGGCCGTACGCTCCAGACTGAGGCCGTCGCTGACAATGTAGAGAATATCCTGTTTGGACGAGCGCAGCAAATCGCGGAGCAGAAAGGCGTCATACCCCTCGGCTACCGCAGAAAACGTATAATCCGCAAGTTGTTCAATGTCTGCGTGCATTTGGCAATCTTATCATTTACTATTTGAAATAAAATATATACAATATGCGCATTATAGCAACCTTTTTCTTGAGGAATAATTAAGAAACCATGCGGCCGCCGCTTTTATATCCGCTGTTTGCGGGAATCGAAAATCTGAACGGCATCGGCGAAAAAACCGCCAAACTGGTGCGCAACCTGACCGGCGACAAAATCGTCGACCTGTTGTGGCATCTGCCCTCCTCGATTATCGACCGGCGCTATTCGCCCAGACTTGCGAACGCCCGCATCGGTTCCATTGTTACGGTAAAAATCAGAGTGCTGGAGCATATTGAACCCAAGCTCAAAAAACTTCCCTACAAAATCGTCTGCACCGACGGCAGCGAAGAGATTACCCTAAGCTTTTTTCACGCTTATCCGGAAACGCTGAAACGCAATCTGCCCGAAGGCAGCGAACGGGTCATCAGCGGCAAGCTGGAAAGCTTTAACGGCAGTTTGCAGATGAGCCACCCGGACTATGTCGGGCGTCCGGAAGAGATGGACCGGATTAAGACCGTCGAAGCCGTTTATCCGCTGACCGGCGGCATTACCAACAAAATGATAAACAAATATATCCGCCAGGCGCTGGCCCGGGTTCCGAAAATGCCGGAATGGCTGGACGAACATTACCGGCAGGCCGAAGGCCTGCCCGCTTTCAACGAAGCGCTGGCCGCCGTACACAATCCCCAATCGGATGCGGACATTCTGCCTTCGGCGCCGGCGCGCCGGCGGCTGGCCTATGACGAAATGCTGGCCAACCAGCTGGCTCTGGCACTGGTTCGCGAAAAAGTCAAAAAACAGCAGGGACGCGAAATCAGGGGCAACGGGCTTCTGCGTAAAAAAATTCTCGAAAAGCTGCCGTTTGAACTGACAGAATCTCAGGAAAAGGTTTTAAAGGAAATCTTTGCCGACCAGGCTTCGCCCTACCGCATGCTCAGGCTTTTGCAAGGCGACGTCGGCAGCGGCAAAACCATCGTGGCGCTGATGTCCATGCTGAATGCGGTTGAATGCGGCACGCAGGCCGCGATTATGGCGCCGACCGAAATTCTGGCCAAACAGCATCTGGAAACCATGCAGCCGCTTTGTGAAGAAATCGGCATCCGCGCCGAGCTGCTGACCGGGCGGATTAAAGGCAAAGCGCGCGCCAGAATTCTGGAAGACCTTGAAGCCGGAAAAATTGACATTCTTATCGGTACGCACGCGCTGTTCGTGGAGGCTGTTACTTTTAAAGACCTGGCCTGCGTCGTCGTCGACGAACAGCACCGTTTCGGCGTCCATCAGCGTCTGGCGCTTTCGGACAAGGGCAACAAACCCGACATTCTGGTCATGACGGCGACGCCGATTCCGCGGACACTGGTGCTGACCGCTTACGGCGATATGGAATATTCCAAAATCGACCAGCCACCCAAAGGCCGCAAACCGGTAGATACCCGGGTACTGCCGATTTCCAAACTGCAGGACGTCGCCGCGGCGCTCAAGCGTAAAATCGAACAGGGCTGCCGTGCCTATTGGGTCTGTCCGCTGGTGGAAGAATCGGAAAAAGTTGATCTGGCCGCCGCCGTCGAGCGTTTTGACACGCTGCGAAAAATTTTCGGCGGCGAAGTCGGACTGGTGCACGGCAAAATGAAAGAAAAGGAAAAAGACGCGGTCATGGAGCGTTTTAAGGCCGGCGAACTCAAGGTTCTGGTTGCAACGACGGTTATTGAAGTCGGCGTCAATGTCCCCGAAGCCACGGTTATGGTTATTGAACACGCCGAGCGTTTCGGACTGGCACAGCTGCACCAGCTGCGGGGCCGCATCAAACGCGGCTTTCAGGCCTCGACCTGCATTTTGCTTTACGCCTACCCGCTGAGCGAAACTTCCCGGGAAAGGCTGAACATCATGCGCGAAACCGAAGACGGTTTTCTGATTGCCGAAAAAGATCTGGAACTGCGCGGCGGCGGCGAAATTCTCGGCACCAGGCAGTCGGGTTTCTGCGAATTTCGCATTGCCGACATGAATGAACACAAACATTTGCTTTATACCGCCAACAAAGACGCTCAGATGATTGTGGCGCAGGATGAAAAGCTGTCGACGCCGCGCGGCGAAGCCCTGCGGATTTTGCTTTATCTGTTTGAGCGCGACGAAGCCGTCAAAACCTACCAACAATAATACTTGAGACAAAAATAAATTACGTGTCAAGAATAGTTGACTTTTGTTCTTAAAGAGATTATCATAAATACTGATAGGTGTGATGTGAACTGCGATTTGGCAGCCTGACAAGGCTGTGTCATCGCCGACGTTTTTGCACACCTCTGCCCTTGCAGGCGCTGTCTTTCGTTAACTTGTTTGAGGTGTGTCATGTCTTATTGTCGTCTCTGTTTATTTGCCGCTTTGATTGGCGGAATGTTTGTCCGAACCGATGCGGCAGTTCGGGCGGCGGAAAAGGGCATGACGCTCTCTCAACCCGTTAATGCACATTTCAACACACTATCCACACCCATGACAACGCCTGCGCCTCTTTTTGCAGACATAAACAATTCTTATCAGACCGCAAGCATTTGTTTTATCGGTTTCGGGGAATGCGGCGACAATACCGACTTCAGCAAAAGCGATGACGGATTTTCCCTGCCGGACTGCGCTTCCATCGGCTATCCGCTGACGTCATGCACGCCGCCCGGATATCCCGACAAGTTCTGCCCGTACGACAGCAGCTATTTTGCCGTCTGCCGCGAAAACCGCCCCAAAGCATGTGCCGACGCGGGTTATGTTACAAATTGCAGCAAAGGCGAAATTCTCGACCCCGATGCGCTTTGCCCCCATGACGGATCCTACGGCAACTGCATATGCAACCCCTGCAGCGGTTACGACTATACCTATGAAGAAGCCACCGAAAAAGGCTACGAAGTCGACGGCGAGCCCTGCGACAGCTGCGGAACCCTGAAATATAAACGGGAACCTGCCGAATGCCGCGGATATCTGGTTTGCAACTGCGGACCCGAAATCGGTTCGCCCAGCTGTCAGAGCGGTATGCTTGAACTGTTTGAGACCTGTCAGGAATGCTGCGACAACAAATGTACGCTGGACAAATGTCCGGAAGGTGCCATCTGCACGTTGGAAGACTGTTCCGGCAAATATTGCGCAATCGGCTGCGCCACAGGTCTGGCCGACGCGGAAAACTACTGGTGCGACGGCGCGCTGTGGTACTGGCTGCCGCAGCCGGCAACCTGTCAACAAACAGAAAATTAATCAGAGAACTGAGGAGAAAAACCATGTTTAATCCAGAAAAGAAAATCGGCGCGAGCCTGCTGGTTTTGGGGATGATGATTTCCGGCCGGGCCATGGCTCAGGCCGAAACAACGCCGACCTGCGTCAAGGCGCCGACCTGTGAAGAACTCGGCTATGACAAAGTTGCTTCCGACTGCGGCGAACTGGCCAAACTTCGCTGCCCCTTTGACCCGGATAAGTATTTTTGTACTGCCTATACCGACCAAAACGGTAAAAAACTGGCGGAAATCGGCGATTTCGTATATGTTGACGCAATTTCAGCAGAACCGATTTCGGGCCGTATTCCGGTCGGTATCGTTTATGACCTCAGCGGCAAGATGATGTCCATTGCGCAATTTACCGGTTCAACATCAAGCCAATGCGCCAGTTATACGACGGACGGCACCAGCGGCTGGAGTCTGGCCAGCATGGAAGATATGGGCTTAATTAAAGCCAATGTTGACAAAATAAACGCCCAATTGGCGAAAATTCCGAATACAAAAAAAATTGAAACGGCAAAGCAATCAGGCGGAACATCATATGAAGAAGATCTTTCTTGTGTTTGGAAAACCAGTGATGGCCA
>FR885452.1:0-330 GCA_000436375.1 Azospirillum sp. CAG:239 | reverse complement strand
GGCCATAAACGGAAGCGCTTCTTGTTGTAATATGAGTAGTGCAAATACGTTTCCCAACTATATCAAACATGCGCTCTGTGTGCGGTCATTCGGCAGCGGTGGTGCCGGTAACGATCCGACTCCGACGACTTATGCGATTGGCGACGTTTATACCAATGACAAAGGCGTCGCGATTGGTACGGTATTTGAGGTTGAAGCCAATGGTCAGCACGGTACGATTTTATCCCGTACTTCCCGCACCGGCACACAGGCTGAAGCCATCGAATACTGCGACAGCCTTAATTCTACGACCGGCCTTACCTGGGGATTACCGACACTCGTACAAATGAA
>FR885451.1:748-1216 GCA_000436375.1 Azospirillum sp. CAG:239 | reverse complement strand
AATTTGCAGAAAACTATTGCCAAAAGCGGTGGTTGCGTTACTATGCCGGATATGTTTAAAACAGGAGGGCAGAGGATGAAAATCGTATTTATGGGTACGCCGGATTTTGCGGTTCCGGTTCTGGAAGCGTTAAGCAAAGAACATGAGGTTGTCTGTGTTTATACACGGGCGCCGAAAGAGGCCGGCCGCGGTCAAAAAGAGAGCAAAACGCCGGTTCATCTTTTTGCCGAACGGCATGGTATAGAAGTGCGGACGCCGAAGTCTTTGCGTAATGCCGAAGAGCAGGAGAAGTTTGGGGCTCTGGGCGCAGATGCGGCGGTTGTGGCCGCTTATGGCCTGATTTTGCCGAAAGAGGTGTTGGAAGCTTATCCGTTGGGGTGTATCAACGTCCATGCCTCGATGCTGCCGCGTTGGCGCGGTGCTGCGCCGATACAGCGGGCGATTTTGGCCGGCGATGAGGTCAGCGGC
>FR885451.1:0-697 GCA_000436375.1 Azospirillum sp. CAG:239 | reverse complement strand
ACGATTATGCAGATGGATGAAGGGCTGGATACCGGCAATATTTTGTTGGAAGATAAACGTCCGGTGCCGTTGGCAAACATTACCGGCGGGGAGCTGCACGACCGGCTGGCCGGGCACGGCGCCGAAATGATTGTCGAATATCTGCGCAATCCTGCAGCTTATCCGCCGCGCAGGCAGGGTGAAATGACAACGCCCTATGCCGCTAAGCTGGAGAAAAGCGAAGCGAAAATTGATTTTAGCGAACCGGCTGATGCGGTTGCCCGCAAAATTCGCGCCTTTAATCCGTTTCCCGGGGCTTATTTTGAGTTTAACGGTGAACGTTTCAAGATTTTGGAGGCTGATTTTGATATGTCGGCCGGCAATGAGCCCGGTTGGCTGGAAGACAGTGCGACAGGCGGTGTTTTGGCAATTGCCTGTGGTAAGGGAATAATTCTGCCGGCCAAAATTCAGCGGCAGGGCAAGAAGCCGATGGAAATCGGCGAATTTCTGCGCGGTTTCAGTTTTCCGAGCGGAACGGTTTTGAAATAAAAAGAAGCAACGATATTGCAAGTCAAGCATAAGAGAAAAAAATATTGTCATTGCCGTGTTTGTTTCTTCTCCTCTGTCATGTTCGTGCTTATTTTTCTTTTTGTCATTGTCGGGCTTGACCCGACAATCCAGAGATCCCCGGAACGCGCTGCGCTTGTCCGAGGATGAC
>FR885450.1:2955-30228 GCA_000436375.1 Azospirillum sp. CAG:239 | reverse complement strand
TACAGGGTAATCACCATGTACAACTTGTTTCTTAGTTATAGTGCTTCCTCTTTTTATATTGGCGTGTTTTCCTAACTCTTCTTCTTTCCAGCCTTGAGGTAATTGGTTAACCATGTTTTACCTCCAGCATTTTTTGCAGTTTTTCTAACATCTTTAAAGATTTCTTTTCTGATTCGATAATCATGTGTACATACTCTTGCGGGGTATGTTCAAACACACGGGGCTTATATTCCACTTCTTTATATTTAGAAGGCAATAACGAATAATCTTGAGCAGCCAATTCTTCTTTGCTTACGTTAAAAGACTTTTTGCTTTCTCTTTTATCTTTGTAAAACTCTATAACCTCGGGAATATCATTATCATCTATCGGTGTTTGCTTGTCATCAAGGCTGAAGCCGCAATTTTCCATTTCATAAAACCAGACTTTATCGGCATTTCCGCCTTTGGCAAACAACAAAACCGCCGTTGCCACGCCGGCATAAGGCTTAAACATACCGGAAGGCATAGTAATAACCGCATCAAGCTGATTGTCTTCAACCAACAGCTTACGGGCTTGTTTATAAGCCTTATTTTCTGTGGACAGAATACCTGCCGGAACAATAATGCCGGCTCTGCCACCTGATTTTAAAAGTCTTAAAAAGAATGGAATAGCCAAAACTTCGGTCTTTTTGGTTCTGACCTTGCTCAACAAATCAGACGAAACGTCATCATAATCCAAAGAGCCTTTAAACGGCGGATTGGCTAATATCACATCAAAATAAGATTTAGCTTGTTTCGGATTACGTTCATAAAAGTTTTGCGAAAAAGCATCTTGATAAAAAATATTTGGGTTTTCTATACCATGAAGCATCATATTCATTGAAGCAACACGTAACATGCTGGCATCAAAGTCAAAACCATAAAACATTTCCTTTTGCATAAATTTACGATCTGCATCAGAAAGCAAATCACCGGCATAGTAATCATCGGTTATTTGCCCTGAAGTGGAACTGTTTTTCTGCAAAATATGATTTAATGCCGCAACCAAAAAACCGGCGGTGCCGCACATAGGGTCAGCGATACGCTCATTTTTTTTAGGATCTACCAATTCAACAATCATCTTGATGATGTGTCTTGGTGTCCTGAATTGTCCGTTAATGCCGGCTGTTGAAAGCTTGCTTAACAGATATTCATACAAATTGCCTTTAATATCATCTTGTTCCAAAGGAAGATCGTCAATATCATTGATAGCGGCACTCAATAAAGACGGTTTGTTAATCAATAAATAAGCATCTTTCAAATATGCTCCGGCTTTGGTATTAGAAAAATCACATTGTTTCAAAAATGGAAAGACTTTATCTCTCATAGTATTTAATAAGTCATCTCCGCTTTTTTGTCTTAAATTACGCCAACGAACGTCTTCCCCTTTAATTTCGGGAGAATTTTTATCAAAAGGATTGATTTTGAAATTAGGAAAATTTGTTTTGTAGGGTTTATGTGTCAATTTGGCAATACGAGCCTTTTTATCTTCTTGCTCATCAAGCATTTTCAAAAAGATTAAATAAGTAATTTGCTCAATTACTGACAACGGGTTTGTAATACCGCCTGTCCAAAATTTTTCCCACAATGCATCTACTTTTTGCTTAAACTCTTGATAAGTCATTATTCGGCTCTTGTCTCTTCAATCTTAAAATTATCCAAAATCTCAAACAGTTCATCTGCTTGGACACTGCTAAACACGCCGTCGATGCTGTCTTTATCCAGCGATGTAAACGGGGCTTGATATAATCTTGCAAAATTTATGCCATTATTAGCGATAATCTGGTTTTGCAACATTGATAAAAATTGGTTTTGTCTTGCGGTTAAATGATATTTTTGCACAAAATCAGCAAATTTGGCTTTGATATAAGCCTCATCCATGCCTGAAATGGTCATTAAAACTTGTTCCAATTTTTCCGTAGATGGGAAAAACTCTTGCAAAGTTTGTTTATCTAAAGACGGATTTTGTACCATAATCAAAGATAGGATTTGCTCAAAATCTTTACCGGTTAGACCTTGACCTGATTTTATTTTTTGAATAACCGGCTCAGTATCTATGATATTCTGCAAAATATCGGTAATTTGACGTTTATATGCATCTAATCCCTTAGGATAGAGCTTTTTCACCCGCTCAAATACAATTTGACCTTCATCTTCCGAAATATTCAAAATTCTCGGTGGCAAAACCTGATTTCCGTCATCTTCTGCCAAATACATCAAATCGCGCAAATCCTGACGTATTTCTTCCAAACCCGCAAAGGTTACATTTTGCCAAAACTCAGGCGACAATACCTTATTTATAGTTTCTTGTTTTGCTGCAACCTTATATAAATTTATCGGCAACAAAGCAACCTTTTCTATTATTTTTTGCTGCAAATCTTCACAAGGTTTCTTTTGTAATATACTCTTCTCTATGCTCGTAACCAAATTATCAAAGCGAAAACTTGGTGCATGCCCTTGAATATCTATCCATTGCATCAATTTGGCTAAATCTGCCTTTAAGCGAACTTCCGTATCTGCTTTTGTAAAATCCAGATTTTCTTTTTTAGCAAAAAAACGCTTTTCTTTCCATTTTTCTTTTACAGATATGCTATTTTCAGGCAACTGGTTAATCATATCTGAAAGTTGGCCAACCATCTGTTGCTGAATATCAGAATTTTGTTGAGATTGTGCCAATTTGCATATTTCCATGCGATTTTCAAAAATCTTCTGCATTAAAGACTTTTGTTCAGGAGCTTTAATCTGCTTCTTTTTATTATCGTCTTGCTCAAAATAAGCAAAATTCTGCCAATGATCAAAAATCTTAAAATATAGTTTGTCTTTTCCCCGGCCAAACAAATCTTTGCATAATCTGGTTCCGCGACCAATCATCTGCCAAAACTTAACTTTAGACTTTACCGGCTTCGCAAATACCAAATTTACAACTTCCGGCACATCAATGCCGGTGTCCATCATATCAACAGAAATGGCTATTTTAAGAGGACTATCCTTATCTGAAAAATCATCAATTAAACTTTCTGCTCGACCATCATATATATCAATAACGGCTGCTATCTTGCCGCCATATTGCGGATACATCTCATCAATGATGCTAAGTATAAAAGCCGCGTGATCATGATTGCGGGCAAAAATAATGGTCTTGCCGATGGTCTGACCATCAGCATCTTTAATGCCGTTTTCCATAAGATTTTGAACAATTAGCTTGGTTGTTGGTCTATTCATTACCTGTGTGTCAATAGATCTGGCTTCAACCGACAATTCTTTATCAATATCACCGCTTTCTTCCAAGTCTTTTATTTGTTCTGGATTTAGTTGGTTATAGTGAATCCCTTTACGCAAAAACTGTGTATCATATCGATAAGCGACATAATCCACCAAATATCCCTGTTCGATTGCCTCTTCCAAAGAATAATAAAAGGTTGGTTTTCCTTCTTCACAATTAAAAAGCTGAAACGTATTGCGATTTACAAAATCAACCGGCGTTGCTGTCAGTCCTACTTGCAAGCAATCAAAATATTTAAAAATATCAGCATATACGTTATAAATACTACGGTGTGATTCATCTGCAATAATTAAGTCAAAATAACCAACGTTATACTTTGCATATTGATTCATCATTGTCGGATATGTCGAAAAGACAATATCTGCATACTGGTCTTTACTACCTTTTAAAACCGAAGACAGAACAGAATTTAGAAGAGTGTTAAAATTACGACTGGCTTGCTTAACCAAAGCGTTTCTGTCACATAAGAATAAAATTCTCTTTGCCCATCCCGTATCTTGCAATAATTTGCTTAACGCAATAGAAACTCGTGTTTTGCCGGTTCCTGTTGCCTGAACAATTAATGCTTTTCTTTGCTTTTTGCTAAAAGTTTCACAAACAGCTTTAATAGCTCTAATCTGATAATCTCGACCTGTAATATTTGGATCTGGTTGGGCTGTGGCAATATCGCCTTTGTCCCTTTGATAAATTAATCTTTCCAAACTATCGCGAGAATAAATTCCCCAAACGGTTCTTGGTGGATATTTGTTAGCATCATCCCAAATCTTGGTTTCAAAGCCGTTCGTATAAAAAATTACCGGACGCTTACCATATTGTTTTTCTAAAGCATCAGCATACAAAGAAGCTTGTTTTTTACCTTTATCTGCATTTTTTGAAGTTTTTTTTGCTTCTATCACAGCTAATGGATATCCGTCTTTTCCCCATAAAACATAGTCGCATCGTCCTTTGCCTGTTGGGGTCGGTTGATTGTCTACTTCGACTTCTTGACCGACCTCATCAGTGTTGCTTCCATCCATTGATATATTCCAATGAGCAGCACGGATCATTGCGTCAATCAAATGTTTGCGTGTCTGCTCTTCTGAATATTTTAATTCATCAACGGCAATTTTGTCACTTTCTTTAGCCGTTTTAACTGCCGCTAATTCCAGCTTTACTTTTTCAAGTTCATCTAATGTTTCTTGAAGTTTAAGGTTAGCAGCATCTATTTTTTCTTCATTGATAATTTGCCTTCTGGGCTTAGGAGCTATAAAATCAGGATAATCTTGCGCTTTTACGCCTAGAGCAATAGCCGCAAACCATTTTGAAACTTCGTAAATTTCTTGCAAAAGCTGTAATGCCTGAGCAGATTTAGCATCACCACCATGAACGATTCCGTTTGCTACTTTTCTGATAAAATTCAACTTATACAAGATGACAGAAGGTATCATCTTTTTAAATTCTTCATTTTGCAATAAATCTGCAAAAGAAGATGCTTGCGGCATTTCAATGTGATATGCCTTATAAAGAATAGTTGCAATTCGTTCTGCAAATAAACGTGCTTTGGCTATTGATGATTGAGGGTCCGAATATACATATTCTTCCGCAAAAGTTGCAATTTGATACAACTGCGGTGTTTTTTCTTGTAATAATGTAAAGTTCAAACCAGTCATAGTACTTTATTATGATACTCTATTAACGATATTGGGAACAGTTTATATTAGGTTGAAATTTTTGCAACAAAATTATAAAAAAGCATTTATTTTTCAATGAACAACAATCACTTCCCTTCCATGTGGCTGAGTATAAAATAAAAGTCCAGGCTCAAAGTCTTGTAACGCTTGAAAAACAAGGAATTATTGTAAAACTTTATTGTATATAAATTTATCCGCCGCAGACTTTACAAGCTCTGGCTCCTTGAGTTTGGGCTTTTTGTTTGGTGGTTTTTATGCAATTCTTGGTACAGCGTTTTGCCCATTTGCAGGTTGGACTGTGATAAATATAGGTTTTGACGTTCATAATCACGGCCGAATTGTCCGCTGCTGAAACCGGGGCAGACAAAAACAGTAAAATTAACAGGTACAGGATCTTTCTCATTTTCCGTTCCGTATTGGTACAATATATACTTTTATCATAAATTCAGCCTCTTACAAAGAGATTATACCGGCTTATTTAAAAATATCCAGAGGGTTTTTGATGATTTAGCTTGATTCTAACACATTTACTTTATAAAGTGAAATCGAGCAGTTTACTGCTTAGGGCGTCGAAAACCCTTTTATAGACTTAGTCGTGTGCACACGACTTTAAATTGTGCCGACTTCTGATTCTACTTGGACGGATGTCGGTGAATAAGGCTCAGCCAAATAAGCCGAGCCGTTTGAGTCTATACGGTTTTCGAACATCCGCCCGCCTTTAAAAAGCGGGTTTTCTTTTAACTGGTTAGAAAAAGGATGTTTAATCGTATGAAAAAATCTTTATTAATGACAACGGCATTGGTGGCGCTGACTTGCGGCCATAATGCTTTTGCGGAAAATCTTCCGACGGATGCAACCAATCTAACATCGGGAAGCTATGTTGTAGAGCGTTCGGATGTTTCGGTTTCACACTCGGGAAACATAAATTTATCAGGAACGGCCTCATTAGATGTAAAAACTCAGGCTATTGTAAAGCCGGAAGCTGAAGAAGTTGATGTTTCTAAAGCTTTGGAAGTTAAAGGCAATGTTTCTCTGGCAGATGATGCCTCTTTGTCTGTCATCAATTCCAATGTTGCGGATGATACAGAGAAGCCTTTTATGTTCGTTAACGGTAAATATACTCAAACGGGCGGAGAACTGACGCTGAAACAGGAAAATGAAGCTGAATGGAGATCAACGCTGAACGCTAAAGAGGCTGATATCAGCGGCGGTACGATAAAGCTGGATACGGGAGAAATCTTTGTATACGGCAATGCTGATGACGGCAGTAAATTTAATATTTCCGGCGGAACATTTGAAATGAATAATTCCAATATCAGCACTTATCCGGCCATGTCAGCAGCAGAAGGCAATTCACAGAAAGGTGCTGCCATGACAGTTTCCGGCGGAACATTTAAGATGAATGAGAGTTCGCTGGGGCGCGAGAATTCCGGAGATTTGGACATTAGCGGCGGGGAGTTTACTTTGGAAAACGGTTCCGCAATATTCCATGACGGCGAAACTGGAAGTATAAATATCAGCGGCGGTACAATCTCCCTCAAAGATTCGTCGATAGTCAGAGGCGGTGACTATCAGAGTGAGGACGGCAAACCAGCAAGCGGCGATATAAATATTACCGGCGGAACGATAAATGCCGGCGGTTCTTCGGCAGAAATCGCTTCTGTCGGCAATATAAAAATTGCCAACGGTGCAGAACTTAATATTGCTTCCGGTACAACGTTGTTTGCCAAGGCAATATCGGAAGATATGAGCCAAGCACAGAAAGCCACGCTGAATGTTTATGATAATAATACTAAGATTAATTTGGGCGGAAAGTTGGTTGCCAACATTAATGGCGATGACCGCGGCAAAATTCATTTTCAAAATTCCGGTGCCAATATTGACGGTGATGTTGAAGCCGTCAGTCTGATTTTTGAAGACAGCCACTCTTTGAGTCAGGCAGTTTCCGGTACTATCGGCGGACTGGATATTTTTGAAATCAAAAAAGGCACCATGGTTTATGACAAGGAAATTAACGGCGGAGCTTCCAGCGTTGTCGTAGGAGAAGGCGCAACGCTTGATATCGGGACTAATGCGTTGCATTCCGGCGGTGACAAAGGAGTTGATGGTGAAGGTGTTCATTTCAAGGACAATTCAACTTTGGCCTTTACTGTTACCGATAAAGACACCTATGGCAAAATTTATGCCAACTATATCAACATCAGCAAAAACGGTACAAATTTGAATATGACCTTAAACGGTGCCGCTTTGGCTAAAGGCGAAACCACAACCTTAAAATTGTTTAACGGTGAGGATTCCGACGAAGTTGAAATCGAAGGTAAGTTTGCCAATTTAAGCAAAAATTCCCGTTACGAGTTTGCTGACAATGGCGACGGGACATTTAAGGTCACTTCTGTTGCTTCCGCGGCTGATACTGTTGCCGATGCCGGCGGTTCAGCCAACAATGCCGGAACAGCCGAGGCTTGGGACAGTGTCAGTGCCTCAATCAGCTCTCCGGTTGCCGCGTCTGTTACGGAGAAATTGGCACAGCTTTCCAACAGCACAGATGCTGCCGAACAGAAAGCTTATGTTGATGCCTTGACAGCAGTTGCTCCGGAGGTTGCGCCGATGGTTCAGAAAACTCAGACGGAAACAGCCAACCAGGTCTTTGGTACCGTCGGGACACGTTTAACCGGTGGTTCAATCTCAACCGGCGGTGAAGGTATGGCTTCCGGTGACAGTATTTTCAAACGTGGAGCCATGTGGGTTCAGGGCTTGTTCAATAAATCCAAACTGGACGATACTTCCAAAGCTAAAGGTTTTGATGCAGACAGTTCCGGTATTGCTTTCGGTGCCGAGAAGTTTGTAACCGATGATACTAAGGTTGGTATTGGTTATGCTTATACCAACACCGATATTGACGGTTTTATGCGTTCAACCGATGTTGATACGCATACGGCAATCTTATATGGCGAATATAAACCGTCAAACTGGTATGTAAACGGTATTGCGACCTATGGCTGGTCTGATTATGAAGAAAGCAAGAGTGTTGCCGGAGTTGGCGTTAAGGCTGACTACGATGTCGAAACTTTTGGCTTGCAGGCAATGACCGGTTACGATATGAATGTCAACGGCTTAGGCATTACACCGGAAGCTGGATTGCGTTACGTTCATATCAAGCAGGACGCTTATAAAGATTCTGCCGACCAGCGTGTTTCTGCTAATGACAGCGATATTTTGACCGGTGTCATCGGAGCAAAGGTCAGCAAAAACTTTGAGCTGTCCAATGGTATGAATATCAAGCCGGAAGCCAGAATTGCCGCAACCTATGATCTGTTTAACGATGATGTTAATTCGGTTGTAACTTTGGCAAATGGTTCGGCTTATGCGGTTGACGGCGAAGCCCTTGACCGTTTCGGTATGGAATTTGGTGCCGGTGTAACCGCAGAAGTCAACGACAATGTTGAACTTTCGCTTGGTTACGAAGGCAAATTCCGTGAGGACTACCAAGACCACACAGGTTTGATTAACGCTAAGTATAAATTCTAGAAAATCCTGTCAAAATTTATTTTGACGCAAAAATGTCATCTTCGGAGCGAACAGAGCGAAAGCGAATGTAAGACCCGGAGATCTGGCGTTAAATCACTAAAACGAAACAGCCTCGGATATTTTTTATTCGGGGCTGCTTCTGTATAAATCATTAAATTAATTCTAAAATATGCCGCTATGAAATTTTAATTTTCGAACTTGCTTAACATTGAAAATAAAAGAAAAAAATCGCCATTTCTGACGATTTTTGAACTGTGGCTGGAGTGGTTTCGCAATTCGCGGATTAATTGTTGTTAAAAATGTTATTTTATGATTTCGTTGATTTTACTTTTTATACGTTCTTCTTCATTTGCACCAGTAGTTGATAGACGTAATAATGGTAATCCTATTTTTTCAAGGATTATATTTTTAATTTGATCTCGATTTATTTGTTTGAAATTTTGTTTATGATATTTGAAACCATCAACCTCAATAGCTAGTATAGGTTTTTTATCCATTTTATTGTATATTAAAAAGTCTACATGTGCATCCGTTCTAATAAATCTGATTTCCTCATCTGTAAATTCATCTGTGATTTTAACAAAATCAAGCAAAGGAACATGAATAACAAAATCTATAGTTAAAACTCCTATATCAGATAAACATTTTTTTATACAAACATAAGCTAAATTTTCAGAAACATATATTGAAACTTTCTTATGTTTTGCTAAAAATTCTTCTCTTTCTTTTGTGTATTGTTTATATAATAAGTCAAAAATTGAATGAATTTTACTTTCTGTCACTTCAAAATTATTATATTTTATATATTTAATTAGATTTTGAATTTGATCATTTTTATCTGTTTCATTATTAGAACAAACCAGCCAAAATTTTTTGACAGCTCTAGATACAGCAACATTAATTAGATTTGGATTATCAATAAATGGGGATACATCATTATCTACTGTAGAGAATATAATAATATCCTTTTCTCTTCCTTGAAATTTATGAATTGTATCAACTTCTACAGCTTGAGCTAGAACCTTTTGCAAAGCTGTAACTTGGTCTCTATATGGGGAAATGACACCGATAGAATAATCTTTTTCTAGAAAAGGTAATACCTCTTGTTTTATAACTTCTATTTGACGCTCATTAATATGTCCACGAGCGTGGTTTCCTTTTACTGTTTGTATAACTTTTAATACATCAGAATCTTGGCTGTCTTGAGTCATTGGTAGTAATTCATCATTATAAAATTGTTTATTACAATATCCGATGATTTTAGGGTGACATCTATAGTGTTCTTTCAATAACACACTTGGTGCATCAGGATATAAATTTGTAATGGAAGAAAGTAAGCTATTTGAATGAAACCAATATTCTTCACTGATTTTAGGATATTTCTTTAATAAATTTTCAGAATAATCTTTTACATCATTTGTTATTACATTGGGAAGTTGTTTAAGATCACCGACTACAATTATGTTTCTTGCACAGGACATTGCTATAAAACTTGTTAGTAAATCAGCTTGTGATGCTTCATCAACAATTAAGTAATCAAACACAAAACCATTATTACAAATATTTTTTAGTGAAAATAGAGTGCTTAGTACAATGGGATATTCTTCTACAAAAGCAGATGATACAGAATAGGTGTCATGTATAGAAAAATGTTTTCTCTTTTTGTTATGAATTCTCTTAAATAGTGATTTATTTAATAGTTTCAAAGAAAAATCACTTAGTCTTGAAATGTTATCGCTTAGTTTCTGTTCTTTAAGGAAATTCTTGATTTCGATGATTTCTCTCTCTGACTCTCTAAGTTTATTGCTATAGAAACAGTCTTGTATTGTTTTTATATTGTTTCTTAATCTCTTTTTTAATAGAAATAAGCATTCCCAACCAAATTTAATCCAAAAGAAAAATTTATCTTTAAATCTTAAATCATTATCTCCAAAATTTAAAAAATATGCCCATAAAGAAAATAATAATTTGGAATTTTTCTTAGTTAGTTTAGTTTTCAAGTCAATATCAATTTCATTTTCAGGTAAATTTTCTTTAAAATGCTTATATTCTGTTGAATATTGAGTATATTCTGTTTCTAATTTTGCTAAACGATTTTGTTGTTCTAAAACAGAGTTTATTTTTTCTTTTTGTTTTTTTATTTCATCTTTAATTTGTTTCGTTGACAATTCAGAACAGGAAAACTCAGGATACTCCGTTTGAGATAAAACAAAATTTTCTTTATTTTTTTTAGATCCTAAGACTGCAACCAGAAAATCTAAATTATATTTTTTCAATTTTTCTTGAACATTTAATATGGCTGAATTGTTATTCGAAGCTATCACGATAGATTTTTTATTTAAAATTGCATTTGCAATAATATTTAGAATAGTTTGAGTTTTTCCTGTTCCCGGAGGACCTTGAATTATACTAATTCTTGATAAAAAAGCATTTCTGACAGCTCCTTGTTGGCTTAAATTAATGCCAAAAGGGAAAATTAAGCTATTTTCATCTATATTTATTATATTTAATGGTTTTTTTTCCAAATAATAACTTAAAACTTCTTCATCTTCTAAAATGCATTCGATTTTATTAAAATAATTATTTAGTATGGATGTATCACTGTCTTCAATTTTTATTGGAGAATTTAATGATAACTTTTCAAAATATTGTTTTATATTTTGAGCCTTTTCACTTTTAAGGACATTTTTCTTAAATTTAACCCTATCTCTACTATATGTATACACTTTATTATTCAAAGAAAATACAAAACGAACATTATGCTTAGAAATGTCAAAACGTTTGATTTCAGAGGTTTTGTTTTTTCCATCTATAAAAATCAATAGATTATCCGGAATTGTATGCATTAAATATTTCCGTCCAGATTATTTCTTAATATGATTAAGTTATAGATAAATTATAGTTAAATCAAGAAATAAAAGAGACAATTTGAATGTAAAAATTGTTGAATGTTTTATAGAACAAATATAACCTTTATCTATAATTAATATCAAAGTGGTTAGTTTAACCATATGATAAAGAAAAAAGGAGATATTAAATGGATAATGACAAGTTTTATAAGGGTGCAACAATAGTTGCTTTAATAACTATAATTTTCACATCTTACAGTTATCATAAAGTAAATAATCCTTATCAACCAGCTTGTGATATTAATGTTGAATATATCTCTGATACACTTCAAGATTGGATGATAGAAAGAGTATCAAATAATTTTGTAAAGACAAATAAACTAGAAGTTGTTGGTATGGATGGTTTTGCTGAATATAAAAATATTCCTTTCTGGAATAAAATGCCATTATATGAAGATTTTAAGCATAGTGTTGTATGTAGTGCAACCGCATTGGTTGATTTTGCTCCGATAACATCAGATAAAAATAAACCGAGTGGTGATAACAAAAATGAAAATATAAAGGAGAGTAAATACATTGAAGAAATTTCTGTACGATATCAACTTATTGATGGAGGTGGAATTCGGATGTCCGGTATTGATGTCCATGATATGACTAAACAAGTTAAAGAAAAAGGTGCTAAACATAAAAAGAAGTAATACCCCATATCAACGACTTAGCCTATTGTCTTTGATGTTAGTAGGTTATTTTTTATTCAATCTATGTAAAAATTTGCAGAGGTTGGTTTTGAGTATGAAAAATGCTCTAAAATTTATAATCTATTGAAAAATAAGAAAAATCATAAAAAGTAGTCCGAAGATGAATCTTAAAAAAAACTATATCTGGCATAAATTTTCGGAATTTGCTAACGTATTGATTTATAAAGAAAAAGTCGCCAAAATGACGACTTTGCAAAATGTGGCTGGGGTGGCAGGATTCGAACCTACGAATGTCGGCACCAAAAGCCGATGCCTTACCACTTGGCGACACCCCATTAAAAAAACTGCCGTTTAAAACAACTCCAAATCATTTCTGGTGGCAGCCGCAATAACGCTAAAATGCTTGGGCAAGCATTTTCGGAATTATTTGCTCTATATCTATGCTAAAAAATCCATTATTGCAAGCATTTTATTTGGTTCTTTTAATTATTTTCTTCTTTTCCTCGCGGGCTTTGAGTTCATCCAGGTCCCGTTCCGTTGCGATTTTATCCAGAATGGTTTTAACAACCTTGTCAATATCCTTGTTTTCGCGGTAATCGGCGGGCAGGGCGAAATTGACCCTGCCGTCGGAAAGCAGTTTGACCGCCTGTTTTTTGTTTTTGCTTTTCGGCGTATAGACGGCGATGGCGTTGCCGTTTCTTTCTTTGACCAGTCGCATGGACGGAATGTCGGTCATTCCGTCGCCGAAATATATCATTCGTGTAAAAGGTATCGGGCGTTCGTCGTCAGGCATGAATTCGTTGACGGCGCGGTCTTCCAGTTTGCCGAGCCCTTTGTTGATTTTGGAAAGATACTGGGTTTTGGTCGAATAGTTAACAACCCTGGCCGGCCAGACCGGGCAGCCTTCCTCGTCATAAGCATAGCTGCAGCCGAATACGTCGGTAAAATATTTGCGGATGGAACAGCCCGCGATAATTTCTTCATATCCGGCGGAAATGATATAATGTTCGATTTCCAGATCCAAAGCCGCGCCGAAGCGGTCAATCCGCTCAAACCAGGTTTCGACGCCTTCAAAATATTCAATGTTCTGTCCGCAGCGAAAAAAGTTTTCTTTCGTCAGCTTGACGCCTTTTTCTTTGGCCGTTTTGGTAAAGTAATACATGCTGCCGGTAACCTGATCGGCACAGTTGTCGACGGACCATTGATTGGCTTTTTTCCAAAAGGCTTTCGGTTTCATGCCGAGTTCCGGAATCAGGCCGTAGTTCTGCATGTCGCAGGTGCTCAGCGTTCCGTCGAAGTCATAAATCAAAGCGACTTTGGTTGAATTCTTAGCCATTTTTGTATTATCTCCCTTGCTTTTTGAATTTAATTATACTACAACAAATAAGTTAAAATTTAATCAATATTTTATGGACAAGGATTTAGAAAATGGTTGCTAAAACAATGGATCAGCTTGTATCGCTGTGCAAACGCCGCGGGTTTATTTTCCAAAACGCCGATATTTACGGCGGTTTGCAGGGCGTGTATGACTACGGTCCGTTGGGCGTCGAGCTGAAGAACAACCTCAAAAGCGCCTGGTGGCGCGCCATGGTCTATGAGCGTGATGATATTGAGGGTTTGGACGCCGCCATTTTGACCAACCGCAAAGTTCTGCATTATTCCGGGCATGAAGACACTTTTTCCGACCCGATGACCGACTGCAAGAAATGCAAGGGACGGTTTCGCGCCGATCATATCAAAGACGGCAAGTGTCCGAACTGCGGCTCGACCGAGCTGACCGAGCCCCGTCCGTTCAATCTGATGTTTAAAACCGCCATCGGTCCGGTTGACGACGGTTCGGTTTTCGGCTATTTGCGTCCGGAAACCGCTCAGGCGATTTTTACCCAGTTCCGCAACGTCGTTGATGCCACTTCCCGCAAGCTGCCGTTCGGCATCGCCCAAATCGGCAAGTCTTTCCGCAACGAAATTACGCCGCGCAACTTCATTTTTCGCGTTCGCGAGTTTGAGCAGGCGGAATTGGAATATTTCGTTATGCCGGGCGAAGACGAAAAATGGCATGAATATTGGAAGGAAGCCCGTATCAAATGGTGGGAAGAGCAGGGGTTGAAGCGTGAAAATATCAATATTTATACGACTCCGAAAGAGGACCTCGCGCATTATGCCAAAGCCTGCTATGACATCGAATATCAGTTTCCGCACGGCATGGAAGAGCTTGAAGGCATTGCCAATCGTACTGATTATGACCTTGGCAACCATACCAAGGCGCAGGAGGAAATGAACCTGACGTCGCATTGTCATCCCAACCCGGATTCAACTCAGAAACTCTGCATTATGGACGACAGCAACAAATGGGTCGTTCCCTTCGTCATTGAGCCGTCCATGGGTGTTGACCGCGGCGTTTTGGCCGTCATGACCGAGGCTTACGAAGAAGAGGATTTGGGCGGAGGCAACAGCCGTATCGTGCTGAAACTCAAAAAACATCTGGCGCCGATTAAAGTTGCCGTTATCCCGCTGAAGAAGAACAATGAGGCGATTATGAACAAATGCCATGAGATTAAGCAGAATCTGCTGAAACTCGGCATCGGCCGTGTCGCGTTGGAGAATACCGGCAATATCGGCAAAGCTTACCGCCGCCATGACGAAATCGGTACGCCGCTGTGCGTGACGGTTGACTTTGAAACGCTGGAAAATCAGCCGGAAAGCGTAACCGTCCGCGACCGTGACACCATGGAACAGCATCGCGTTAATATTGCCGACCTGCCGGCTTATCTCCGCGAATACTTCCTTTAAATAAAAGCCCCTCGGTGAGGGGCTTTTATTTAGTTTGTCAGAGCGTCGGTTTCGGCTTCGTCGCGAAGAATTTCGCCATATAATTCCATTCCGCCGTTTAAAATGTAAATATTGTCAAAGCCGCGGTTTTCAAGAATTCTGGCCGCCGCATAAGAGCCGGCACCGTAGCGGCAGTAAAGCACGACTTTCTTTTCGTGCGGAATGGCGTCAAGGTTGTTGCGGAGAGCGGTCAGCGGGATATTTACCGCGTTTTCGATATGTCCGGCGTCAAAATCCTGCGGTGTGCGGATGTCAATCAGCATAATTTCGTCTTTAAGTTCCAGCAGGTCTTTGTAATTAACGGTTTTGACGCGTCCGGAGAGAAGATTGTCCGCCATGGAGCCGAGATTGTTGATGACGTCTTTGCCTGCCGAAAACGGCGGCGCATAGGCAAATTCGGCATTTTCAAGCCCGGCGGCATGCATTCCGTTCTGTATGGCCAGAGCCAGAATGTCAATTCTTTTGCTGACGTTCCCTCTGCCGATTGCCTGAGCGCCGAGAATTTTGCCGTCGGCATCAAACAGCAGTTTAAGCAGCAGAAGTTCATTGTCCGGCATATAGGCAGAATGGTCAAAACCGTAAAGATTGAAATGTTTGTATGAAATGCCTGCCTTTTTCAGTTTTTCTTCATTGGCGCCGGCGGAGGCTGCCGTCATTTCAAATACCTTGATGATCGACGTGCCGAGGGCATATTCAAACCGGCTGTCCAAACCGCCCAGGTGGTCGGCAATGACTTTAGCTTCCTTTACGGCCAGCCCGGCCTGTGCCATTCGAACCGGTTGCCGCGTGATGAAATCCGTAACTTCGACGTCGTCGCCGGCGGCATAAATGTCTTTGTCCGAAGTCTGCATATGTTCGTCGACTTTGATGCCGCCGCTTTTGCCGATTTCCAAATCGGACATAATTGTCAGTTTCGGGTCGGGACGAACGCCGGTGGCAACAACGGCCATGTCGTATTCGATTGTCAAACCGTTGTCTAGCGTAACCCTGCTGTCGCCGAAATCGGTAAGGCGGCGGTTAAGGTAGAGCCTGAGACCTTTGCCGCGCAGATAATTATGCAGCGTGGCGGCCATATCGTAGTCAAGCCCCGGAAGCAAATGCGGCGAAGCTTCGACGATGGAAACCTTGAGCCCGAGGCGCATCAGGTTTTCGGCCATTTCGACGCCGGTATAGCCGCCGCCCGCAACCACGACATTCCGGGGCTGGTTATATTTGACAAAATCTTTGATTTTGTAAATTGATTCCAGATTGTTGACGGTAAATATCTGCTCGCCGAGAATGCCGTTGATGTCCGGTCTCAGCTGATAGGCGCCGGTGGCAATAATCAGCTTGTCATAACTTTCCGGTTCCCGGCCTTTAACCGTGACGCTTTTGTCTTTCCGGTTAATAAATTCGACTTCCGCGTTCAGGCGGCAGTCGATGTTGTATTTTTGTTTCATCTGTTCCGGCGTGGTGCCGATAAGCGCTTTGCCGTCTTCGACAATGCCGGAAAGCAAATACGGCAGGCCGCAGTTGGACAATGCCAGTTCACCGCTTTTTTCAAAAATGACGATTTCGTCATTTTCGTTCAGACGGCGCAGACGCGTGGCGCAGGCTGTGCCGGCCGCGCCGCCGCCGACAATGGCAATCTTCATCATTCTTCTCCCGGTTGTTTGTTTTTCTTCTAAATAAACATTGCCGGAACGATATCAAGCGCCGAAATGGGAAATTTTCAGCAAAATGACGCCGCTGATGATGAAAATGACGCCGAGCCAGCTGTAAAGGGTGGAACCGTCGCCGAAAACCAGAACGCCGAGCAGAAACGTTCCCATGGCGCCGATACCCGTCCAAACGGCGTAGGCGACGCTGATGGTAATATGTTTCTGTGCCAGATAAAGGAATGCGCCGCTCAGGGTCATGGCAGCCACCGAGAAGACGATCCAGACGATTTTATGCTCCGACAGATGCGCCATTTTAAAACCAAGCGGCCAGCCGATTTCAAACAGCGCCGCCGTAATCAGATAAATCCAGGCCATGTTGTTCTCCTTGCCGGATATATAGTCTTAAAAACGCGTAAAAAAAGAGCCGGAACAGCGTTTGGCTGTTGCGGCTCTTTTGGGGTTTTTAGTTTTTGCCAAGAGCAATGTTCAGAATGTCTTTGGCACTTTGAGCTTTCTTTATGCCGGTGTGGTCGATGCCCTGCCATAAAAACAGATGGTGTCGGTTTTCTTTCCAGATCGGGCAGGTAACAATGCCGAGACTGTCTGACAAGTGGCGGGGATTGTCGTCAATGAAGAAAACCTCGTCATATCCCGCCGCGGCTTGCCGCAAGGCGTCTTCCTTGGTCTGCTTCATGCCGACGCAAATGATTTTTTCAAAACAGTCGGCATAATGCTCTTCAATGTTTTTGCGCCGTTGTGCCGCAAAGTTCGGATCGCTGGAACTGATGATGGCCAGGTCGAAACAGCGGTCGCGCAGCTCAAACACCAGCTCGGGCATTCCTTTAATCGGCAGCAGGTTTCTGAAAGTCTGCGACTGATGAAAATAGTCTCCGAATTCCAGATACGGCTTGGGATCATGCAGAAAATCCCCGATGATGTTGTCCCAGTCTTCATCGCTTAATGACATGCCGTGATAATTGGCAAATACAGCTCTCATTGATGTCCACAGGTCTAACAAAACGCCGTCGACATCGAAAATAAATAATCGTTTCATGAGTATATATTTAAAAAGTGACACAATAGATACTGAGTTAGAAACTTATTATGTATTGTGTCAAAATTTTTGTCAAGAGTCGTCGATAACCTTTTTCAGACTGTCGTCGGCATAATATCCGGCGCGTACGGCTGCTTTGCGTATTTCCGGCGGTTTATCCAGATTTTTGCGCTCCAGGCCGATGTTCATTTCCTTGATTCTTGCCTCCTGCGCCAGCCATTCGGGATTCGTTTCTGCCGGGGCGGGACGGTTTTGCTTTTTGAAGTTCTTTAATCCCATGGCGGTCATCATTTCCCGGATGGCGGTCTGCTGCATATGCGTCAGTCCGCCGGTGCCGCCTTTCTTGCTGCGGGCTTTGCGAATAAGCGCCAGCCGCAGGTTGGTAAAAAAACGGTAACGAAAATTGAGCAGCGTCCGCCGGATAATGTGCGTAATGTCCGTATGACGCAGTTTCTGAAACTGATAGGTCTGAGCCAGCATAATTCCCTTGGTAATCTGCCGCTTCAGTTTTTCACGGTTGCGGTGCTCTTCAACCATGTAACAACGGCGGATTTTCTGTTTGAAAAGGAGTTTTCCCTCGTCGTCCGTACCGCTGTCATGACGCAGATGCCGCAAAGCCCTGCGGCGGGAAAACGTTTTGGAAATCAGCCTGATGACGGCCGCAGCCGACAATACCGCCAGAATTGCCGCGGCGAACATAAACGGAGAAAGATATTGTACGTCATTGTTCATAAAAGCATTATACCCGAATATTTTTGAAACACAACACTTTGCTGTTTTTTGCTTGACTCTCGGCGCAAAAGCTTATATAAAGCAGAAAATTAATAAGGTTTTTTACCAAAGGACAAGACCAAAACTTATACACGCCGAGGCGTGCCGCCAGTCAGCGAGGGTTCGCACACTGGCGTGCAATAGTATATAGGCACGGGTTTTGAAACGGGTGCAAGGGAGCATCGCGGTTTCGGGGCACGATGTCGACAGGTTAGCGCTCAGGCCGCCGCCTGCGTGCAATAGTATGTAGGTACGGGTTTTGTAGGCAGAAGGAATAAAACGATTTTTGAAACGCTGACAGATAAACTGGGTTCCGTCTTTTCCAAAATTACCTCCAGGGGTGTTTTGAGCGAAAAGGACATTGACGACGCCATGCGCGAAATCCGCATTGCGCTGCTGGAAGCTGATGTTTCGCTGCCGGTGGTAAAGGAATTCATTGCCAAAGTCAAGGAACAGTCCGTCGGCGAAAAGGTTGTCCGTTCGATTCAGCCCGGGCAGATGGTGGTCAAAATTGTCCATGACGAACTTGTCAAACTGCTCGGCGGTAAGGGTTCCGAACTGAATTTGAACGCCGTTCCGCCGGCATGTATTCTGATGGTTGGTTTGCAGGGTTCCGGCAAAACCACGACTTCGGCCAAAATCGCCAACCGGCTGAAGAACAAAAAGAAAGTCATGCTGGTTTCGTTGGACATTTATCGTCCGGCCGCGCAGGAACAGCTGGCGCAGCTGGCTGAACAGACAGGCGTTTACGCTTTGCCGGTCATTAAAGGCGAAAAGCCGGCCGAAACGACCAGAAGGGCAATCAGCGAAGGCAGAAAGGGCGGCTTTGACGTTATTATTCTGGACTCCGCCGGTCGTCTGCACATTGACGAAGAGCTGATGAACGAAGTCGTCGAAGTCAAAAAAATTGCCAATCCGGTTGAAACGCTGCTGCTGGCCGATGCGATGATTGGTCAGGATTCTTGTACGGTAGCCCGCGAATTTAACGAAAAAGTCGGTATTACCGGTATTGTGCTCACGCGTATCGACGGTTCGGCCCGCGCCGGCGCGGCGCTGTCGATGAAGATGGTTGCCGGCGTACCGATAAAGTTTTTGGGCACCGGCGAAAAGATAGACGAGTTCGAGGAGTTTCATCCCGACCGTCTGGCCGGCCGCATCCTGGGACAGGGCGACGTTGTGTCTTTGGTCGAGAAGGCCATTGAGAACGTAGACCGGGACGAAGCCGAAAAAATGGCGCAGAAGATGATGAAAGGCAAGTTTGACCTGGAAGATATGCTTGCGCAGTTAAGACAGATTCAAAAGCTGGGAAGCATGGGCAGCCTGATCGGCATGATACCCGGGCTTTCCAGGTTTAAAAACCAGATTGAACAGGCCGGCGTCGGCGACAGTCTGGTCAAAAAGCAGGAAGCGATAATCCTTTCCATGACGGCAAAGGAGCGCCGTAATCCTGATTTAATCAAGGCCTCGCGCAAAAAACGCATTGCGGCGGGCGCCGGTGTTGAAGTTCATGAGGTTAACAAACTGCTCAAGTCTTATGAGCAGATGTCAGCCATGATGAAGAGAATGGGCAAGATGGGCGGCATGAAGGCTTTGGCCGGCATGGGCGGCCTATCCGGCCTTAAAAATGGTCCGTTGGGCGGAATGCTCGGCGGAATGGGTAATCGGTTTCCGTTTTAGCCATAAGGCGGATACCGGAACTTAAATTAACTGAAGAAAGGACAAAAAAATGGCAGTTCGTATCAGACTATCCCGCGGTGGTTCCAAAAAGCGCCCCTTCTACAAAGTAGTGGCCGCTGATCAGAGAGCTCCCCGTGATGGCAGATTCATTGAAAAATTAGGCACGTTTAATCCTCTGTTGCCGAAAGATCATGCAGAGAGATTCGTCATCAACGAAGAAAGAGTTAAATATTGGCTCGGAAACGGCGCCCAGCCGACCGAAAGAATGCAGAAAATGCTGTCTGCCCTCGGTCTGTGCTCTGCTCCGGTAATCCGTGAACAGCCGAAGAAATCTGCTCCGAAAGCCAAGGCTCAGGAAAGAATGAAAGAAAAAGCCGAGAAAGCTGCCGCTGCTGCCGAAGCTGCTGCTCAGGCCGCTGCCGAACCCGCTTCCGAAGAAGCTCAGGCTTAATCTGATTTTTGCTTTGTTATTTTTAGGAAAACAGCTTTTTTAAACCGGAAAAAGAGATGGAAAAGTTAGAACGGATTTGTTTGGGGGCGGTTGTCGGCGTCCACGGTATTAAAGGCGAGGTTAAAGTTAAGAGCTTTACCGAAGTCGACCGTGACCTCGACAAATACGGCCCGGTTGAAAACAAGGCCGGCGATAAGGTTTTTTCCGTCAAAGTAACCGGACATTCCAAGGAACTGCTGCGGGTAAAGATTAAAGGCGTAGACGACCGCAACCTTGCCGAAACGCTTGTCGGAACGGAATTCTACGTCAGCAAAAGCGCTTTGCCCGAACCGGAAGAAGACGAGTATTACCATGCCGATTTGATTGGTTTGACGGTAAGGGAAAAGATTTCCGGTAAGGAGGCGGGAACGGTTGCCGGAGTTTATAACTTCGGAGCCGGAGACATTCTCGAACTCAAGCTCAAAGAAAGCGGGCGGTTGGAGATGATACCGTTTACGAAGCAGTACGTTCCGGTCGTGAATGTTAAAGAAGGCTTTATTATTGTTGAATCTACGATAATGAACTTTGCTCAAGATGATGCAGAGGAAGAAGTTTCCGATGAAGGTTAAAATACTGACCATATTCCCGGAGATTTTTCCGGGGTTCCTCGGTTGTTCCTTAACCGGAAAGGCCTTGGACAAGGGTCTGTGGAAACTCGAAACCGTCAATATCCGCGACTATGCTTTTGATAAGCACGGTTCGGTAGACGACACTCCCTGCGGAGGCGGAGCCGGTATGATTATGCGTCCCGATGTCCTCGATGCGGCACTCAAAGCCAATTATGACAAGGGCCGTCTGATTTATATGTCCCCTCGCGGAGAGCCTCTTACCCAGGCTAAAGTTCATGAACTGTCATTGGAAGAAGAAATTACCGTTGTCTGCGGGCGGTTTGAAGGCATTGACGAGCGTGTGCTCGAAGCCCGCAATATCGAGGAGATCAGCATCGGCGATTATATTCTTACCGGGGGCGAGCAGGCGGCTATGATTATGCTGGATGCGGTTGTCAGATTGATTCCGGGAGTTCTCGGCAACGCAGAATCGACGGCCGACGAAAGTTTCGAAAACGGACTTCTCGAGCATCCGCAGTATACACGGCCGATAGTTTGGGACGGACGCGAAGTACCGGAGGTTCTTTTAAGCGGACATCATCAGAATATTGCCGATTGGCGGCACGAAAAAGCAATGGAAGTAACAAAGCGCAAACGGCCGGACCTTTATAAGAAATATCTTGATTCTAAAAAGGTTTAGGTATATAGAGAACTTAAATAATTAAAAGGGTAAAACTAATGAACATTATCGAAAACTTAGAAAAAGAGCAGATGGAAAAGCTCACGGCAGGTAAAAACATCCCGAACTTTAAGCCGGGTGATACCTTGAAAGTTCATACCAAAGTTAAGGAAGGCGACCGCGAACGTATTCAGGTTTATGAAGGTGTTTGCATCGCTCGCAAAAACGACGGTCTGAATTCTTCTTTCACGGTCAGAAAGATTTCTTTCGGCGAAGGCGTAGAGCGTGTGTTCCCGCTGTATTCTCCGAATGTAGCCAAAATCGAAGTCGCCCGTATCGGTAAAGTACGTCGTGCGAAACTGTACTTCCTGCGCGCCCTGCGCGGTCGTTCGGCTCGTATTGCCGACGATCTGGCCGCAGCCGCCAAGGCTCGTGAAGAAAACAAAGACGCTGAATAAGCGTTTTTATGCACAAAAACCTCCCGGCTTCCAAAGCTGGGAGGTTTTTGCATATAAAATTAACATAAACAAGTCAGTAAAAACGGTTAGCTTTCTTAATATAATACAAAATAGACATAAAAAATGGCCGTTCAAAATATTTGTATAAACTAAAAAATTAATAGATTTTAGAGCGTCAAATTAATTGATTATGGGGTGTTATTAGGTACAATAAACTTATAAAAAATATTGTCATCGGAAGAAAATGAAAAAACTATATGCGCTAATGCCCATCGGTAGCAGGCTTTCCAACAGTTGTACCTTTATAAGTAAAAACAAGCGCTTTTTATTTGTCGTGCTTTCATTGGCTTTGTTGGAAATTTCGTTTTTGCGGGACTTTATATATCTTGAAAAAACAGGGCTGGATCCATCCTGGATGTGGGCGATGAACAATATTTTTGCATTTGTTCCCGGAAAGGACTGGGCTTTCACTTATGGGCCTCTGGGGTTTATGTTTGTCCCGCAAATGGTTGGAAACAACGTATTCTGGGCAAATTTGCTTAACAATTTTCTGCCGGTCAGTTTATTGATTGGAGGCGTAGGATATCTGATATTTCGTCAGTATCGGTTAGAGGGAAAAAGTGCGCTTTTCCGGGCTTCCGTCTTGCTGGGATTTTGGTTGCTGTTCTTTCCTTTGCCTTATCATTGGGAATTGGTATCTTTTGTTCTGTCTGTGTGTTTGCTGTCTTTAACCGGTAAAATCAAAATTTTTAGAATGCTTTCGGTTGTTTCCGGTACTTTGTTGGCATTTACGTTGCTTCTCAAATTTAATGTTTTTGTATGCAATACGCTCATATATTCGTTTCTTGCGCTTATTTTTTTGTTTAAAGGCCGACGTTTATTTTGGAATTTTGCCTTTAGCGCCGGGACGGCTTTTCTGGTTGGACTTGTTTTAGCTATTGTTTTTATTTTTAAGAATCCGGCAAATTTTGCGGAATGGCTGGTAGCCTGTTTGGATATTTCGTCATATTTCAGCCAGGTCATGATTTGGAGCGTAAGGGGGTATCCTCTTTTATATATTGCGCTCTTATTGCTTGTTTTATATTTACTGCTTTTGGGCATTTGTTTTTTTAGAAACAAAGAATGTTTTAATTTGCTTTTTATCGGACTTCCTTTAGCGTTTTTTTCTTTTAAATGCGGTTTTGTCAGAGCCGACTCTGCTCATCTGATAACATTTTTTACGCTGTTTTTCTATTTATGTAGTTTGATTTTGTTTTTAACTTACAAACGGGATAAAAACAATGTCTTCGTCTGGCAGTTGGCCGTTTTCTATATTGTGTTTGGGGCTTGTGTTCAATTATTTTCAACCTTGCAAGCAAATTTTGAACGAGCTTTGTCTGTAGAACGGCAGCTGGATATTTTGGAAAACTATGCTGAGGTTAAGCGCCGACAATATGCAAAGCGGAAACTGCCGCAAAGCTGGCTTGATATAATAGGCAAACAGACAGTTGAAGCGCTTCCTTATGAGCTGTCATATATTCCGGCCAATGAACTCAATTGGAAAATCAATCCGATTATACAATTATATTCGGCCTATTCGAAACGATTAGATGAAAAAAGCGCCGCGTCATTTTCCGAAGACACCCGCGCAGATTTTATAATAACCGAATTTTCGGCGATTGACGGGCGAAATATGATATTGGATACACCCGCTACATGGAGTGCGATTCAGCAGAATTATAAGGTTAGCCAAAAAGATGACCGTAAAATTTTACTCCAAAAGCGGCCAGATGCTGAAAAGGCCGGATATGTGCCGGTCAGTTATAAAAATATATCGCTTAATCAAAAAATAAGAGTTTCTGAACTGAAAAGAAAAGACGGTTTGCTTTATGCTTCATTAGCTGTTCGCCCCACATTATGGGGACGTGTCCGAACTTTCCTATTTAAAGCTGCGCCGGTATGGATGGTAGTTGGTCGTTCGGATAAAACGGTAAAAATATATAAACTGGCACCGGACACTTTGCAAAATCCTTTTCCGATATCCTTAATCCCTGACAATATTTCAGAATTTCATGATTTGCTGACAGGACAGGATACAGGATTGATTACCGAATTTCTGATTCTTGCCGATGAAGACAACTGGCAGAAGAAAATACAGATGAAGTTGTATAAAAGGGAATTTGAAAATGACTGATAAAAAAGTTGGTATCATCGGAGGATGCGGACATGTCGGCATACCGCTGGGGTTAGTCTTGGCAGATAACGGCTGCCGGGTCACTTTGATTGACATCAATCAAAATGCGGTTGATAAAATAAATTCGCATGAACTGCCTTTTCTTGAGGAAGGAGCAGAAGCGGTACTGCGCCGTTGCGGTGGTAAAAGTCTGTTTGCAACGACGGATATACAAGAAGTCTGTAAGCAGGATGTGATTATTTTTGTGGTCGGCACGCCGGTCGATGAGCATCTGTCCCCGAAAATAAATGATGTTTTGAATGTTATTAAAGCTTATATGCCTTTTTTAAGAAAAAATCAGTTAATAGTCTTGCGGAGTACTGTTTTCCCCGGTGTTACGGCAGTGGTTTACGATTTGTTGTTACAACATTTTGAAAATCCAAAATTGGCATTTTGTCCGGAACGAATTGTGCAGGGAAAAGGTATTCGGGAACTTTACGCCTTGCCGCAGATTGTGTCCGGTATCGGCGAAAAGGCTGTTGCCGAGGCCGCGGATCTTTTTTCTGCGTTTTCGCCGAAAATTGTTTATTTGGAACCACAGGAAGCCGAACTTGCCAAACTGATGACAAACACTTGGCGGTATATTGAGTTTGCAATAGCCAACCAGTTTTATATGTTGACCGAAAGGGAAGGAATGGATTTTTATAAAATTTTAAATGCTGTTAAAAATGAATATCCCAGAGCGCAGCATTATGCTTCGGCTGGTCTTGCGGCAGGACCGTGTTTATTTAAAGATTGTATGCAAATGGTGGCTTATTCTGACAATCAGTTTTTTTTGGGAACTTCGGCAATGCTTGTTAACGAAGGTCTGCCAAAGTTTTTGGTTGAACGGATGGAACAAAAAATAAACGGTTTGGCTCATAAAAAAATTGCCTTGCTGGGAATGACTTTTAAGCCGGATAATGATGACACCAGGGAGAGTTTGTCTTTTAAGTTGAAAAAAGAATTAGAGTTTAAGATGGCTGAAGTTTTGCCCGTAGATCCTTATGTTGAAGGCATGATGAATCTGAAGGAAGCGATAGATAAAGCCGATGGTGTGATTCTGGGTGTTCCTCATCAGGAGTTTAGAAACTTAAAAGTAAGCAAGCCTTATGTCGATTGTTGGAATATATGGCGTTCATAAGCGTTTTAGGGAGAATAAGTTGAAAATTTTGGTAACGGGTTCGGCAGGATTTATTTGCGGTTATACAATTGAAGAATTATTGAATAACGGACACGAAGTTGTCGGAATTGATAATTATTCAAAATATGGAAAAATAAAAAAATCGTATGATAGCCACCCTCATTACGCTTTTGTGAAAGACGATGTTAAAAATACGTCATTAATGAAAGAACTAATCGCAGATTGTGACCAGGTTCTGGCTGGGGCAGCCATGGTTGGCGGAATCTCCTATTTCCATAAAAACGCATATGATTTATTAGCGGAAAACGAACGGATTATGGCTTCAACATTTGAGGCGGCAATTTGGGCATATCAACATAAAAAATTGCAGAAAATAAATGTGTTGTCATCATCAATGGTTTATGAGTCGGCAACGAAGTGGCCGTCAAAAGAAGGCGATGAACGCCTGATGCCGCCGCCAAACAGCACTTACGGGTTCCAAAAATTGGCATGTGAATATTATTGTCAGGGCGCATTTGAGCAATATGGCCTTCCGTATACAATTATACGCCCGTTTAATTGTGTTGGAATTGGCGAGAAAAAGGCGTTGTGTGATGCGGAAATTTACTCGGGAAATGTAAAATTGGCAATGAGTCACGTTGTGCCGGATATCATAAAAAAAGTTTTACTGGGACAAAATCCTTTGCATATCTTGGGCGAAGGAAATCAAATCCGTCATTATACCTATGCCGGAGATTTGGCGCGGGGAATTCGTTTATGTATAGAGCGTCAGGAGGCAACAAACCAGGATTTTAATTTATCTGCGGCAACATCAACGACAGTCCTGGAACTGGCAGAAATGATTTGGAGCAAGATTAATCCGAAACAACCGTTTGCCTGTGTTAGTGATAAGCCGTTTAAATATGATGTCCGGAAAAGAGTTCCTGATGTAAGCAAAGCGGCAGATTTATTGGGATTTGAGGCTAAAACCTCTTTAGATGCAATGTTGGATGAACTTATTCCGTGGATTAAAACCCAAATAGAACTGGGAGGGATTTAGTGTTTTGGCAAAAAAAATTATCGGCATCGGTTTGATGATGTTTTGTTCTGGGAGCAAAGCCGTTTATTGTGATGGAGAAAAGGGGTGATTGATGTTTCTATCGTGATTCCGGTGTATAATGAAGCGGAGAATATTATCGAAACGCTGACAAATATTGAGAATAAGCTGTTGTTTGCCCATGAAATTTTAATTGTTTATGATATGGATAATGACAACACGCTGCCGGTTGTCAAAAGCTTTTTGCCGCAGGAAAGGTGTCAAATCAGGTTGTTAAAAAATAAATATCGGCCCGGAGTGCTTAATGCTGTCAAAACCGGCTTTGAGGAAGCTGACGGCGAGATGATAATTGTTACTATGGCCGATTTGTCTGATGCCCCGGAAACCATTAACGAAATGGTGCAAAAAGCAAAAGACGAACAGGCCGATATTGTTTGCGGCTCTCGTTATATGAAAGGCGGAAGGCAAATTGGCGGCGGCTTTGTTAAGTCGACATTATCGCGTTGTGCCGGATATTCTCTGCGTTACCTCGCCGGGGTTCCGACACATGATGCAACCAATAGCTTTAAGCTGTATAAAAAATCGTTTTTAAGCCAACAGACCATTGAAAGCAGCGGTGGCTTTGAGTTGGGATTGGAGCTGGTAATCAAGGCTTATTTGCAAGGTTATAAAATAGCTGAAGTCCCGACCGTTTGGCGGGATAGAAAAGC
>FR885450.1:0-2814 GCA_000436375.1 Azospirillum sp. CAG:239 | reverse complement strand
CCTGCGACCCGATGTGCGGAAGCGAGAGCGGTTTCAATTGAACAGGGCCAGTTTTTCATCGTCCAGTCGCCGGCAATAAGCATATTTTTCCATGCCGTGCGGCAGTCGGCCGGGCGTTGGGCATTGTTGCGCCGATCCTGCCGGATGGTCGCTCTTTTATGCCGCAGAACCCTGTAAGGCGGCAGAAAGGCTGCGGCATGGCCGCGCAGGGCGCAGATTTCTTTCCAGACTTCCAAGGCCAGATTACGGTCGGAAAGGTTTAGTTCACCGCTGTTGCTGATTGTAACGGCCGTCAGTCCGGGAGACGTAAACAGCCACTGTGCCGCAGAACCGGACAATCCCAGAAAATCGCTGCCGCCGGGCAGGCTTATCTGCATGCTGGTTCGGAAAAAGACGTTGGTAATTTCGTTGTATTCAAAATCGTGCCCGCCAAATATTTTTGTATAATTGTGCGCGTCCATTGCCGCAATGACTTTGTCCTGCGGCAGCAGGGCAACGTTTTCTTTGTTGAAGATCAGTTTATAAATATAACCGTCTTGGGCGGCAAAGCCGGTCAGTTTCCGCCCGGATTTTATATTAAGCCCTTTGCACAGCGGCCTGATCAGGCAATCGCTCAAATCGCCGCGGGAGAACCAGACCTTCAGCTGTCCGGATGTAAAGGGAAACAGCTTGCCGAGCGTTTTGGCGATGATGCCGGGAGCAGCCCTGTCCGGCGGCAGGTTGAACAAAGCCAGAGACTTTTCTTTGAGGTTGGCGAATTGACCGGCGTTTATTCTCTTTGCGGCCATATCATAAAAGACGGCTTTGGCAAATTTTGCATCTTGGCCGAGATACGCAGCGGCCAGACGGTTGCCGTGCAAAACGGCATGCGTCGCGTTATCCAGAGTTATATCGAGTTTTGGATCTGCAAACGAAAAGCAGCGTCCGCCCGGATGCTCCGCCGCCTCATAAACGGTTATTTCCGCTTGCGGATATTTCCGCCGGATAAGCTGCGCCGCCTGTAAGCCGGCAACACCGGCTCCGATAATGTGATATTTGGGCTGAACCGCGGCCATTACGAAGCCAGCAGAGCCTTGACCGCCAGAGCGAGCTTACCGAATCTGCCGATGGTCGGTTTCGGTGAAATTACTTCCCAGCCGCGCTCCTGCATGATGTCGAAATATTTTTTGTAAATGCCGGCGATGATTTTAACCGGACGCGCGGTTTTCTTGTCGAGATATTTGATTAGTTCGTAAGATTTTTTGAAGTCTTCATTGGCAATTTTAGCCAGCTCTTCGCGGGCGATGGCCAGATTCTTGTCGGTAACGACGGTCCGCGGGTCGGTAGCGGTAATTTCGGCTTTTTGCAAAAACTCGCGCGGAATGTACAGACGATTGCTGAGAGCATCTTCTTTGACGTCGCGCAAAATATTGGTAATCTGCAGCGCGTTGCCCAGCGAAGAGGAAAGCTCTTCTATCATTTTTTCGTCGCTGCAGCCGAAAATTCGCAGCGAAAGGCTGCCCGGCACGCCTGCCACGCCGCGGCAGTAACGGTAAAAATCGCTGAGCCGGGGCGCCTGCACCGGATTGGGCACGTCCATCGAAATGCTGTCAATCAGACGCAGAAACTCGGATTTAGGCAGTTTGAAACGCATACAGTTTTTATAAATGCGGCGGCCGATTTCGGTAGCCGGAACCTTTTTGTCATAGATGTTGTCCAGCTCTTCGCGCCAGGCCTGCAAAAGTTCCTGTTTTTCGGCAATGCTGCTGTCGCCGTCGACAATGTCGTCAATATGCCTGCAAAAGGCATACAAAGTATACATGGCCTCACGTTTGGCCTTGGGCAGAAACCTCATGCTCCAGAAGAAAGATGTCCCTGACTTTCTGACAATTTTTTTTATATCGTTCATACCAGACCTTTTGTCGTCAATGTTTTCGTCTTTGTAAACAAGCCTTTGGCAATGCCGCGGACGGCGGCTGCAATCCAGTCAAATTTCGAAAACTTTATTTCCTTTGCCAAAACATCGCCTTTCTCTAACTTTTTTACCATAATAACGGTTAAGGAAAGGATAACGCCCAGCTCCATCCGGAGCCGCCGGCTTTTTACGATCGAAGGCAGAATTTCCGCCTCTTTGATTAAACCTTGCACTTTTTGCAAAATGGCTTTTTTCAGCTGACTTAACTGCGGCGTTTCCCTGTCATTGCTCAAATCGCGGACTTTTACGCCGTACTCTTTCAGCATATCAGCAGGAATATACACCCTTTTTAATAATTTTGCATCATATTTTAAATCCTGCAGGTGATTTTGTATCTGCAGCGCGACGCAAAGCGCGGTTCCCGGCAGATAGGTCGAAGGGTTTTCATCGTGCAGAGCCAGCATGAAACGCCCCACCGGAGCCGCCGACCAGCGACAGTATTCGACCAGCTGTCCCCAGGTTTCGTATTTGTAATTTCTGGCATCCTGCCTGAAAGCTGTTAATAAGTCGGTCAGTAAGGAAAAAGACAGGTTTTCGCCGATAAAGTCCCGGCGCAGCGTTTTGATAAAGGCAAGTTTGCGGCCCTTGTAGTCGATTCGTTCATATAAGACGTCTTCCATTTCGCCAAGCTGCAACAGCTTGTCTTTCATGCTGAGTTTGGGGTTGTCGGCAATGTCGTCGGCGTAACGGGCAAAACGATAATACTGCGCCACCAACGGCCGCAGCTTTTTGTCAATCAGCAGCGAACCGACCGGAAAGTTTTCGTCTTTGGCTTGTTTATGCCTTGTCTTCATTCAGTTTCTCCAGCCAGGGCGACAAATCGGCCAGCGCCCGTTCGCAATAGGCGGTTTTGCGCTCAG
>FR885449.1 GCA_000436375.1 Azospirillum sp. CAG:239 | reverse complement strand
TGCAAAAAATGCTGCGACGACACTTGCCCTTCAGGGTGGACTGACACAATTTGCCCAACCGGCTACAGCAAAGTTTATTCAGGAAAAACCGAATGCGGAAACAGCTGCTACAGCCAATGTTCAAAAGAAGTTTGCGGTGCCAGCTATCAGATAACCCTCAACTTTGTATCTGAAAGCACTTCCGAAGGCAAATGTTGGATGTGTCATTATGTTGGTAGATGTAACGAAGATTCCCCAACTTCACATGGTATTTCCGCCGCAACATGGTGCACGACGACAGAGATTGGTAATTGTCCTCCAACTTCCACAGCTTGGTGCGATAATTGCGAAACCGAGTATACCTCTCCAAGCAATCACTGACAAAACTTATTTTTTCAGCGTTTCGGAGAGCACCGGGCGGCGGTAGGACAAGTTTACCGGACGAACGAAAGACGGCATATTGTCATCGGTAACGCCGTCGCCTTCGTCTTCAATTACCGACTTATCAAGCTGCGCCGGCATGATCCGGGCCTGATACAGGCAGGTCAAGCCGGGAACCGGCTCATAAAAGTCGTCAAGGCCGCTGATATTTTCATTATAGCCAAGGTACAAAAAGCCGCCTTCCGCCTGACGCGTATAAATTTTTTCCAGCAGGCGGCGCTGCATGTCCCTATTGAAAAAGTGCAAAACATTGCGGCAGAAAATGATGTCAAACTTATCCATAAAAGTCAGGTCATCCATCAGGTTATAGCGGCGAAACTCGACCATCTCGGCGATATCGTCGTTTATCATCCAGCCGCCCTGTTCCTGATGAAAATTATCGATTATCATACGGGCATTCAGACCCATCTGAATTTCGAACTGGTTATACAGTCCGCGCTGTGCCTTGGTTACGGAGACCGTCGACAAGTCGGTACCGATAATTTTGATATCCCAGTCACCGACATTAAGCAACTTGTTTCTGACCGCGATGGCGATTGAATAGGTTTCCTGACCGGAAGAACAGCCAAGACTCCATATACGGAGTTTTTTGGCGCCGCGGTTCAACTCCCGGATATGCGGCAAAATCGTGTCTTCAAAGTTCTTAAAAACCTTATAATCGCGATAAAAGCTTGTTTCTGACAGGGCCAGCGCCTCGACAACCTGCCAAAGCAGCGCTTTCTGCCCCATTTTCAGCTCGGCAATCAGCTCTTCTACCGAGGCATAGCCCTTCTCGCGAACAAAATTATACATCTTTTTATCAATGATAAAATATTCGTCGTCGTCAAAATCCCAGCCGGCATTGTCTTTAAGGAGGCCGAGAAGATAGTGGTAATCGCTTTTTCTCATGAGCTTATCTCCTAAATCAGGCCAAGAATCTCAAGTTTGGTAATGATGATTTCTTCATCAAAGGGTTTCATTATATAATCGTCGGCACCGCCGTCCAGCGCCTCGCGGATTTTGTCAACATCGACAAGCGAAGAACAGAACATGACTTTCGGCTGTTTGATTTTTTTGAGGCTGCGTATTTTATAAAGCGCGTCGATACCGTCCAAAACCGGCAGACGCCAGTCCATGATGACAACAGCCGGCTCGTTCAGCTCCACCATTTCCACCACTTCTTCGCCGTCTTCAGCTTCAATGACCTCAAAATTAAGATTGGCCATAATCTTGGACAGCAGCATGCGAATGATGCGCGAATCGTCAGCTATTACACATTTTGCCATCTACAACACCTATTCAATGCTCAAACCGAAGCCCTTATCTTCGATTATATTCAGTTTCAGTTTAAATTTGCTTAAAAGTTCCTGCAAATAAAATACGGGGGCGTATTGTGCCGTTCGTTCGATTAATTTTCCATTAACGGCGGCGGCAACGGCACTGATTTTTTCGGCCGAGCGGTTTTCGCCCGCTGCCAGAATCAGCAGGCGGCCGGTTTCTTCGCGAACCTCAATGTTTCCGCCTTTGATAAAAGTGTCTGCCAGTATCATTACCGCAAGCATGGCCATTTTGCTCAATTGCCAGTTGCTGAGCCGCATGGTCAGACTGATGGGATAATTGACATTGCCAAGAGTTTTAAGATAATCAGCCGTCGTTTTTTCGACAAGATCCAGTTTTTCCAGATTGGCATTGTCAACGCCGAAAGCCATGCGGAAAAACTTGAGCCGCGCCGTCAGCACGCCGGAACTGACCTTGAGAATCGAACGGATATCGTCCATAAAGTCCATATCTCCCTCTTCCAGCAGTTCCACGGCATTGGACACCGCGCCAATATTGCCGATAAGGTCATGGCTGATACGGGTGCAGACCAGTTCAGAAATTTCGGAGACAGACAAAGTATTTTCCATTTTTCACCTAAAAACTGTATAAATCGGTATTCATAAAACGCTGGTCCTCTCGGGACATCCGGGTATAGTCCAGTTCGCGGAGCATCGGGTCTTCAAGGACGAGCCGGCCGGTCGCCGCCTGCAGATAAGGCTTGTTGCCGCCCAATCCCCAGATGACGTCGTCGCGGTTGTCCGGGTTACCATACTTTTGGTTAATTTTTTTCCAAAAATCGTAAATTTTTATGTTACGCAGATAAATCGCCTTCTGCGAATTGCCGGTAATGTTGGCGGCCTCGCTTTTGTAGGAAATCTTATAAGCCTTGTTGTTGGTAAAATTGCTGGTAAATCTGACCTCGATGCTTTCCTTGGTGTCGTATTTGGCATAGGAAGCGGTTTCGACATACTGGTGTTTGTCGCGTTTGGCAATCTTGATAACGCAGTTTTCCAGCCTTTCGTAACCGACAACGCCGGCGGCGCGGCATTTGTCCTCATTGCGCCAGCGGATGAAGTTCGGGATGTCCATTTTCTGCATGCTGCGGCGGAATCCCCGGCGGGTAAGCGTATCGTCTATCTGCTGAAAAGACATGCGGAGCATGGCGCCGGATATGTCAAAGACCGAAGCGTTGGAGCGCTGATTACGGCGCTTGGCCTTTTCAACCATGGTTTCCAAATCGGTTTCCGGAGAAGATGCCGCCGTCGCCACCGACGTCTGAGGTGCGGCAGTTTTTCCCTCCGCCGTCGCGGCCAACTTGTTAATCCAGGTGCCGCTGACTTTGGGCAGCGGCAGTTTGCCGTCGCCACTGCCGCTTTCCTTCAGGTTTTCGGTCAGGGGCTGTGCGGCGTTGACTTTTATTTCTCCTATTTCTCCGGCGGCTGAGGGAGAAGCCGCGTCAGGCGCGGCGGCCGTCGGCTGATTCAGCTGCACCGGCGATTTCTGCAGCATCGGAATATCGGCCGGCGCGGAGGATCCGCTTTCTTCTTCGCCCAGCGCATTGCCGACGTCGTCAAAATTCATGTCGGCCTCCTCCACAAACCTGGGAGCATCAATGACGGAACCATTGCGGGTCGGCGACAAAGACGTTTGAGCCATGGAGGCGGGCACCGGAGCCTGAAGCGGCGGCAGCTCTTCATTGGCACGGGCTTCGTTTTCGGCCAGCTCCGGATAGACGGCAGGATCATACTCTTCGTCAGCCTGCGGCGAAGCTGCCCAAAAAGCGGCACAAAAGCCGAATATGACCCAAAATTTTCGCATCATTACAGAATCGCATCCTTTCCTATCCGCCTACTATATCCGTTTTTTGCAAATTAGCAAAGCGTTAGCTGTAAGTTATCAATAAGAAGAATGCTAAAATTTTGGTTTACAAAAAACAGAAAAAAAGCTAAATTCCCGATAACTTCAGGGGGTAAAGATGAAAGACAAAACCATTCACGTCATCGGAGCCGGACTGGCCGGTTGCGAGGCCGCGTGGCAGATTGCCCGCCGCGGCATCGGCGTTGTCCTGCACGAAATGAAACCGCAGAAATATTCGCCGGCTCACAAAAACGCCGACTTTGCCGAACTGGTCTGCTCAAATTCCCTGCGCTCGGACGATTATCTGCACAACGCCGTGGGCCTGATGCATGAAGAAATGCGCCGCGCCGGGTCGCTGGTTATGGAATGCGCCGACCAGACGAAAGTTCCCGCGGGCGGCGCGCTGGCCGTCGACAGGGACGGTTTTGCAGCCCTGATAACGCAAAGGATCAAAAGCCATCCGCTCATCAGCGTCAGACATGAAGAAATCGGCGAGCTTCCCGGCGAAGACTTCGGACGGACGATTATTGCCACCGGACCGCTGACCAGCGACAAGCTGGCGCACGCCATTCTGGAAAAAACCGACCATCAGGCGCTGTCGTTTTATGACGCGATTGCTCCGGTCGTTTTCAAGGACAGCATCGATTTTTCAAAAGCCTGGTATCAATCCCGCTATGACAAGGGCGACCGGCTGGACTACATCAACTGCCCGCTTTCGAAAGAAGAATATTACCGCTTTGTCGACGAACTGCTGAAAGCGCAGAAAGTCGAGTTTCACGATTTTGAAGAGGCACAGTATTTTGACGGCTGCCTGCCGGTTGAAGTAATGGCCGAACGAGGTATCGAAACGCTGGTTTTCGGCCCGATGAAACCGGTCGGTCTGACGAATCCGCACCGCAGCGAAAAGCCCTACGCCGTGGTTCAGCTGCGGCAGGACAACAAGGAAGATACGCTGCGCAACATGGTCGGTTTTCAGACCAAAATGAAATACGGCGAGCAGGAACGGATTTTCCGAATGATTCCCGGGCTGGAAAAAGCCGAATTTGCACGATTGGGCGGCATTCATAAAAACACGTTCATCAAAAGTCCGGTGCTGCTGGACGAGTTTCTGCGGCTGAAGAAGCTGCCGCACATCAGCTTCGCCGGGCAGATTACCGGCTGCGAAGGCTATATTGAAAGCGCGGCCGTCGGACTGCTGGCCGGATATTTCGCCGCGGCGGAAACCGCAGGCCAGATAC
>FR885448.1 GCA_000436375.1 Azospirillum sp. CAG:239 | reverse complement strand
AACAACTCGCAGACCTATGGCTGCATGAAATATTACGACGACTGCTCAACCAAGTGCGAGACCCCTTACAAGGACAACTGTCGAAACAGAACCGAGATTTCGTTGCCGGCAAACGGCCAGTGTGCGGCGTATTTTTCCGATTGTTCTGCGAAATGTTCCGAATGGACATGCAAGTCCGGTTATGAAAAAAACGGCAATGTGTGCAAGCAAAGCTGCGATGCCAAATTTGTTTATGACAGCTCTAACTGTTCCGGTGAGGGAATGCTTTTGTCCGGTGAGAGTTGTGACGGCAAATATGCCGTCTGTAAAAAGTTTGCTAAAATCCTTTATTCCGACCGTTCGGTGTCGTATGAGGATATTCCGGCAAAAACGCCAATAGGCATTGTGGTTGACGAGAAGAAGAAAATAGCTGTTTCATTGACTTATGACAGCAGAGTTTATAATGATTGGCAGAGTATTCCCCATAAATATCCGCAATCCTGGGAAGATTTGACTTTCTATGATATTCCGGCCATTGAAAATTGTGATAATCTGCAAATTTTTGACATGAAAGCCGGCTGGATAGACAATCCAAAGTGTCTGAACCGTGACGGCAAAAGTGAGACGGCCAAAATTGCCGCTTATGCCAAGAGTTCGGGAATAACGCATCTGGCGACGGATGTTGTACTTTCTTATGTTCCGCCGCAGGTTTCGTCGCCGGCTTCGTGGTTTGCCAAAGGACAGTGGTATCTGGCCAGTATTGAAGATTTTATAACAATATCGAGGAATTATGACGCAATAAAAAATACTTTCGAAAAACTTGAAAGCAGCCGCGCTTCCATAATAGATATAAGTGATTTGAAATATGTCGGATGGTATGCTTCAACGGAATGTGATGTCAAGCGGGTATGGGTTATGAATTGTTCGGACGAATGTCGTATGCATTGCCAGCCTAAAACGGCCAGTCCCATGACGGATACCAGCAGCAGTCGCGCATTTATCAGCTATTAAAACTATAAAGGAAACCCTGCTTTGAGCAGGGTTTTATTTATATTCCCATTCTTCGTAGGCCTGTCTGCGGCGGTATTCGGGATTGAACTGCAGCGTCTTCTGATAAGCGGAGAAGAAGCGGGTGCATTTTTCCAGAGCCTGTGCAGCCTTGTTGTCATTGCCGATTTGAGAATGAATGCCGTACAATGCGTTGTAAGTCTGGTTTTTTGCCAGAAAGCGCTGGCTGCGGCTCCAGCCGCTGTTGTCTATCAGGTAGATTTTTTCTTCGTTAAGGTGGATTTTTTCGGCGGCGGACTTTGGCTTTTTCAGTTCTTCGTTAATGCTTCGAATCCCTTCCGTACTGATTTGCCTTTTGATTTCTTCGGCATAGTTTGGAGCCGGAAGCGGATTCTTTTTGTCTTTGAGCATACGGTTGAGCAGGCGCACTTTGTCGACGGCCTTGGGGTGTTCGTTCAGTTTGTAGCGAAAATGCTCATAACCGCCGAGATGGTAAATTTGTTCCATTTTGCGGATGGCAAACCAGAGGTTTTTGTTGTCCAGACAGGGGAGCGTGCGGTCCAATTGTCCGATGACTGCCCCTGCCTGCCGGCAATTGTAGTTGTGAATGTCGCGGATATGACGAAAAGTGCTTTCTATTCTCAGCATTTCGCCGACGACCGGAGGCGTGACCTTATTGGCAATGCGCGAATCGACAATCTGCCGGAGTTCGGAGATGGAGAGTTTTGCGGTTTCCGGGGGCAGGCCGGCAGTTTGAACAATGTCCCGGCGGGATTCGTAAAAGCGGTATTCGCGGCACAGTGCGGCCGTGCGGTTAAGGATGAGTTTGTCCTGCATGCTGTAATCGGCCATTGTTCCGTTCCTGTTCAGAAAAGATTATGGCCTTATCATAGCTTATATTTTCTTAAAAGGCAACGTTTTTGTATAAAATTTGTCTATCAGTTCAGGCCTTTGACCATACGGGCAAAAGTGATGCCCTGATCTTCAAAGATTTCGCCTTCCTGACGATAGCCCATTTTTTCGTAAAAGTTGACGACCGAGAGCATGGCATGCATGACAAGGCGCGAATAGCCGGCTTCTCTGGCGCGTTTTTCGGCGTATTTTACCATTTCGCGGCCAATGCCTTCGCCCTGATAACGGCTGTCGACAGCAACCTGCATCATGCGGATTTCCTCGTTGTTGACCGGCGCCAGAATCAGTCCGCCGACCAACGCGTCGTCCAGGCTTTCGATGCAGCCGATGTGAAGATAGCCGGCTTCCTTGTCGCGGTGCATGTCCAGAAATTTGAGACCCAACGGTTCGAGAAGGACTTTGTAGCGGAGTTCGACCAAGTCGTCATAGCGGGAAGATCCGAACGGAATGTCAATCATTTTTTTCATGGCGCCCTCCTTAGCTGGTTTCTTCCTATTATAAGCACAAATTGATAATTCAATCAATATTATATTGCTTAATCCGAGATTTTCATTTATCTATTACTCAAGAAAATTTTTTAAACGGAAACAGTAAAAAAGATGACAACCGATTTGAATTTAATCAGAAACTTTGCCATTATTGCCCATATTGACCACGGAAAATCGACGCTGGCGGACCGCATGATTGAATACTGCGGCGGACTTGAACGCCGCGAAATGACCGAGCAGGTGCTGGACTCCATGGACATCGAAAAAGAGCGCGGCATTACCATCAAGGCGCAGACCGTGCGGCTGAACTATAAGGCCGACGACGGCAAAACCTATCAGTTAAATCTGATGGATACGCCGGGACATGTGGACTTTTCCTACGAGGTTTCGCGTTCGCTGGCTTCCTGCGAGGGATCGGTGCTGGTGGTGGACGCAACCCAGGGCGTCGAAGCGCAGACGTTGGCTAACGTATATCTGGCGCTGGACAACAATCATGAAATCGTTCCGGTGTTAAACAAGGTTGATTTGCCTTCCGCGGATGCGGCGCGGGTCAAACAGCAGATTGAAGACGTTATCGGGCTGGACGCCTCCGACGCGGTAGAAACTTCCGGCAAGACCGGTTTGGGCGTGAAGGATCTGCTTGAGGCGATCGTTCATCGGCTCCCTGCGCCGCAGGGCAGTGCCGAAGCGCCGTTGCAGGCGCTGCTGATTGACAGCTGGTATGATCCGTATTTGGGCGTGGTAATTCTGGTGCGGATTAAGGACGGCGTGCTGAAAAAGAAAATGCAGATAAGGATGATGAGCAGCAACGCGACTTATCAGGTGGAAAAAGTCGGTATTTTTACGCCGAAAATGCAGGACATTGAGGCGCTATATCCGGGAGAGGTCGGTTTTCTGACCGCGAGCATCAAGAGCGTCAGCGACTGCCGGGTCGGTGATACTATTACCGACAACAAAAATCCCTGCGCCGCGCCGCTGCACGGGTTTAAGCCGTCGGTGCCGGTCGTGTTCTGTTCGATTTTTCCGGTCGACAGCAGTCAGTACGAGAGTTTGAAGGACGCTTTAGCCAAGCTGAAGCTCAACGATGCGAGCATTGACTATCAGAACGAAAATTCGGCCGCTCTGGGGTTGGGGTTCCGCTGTGGTTTTCTGGGACTCCTGCACATGGAGATTATTCAGGAGCGGCTGGGGCGCGAGTTTGATTTGGATCTGATTACGACGGCACCCTCAGTAGCCTATAAAATCCATATGACCAACGGCGAAACGATAACGCTGCACAATCCGGCCGATATGCCCGATTTGTCGCAGGTGGCGTCGATTGAGGAGCCGATGGTCAAGGCGACGATTATGGTGCCGGACGAATATCTGGGTGCGGTTCTCAAACTCTGTACCGAACGCCGCGGCGAACAGCATGAGCTGACCTATGTCGGCAGCCGGGCTATGGTGGTTTATCAGATTCCGCTGAACGAAATCGTTTTTGACTTTTATGACCGTCTGAAATCGATTACCAGCGGTTATGCCAGCTTTGACTATGAGCTGACCGGCTATGAGGAATCCGATCTGGTTAAAGTGCAGATTCTGATTAACGAAGAACCGGTTGACGCGCTGGCGTTTCTTTGTCACCGTTCGGAAGCGGAATCGCGCGGACGGCAGATTTGTGAGCGTCTGAAAGACCTGATTCCGCGGCATTTGTTCAAAATTCCGATTCAGGCGGCCATCGGCGGGCGCGTGGTGGCGCGCGAAACGATTTCGGCGCTGCGCAAAGATGTGACGGCCAAATGTTACGGCGGTGACGTTACCCGTAAGCGCAAGCTGTTGGACAAGCAGAAAAAAGGCAAGCTCAGAATGCGCCAGTTCGGCAAGGTTGAAGTTCCCCAGTCGGCGTTTATTGAGGCTTTGCGTATCGGCGACAAGTAAAAACCTTGTAAACGGGGAACTAATACGAAATGTCGGGGAGGTAAGTGTTCAGGCATAGCGGAGGGCATCGAGTGCACCTTGCAGAATGTAGGCGGCGGCAGAAGAATCGAGAACCTTGCGGCGTTTGCTTCGGGACATGTCGACTTCCTTAATCAGAAAGTTTTCCATGGCTGATGACGATAATCTTTCGTCCCAGAAAAAGACCGGCAGGCCGGTTGCTTTTTGCAGCTTTTCGGCAAAGGCGCGGACTTCTTTGGCAATTTCTCCCTCTTCGCCGTTCATTTGCAGGGGCAGGCCGAAGACCATGCCGCCGATTTCCTTTTCCGACAGGATTTGGCTGATTTCGGCCAGATCTTTTTCCCAGCTGCCGCGCTGGATGATTTTATGCGACGTGGCAACGGTCAGCAGCAGGTCGGAGACGGCGACGCCGAGACGTTTGGCGCCGTAGTCGAAACCGATGAGCGCCCGGTAGGGTTTAAGGGCTGATTTAAATTCGCGGATATCCAAGGCTTACCTCTTTTAATTCTCAAAAATACAGCTATTTGCTAATTGATTTTTAAGAATATTATACTACTATTCTGCTCAAGTAAAATTCTTTTTCTCATAGGTGATATAATGAAATTAAAATATATTTTAGCCCTCGTTATGTGTTTGGTCGTAACCCCGGCTAAAGCCGAACTGCAAATCGACGTCAACGGTGCAATGCGCGATCCGCTGCCGCTGGCTTTTCCCGAGATGATTCACGAAGGTTTCTGGGTTGGCCAGTATGCCGGCAAAATCCGCAGCGTGGTTATCGCAGATTTGGAGCGTTCGGGGCTGTTCCGCATTATTCCCGAAAACAGCTATATTCAGGAGCTTACTTCGGTGGACGAGCAGCCGAACTTTGTCGACTGGAAGGCAATTAATGCGCATGCTCTGGTACAGAGTGCCGTCAAGGAAGTGAATCCGAACACGCTGCGGGTCGAGTTTCGCCTGTGGGACGTTTATGCCGAGAATCAGCTCAAAGGCCAGTCTTTTACCACAACCAAAGACAACTGGCGCCGGGTAGCCCATGTGATTGCCGACGCCATTTATGAGCGTTTGACCGGCGAAAAGGGCTATTTTGACACCCGGATTGTTTATGTTTCCGAAACCGGGCCGGCGACCAAGCGCGTCAAGCGGCTGGCGATTATGGATCAGGACGGCGAAAACCACAAGTTTTTGACTTCCGGCGCCGCGATGGCTCTCACGCCGCGTTTTTCGCCGAATCTGCAGAAAGTGACCTATATGTCTTATGCCGGTTCCATGCCGAAAGTTTATATTCTGGATATTGAGACCGGCCGTCAGGAACTGCTGGGGTCTTTTCCGGGCATGACCTTTGCGCCGCGTTTTTCTCCGGACAGCAGCAAGGTTCTGCTGAGTTATGCGAACAACGGCCGCACCAATATCTACGAGATGGATTTAAAACGCCGCACCAGCAAACAGCTGACTTCAGGTCCGGCCATTGATACGTCGCCGAGCTATTCGCCCGACGGCAGCCAGATTGTGTTTAACTCCGACCGCGGCGGCAATCAGCAGCTTTATGTTATGAATGCCGACGGTTCCGACGTGCACCGTATCAGTTTCGGTACCGGGCGTTATGCGACGCCGGTGTGGTCGCCGCGCGGCGATTATATCGCCTTTACGAAAATGGCCAACGGTCAGTTCTATATCGGCGTTATGTATCCGGACGGCAGCGGCGAGCGTTTGCTGGCCAGCGGCTATCTGGTCGAGGGGCCGACCTGGTCGCCGAACGGCCGCGTGTTGATGTATTTCCGCCAGGATAAGGGGAACTCTCGCAGCAATGCGCCGGTCAAGCTGTATTCAATCGATTTGACCGGATATAACGAGCGGATGATTGTGACGCCGGCCGAGGCTTCAGATCCGGCCTGGTCGCCGCTGTTGCCCTGATTTTCGGAAAAGCCCCTCGGAAGAGGGGTTTTTTTCTTTGTCATGTTCGGGTCGACATCTCTTTTTAGATTCCCGTGCTTTCTCCCTCTAAGTCATCCCCGGGCTTGACCCGGGGATCTCTTGGATTGCCGGATCAAGTCCGGCAATGACAGAGGAGAAGAAACGAACCCGGCAATGACAACGGGAAGAGAAAGCACGGGAATGACAGAAGAGAAAATAATACTGTCATTCCCCAGCTTTTTTCATATCAGGGTAATTTTGACTGCCTTGCCGTAGGCTTTGGCCAGTTGGTGCAGATGTCCGAGGTCAACCGGTTTGATGCCGACTTCCAGCCGGTCGATAATATCGGCCGGAATGCCGGACAGCTTTTCGACCTGCGCCAGCGACAGGTGCGCACTGATGCGGGCTTCGCGCAGCTGGCGGGCAATGCCGTTCCTGATTTTGATGATTTCGTGATTTTTGGTTGCCATTATGTTCAACTCCTTCAATGTTTTGTTATAAACAAAACCGCTCTCAAAATGAGAGCGGAGGAGCTTCAAACTGCAAAGAAACAGCACGCTTATTCGTCCGCAAAGCGGCTTATTTCGCGTCATCCTCCATAAATGGAGGTTATTTTAGTTTTCTTTGAGGAGCTTGAAGACTCCGCCGTCGGTCTAACCGTTTCCGTCGGCAGAAATGATTATAAAGGCTATAAGCTATTTTGCAACGGCTTTTTTCACGAATGACATTCCCCGGTTTTCTTCCCTCTTGTCATTCCCGTGCTTCCTCCCTCTAAGTCATCCCCGGGCTTGACCCGGGGATCTCTTGGATTGCCGGGCCAAGCCCGGCAATGACAATATTATTTTTTCTTCTGTCATCCTCGGGCAAGCGCAGTGCGTTCCGGGGATCTCTGGATATTCGGGACAAGCGCGAATATGACATAAAGAAAAACAAGCCCGAACAAGACTATAAGGAAAAACAAGCCTGAACATGACAAAAGGTGGAGATCCCCGAGACGCGTTGCGCCCGAGGATGACAGTAACAATAATAAAAACAAGGCCGAGCATGACAAAAGAAAGGGAAGACGGAAATGAAAAAATGTGCGGCAAGTGTTTGAAGGCGAGGCGAAAAAAGGCGCTTAGGATTTGTCGGCATAGCTGTAAGCGACGGCTTTAAGCGTGCGGATAAACCTTTCTCCTTGCAGAAGTTCCCGTCGGCCGACCGGGTAGACATTGTCGACCAGATGTTTTATATCCGGGTCTACGGCAACCTCTTGCGGCAGAAAACGACGGCGGAAAGCATAAGCCGAGGCGATGGTCTTTTCCTCGTCACGAGTGTCATAGCCGATGATTTTCAGAAGCTCGGCCGGGTCATTAACGCCGATTTTTTCGGCATTGCGGAGCTGATACCATAAACCGATGCCTTCGCGCGCCAGACGTTTCCACGGAAAACGAATGCCGGGATCCGGTTTGCGTGTGGGGGCAATATCAGAATGGGCGACGATGCGGCGCGGGTCAAGGTTGTATATTTTTATCAGTTTGCGGCAGAAGGGAATCAGCTTTTCAATCTGAGCTTCGGCAAAGTCCTGCTGTCCCAAGCTCAGATTGCCGATTTCAATGCCGATTGAATGCGAATTCAAATCCGTGTCAATCCCTTGCCAATAGCCGGCTCCGGCATGCCAGGCACGTTTTTGTTCGTCGACCATGCGGGTAATCCTGCCGTTGAGGTCGACGAAATAGTGGCAGCTCAGTTCCAGTTTGTCGAGACTCTCAAAAACTTCGTGGGCGTCGGCATGACAGGTGGCGTGAAGCACGAGCATGTCGACCGGCGTCTGGCGTTCGTTGTAGTGGGGGAGAAAGCATTCCTGCATCGGCGGTTCCTAAATGGTCTTGCGGCTTTTCATGATATTTTGATAAGCATTGTTGATTTCGGCCATTTTGAGCGTATAGGCCTCAATGGTGCCGCGGTCGGCGCCGTTGGCCTGTGCGCGGTCGGGATGATACTGGTTAATCAGTTCTTTCCAGCGGCGTTTGATTTCGCAGTTGCTGGCGTTGCAGAAAACGCCGAGCACCTGATAACAGTCGTTCAGCGAAGATGCCTGGGTGCGGATTTCGAAATTCTGGCGAATGGCTTCGAAATTGCCGTCGGGAAGTTCGATGATGGTCGCTACCGAACGGATAATGCCGAGTTCGGCGTCGCCGAAACGACCGTCGGCCACGGCGATTTTGAATAGGTTTTCAACGATGCTTTCCTGCAGGTTGAGGTCGTCTTTGGCCAGCAGGCGCAGCTGAAATGCATAGGGTTCGAAGTTGTCGGCAGTTTGTTTGGCTTCGTTGAAAATGCGGGCGAGTTTGTCGTTGCTGCCGGCGGTAATGTCAAAAATCTTTTTGAAAGCGCGGATTTCGTTTTCGCTGACCTGTCCGTCGGCCTTGGCAACTTTTGCCGATAGTCCGGCCATGGACTGAATCAGCGAAACCTTGCGGGCTTCGGCGGAATGCAGCGCCAGCTTGAGCGGATTTATTCTGGCCCAAAAACCGAGCAGGCGGTTGATTTTCAGCTTGCTGCGCCAGGAGCCTTCCAGCCGGTAGAGATCGGCGAAAAAGCCAATAATGATGCCGGCAAACAACACAATCCGGCTGTGCAGCGAAAAGCCGAGAATGAAGCCGAAGATTTTTCCCCAATGGCGGTTCCAGAAATGTTCAAAGCCTTTTTTGGCGTCTTTGACCAGGGCGTTGCCACGGACGTCGAACAGGATGTGTCCGAGAATGAACAGGGTTATAAAGCCGCCCCAGCCGAAAGCTGCCGCGCCGAGCAGCGCTCCCCAGACTTTGCCGAACAGGTTGTCGTCAAGCCGGCTGTAATATTTGTAAAAACCATAGGGAAGCAGCAGACGGACGTTGTCGTCCAGTTCGCTCAGGCGGTTCTCAATCCATTTGCCGACCAGCGAATGGTCAATCAGCAGATGGCCGAGGAACATTCCCCAGAAAAAACCAGCGGCGCCGAACAAGCGCAGCCCGATGACAGATAACGTGAATTTGCCCAGCGGTGCCATAAACTTTCTTCTTAACGGTTAATGATGGCTCATAATAGCTTAAATTTCCCGGAAAATAAAGCTCTTATAAAGTTATGGTTGATAACTGCACCGGAAAGTCGGCAGGGCGCGTTATGCGGCCGAGGCGGCATTCGCGGCGGTAGCTGAAATAGTCCGGGTCGGTGAAGGTGTCGATACCGGCGGCGGCAATGTTTTCAATGCCGAATTTGCGCAGACGGAAGAGCAGGTACTGTTCCATGTCAAAAAGATAACGTTCGGCGCCGGCCGGCGTGAAAAAACTTTGGTTTTCAGGATCCTGCGCGAGAAACTCGCTGAGCATGTCGGTCCGGGTCTCAAAAGAATTTTTTTGCAGGCAGGGGCCGACGGCCGCGGCAATATGTTTCAGTTCGGCGCCGTGTTGCAGCATCAGAGCCAGCGTGTTTTCCATAATGCCGCGCACTGCGCCGCGCCAGCCGGCGTGCGCGGCGCCGATGACGCCGTTTTTGAAGTCGGCAAACAAAACCGGCGCACAGTCGGCGGTTGTTATGCCGAGCAGGATTCCGAGCCTGTCCGTTACCAAACCGTCGGCCTCAATCCGGTGCAGCGAAGGGGCGTCTGTATATTCGGCATGGCCGGTTACGCCCTGACAGGGAAAAGCGGCGTCCGCAGCCGTCATTCCGAAAGCGCCGGCGGCAATGTTGATATTTTGCCTGATGTTTTCCGGGGCGTCGGCACTTTTGCGGTTGACGTTCAGGCTTTCGTAGCGGCCGTTTGAAACGCCGCCGTGACGGTCGAAAAAGCGGTGTTTGTCCGCCGGCAGGTTGGGCGCGTTCCAGCTCATTTCAAAAAGCTTTCGCCGTAAGCGAGCGGAGCAATGTCCAAAAAGGCGGCAATGCTTTGACCGAGGTCGGCATAGGTGGCGCGTCGTCCGAGACTGCGGGGAGCGACTTGGCGGCCGAACATGAGCACCGGCACCTGCTCGCGGGTGTGGTCGGTTCCTTCATAGGTTGGGTCGTTGCCGTGGTCGGCGGTAATGAACAGCAGATCGTCATCGCGAATGTGCGGCAGAATCTCCGGCAGACGCGAATCGAAATATTCCAACCCTTCGGCATAGCCTTTGACATTGCGGCGATGGCCCCAGAGCATGTCAAAGTCTTCAAAATTGGTAAAAATCAGACTGTTGTCCGGTGCGGTCTGTAAGGCGCCGAGGGTCAGGTTCCAAAGCTCTTCCAAACCGGCGCCGTGGATTTCTTCGGTAATGCCGCGGTGCGCATAAATGTCATTGATTGCGCCGATGGCAAAGACCTCGCGCCCGGCGGCTTTCAGGCGGTCGAGCAGCGTGTCGCCGAAAGGCTGTGCGGTGTAGTCGCGGCGGAATTTGGTGCGGGTAAAGCTTCCGGCTTTTTCGCCGATGAACGGGCGAGCGATAATACGGCCGATATTATACGGCTGCACATACCGGTAAGCAATCTGGCACAGTTCGTACAGACGCTCCAGCCCGAAATGCTCCTGATGGGCGGCAATTTGCAGGTTGCTGTCGGCAGAGGTGTAGAAAATCGGTTTGCCGGTGGCAATGTGTTCTTCGCCCAGCTCCTGAATAATTACGGTTCCTGAAGCGGCTTTGTTGCCGAGGATGCCGTCAAGACCGGCTTCGGCGCAGATGCCGGCAACCAGGCTGGCCGGGAAAGACGGGTAAGCCGGCGGAAAGTGTCCCCAGCCCTTGAGGTTGGGCAGGCCGGCCAGTTCCCAGTGTCCGGAAACGGTGTCTTTGTCGGCGCTGATTTCGCGCATGCAGCCCCAGGCGGCGGAAAGGCCGAGCCGGCTTTCCGCCTGAACGGAAAGCGCCGTTTGGCGGCCGGTTGCCAGTTCTGAGGCTTTGCAAAGTCCGAGGCCGGCCAGGTTAGGAATCTTCATGTCCGGACAGGCGGCGGCAATGTGGCCGAAAGTGTCGGCTCCGTCATTGCCGAATTTTCCGGCATCCGGCGCTCCGCCGATACCGAAGGAATCCATCATCAAAATTACGGCGCGTCCCATTTTGTTCTCCTTGTGTCAGGCAATGTGTTCAATTATGACCGGTTTTTTTACCGGTTTCTGTTCCGAAACGGTTATGCTGCGTCTGAGATCTGCGGCGGCCTGTTGCCAGGACGCCTCATCAGCGGCATGAATAACGGCCAGCGGTTTGTGGGCATCGACGTAATCGCCGATTTGGCAAAAGTCGGTATAGCCGGTCGAGTAGTCAAGTTTCTGGTCCGGGGTAATGCGGCCGCCTTTGAGGCCGATAATGCTCAGGCCGATGTTCCGGGTCTGCATGGACGCAATCCAGCCGTCCTTTTCGGCGTACAGCGGTTTAACAACCGGGGCGCGGGGCAGGTATCTGTCCGGGTAATCGCAGAAATCGACCGGGCCGCCGAGCGCCGCGACCATGCGGGCAAAAATTTCCAGTGCCCGGCCGGAAGACAATGCCTTTGTCAGTTTGTTCTCCGCTTCGGTTTTGTCTTTTGCCAGCTTGGCGGAAACCAGAAGTTCGGCGCAAAGCGCCATGGTAACTTTGTGCAGACGCGAATCGACGTTCTGCTCCTTAAGGTAAGCGACAGCTTCGGCGACTTCGACGGCATTGCCGGCGGTGCGGCCGAGAACCTGATTCATGTCGGTCAGAACGGCGGAGGTTTTGGTTCCGGCGCCGTTGGCGACGGTAACGATGGATTCTGCCAGCCGCCGCGCGTCGTCAAGATTATCCATAAAAGCGCCGTTGCCGCATTTGAGGTCCATGACCAGGCAGTTCAGTCCGGCGGCCAGTTTCTTTGACAAGATGGAAGCGGTTATCAGTTCGACGGATTCAACGGTGCCGCAGACGTCGCGAATGGCATAAATTTTTTTGTCGGCCGGGGCCAGGTTGCCGGTCTGCCCGATAATTGCGCAACCGACTTCGCGAACGGTTTGGCGGAACCGGTCGTTGTCAGGCGTGGTTTGATAGCCGGGAATGGAATCGAATTTGTCGAGCGTGCCGCCTGTATGTCCGAGCCCGCGGCCGGAAATCATCGGCACAAAACCGCCGCAGGCCGCAATCATCGGCGCCAGCATCAGGCTGACTTTGTCGCCGACGCCGCCGGAAGAATGTTTGTCGACGACAGGCCCGTCAATGTCCGGCCATTGCAGCACGTCGCCGGAATCGCGCATGTTCAGCGTGAGTGCGACGGTTTCGTCACGGGAAAAACCGTTCAGAAAAATTGCCATGGTCAGGGCGGCGGTTTGGGCGTCGGCAATTGAACCGTCGGTTACGCCTTTGACGAAAAAGCTGATTTCTTCGTCGGTCAGCGTTTGGCTGTTGCGTTTTTTACGAATGATTTCCTGCGGCAGAAAAGTCATGTCAGTATCCTCTTTCTATTACTTCTATCAGATTGTCGAGCAGCGAGCTGGCGCCGATGCGGAAGTTGGACGGGCTTATCCATTTCCAGCCCATGATCGCGTTAGCAAGAACCAGATATTTTTTTGCGTCATCGATGGTTTTGATGCCGCCGCTGGCCTTGAAGCCGACGTTGCGGCGGCCGGAGGCGACGGTTTCCAGAATGACGTTGGCGGCTTCCGGCGTTGCCGAAACCGGCGTTTTGCCGGTGGAGGTTTTGATGAAGTTGGCGCCGTTGTCGATACAGATGCCGGCGGCGCGGGCAATCAGCGCGGCCTTTTCAATAACGCCGGTTTCCAGAATGATTTTGGAAGGGTGTTTTTTGCCGGTAATTTTACTTATCAGGGCAACAAAGTCGGCACAGGTCTGATAATCGCCGGCAAGAAAGTTCCTGTATGGGAAGACGGCGTCGATTTCCACGGCGCCCTTTTCGAGCGCGTATTCCGTTTCGGCACGGACTTTGCTCAGGTCGCTGCCGCCGTCGGGGAAGTTGACGACCGTGGCAAGTTTGACGCTGGTGCCGTCCAACAGGCTTTTGGCCAGCGGCAGAAATTTCGGATATATGCAGACTGCGGCGACGTTGCCGTAGGGCGTCTGAGCTTTGGCGCAGAGCTTTTCAATGCGGTTTTCGGTGTCGTCGTTGTTCAGCGACGTGAGGTCGAGCAGACGGACGAGGTGTTTGGCAGCAGTAACGTCATCCATGGCTAAATCTCCCGAATACAGGTTTTGACTAAGCGGACAAGGTTTGCGGAGGCCTTTTCGGCTTCGCGCAGGGTTTCGGCATGGTTTAACGCGCCTTGTTTCAGGCCGCAGCCTAGATTGACGATGACCGAAAAACCGAGAACCCTCATGCCGGAATGAACGGCGCAGATAACTTCGGGAACAGTGGACATGCCAACGGCGTCGGCACCGAGAATCCGATAGGCGCGAACTTCGGCCGGGGTGTCGAAAGTCGGGCCGCTGACCATCAGGTAGACGCCTTCGGCCAGCGGGACGTTTTCCCTTGCGGCAATTTGTCTGGCCCGGGTGCGAAGTTCCGCGTCATAGGCGTTGCTCATGTCGGGAAAACGGGGGCCGAAGGCGTCATCGTTGGGACCGATGAGCGGGTTAGTGCCGCTGAGGTTGATATGGTCGGAAATCAACATAATCGTACCGGCCGGCAGATCCGCGGTCAGTGAACCGGAGGCATTGGTAACAATCAGTTTTTTTATGCCGAGCAGCTGAAACGCCTTGATGAAGGTGTTTATGCTCTGCGGGCTGTGCCCCTCGTAAAGATGGACGCGTCCCTGCATGCAAAGTATGTCTTTGCCCTCAAGCCGGCCGATAATCAGGCGTCCTTTGTGCCCGCTGACGGTGCTTTGCGGAAAGCCTTCAATTTCTGCATAGGGGATAATGACCGGGTTTTCCACCAGATCGCCGAGCGCTCCCAGGCCGCTGCCGAGTATGACGGCGGTTTCGGGACTGCAGGCGCCGAGGCGGGCTTTAATTTGAGCGGCAATTTTCTCTATCATTTGGCAAGGTCCTTTTCATCAAAAGCGAAGGGCAGAAGTTCGGCGGCGGTGCAGGTTCTGCGGACTCCGGATGCGTCAGCCAGATGAACCAGCGTCTGCGGCACGGAAAATTCCTTTATCCGCTGCCGGCAGGCGCCGCAGGGCGAAATCAGCTCCTTGCCGCTGCCCAAAATCAGAATTTCGGCAATTTCACGGCTGCCGCCGGCAATCATGGCGGCAATGGCGCCGGTTTCGGCACAGCTGCCGCAGGGATATGACACGTTTTCGACGTTGCATCCGGCGTAAAAACGGCCGTCGCCGCTGAGAACGGCAGCGCCGACCGCAAACCGCGAATAGGGAACATAGGCGTTTTTCATTGCCGCGGAGGCGAGTTCAAACAGCTTGGGGATATTATTCATTTCTTGCATATTTTCCTTAAAATGTTTATTAATTAATTTATGTTTTAATACTATATACAGTTTGCGGATTTAGCAAAGATTATTTTAACTTTTTGCATTACCGGCGGGGGAGAAAAGTTTTGAAAAAGGCGGCAATCATTATACTGGCGGTATTGATTCTGGCAGTCGGCGGCGTATCGGCCTATGTGGCGATGATTGACTGGAATGAGCACAAGGACCAGATTGCCGCGCAGTTTTCGGAAGTGAGCGGCAAACGCGTCGTTTTCGAAGGACCGGTCAGCTTCAAGATTTTTCCGTCGCCGGACCTGACCGCCTCCAATATCAAGGTTTACAGCCGCGAGGGCGTCAATCAGGACGTGCCGCTGGCGACCATTGACCGGCTGGTGGCCAAACTGTCGCTGTGGCCGCTGCTGAAAGGCAACTTCGAAGTCAAGATGATGTCGCTGATCGAGCCGAAGATTTTGATGGACGTTGACGACAACGGCCGATTGAACTGGCAGTCGTCGATTACGGAAGAACAGAAGCTCAATCTGGACAATGTGGAAATAAAGCTCGACAGCGTGCTGCTGGAAAAAGCGACGCTGAATTTTGTCAATGCCAAGCATGATGTTGACATCAAGCTGGAGAATCTGAATGCGGAAGTAATTGCACCGAGCATCTTCGGTCCGTACCGCATTGAAGGAAGCTACATCAAGGACAACAATCCGGAAGGCTTTGCCATGTCGCTGGGACGGTTTTCGGAAAGTTTTGCGACGTCGGTCAATTTTGTGCTGAACCATCCTACTTCGGAAACCTTTGTCCGTTTTGACGGTTCGATACTGCTGAAGAACGATGCGATTAACGGCAACCTGATTGTCGAATCGAAAAAACCGGTCGACTTCATCAACAAAAACTTCAAAGACGTCAATCTGGGTACGGCGTATGATTATCCGCTGGCTTTGTCAATGCAGCTGGATACCAATAAAACCAAAGCTTCCCTGTCAAATATCGTTGTGAAGTACGGAACGACGGCCGGTGCCGGAAACATTCTGATTCCGCTGGCGGAAGAATATGCCGACGAGGACGAGGAACCGTCCCGGCGGCGGGCGGAAATCGGTTTTGAAATGACCGACCTTGATTTAACGCCGATTGCGGCGGCGCTGAAAGCCGGTTATGAGAAGTACGGCGCGGAAGGGGCGGCTTATAATCCGCAGCTTAAGTTTGATTTTATTGCCGACTTGAAATCCATCAACACGACCTATAACGGCCAGACGTTGAAAAACTTCAATCTGAGCGCCGATTATCTGGACAACCAGCTGACTCTCCGCAATCTGAGCGCGACGCTGCCCGGCGAAACGGAATTCAAGGTTACCGGCGACGTGTTTGCCGACAATGATGAGCTTACCTATTCGCTGCAGCCCGAATATACGACCAATGATTTGCAGAAACTGCTGGGCTGGCTGGGATATCAGGTTAATCAGGTAACGCAGGCGACCTATAAGCGCAGCACCGGCGACGCAACCGTGGAAGGAACGCTGAAAACGGTAAAGATTTCGCCGTACGAAATCAGTGTCGACAAGAGTTCTTTTTCCGGCAATATGGGCATTATTACCGGCGAGAGGCCGAATGTCTTTCTTGAGGTTAATGCCGACAGCGTTAACTTTGACAATTATATTCCGCCGCTGCCGGCCGAAGAGCAGGGCGGTACCCTTGCCGAAAAAATCAACCGCCGTTTTGCCAGGCTTGGTTTCCTGAATGATTTCGACATGCGGCTTTTCGGTAAAATCGGGCTGGGCATTTATGAGAACATTCCGTTTGAAAATACGCAGTTTGACATGGATACGGCGCAGGGCGTGCTGACGGTTTCGAAACTTAATGTCGGGGCAGTGGCCAATGCGGCGGTCGACGTTTTCGGCGTGTTGAAGGGCATGGGGCAGTCGCTGCAGTTTGAAAATCTGAAGTATAGTCTGGAGACCAAGGATTTGGCATCTTTTCTGAACAAATTTGCGCTGCCGCTGCCGAATGCCGATTTGAAAAAACTCAAAAACTTCAGTTCTAAGGGCATTTTGACCGGCAGTCCGGAACTTATGGCAATGAAGACGGTCTCGCGTTTGGAAAACATTGATTTCATTTATGGCGGGCAGGCCGGAAAGCAGAACGGGCAGTGGGTTTTTGCGGGAGAGGTTGATCTGAAGGCACCGGATTTTGTTCAGCTGGTTAACGATTTTAACTTTAACTACAAGCCCAAGGCTTTTTCGCTGGGAATTTTTACGCTGGCGTCCAAAGTTTCGGGAACCGCCGACAAATTCAGGCTTACCGGTCTGAATGCCTTTGTCGGTTCCAACAATTTTAAAGGCGAGCTGACTGTTGACCGCAGCCTGGGGCGCCCGAACATTACGGCTCGGATGGACGTTAACAAGTTTGAACTGGAACGCTTTTTTTACAACGATGCCCCGAATCAGGAGAATAAGGTTACTTTCCGCGCCGGCGAAGCCGAGAATGCCGCGTTTGTCGCCCGTCCGTTTTTGGACAAGAGCAAAATCAATTATGATTTTTACAAAACGTTTGATCTGAACGGAAACTTTAAAATTGCGTCGCTGACATATAAAAACGAGGATTTCAGAAATGCGGCGCTGAACGGCGTTCTGAAAGACGGGACGTTGACGTTTGGCAATTTTGCCGCAGATTACAACGGCGGACAGGTTTCGGGCAATGCCGAACTCGGTATGGTCGACGTGCCGTATCTGAAGGGCGAACTTAATCTGCAAGGGCAGAAAATGGCGGAAAAAAGCTGGAGCGGCAGCATGTACGGCATAAAATCGGGAATTTTGTCCGCACAGGCCGCTTTTCATACCGGCGCCGCTTCCGAAGAAGAAATGCTGACCGGTTTGGGCGCAGACATCAGCTATACGGTTGAAGCGCCGGTCGTCAAGGGCTGGAATTTAAGCGTCGTTGATGCAGACCTGAAAAAACGCGACCGTTCGGACGGGCTGGCGGCACTGGTGCAGGAGAATCTGCAAAAAGGCGAAACGGCCTTTGCGCGCGCTGCCGGCAAAGTTAAAATCGCGAATGCGCAATATGTTTTTGAAAACGCGGTCTTTGAGGCGCCGGGCTGGACGGTGTCTATGACCGACAAAGGCAGTCTGGACACCTGGGACATGGATGCGGCCTTTACGGTAACCTTTCCCGGCGGCAAGGTTAAACCGTTCGGCTTTGCAATGACCGGTCCGATGATTTCGCCGGTTTTAACCGTTGACGTCAAGGCAATTACCGATACCTACGACGCTCACTGGGAAAAGGTTGCCGCGGACAAAAAGGCTGCGGAGGATGCCCGCAAGGCACATCTGAAGGCTCTGATGGACGAGCAGCAGAATTATGCCAAAAACATTCAGCAGCGTTTGTTCAAAGACGTTATTCCGGAATTGGAAGCGCGTCGCAAAATGACGACGGACGCCGATATTCTGGCTAAATACAAAGAGATTGATGACCGGGTCAAAGAAGTCAGCAAAGGGCTGGACGAGGTTATTGTTCAGGGACTGGTTCCCGAGTTCGACGAAAGCCTGCCGAAAGCGCTCGGCGAAAAAAATTCACAGCTGGACGACCGCTCGGCCGGATTTAAAAACGAAATACTCGGCGTTTATGAGCAGGACGTTAAAAAGAGAATTAACGGTTTCTACAACAAAATTGTCGACAATTACAACCGCTCGAAAGCGGATGTCAACACTTACCGCGACAACTACGGCGTTTTCGGCCGGCGTCTGGCGATGATTAAGACCATGCTGGACATAGAACAGGACGACCGGGTCATCGAAATGAAAAAAGAAATTGAGGACAGGTTGCTGGCGCTGGACGCGGTCAATACGCAGGTCGTCAAAGACTATATCTTTATGCAGAACAGTCATGATCTCGGGCAGCTGGAGGATTATGCCGCCAAAATTGCCGGACTGGAGGTGCAGTCGGCGGAGGATTTGAAACTGCTGAACGAAAAAATCGAAGCGCTGTTCAAGTATTCGGAAGAAATTACGTCGGCGGAAGAAAAAGCTTATGACGAAAAGCTCAAGCAGGAGGAAATCAAGAAAAAGCTGGAGGAAAACACCGGCAAAATTTCAGGTGCGCGGGGAGAGGACATTACGGTAACGCGCGATATTGAAGAAATTGAAAAGATGGAAGCCGCCAAGATGAAAGAGGATATTCCGGTTCTGGATTTCAGCGGTAAAACGCCGAGCGGAATCGTCAAGAAACCGACGATAATTCTGGAAGGCGAAACAGCGGCGGAAACTGACGACGCGGCGTCGGGCAGCGTCAGGACATGGCAGAAACTCGAACCGGTCGGACGAACATTTCCAGAGGTCTTGAAAGCAGAGGAAGACGTTGTTTCGGTGCCGGTCGAAAAAGCGAAAGAACCGGTTGCGGCCGAACCGGTATCTGAGTCCGAAAAGCCTCTACTGAAGCAGACTCTGGGCGAAATTTCCAAAGCTTCGGGCAAAATAATCAGGGTAGACGATTGAAATCAGACTCTTTTGACTTAAGGGTTGTGCAAGGGTTGTTTTTGGCTTGTCGAATCGTTTTTTTATGATATGATTCTGGGCATTGTGTAACATTATGTATTATTGGAGTTTTACATGATAAAAAAACCTGAAGTTTGTATTTTGCCCGTAGCCGGACTTTCAACCAGAAACCTTCCGGCAACAAAAGCTCTTCACAAAGGGTTTCTTACCCTCGACAGTCTGCCGATTATCCAGTATGCGGTTGATGCCTGTGCGGAAATCGGGGTTAAGGAAATTGTTTTCATCTACAGCGACCAGTCCTGCAAACATTTGTTTGAAACCTATTTCAAACCTTATCCGTGGCTGGAAAACCATTTGAAAGAAAAAAACAAGCTTGATCTTCTGAAAGTCATTCAGGACATTATTCCGCACGGCATGAAGTTTTCTTTTGCCGAACAGAAGGAACCCAAAGGCAACGGCCATGCCATTCTGATGGCCAGGGAAATCGTCGGCGACCGTGACTTTATCGTTATGTGGCCGGATGACGTATATATCAATATTCACGGCGACGGTATTCTGAAACAGCTGCTTAAAGTTTATGACGAATACGGCGGCATGGTTGAGAATATCATGGAATTTCCGCGCGAGCAGATGACCCGTTACGGCGCTTTGGTCGGTGCGGTTCGTGACGGACGGGTCGTTCATGCCAAAGGCCTGGTCGAGAAGCCGAAGCTTGAAGAAGTTCCGTCAAACTATGCCAGCATGGGGCCGTATATTCTGCCGAACGTGATTATGGACATTCTGCCTGAGGTCAGCAAAGGTTCCAACGGCGAAATCAACCTGACCGACGCCATGAATCTGGCGGCCGCGCGCGGCGTCAAACTCAGCGGCGTTCTTTGCGACGCCATGAGGTTTGACTGCGGCACCAACAAGGATTTGGCATATTCCGACCTTAAGCTCAAATTGATGCGCAATCCGGAGATGCGGGCTTATGCAAAGGATTTGCTGGATACGATGTTCGTTTGATGCGGAATAACGGAGAGTGATATAAAAAAGACCGGAATTGTCCGGTCTTTTTTTGTATGAAAATGCTTTTGAAACCGTTTACAGTCTGGTTATCAGGCTGATGGAATCGTCAATCAGCTTATTTTGTGTTTTGGCATCCAAATTTTTAACAATGGCAGCTTTGACCGTTTTGATGGTAAGTTCACTGGTCAAATCGGAAATTTCTCTGGCCGCCTTTTCTTTGGATGCGGTAATCCGGTCTTCGGCCTCTTTTTCCTTAATTTTCATTTCTTCTTCAAGTTTGGCAAGGTTTTCTTTTTTGAAATATTCGATTTCTTTCTGCGATTTGTTTAATATTGCCTGCGCTTCCTTGTCGGCGTTAAGAAATTTTTTTTCATAATCAGCCAGCAATTTCTGCGCTTCATCGCGGAGTTCGGCCGCATCGTGAATGCGTTTGGTTATGCTGTCAATGCGTTTGTTCAGCATTGAGCGAACCAGTCTGCCAATCGGCCCGGCCAGCAGCAGGACGACCAGAACGAAAGCTACGCCGACCCAGAATTCGGCGCTTTGATAGAAGATTTCCTCGTGACCGTGAAGTTGTTCGGCGGTGTTTTCAATTATGCCGGAAACGTCATCGGCGGCCTGCATAACCGCGTTTTGGGCGGCGTCGATGATTTCTTTGCCGGAATTAATGTTTTCGGTGGTCATTTCTGTTCTGCCTCGTCGGTTTTTACGGCTTCTTTAAGTTGTTTGGCGGTAATCGACGTTAAGCCGATTTTGGCAACAACGGCCTGCGCCAGTTCTTCGGACATATCTTTGACTCTGGCCATGGCTTCTTCTTTGCTTTTGGCGATTTCGGCTTCGCCGGCGGTAATTTTCTTTTGGAGTTTTGCTGCCAGTTCATCCTGTTTGGCCTGCATATAGGCATTCAGCTCAGCCTGAGTAGCGGCCAGCGACCTGTTGGCTTCGGCAGTTGCTTCGGCTAGGGCGTCCTGATATTTTTTCAGCGACTCTTCGGCTTCCAGCCTGATGTTGTGGGCCTTGTTCAGATAGCCGTCAATTTTGCGCTGTCTTTGTTCCAGAATATCGGCAATTCGCGGCACGATGAAACGGGACATGATGAACAGCATGCTGAAAAAGCAGACAATCAGCCAGAACAGCTGGGAGGTGAATGTCGATGTATCTAACTGAGGCATGGTTTATCCTTTACGCAGCCGTCTGTTTCAGAACCGGGGAATTTGCCTGTCCCGGTTCTGACCAAGACGAAACCTATTAGTTACCCGTGAGCATTACCAGAGCAATAACCAAAGCGTACAAAGCAATAGCCTCAACCGCTGCAAAACCTGCCCAGCCGTAGATGTCTACGTCTTTTTTTACCTGCGGGTTGCGGCCGACGGTTGAAATAATCGTTGTCCAGACCTGAGACACACCCCAAGCAGCGACAGTCATTGACAAAGCGCACATACCGGCGCCGATATAAGCCATAGGTTCCATTTATTTTTCCTTTTGTTCGGGGAAGTTTGTTTATCGGCTTACTGCTTGCAACTTTTTTCCTTATGTACTTCGTTGTATACGGCGGAAAGACTTGCGGCGCGTTAAGCGCAATATCCAAACTTCGGTTGTTGTGTTTTTTATTCGACATAATTATATTCGGCACGCGGCCAAAACTTAATCCTTAGTGGCTGTGCAGGGCGTCGCCCAGATAAATACAGCTCAGAACCGTATAAATAAACGCTTGCAGCAAGGCAATGAAAATTTCAAAGACAATGATGCAGCCGTCGAACGCCAGCGGGACAATGCCGCCGATACCGAGAGCGACAATAAAGCCGGCGATGATTTTCAGCATAATGTGGCCGACGGTCATGTTGGCGACAAGACGGACGGTCAGGCTGAACGGTTTGGAAAGGAAAGATATCATTTCAATCGGGACAATTAGGGGTGCCAGAGCGGCCGGAATTCCTTTGGGCAGAAAGGTACGGAGATAGCCCCATTTCTTTTTCCTGATACCGATGCAGATGTTGAACAGCAGCGCGATGACGGACAGTCCGCCGACGGCGGCCAGATGCGACGTAAAGGTAAAGGCGTAGGGGAACAGGCCGAGCAGGTTGCCGAAAGCGACAAACAGAAAAACCGTAAAGATAAACGAAAAGTATTTCAGCCCTTCAACGCCGACGTTTTCTTTCAGCAGAGAGGCGACAAATTCGTAAACGGTTTCCGGTACCGACTGGGCGACCGAGGGAACGATGGTTCTTTTGCGCAGGCAGAGGCCGAAAACAAGAGTGGAAACGACAACCGCCAGAACCATAAACAGGCTGGAGTTGGTAAAAGAGATGTCCACGCCGCCGACTTCGATGGGAATAATCGGCTTAATCGTAAATTGTTCCATTGGGTTAGACACGACTGACTTACTCCTTGCTCCGGTCCTCGTTTTTGACAAAACGGTATACGTTTAAGAATCCCGCGGCACCGCCGAAAAACAGGCAAACAATGAGCAGAATGGGCTGCGTGTCGAACAGTTTGTCCAAAAAGTAGCCCAGAGCGGCTCCGACCAGTACGCCCGAAACCAGTTCGGTTCCGACCCGGAATCCGGTTTTGGTCGCATAGGCAAACTCTGATTCCGGACGGTCTTTCCGCGCGGCTTTTTCAACCGCTCTTTGTTTGTTTATGCGTTCTTCCAACGATTTCAGGTCATCGGGAATCTTTTTCATCTGTACCTACTATACTCATAAATTGTTACCGACTTATTAAAAAAAGGCGGCTTTGTTATTTATTCGCAAGCTTTTTTTCCAAAAAAGCCTTGAGCAGGTCATAGTCGGGGGCGCCGTGAATGACTTCCTTGCCGTCCTTGCTGACAACGAGCAGCGCCGGCGTTCCCTGAACATTAAGCTTCTCTATGGCCTGCTGGCGTTCTTCAATTATGTTCTGAGCCAGCTTTTCGTTTTTGAGGCATTTGGCGACTTCTTCCTTGCTCAGACCGTTCAGCGACGCGTATTCGGCCAACAGTTTTTCGGTGCGGAGCGAAAGTCCCCAGTCGCGTTGTTTTTTGAACAGGAGTTTGATAAATTCATGATAGTTTTTCTCCGGCATGCAGTCGGCGATCATGGCGGCCATCATTGATTTGCTGTCGAGCGGGAAGTCGACGAAGACGAGTTTGACCTTGCCGCTGTCAATAAAGTCTTTTTGAAGTTTGGGCAGGGTTTCGAGATGAAAATCGGAGCAGTGGTAGCAGCCGAAAGAGGAATATTCGTAAATTGAAATCGGCGCGTCTTTGCTGCCGACAGGGTGTCCCTTGGGGAGGATTACGTTGACATTGGCAGCGATTTTCTGTGCCAGGCCGTCGGCTTCCTTCGGGTTTGCGGCAGCGCGGGCTTCTTTAACCAAAACCGGGTGTCCGTCGGGACTCATAATGAAGCCCTTGAGGTTCAGATACATTCCGGCGCCAATGAAAAAAATGAGCAGTCCGGCGACAAAGCCGCTGATTTTTTTTATCGTATCTTCAAATTTCATTTTTTCTTATTCTCTCTTTTGTTGTCATTAAATACACTTTTACCTAATTTTACTAATATTTCCTTAAGTTCGGAATGGTTTAGGTCTTCCGCCAGGTTATTAATATAATTTTCCTCTTCGGGGCTTACAAGAGTTTCGGAACGTTCCTCTTTCTTTATTTTATCCAGTTTTTCAAGCGTCAGGCTGCTGTTTTGGACGATTTTTATTTTGGCTACCGCCTGATATCCGAAACGGGTGTTGATTTTTTCAAGAATAAATTTTTCTCGGTGCTGGATTTCGAGCGCAAAAGCGCCGGAAGCGACGTTTAAGTACAGGGTACCGTTGCTTTTCTGTCCGCGGGGAAAGTCAATTTTCTGCGGCAGGCAGAATTCGGCCAGCTCTTCGCCGACGATTTTGTGCCAGCCGGCCAAGATGTCGACTTCGACAAAGCCCCTGCTTCCCAAAATCTGTCTGGCGAAAGGCAGAATGGTTTTTGACAGCGACGACAGCCCCATGGTTTTGCGTTCGTCGGATATTTTGATTTTTTCCTCTTTCATAGGTTTATCTCTAACATATTGTTTTTTCTTCTTCCAGTCCCGCGCTTTACATATCAACAGACACGGCGGCGGCGATTGACTTTTGGCGGCGAAGCCCCGTATAATCAGCGCAGAAAAGATAACAGCGACCGGACGGACGATAATATGGAAGGTATGATGATTTTGAAAGCCATGCTTTCGCTGGCTTTTGTGTTGGGACTGATGTTCCTGACGCTGTGGGCGGTCAGGTACTGCCAGCTGCACGGCGCAAAAAGCCGTTTTATGCGCAAACTTGGCGAACAGCAGCGATTGCAGGTTCTGGAGGTCCGCCGTCTGGACGCGCGGAATACGCTTGTTTTGTTCCGAAAAGACAAAGACGAGCATTTGGTTTTGCTCGGTGCGGCGCAGAATTTGCTGATTGAAACCGTTCCGCTTAAGAAGGCTCAAAAATAATGTCTAGGAAATTTTTTCTTTTTGGTTTTGTTCTTGCGGCGGTGCTGCTGTATTTCAGTTTTCCGGCAGAGGCGCAGACGCTCAGTCTGAATATTCAGGATCAGCCGAGCGGTTCGGCAACGGCAAGGATTTTTAACCTTATTCTGCTGATTACGGTGTTGTCGATTGCGCCGAGCCTGCTGGTAATGATGACGTCGTTTACGCGTATCGTCGTCGTTTTTTCGATTACGCGCAGCGCGCTGGCGACTAACTCGACGCCGCCGAATATGGTGCTGCTCTCGCTGGCTTTGTTCCTGACCATGTTCATTATGGCGCCGACGTTTGAAAAGTCCTGGGAAGAGGGCATTAAGCCGATGTATGAAGAGAAAGTCGAAATTATCGAGGGACTGGAAAAGGCGGTGGAGCCGATTAAAGAATTTATGATTCGGAATACCCGGGAAAAAGACTTGCTGCTGTTTACCGATCTGGCTAAGGAAAAGCCGGCCGAAACGGTTGCGGAAACGCCGCTGAAAGTTGCCATTCCTGCGTTTATGATCAGCGAACTGCGCCGCGCGTTTGAAATCGGCTTTTTGATTTTCGTGCCGTTTCTGATTATTGACATGGTTATCGCTTCGGTGTTGATGTCGATGGGTATGATGATGCTGCCGCCAACGGTTTTGGCCTTGCCGTTCAAGGTTATTTTCTTTGTTCTTGTTGACGGGTGGTATATGTTGGCCGGGTCGTTGGTTCACTCCTTTAAATAAAATATTTGTTTCTGTCATTGCTGAGCTTTTTCTTTTCCTCTGTCATTCCCGTACCTTCTATCTTTTTCGTCACTCCCCGGCTTTTTTCTTTTTTGTCATTCCCCGGCTTGACCGGGGAATCTATGAGAGAGATGTCCGGCTCAAGGCCGAACATGACAATTATTTACTTGTCATGCCCGTGCTTTTTTTCTTTCTGTCATTCCCTAACTCTCTTTCTTCATTGTCATTGCCGGACTTGGAGTCGATAGTTGGCGAGAACGAGCTATAAGCGAAGTTCG
>FR885447.1 GCA_000436375.1 Azospirillum sp. CAG:239 | reverse complement strand
CGGGCGCTTTCTTTTTTATTGTCATCCTCGGGCGCTTTCTTTTTATTGTCATCCTCGGGCGCAACACGTCCCGGGGATCTCCCTTACAGATTCCCGTGTCAAGCACGGGAATGACAAATAAAGAACTGTCATTGCCGAGGTTGTTTTTTCTCTGTCATATTCGGGCGGCCCCGAATATCTCCTTTGTGGATTCCCCGGTCAAGCATACTCTCTCCGTCATTGTCGGACTTGATCCGGCAATTTAGGGATTCCCAGATCAAGCCGGGGAATGAAAGTATTATTTTTTCTTTCTTGACATGTTCGGCCTCTTTTTCCTTATAGTCATATTCGGGCTTGTTTTTATTACAGTCACCCTCAGATTTGGCATGGAGAGCCGCTCCGGTGAAGCTGTGAACCGGCTGCGGTGCCGTCCTGTTAACGAGCGGTCGAGCAACAGCTAAAACTGTGAGGCTTACCGGACAAACTCGGGTATATCCGGGGGCTAAGAACTCACGATATGCACATAGAAAGCAACGCGCTTCAATAAAAATTCGTGCCGAGGTAAAACAGCCACACCTGTAGGTTAGCATAACCTGATTTGAGGAAAGATTAAAATATTAATGAAACTACTGTTTTTTGTATAACAATAATGGAACTATCTTTATTTTTGTCATACAAAAAAAGCCCTCTCGTTTGAGAGGGCTGGGAAGGTAATAAAATAATTACTGAAGCTGAACAACCGGATCGGTAATCGGTTTGCCGTCCAAGTCGAATCTTTCAATCTTGGCGCCTTTGTTCAGGGACGTAAAGACTTCGGCAATAGCCTGCTGGGTCAGCATCGCTTTCAGTTCGGGTTCAACCTGCTTCAGCGGTAACGGCTTGGAATCTCTGATGTCCAGAACCTCGATGACATGATAGCCGAATTTGGTTTTTACCGGCGACTTGGACGTCTGGCCTTTTTTCATGGCAAACGCGGCATTGCCGAATTCGGGAACCATTTGGTCTTTTACGAAGTAGCCGAGGTCAACGGCGTTGTCTTTGGAATACTGCTTGGCCAAATCGTCAAACTTTTTGCCTTTGCCCAGTTCGGCAATAACCTTCTTGGCGGTGCCTTCGTCTTCAACCAAAATGTGCTTGGCATGAATTTCCTTCTGGCTCTTAAATTCGGACTTGTATTTGTTGTACAGGTCTTTGACGGCCTTGTCGGTTACTTTCTTGTCGACTTTCTGTTCAAGATAAACCTTGCGGGCGATTTCTTCCTTGGCCTGATCGACGGCGCGCTTGTATTCCGGAGTCTCGAGGACGTCGGCGGCAACGGCGGCCTGATACAGCAGTTTGCCGTTAACATAGATTTCCAACGCTTTCTCATAAAAGTCGTCAAAGGAAACCTTTTCCTTAATCTGACGGTTGTCTTCGTAACCCTGTTTCATTTCGGCGACGGTAATTTTTTCGCCGTTGACGACGGCGGCCACGCCGTTTTTGCCGGCAGCTCCGGCATTGAACGGATTCATCATCAGCAGAGAGAGCGCTGCGGCGGCTACATATTTGTTTCGCATCCTAAAAACCTCCAATAAAATTTCAACTTCCATAGTTATATAATAGATATGGAAATTATTCCAAGTATTTTTTGCCGGTAGTTTATAACTTAAGTTCAAAGTATTGACTTTATTTGATTAAAACACTAAATGTAGAGAAGCTTTGAATAATAATAAGGTATAAATGTAATGTTAGGTAAACTCGCCCGCACTGTTTTTGGCAGCGCCAACGACAGATTCGTCAAAAGACAGTTCAAGATCGTTCAGCAAATCAACGCCCTGGAACCCGAAATCGAAAAATTAAACAATGACGAACTCAAAGGCAAAACCGACGAGTTTCGCCGGCGCCTGAAAGAGGGCGAAACGCTTGACGATATTTTGCCCGAGGCTTTTGCCGTCGTCCGCGAGGCAGCCAAAAGAACGCTGGGGCAGCGCCATTATGACGTCCAGCTTATCGGCGGTATTGTGCTGCACAAGGGTATGATTGCCGAAATGAAGACCGGCGAGGGAAAAACGCTGGTCGCGACGCTGGCCGCCTATCTGAATGCGATTGAAGGCAAGGGCGTGCACATCGTGACTGTCAACGATTATCTGGCCAAACGCGACGCCGAATGGATGGGGCAGGTTTACCGCTTCCTCGGCCTGACCGTCGACTATATTGTCCACGGCAAGAACGACGACGAGCGACGCGCCGCCTACAATGCCGACATTATCTACGGTACGAACAACGAACTGGGTTTCGACTACCTGCGCGACAATATGAAGTTTTCCCGCGAGGAAATGGTTCAGCGCGATTTCAACTATGCCATTGTCGACGAGGTCGATTCCATTCTGATTGACGAAGCCCGCACGCCGCTGATTATTTCCGGCGCCGCCGAGGATTCCTCCGAAAAATACATCAGCGTCGACAAGATTATTCCGCATTTGACCGACGCCGATTACGAAAAGGACGAAAAGCAGAAAACCGTAACCCTGACCGAAGCCGGCATGGAGCATGTCGAACAGTTGTTAAAGCAGGTTGGGCTGATTAAGGAAGGCGGCCTGTACGACATCGGCAACGTTTCGCTGGTTCATCATGTCAATCAGGCTCTGCGCGCCCATAAAATGCACATCAGGGACGTTGACTATATCGTCAAGGACGACAAAGTCATGATTATCGATGAATTTACCGGCCGTATGATGGAAGGCCGCCGTTACTCCGACGGTCTGCATCAGGCGATTGAAGCCAAGGAACATGTAACCATTCAGTCCGAAAATCAGACGCTGGCTTCCATTACGTTCCAAAACTACTTCCGCCTTTATCCCAAACTGGCAGGCATGACCGGCACGGCCATGACCGAAGAAGCCGAATTCGGCGACATCTATGGGCTGAGCTGCGTCGAAATTCCGACCAACCGCCCGGTTCAGCGCGTTGATGAGCACGATGTCATCTATCGCACCGAAAAGGAAAAATACAAAGCGATTATCGACGAAATTTTGGCTGCGCATGAAAAAGGCCAGCCGGTTCTGGTCGGTACCACGTCGATTGAAAAGTCCGAACTGGTGGCCGAGCTGCTCCGCGCCAGAACCAAGCTTCCGTTTGAGGTCTTAAATGCCCGTCATCATGAACGCGAGGCTGCAATTGTCGCGCAGGCCGGCGTTCCCGGTGCCGTTACCATTGCCACCAACATGGCCGGCCGCGGTACCGACATTCAGCTGGGCGGCAACGTTGACATGAGGCTGAAAGAGGTCTTGAAAGGCGACGAAACCCCGGAGCAGGTTGAAGAGATAAAGAACAAACTCAAGGAAAAAATCAAAGAGGACAAGGAAAAGGTTCTCGCTGCCGGCGGTTTGTACATCATCGGCACCGAGCGTCACGAAAGCCGCCGCATCGACAATCAGCTGCGCGGCCGTTCCGGCCGTCAGGGCGATCCTGGCCGTTCCAAGTTTTTCCTTTCGCTGGAAGACGACCTGATGCGCATTTTCGGGTCGGAAAGAATGTCTGTCATGCTGCAGCGACTGGGGCTGCCGGAAGGCGAAGCCCTAATCCACCCGTGGATTTCCAAGGCACTGGAAAAAGCCCAGCAGAAAGTGGAAGAGCGCAACTTCGACATTCGCAAAAACCTGCTCAAATATGACAACGTCATGAACGACCAGCGCAAGGTCATTTATGAACAGCGCAAGGAGCTGATGGCCGCCGACGATGTTTCGGAAACCATCCGCGAAATGCGTCAGGAATATCTGGCGGATACGGTTTCGGCTTACCTGCCGCACGGCTCCGCGCCCAACGAATGGCAGAAAGAGGAACTCAAGCAGGAGCTCTACCGCATTACCGGCTTTATGCTTCCGATTACCAATTGGGCCAACGAACCGGAAATCGACGCCGACAAAATGCAGGAGAAAATCCTTGACGAGGTGGAAAACCGCATAGCCGAAAAGAACGCCAATGTTCCCGAAAATATCGTCCGTATGGTTGAAAAGAATGTCCTCATGCAGGTTCTGGACCAGCTTTGGAAGGAACATATCGCCTCTCTCGACCTGATGCGCCACACGATTGTCCTGCGCGCTTACGGTCAGAAAGACCCGTTGAACGAATATAAGAAAGAAGCGTTCAATATGTTTTCGGTCATGCTCGATAACCTGCGCGAAAAGGTTACGTTCCTCATCTGCCGCACGGTAATCCAGACCGATGCCCTCGATGCGCTGATGATTCAGGAAAACCGCGCGCAGAATATGCAGGAGATTCACGAAACGCCGGAAAGTCTGGTCGGTCGTCCGAGTGCGCCGAACAATTATGAAAGCGACGAAAAGAACGAACCTTTCCAGTATTCTCGTGCCGAGTTTGACCCCAAAGATCCTCGCACCTGGGGAAAAGTTGCCCGCAATGACCTTTGTCCCTGCGGCAGCGGCAAAAAATATAAGCACTGCCATGGCAAAATCTAAGGACAAGCCCCTCGTCAGAGGGGCTTTTTTTTTTATGCTTTTTTGTCATATTTCCTTTAAACTCCCGGTTCATATATTTTTAAGTTTTTTATGATATTTTCCCAAGATATAAAGGATTGCGCCATTCGGTGCAAAACGGGAATATTGACAAAAAAGTTGATTTTTCGAAAAAATGTGCTACTATATTGATAATGGTTTGAATATAAATTGAGGTTGGCTATGGCTGATGAAGAAGAGAGAAGACCGTTAAGGCATTTGAAATTCCGTGAGTTTGAAAACGTCAGCGGCGACTTGACCGCCGACGAAATCCGCAGACTCTACGCGAACAAAATGACGGAACTGCGCGACAACGCCCGCGGCAACAGTCAGGCGCTCGAAAACCTGAAAAAGGACAAGGAAGAAGAAAAGAAAGAGCTTGACGAGCAAAAAACCGACCTCGGCAAAGATCCGCGGACTTTCTATATCAAAATGAAGGAACGCTACGACAGCGAGATGTCGGCTCTGGCCGCCGAGTATCCGGATCAGAGCGATCCCGAATATTCTCGCCGCGCCGATCTGATTAAGGCGCGCTTTGCGCATGTATTGGATAAGGAACTGCTTGATACCAACCAGAATGCCTATGTCAACAAGGTCATGGACGCGGTTGAGCGCTCCGAAGCCAAAATCAGCAATGACCTCCGCGTTGCCGAAACCAAAACCAATGCCGAAAACAACAAACTGGCCGCTTCGGCAAAAATGCTGAATGACCAGCAGAAACTGCTGGAAGCCAATCCGGATTTGTATGCCAGGCTTTATAACATCAAACAGCGTTCGGCGACGCACGATGATCCGAGGAAAGATCCGCAGACCATGATTGCCGCCGACAAAAAAGGGCAGCCCTGCCTGGCGGTTATTATGGCGGACGCGCGCTTTCCGGCCGGGTTTATCGTCAGCGACGGCAAGATTAATTTCAGCCAGGATAACATTGACAAAATGACTGTGGAGATGATGCGCCAGATTATCGATTATCTGGACCGCCGCGGTATTCACGGCATTGAACTGCCCGATGGTATCGACGAAAAGCTTGCCGCCGCTTATAACGAAGCCGACGGCGCCAATCGCGAAGCCGAAGATGCGGCACGTATTAATGAACAGGAAACGCCCGAAGCGGAAGAAGCGCCGATTCGGCCGCTACCGGAAAACGACGGCCGCGAAGAAATTCCCGCTTCCGGCTATACCAATCAGGATGCCCGCGATTTTGCCGATGAGTTCGGCGGCAACGAAACCGTCATGGCGGCTCAGACCGTGGACTACGGCAAACTGGTCAACAATATTGACGACTGGGTCTTTGGCGTCGGCGGCATGAATAAACAGAAAAATTGGACCGGTTTCAAAAAATATAAAGGTTCCAGAACCGGTGATTTTCTCCGGACAATTGCAGGAAAAGGAATGAGCGGTTGGGACTGCTGGGCTGTCTATGATCAGGGCAACTTCAAAAACGATGAGCTGGACGGTAAGGTCGACAAAGACGGCTACATGAAGGTCAAATATGCTTTCAAAATCTATTCCCGCGTCAAAAAGGACGACAAAGGCAACGACCGTCTGGAAATCCGCTATGCCATGCCGGGCGGCAAGAAAATTACCGACGGCTATGCCAAAGGCGTCATGCGTATGCTCAAAAAATGCGGCATGACCCATGTTAATTTTCCTGACGGTTTACCGGAAGAAGACGAGGGAACTTTCCGTATTGCCGCCGCCAGCAACGGCTTGGTTCCGTTGTTCAAGAACCTCAGCGAAAGCAAGGTTAAGAAAATGCTTGAAGAAGCGGAAAGCAAACTGAGCGGAGCCGAATTTTTAACTTATAAAAAGAAACTGGCCGATTGGATGCAGGAATGCGCCATGGAAGATTGTGCCAAAGACGGCAAAGATTTTTCCGAACATAAAAATGCAACGGTCATTAATAATTTGCTTGGTGAATATGAGTATCAGCCGTTCCGCGATATGTATGAAAAAGGCGGCGGTATCCGCGGTGCATTAGAAGAAATTATTAAGAAAAACGAAAATAACAAGGGTAACCTTAAAGATGAACATGGCAACCCCATACCTTCCGGCGCTGTTAAAATTGCTGCGGCTGCCGACGCTGTTTCGGATGCGTTTAACCTGTATCGCAACTTCAATGAAAAAAGTATTGCGACCATGCTGAGTGGTATAGTTGATTACAAACTTGAGATGGAACCGAATAATGCGTTAAAAACAGCTAAAAAACCGCAGCTGGAAAAAGATGCTGCTGAAATTCAGAAGTTGTTCGCCCAAAACTTGGCTAAAAAAGGCATAAAGTTGGACATGAACAAAAAGGTTCGAGACATGAAACCTTCGGAAATGAATGCGTTCTACGAAGCCTTACTGCCGAGCAAGGAAAGGGAATTTGCCAACGAATTTGACAATGAACTTATTGCCAATTCGAAGAAAGACAGGGAAGAAAGCGAGTCTAAAATCCTCTCGAAAGTTGTCGGAAAAGCCAGCAAGCACTTCAGTACGGTATCTAAACTTCTGGAGGATAACGGTGTTAAGAAAATTTATCTGCCGGATCTGGGATCTTATGACCATAACTTTAGCTCCAACAAAGAACGTCTTATTGCCGAAGGCAGAATGAAAGGCAAAAAGCCCAGACGTGGTCCGGATCGCGACTTTGATTATGACGATGATGATTATGGGTATGAATAAACAAAAAACCCCTTCTTCGGAAGGGGTTTTTCATAATGTTCCGGCGGTTTAGTCGACGGGTTTGATATGCCAGATGTTTTTGGCATATTCCATAACGGCGCGGTCGCTGGAGAAATAGCCGATTTTAGCCACGTTGACAATGGCTTTTTTCGCCCATTTCTGCGGATTGGTATAATCCTTTTCCGCATCATGCAGCGCTTTGTTGAACGCCTCCAGGTCGGCAAGCAGGAAGTAGTAGTCGCGGTTCAGCAGTTCTTCGTAAATAACCTTGAACAGCAGCACATAGTCCTTTTCGCAGAACATGTTGGAGTTAACGGCGTTCAGAATGCGGCGCAGGTATTCCGAGTTCTCATAACAGGTGCGCGGATTGTATGCGTTGTTTTTGCGCATTTCCTGAATCTGTTCTTCGCGCAGGCCGAACAAATAGAAGTTGTCGGCGCCGACGGCTTCGCGGATTTCGATGTTGGCGCCGTCATAAGTGCCGACGGTCAGTGCGCCGTTCAGGGCAAATTTCATATTGCCGGTGCCTGAGGCCTCAAATCCCGCCGTTGAACTCTGAATGCTGACGTCGGCGGCCGGGATCAGAACTTCGGCCAGCGAAACCTTGTAGTCGGGAATAAACACGACTTTAATCATGTCATTGACGCGCGGATCGTGATTGATGACATCGGCCACGTTGTTAATCAGCTTGATGATGAGCTTGGCGAAATTGTACGACGGAGCCGCCTTTCCGGCAAAGATGTAAGTCTTGGCCACGGTCGGCTTGACGTTGTCCTTGATGATGGCCAGATAATCGCCGATGACCTGTAAGATGGTCATCAGTTGGCGCTTGTACTCGTGAATGCGTTTGGCGTGGACGATAAACATGCTGTCCGGATTGACCATAATCCCCGAAGCTTTGAATATCTTTTGCGCCAGTCTGGCTTTGTTCTGCTTTTTGATGTCAATAAACTGCTGAACGAATTTTTTGTCGTCCGCAAAATTGCCGATTTGTTCCAGCAGGTCCAGATTGGTAATCCAATCCTCGCCGATTTTGCTCGAAATGAGGTCGGAAAGTGCCGTGTTGGCATGCAGCAGCCAGCGGCGCGGCGTTATGCCGTTGGTAACATTGGTAAATTTTTCCGGCCATAGTTCATAAAATTCAGGAACCAGCGACGTCTTTATCAGTTCGGAGTGCAGTTTGGCAACGCCGTTGACCGAGAAGGAGCCGACGATGGACAGGTTGGCCATGCGGATAATCTGGTTGTCTCCTTCGCCGCTGACAATCGAAACCTTGCCGAGTTTTTCGGAATCGTTGCCGAATTTTTCGCGGGCGTAGTCCATAAAGCGGCGGTTGATTTCGTAAATAATCTGCAAATGGCGCGGCAGAATTTTGCCGACAATGCGCGACGGCCAGGTTTCAAGCGCCTCCGGCAGCAGCGTATGGTTGGTGTAGGCGAAAATCTTGGTCGTAATTTCCCAGGCGGTATCCCATTCCTGACCGTGAACGTCCATCAGCAGGCGCATCATCTCGGGAATGGCCAGCGCCGGATGCGTGTCGTTCAGCTGGCAGACGACGTAATCCGGCATTTTGGCAAAGTCGTTGCTCTTTTCGAGGAAACGGCGGATAATGTCCTGAATGGCGCAGGAAACAAAGAAATACTGCTGAACAAAGCGCAGCGCCTTGCCCGATTCAATCGCGTCGGACGGATACAGCACTTTGGAAATGGTTTCGGTCTGGATTTTTTCCTTAACCGCTTCCATATAGCCGCCCTCGTTGAAAATGTTGATGTCCAGCTCGTCGTCGGTCTTGGCCGAGAACAGCCGCAGATAGTTGACCGATTTGCCGTCATAGCCGACAATCGGAAAATCGTACGGTACGCCGTAGAACTTCTGGGTGTTCATCCAGATGAAGCTGTCCTGTCCGGTTGCGGTCTTGAAGTTTTCGACTTCGCCGTAAATCGGAATTTCGACCGTGCGGTCCGGCCGGGAAAACTGCCACGGAGAGTCTTCGCCGAGCCAGCTGTCGGCCTGCTCAATCTGATAGCCGTTTTCAAATTTCTGCTTAAACAGGCCGAACTGATAGTTGATGCCGTAGCCGAAACCCGGAATGCCGAGCGACGCCATAGAGTCCAGATAGCAGGCTGCCAGACGTCCCAGGCCGCCGTTGCCCAGCGCCGGATCATATTCGGCGTCGAAAATTTCCTGCAGGGAGATGTCCGGCATGCCGTCGATTTTGATGCTTTTCAAAATGTTGAACAGGCCGAGGTTGTGCAGGTTGTTTTCCAGCGAGCGGCCGATGAGATACTCGATTGAGAGATAATAAATTCTTTTGGAATTGACTTTGTTGTAGCGTGCCATCGTTTCATACATCTTGTCCATGGCAAATTCGCGTACGGCCAGCGCAATGGCGTTCAGCGCCTCGTCTTTGTTGATTTCGCTGGTGCGTTTGCCGATGAAGTACTTGATGTAGTGTTCGATTGACAGTTTGAGTCTGGCCTTGTCAATTTCGTTGATGATTGCAGATTCTTTTTTACTCAAAGTTTTTCCCCCTTGTTGAGCTTTAAGCCTTTATAACATACCGTTTTATCCCGACCCTACGACAAATTGTTTGAAATATGGTTAATAATATATAACATTCCTTTGACTAAAATACATTGCGGTTATTAGTTTTTTAAGATTTGTCATTGCAAAATAAGAATAATTTGTAATATACTCCGGAATAAATAAGTCTGAATTTAGAGGTGAATTTGATGAAAAAAACATTTCTGTCGGCTTTGCTGCTTGCCACGGCTTTAACGACCGGCGGTGCAAAGGCCGAAACGATTTTTGAGGCATTGAGCACGGCTTACGACACCAACCCGACGCTTCAGGCGCAGCGCGCGTATCTGCGTTCGGTAGACGAAAACGTCGCGATTGCCAAGTCCGGCTTCCGCCCCAACATTTATCTGACCGGCGGCTACTCTGACTCTGACGTTCATAACAACAACGTTCCGTCGCAGACCGGTGGCGCCACGCTTTCGGCCGGTGCCAAAATCAGCCAGCCGGTGTTCAGCGGCTTTACGACCGTCAATTCGGTAAAGTCTGCCGACAGCATGGTCCGCGCCGAACAAAACAACCTGTATAATACGGAGCAGGGCGTTTTTCTCGATTCATCAACCGCCTATTTGGATGTAGTCAGAGACGAGGCGATTGTCAACCTCCAGAAAAATAACGAAAAGCTTTTGAAAAAACGCCTGGACGAAACGGTTGAGCGTTTCAATGTCGGCGAAGTTACCCGTACCGACGTTTCGCAGGCGCAGGCGCGCTATTCGCAGGCCAAGGCCGACCGCATCGCTTCCGAGGGAAACCTGCAGGCGTCGAAGGCTGTTTATACCCGGGTTATCGGCGAAGCGCCGAAAGATTTGTCCGAACCTGAAAACCTCGGCGATTTTATCCCCGCCAGCTTTCAGGAAGCTTTGGAATATACCAAGGCCAACAACTATTCCATCCGCTATGCCCGCGAGCTGCTGAACTCCAAAGTTTATGACGTTGCCGCCAATACCGGCGCCTTGCTGCCGTCGGTAACCCTGGACGGTTCGGCAACCACCAGCAAAAGCGACAGCAGCGGTTCCGCTTACGGCGCATATAACCGTGATACCAAGGTCGACGAGGTTCAGTGGGGCGTCAATATGAACATTCCGCTTTATACGGCCGGCGAAACCCGCGCCAAAATCCGCCAGAGCAAATATCAGAAATGGCAGGCGCAGGAGCTGGTTTTGGAAGCGGAACGCCAGGCTGTTTCCGACGTGACCAGCGCCTGGGAGCTGATGACGTCCAACAAGGCACAGATTAAGTCGATTAAGGATCAGGTCAAGGCCAACGAAATTGCCCTCGACGGCGTTCAGAAGGAAGAAGCGCTCGGCAACCGTACCATTTTGGATGTTTTGGACGCGTATCAGGAACTGCTGAATTCAAACGTCAACGAAGTTAAGGCGCGCCGCGACTATTATGTTGCCGCCATGCAGCTGCTGCTCTCCATGGGCAAGCTGACCGCCGAAGATCTGCGCCTGAATGTCGATCTTTACAATCCCAAAAAGTTCTATAAGGAAACCAGGGATAAATGGTTGTCATTATCCGTTGATTAATCGGAAGAAATTTGATAACTTAACAGACAGTTTGTTGCGAATTATTTAGGAATTGAAAAATGGCAGAGGATACAGAGGATAAAGAAGAGTTGTCGATGGAGGACATTCTGTCTTCTATCAAAGACATTTTGATGGAAGACAACGCCGAACAGCACAAGGCCGCCCAGAAAGAAGAGCCTGCTCCTCAGGCCGCGGCGCCGCAGCCCGCTCCCGAGGTTTCCCGGCCTGCTCCGGCCGAAACCGTCGATGACGTTCTGACCCTCTCGCCCTCAATGATTGTCGAACCGAACATTTCGACCGTCGAAGCGCAGCCGGAGACAAAGGCTGAGGAAGGTGCCGACCCTTTAGACCTTGATTTTGACCGCGAGTTCGACAGCCTGCCTGCCGAACCGGTTCTGGACGACATTGAAGCCGGACATTCTGCGGCTGTTGACGAAGAACCCGTCGGGTTGTCCGAAATTGCCGCGGCTGAAGACGCCGAAATTGTCGAGGACAGCGAACTTCCCGATTTGAATTTTGACGAGCCGGCCGTAGATCTTAATGCCGACCCCATTTTTTCGGCGGAGGACGATGCTTCGCATCAGGAAAATTTTACGCCCGCGGCCGATGATGTTTCATTGGATAATCTGGTTGATGACGATACGCTTAACGCGATTCTCAACGCAAATGCCGATGAATCTGCGGCTGCCGCTCAGGAAGAAGAACTGGTCGAACCGACCGACAATGTTTATGACAATGCCGTAGCCGAAGCGGTTAAGGACCCCGAAGTCATTGACGCCGCCTTTGAAGAGGTTACGCCGGCTGCCGAAGTCGCGGCGCCAGAACCTGAGATTGCGCTGGAAAAAACGGTTTCCGAAACGACGCCGGCGGAAAAAAGTAAGCCGGAAGATCCGATTGATGTCTCGGCCGGTATCATCAGCAATTTTGCCAAGATGTTTGCCGAGCAGCAAAAACAGAAAGAAAACCCCGCCGAACGGGAAAAGCTTAAAGAGCGGCTGACCGCGCAGACCATGTCCGAAATTGAACTCGGCGACGGTTCGCTGACGATTGAAGCGATTGTCCGCGACGTTGTAACCGGCATTGTCGAAAAAAATCTGGCGCAGGATTTTGATTTCTCGGCGGCTGCCTCGGCGGAGATTACCCGTCAGACCCGGGAATGGCTGAGCGCCCATCTGCCGGAAATTGTCGAAGCGGCGGTCAGAAAGGAAATTGAACGAGTGATGGCAAAGGTCAGTTCTTAAGGGAAAGTCCCGGACCGGCCTGTAAATGTTTATTGCCCCCAAGCCGAACCTTGAGGGCTTTTTGCGGTTTTTATAAATTTTGCCGGAAAGAACCGGCACGGAAACGAGGTTTTCGGAGTAGGCGAATGCAGGCTCCGGGATGTTTCCGAAAAATTAAGACACTGAAGGAATAAAAATGTTAGAGAAAAACTACAACCCGAAAGACTTTGAAGAAAAGATTTATGCCGACTGGGAAAACAGCGGCGATTTCAAGCCCGACATGAGCAAGAACAAGGAGGCCTTTGCCGTTGTCATTCCGCCGCCGAACGTTACCGGCGTTTTGCATATGGGACACGCGCTGGACGACACGCTGCAGGATATCCTGATCCGTTATAACCGTATGCTCGGCAAAAAGGTTCTCTGGCAGCCCGGCATGGATCACGCCGGTATCGCAACCCAGATGGTTGTTGAGCGCAATCTGGCCAAAGAAGGCATTACCCGCCATGACCTCGGCCGCGAAAAATTTGTTGAAACAGTCTGGAAATGGAAAGAACAGAGCGGCGGCACCATTTGCAGGCAGCTGCGCCGCCTGGGGGCTTCCTGCGACTGGAGCCGCGAGCGTTTTACCATGGACGAGGGGCTGAGCCGCGCCGTCCGCAAGATTTTCGTAAACCTGTATAAGGACGGATTGATTTACAAGGCCAAGAAACTGGTTAACTGGGATTCCAAGTTCATGACCGCCGTTTCCGACCTGGAGGTTGTCCAGAAAGAAACCGTCGGCAAAATGTATTATTACAAATATCCGATTGAAGGCGAAGAGGGTCAGTTTATCCATATTGCGACCACCCGTCCGGAAACCATGTTCGGCGATACGGCGGTTGCGGTTTCCAAAGAAAATGAGAAGCTGAAGCACTTAATCGGCAAAAATGCGATTCTTCCGATTGTCAACCGTCCGATTCCGATTGTCGGTGACGAGCATGCCGATCCCGAAAAAGGTACCGGCGCGGTTAAAATTACGCCGGCGCATGACTTCAACGACTTTGAGGTCGGCAAGCGCCACAACCTGCCGCTGATAAACATTCTGAATCCGGACGCCACCCTCAACGAAAACACGCCGTTTCCGGGCATGGATACCCAGACCGCGCGTCAAAAGACGATTGAAAAGCTGGAAGAACTCGGCCTGATGGAAAAAATTGAGGATCACCCGATGGTTATCCCTTACGGAGACCGTTCAAACGTCGTTATTGAGCCGATGCTTACCGACCAGTGGTTTGTCGATGCGCCGAAGCTGGCCGTCAAAGCCATTGAGGCCGTAGAGAACGGCGATATGGAATTTGTGCCGAAATCTTATGAGAAAACCTATTTCGAATGGATGCGCAATATTCAGCCCTGGTGCATCTCGCGCCAGCTCTGGTGGGGGCACCAGATGCCGATTTGGTACGGTCCGGACGGCGAAATTTTCTGCGAAGAAAATGTCGAAGAAGCACAGGCCGCCGCCGACAGACATTATGGCAAACATGTTGAGCTGACGCGTGAAACCGATGTCCTTGATACCTGGTTCTCGTCCGGCCTGTGGGCTTTCTCGACACTGGGCTGGCCGGACAAAACCGAATATTTGGATACTTTTTATCCGACTTCGGTTCTGGTAACCGGCTTTGATATCATTTTCTTCTGGGTTGCCAGAATGATGATGATGAGCATGTACATGATGAAAAAAGTTCCGTTCCGCAAATGCTATATCCACGGTCTGGTCCGCGACGAGCAGGGCCGTAAGATGTCCAAGTCCAAGGGCAACACCGTTGACCCGATGGAAACCATCGAAAAATACGGTGCTGACGCGCTGCGCTTCTTTATGGCGGCGATGGAAACGCAGGGGCGCGATATTAACATGAGCGAAAACCGTATTGCCGGTTACCGCAATTTTGCCACCAAGCTCTGGAATGCCGCCCGTTTCGGCGAAATGAACGAAGCGGTTCTTCCTGCGGACTTTGATGAAAGCAAAGTCAAAAGCGCCGTCAACAAATGGATTATCGCCAAGGCCAAACAGGCGTCCGGGGAGGTTACCGACAATCTTAACGCTTTCCGTTTTTCGGACGCGGCCAATGCGGTCTATCAGTTTGTCTGGGGATCTTTCTGTGATTGGTATATTGAGATGATTAAACCGATTCTCTATGGCGAAAATCAGGAAGAAAAAGCCGAAACCCGCGCTTCTTTTGCCTGGGTTCTGAAACGGATTTTGATTATTCTGCACCCGTTTATGCCGTTTATTACCACCGAACTGTGGAATAATCTGGTTAAGAGCGAGGTCAAACTGATAAATTGTCCCTGGCCGCAGGCGGAAGAAATTGATGCCGCGGCACTGAACGACATCGACTGGGTCATTGACTTCGTTACGGCGGTTCGTTCGCTGCGGGCCGAGATGAATCTGCCTGCCGGCGCCAGACTGACGGTCTATCTGAAAGACGGAAACAATGCCTCTTGCGCGCATCTGCAAACATTCAACCAGATTATCTGTTCGCTGGCGCGTCTGGAAAAGCTGGAATGTTTCGCCGACGGTGCCGAAATCAGCAAAGACATGGTTCAAAGCGTTTTCCGCGAAGCGGTCATTCTTTTGCCGCTGAAGGGTGTCATTGATTTTGCCGCCGAAAAGGAGCGTCTCAAAAAAGAACTGGAAGGCCTGAACAAAAACCTTGAAGGCTATGCCCGCAAGCTGAGCAACGCCAGCTTTGTTGAACGGGCGCCTGCCGCGGTGGTTGAAGAGGAAAAGCGCCGCCAGGCCGAAGCCTTGGAAAACAAGGCCAAAATCGAAGCCGCGCTGGAACGCATTTCCGGCTTTTAGCCGCATGACAAAACAAAAAAACGCGTTTCCTAATCGGAAACGCGTTTTTTTGGAGTTTCAGCCAGCAGTTTGACGACGAATTTCATAAAATCGGCGACAAAAATCATGCCGATGAAGTTTAAATACAGGCTTAAGGCCGTTTCTTCGACGACTTTGTCAATTTCCTTTTCTTCCAGAGCGGTTCCTTCCGGAAGCCTTGTTCGGAACCGAAACACGTCGTGAACGTTGATTTTGCCGAAAATGACGGCCGCCACGACAAAGGTTGCGTACATTGACGATCCGCCGCCGTTGAACATGGCAACCGCCGCCTCAAGCAGCGAGCACACGCCGACGCAGACGAACATCAGATAAAACAGACTGATAATGCTGCGCGTTCGGTTGACCTGCATGCCGCGCCGGAGCGTATAAAAAAACAACGCGGCGGCAAAGGCAAAAGCCAGCAGCGTCAGCGGCAGTCCGGCCTTGGCGACAATCCAGACCATCGGCAGCGAAACCGTCAGCGCCGTCAACGGCAAAAAAAGCCGAAACGGAATTCTGCCACAGATGAAATGCCGGTAACGAACAGTCAGCGCCGGAACAAAAAACAAAAGCCAGGCAAATGTTCCGCCGAAAACCGAAGCTCCGATTGCGTCTTTGGCGAACAGAAGGCCGACGGCGGTTGCGGCGGAAGTCAACAGCAATGCGCCTGAGGCCAGGGCGACAGACTTTGTCAGATATTCATACTGCTGTCTCTTAAATAAAAATACATATCTTTCCATAAATATAACAAGTTTAAAATAAATACGTTTTAACGAAAAGGTTATTATCAAAAATGGCCGCCTTTGGCAAGAAAAATTTTCTTTATTTTTGTCTAAAATGTGTTATAGTATATAAATCTTGGTTTGAAGGAAGAAAATATGTTCGAAAACGGCGCAATGCCTTATTGGCTCGATTGGGGACCGGAAGAAGCCGACCGTCTGGCAGCGGAAATCGTTGCCGAAAAAACGTCCGGAAAAATGCCGTCGGCAGAACGTCGGGCGGTTTTTACCTATGGCATGCCGGGTTCCGGAAAATCCCGGCTGATTGAGGACTTGAGCCGAAAGGACGTTTCTCTGGCCGTCTTGTCGATTGACGAGATTTTTCAGTGCAGTCCGCATTTTGCCGATATCGTTCGGCCGCCGCGCTTTAACCGCCATGACGACCCTTTTTCCGACCGCGCTTTTATGGCGTTTGGCGGTGATGTCATGGGTTACGCGATAGAACGTCTGAAAGAAACGCCTTATTCCGTCGCCGTTGACGGCTTGGGCGGACAAATGCTGCCGCAGATGTACAAATATCTTGAAAAGTCGGGCTACCGCACGCGGATAATTGTCGCGGCTGTGCCCAAACGAATAATGGACATGAATATGCTGACGCGTTTTATTGCCGTCCGAACCGGAGGCGACCGCCATTTTTCCTTTGCCTTGGAACGTTCGAAAAAAATGGTCGAATACTACGCCTCTTATGTTGACAGTCTGCAAAAACTCGGCTTTGAGCTGCAGATTGTCAATCCGGCCGACGGAAGGAACCTTGGCGGAAACAGAGCGTCTGCCGGGTTTCTGAAGGAATTTTCACGTCCGCTGACCGCCTTCGAAACAGCCGAACTCCGCCGTCGGCGAGAGCTTTTGCTGCCCCGGGTCGAAAAAGTAGCCGACCCTGTCGAACGCCGACAGCTTCGCAATGCGCTTGACTGCTGCCTGCGTCCTTTTGCCGCGCCGGAATATAAGTTTTCCTCCCGCTGAAAAAACTTTCTTTTTGTCTAAAATTGTTTTATGATAATTTCATGATTTTAACAACTGCGGCGATTCGTAAATATGAGCAATGTTGATTATAAGAAGATTATCGAACTGACCAAACTGGACGAAGAAGAAAAAGAACGGATATTCGACCGGATATATAAGGATTTGACCGCAGGCAAAACAAAAAATCCTGCCGCCCGCCGCCTGAAACTGCTGACCGGTCTGCCCGGCTCGGGAAAGTCTTCGGTCGCGCGCCGGATGATGGCGGAAGACGATTCGCTGGTCAACGTCAGCGTCGACGATTTTTATCAGTATCATCCCCATATGTACGAACTTCATCAAATGCAGCCGGTTCGGCTTAACGACCGCCACGGTTCCTGCTATTCGGACAACATGTATCTGTACGACTTTGTCGAAGAAGCTTTTTTTGAAGTGACCGACCGCCTGAAAAAAGACGGCTACGGCATCATTATCGACGGTCTGCTGAATGAAGAGATGATAGACTTCGTTAAGGAAACCCAAGCGCAGGGCTATCAGGCCGATGTTACCGTTCTGGTTGCGCCGAAACGGATTTTGGACTGCAACGTCGTCGAGCGTTACCTTGACCGCCGCGACCTGATTAACCGTGCGGCGCTGGGCAAGGTTGTGCTGGATAAAAACCGGCAGGTGCAGCACCCGATGGCCGAACTGCGCAAATCGGCGGCCGAACTGGTAGCTTTCCGCCGGGATTTGAAAAACGTCGAAGCGCAGGGACTGGCTCTGACCGTGCATAATGCCCTGTCTGGACAGACGCTGTACCGCAGCGGCGACGCCCGTAAAGCCGACGAAGCCTATTTTGCCGAATTCGGACGTGACTTAACGCCTCAAGAGCGGGTCAGCCTGAAAGTGCGGCAGCGAAATTTGGAAAAGCGTTTGACTTCGGCACCATCTTCCCGTTACGAAAAAGCCATAGTCTCCTCTCTGGATACGCCGTATAAAATGCCCGACATCCGCGAACTTTAAACATTGGCCAAATAGCTCTTTATTTTTGTCTAAAATTGGGCTAACATATTCTTATATTTAATTACCGCAGGCGATTCGTAATGAACGAGCAAGAAAAAGAAATTTTCCGTCTCTCTTATTTGTCCGAAGCCAGAAAGACAAAGATTTTCACGCGCATACTCAAGGACATCATGGCCGCCAAACCCAATGCCAAAATGGAAGGCCGGCCGCAAATGCGCATAATCATGGGGTTTCCTGGTTCCGGAAAAACCTCGCAGGCTATGGCTTCCGGCGAAAACTTTGTCCGCATCGGCAAGGACGACATGCTGGCTTACCATCCTAATTTGTTCAAGCTCAATCAGCTGGCGCCGGTACGGCTTAACTCCAAAGAGCCGGATTGCTACGATGCCGCGCAGATAACCAATCAAGACGGCGAAAGGGAAAGTCTGGTTGAGAAGTTTGCCGAGGAGGCTTTCTGGGTGGCTTTGGATTTCTGCCGGAATCAGAGATATAATGTGATTGTCGACGGCCTGCCCTCGGAAGAGATGATAGACATTGCCGAAGATGCCAAAGAGCAGGGCTATGCAGTGGATTTTGTTGTTCCGGTCATGCCCCGGCGACTGTTGGAGCTGAACATTGCCACCCGTTACGAACGCGGCAGGGAAGAGTTTGACGAAGCGCTGGCCGGCAAACGTCCGCAAAACGGGCTGCATGTTCCGCATCCTTATGCCAAAATGCGTCTGGCGCCGGAAACTGTACGTGAGGCCGGCAACATTGTCCGCGAAGTCGAACGGCGGGGATATCCGTTGAAAGTTGTTAATTCGCTGAGCGGCGAGGTGCTTAACCGCGGCCGTGACGCAGCCGTTGCCTGGATTGAAGAACTGAGCCGTCCGGTTCGCGAAGACGAAAACAAATATGTCGCCGACCGTCTGAAAGTCCTGCACAAACGGCAGGAAAACCGCGGCGCTTCACGTTATGACCGTGCGGTGGTTGCTGCTTTGGAGCGGGAATGATGAGCGAACTCGATTATGAAAAAATTATCGGCTATGCCCGGCAGTTTAACCAATGGAAACAGGAACTTTTTCCGCGCGAGGAATATGCCTATCGCAACGGCTGCTGTTTTGCCTTTGCGCATCTGCTGGCCGAAAAGGCAAAAGCAGGGGGAATGATGCCGCTTAAAGTCTGGAGCCTGCCGCAGGCCGGCAAAAGGCTTGAGGCGCAGTTTGCAACCGACAACGGGCTGGGTACAGGCAAACGCGAATGGGAAGGCTACCATGTCGCGCTGGCGCTCGACCTGCCGGTTTATAAAGACAGCAAAAAGACCGAGCGTCTGGTCTTCGATCCGATAATTTTCAATGCGCCCGTGCTCGAAAAAGACTGGAAGAAGGTTTTGAGCGCCGGCGGCGCGGCATATTTCAGCGTTTCCGGCTGTCGGTTCGGCGCAGAAGCCGGAAAAGATACTTCGGTCTACGGTGGCAGCGGCTATTGGCTGGACAAGGATCCGGCCATGGATTTGAGCCGTCATGCCAAAATGTTTGTCAGCCGGGTCGACTGCAATTCAACACATTTTCAGCCGCGTAATTCGGCATTGTTTATGGAAGCGATGAAACTTCGCCGCAATGCGCGCTTTTCCGAAAATTTCAGCAAAGGACGCGACGATGCCCGAAACTCTTAAACTTGATTACCAAAAAACGGAAAACTACAATGCCCTGTTCCAGAAACTGAAGCGGGAATTGTTTCCGGACGGCGAATATCAGTACCGTAACGAGGCTTGCAGCGCTTTTGCTCATTTGCTGTCTGCGCGCGTCCGCCGCGATTTCGGCGTCGAACCGCTGAACATATGGTGCTGTAAGTCGGAAATAAGCGAGGATTTGTTCCGCGAAATGAAACAGAATGCGCCGGCAGCGCTGCGCAGCGTTTCGGCCAGGGAAAAACTGCCGTCGATGATTGTCGCCCGTATCCCCGGAGACAATGCCGCCGGGGTCGATTATCTGATGTGGCGCGAACACCATGTTGCCATGTGTCTGGACCTGCCGGTCTATCAAAACAGCGCCAAACGCGAAAGACTGGTATTTGATCCGGTTCTGTTTGCCGAACCGGTGCGCGAAAAGGATTGGATAAATGCGCTCAATACGTCGCCGACCTATATTCAGTATACGCCGGCCGAACATGACAGCCGGGAGCTGGAAACCAAGGCGCGCCTGATGCTCAGAAAAATTCAGCGCGATGTTCCGATAAAACTCCTGAAGTCGCCGCTGATGATTTTGGCCGCCCGTGAAAAAAGAAAAATGGCGCCGCAGCCCGCCCATATGTCTACGACTGTCCTTGACCGCTGAACAATACGCTGTTCGTTTGTTTTGTCTGGAGAGTAATTCTTTTCTCTCCTGTTTTCCCCGACATGTTTCTTTTCCTGTTCCCCTCGGGCTTTCACACTCTCTCCTGTCATTACCGGGCTTTTTCTCTTTTATCATTCCCATGCTTATTTTTCTTTTCGTCATTGCCTCTCCCCTCTTGTCATTGCCGGACTTGATCTGGCAATCCAAAAGAGGATGTCCGGCTCAAGGCCGAACATGACGATTATTTACTCGTCATTCCCCGCCGACCTCCCTCTTTCTGTCATTTCCGGACTTTTCCTCTCTTGTCATTTCCGGACTTTTCCTCTCTTGTCATTCCCGTACTTTTCCTCTCTTGTCATTCCCGTGCTTTTCCTCTCTTGTCATTCCCGTGCTCGACACGGGAAGAGTCAACTATTAATGAAACTACAAATTTTTCTGTCTACCAATGATGGAACTATCTTTATTTTTGTCAGTTTTTAATATTGCATTTTAGGCATATTTCCTTTAATTCTGAAAAAAAGGATAAGGTTATGCTGTTTATCAAATCACGTTCCCGTCGCGAAAAAAGAAAACGTCTGCTGAAAAATGTTTCGGCAGTTGTTGCCGTAATTATTTCTTTTTCCTTGGTGTCCTATCTGTTTTTGTCCGGTTTTAACCGTTTGGAGGCGATTCTGGGTTGGAAAAATAATGTCATTGCCGGCTTTATGACCGGATTGATGGCCGCATGGATACTCTGGGACGTTATTTTACGCTATACGTCGCGCCGCGGCCGCCATAAGCTTTATGACAGGTTGTCGCTGGGCGTTTATGTTTTTTTGCTCGTAAGCCTGTTGACGGCGTTTTTTATCAATTTCGGCACCGTAATCGGATTGAGCGTTCTGTTTCTGGTTTTCGTTGAGGGCGGAATTGTCTGGTGGCGGCAGGCAGACGCAGCCAAACGCAAAAAATTCAAACGCCGCTTGCCGTGGATATTTTATCGCTGATATTTCGGCTAATTCCGTTTCAAGGGTTTTTGCCTTTTTCTTTTTGTTGCCATTTCCGTGCTTGTTTTTCTTTCCTCTGCCATTCCCGTGCACTTTTTCTTTCCTCCGTCATTGCCGGGCTTGACCCGGCAATCCAAGAGATCCCCGGGTCGCGCAATGCTTGCCCGGGGATGACTTAAAGAGAGAATACCGGGGAATGACATCTAGAAAAAAGGCGTTGCAAAATAGCTTTTAGCCTTTATAATCATTTCTGCCGACGGAAGCGGTTAGACCGGCGGCGGAGCTTCAAAACTCCTTACAAGAAACCAAGTATAATAACCTCCTGCAAGGGAGGATGACGCGAAATAAGCCGCTTTGCGGACGAATAAGCGTG
>FR885446.1 GCA_000436375.1 Azospirillum sp. CAG:239 | reverse complement strand
GTCGGCGAATATGACAAGAAGGTTGAGGAAGAGTTCCAAAAGCAGTTGAATAATTTCAAACCGCCGTTCTGCGCGGCTTACTGATAGAAGAGAAATGAGCGAAAACGACAACATTTTAGAGGGAACCAGAGTACTTTCGATTACGGATGCAAACGGCCGGCACAAGGAGTTTATCAGCGAAGTCGAAAAAGAAGTTTCCGGTTTCAAACTCAAATATTATATGTGGCTTTCCCGGCTGTTTATCCTTTTTGCCGTGGTTTCGCTGATGATTTTCATGAGCTCTTCGCTGGCGCTGTTCAAACTGGCGCCGCAGGTTTCCGTCGAGCCTTTTCTGATAATCAGGCAGGATACTTCCGACGGTATTGTGCGCTATGAGCCGATTTCATACAAAATGGCTTCCAAAAACCAGTTGATGGAAACCTTTGTTCGCCAGTACGTCCTGTTGCGTAATACGATTATTGCCGACGAGAAGGAAATGCAGACCCGCTGGTTTCCGGGCGGTATGATGAATTTTTTGTCTTCTGACTATGTCTTCGGCCAGTTTTCCGCTTATCGCGACAGTGTCTGGAGCAAAATCATCGACGCCGAAATGGTTCGTGAGGTCGAAATTATTTCCATCGGCAAGCTCGGCGGCGAAAAAAGTCCGGTTTGGAAGGTGGACTTCAAAACCTACGACCTCTCGACCACCATGCGCAACCAGAATACCCGGGCTTTGATTCTGAGCACGCGCTATTGGACGGCTTCCGTCACGGCCTATTTCCTCCGCGGCCGCGAGTTTGTCGGCCTTCGTCTTATCAATCCGATTGGCTTTACCGTAACCCGCTATTCGCAGACCGAAGTCGAAATTTTCTGAAAACTTCTTTGCCTGTTGATAAGTTGGGGATTTTGGCCTTATGGGATTAGACTTTTAAAATAAAAAAGTTTAAGTTCATAATATCTATACTAGTATACTGTTATAAGGATATATCGCAATGTGCAAAAAATTTATTATGTTATTCGTGCTGCTTATGCTTACGGCCTGCGGTATTTTCGGCTCATATTATGAGGCCGAACCGGTCGGCGTCGGCAAAGGCGTGGACGAACTCAAGCTTTCTCCCTGCGCCTGTCTTCAGGTCGAACTTCCTCAAAACCTGCCGGATTGGTTTGTTGAAACAATTTAACCGGGACTGATGTAAAAAATGGCAAATCAGTTAGAAGGAAATAACACTCAGCAGAAGCTTATCGGCGGCGCCGCGCGGCAGCCGCAGCGGCAGGCGCGCAACGAAGACGTTTTCGTCGCCAATGTCGGCGAAAAACGCTATCTTTGGACGGCGCGCGCTTTCGCAATTATTACTGCAATCAGCCTCTGCTGCAACATTGTGCTGATTCTTGCCATTATGCAGGTTTTGCCGCTTTATCGCGTCGAACCTTTTTTGCTTACGTTTCAAAACAAGGAAGAGCAGGTTTACAATATTCAGCCGATTAAGGGGCGCATGGAGGATCAAAAGGCCATTACCGAGGTCTTTGTCCGCCAATATGTGCTGCTGCGCAGTTCTTTTGACCGCGATGTGCAGGAGATGGAGGCGCGCTGGATGCCCGGCGGTCCCGTGCAGGAGATGTCTTCTTCCGCTGTCTATACCGAATTTTTGGAAAAAACGGCCAAAAAAGCGCTGGATTTGATTCGCGTTCGGTCCTTGCAGCGCAATGTCCGTATTCTGACGGTTAACGAACTTGGCCGCGGTCTTTGGCAGGTCGAGTACGAAACGCAGGACATGTATCCGGATTCTCCCGCGCCGGAGGTCAACTACTGGACGGCTTCGCTGCGCATCGCTTACAACCGCAAGAGCGTCAAGTACGGCGAGCGTCTTAAAAATCCGGTCGGTTTTACGGTGGTCAGATATTCTCTGACATATAACAAGGTTAAGTAGGTTTATAAGGTATTCAGATAATGATTTTACGGTCGGCTAAGTTATTCCTTCTTTTAATGCTGGTAGTTCTCGGTGGCAATGCCGTTGCGCAGACGACCATGAACAGTCTTGACCAGAATGCGGATCAGAGCCAGGGACAATATATGCCGATGAATATGGGCTATGCCGGTTTCAACTCTCTGGGTATGATTCAAAGTGCCTGGCTGGATCCGATGCAGAACCTCGGCGAAGGGCAAAGCAAACCTGCTTACTCGAAATATTACTGGTCGCCGGATTTGGTGCTGCCCATCCGTCTCCGCGAAGGCATGATGACACTTATTAATTTTCCGAACTGGGAATTAATTGAAGATATTTACATCGGTGACAATGCGACTTTCGACGGCCAGATTTCCGGTCCGAATACCTTACTGCTGTATCCCCGCAAGGGCGCCAATGTCGGCGTTGACACCAACGTCATCGTTTTTGGCCGTTCCGGCAACAAATATGTTTTTTATGTTAAAAGCGAAGGTGTTAATACCGAACGCCTGACCAACTCGATTATCGACATAGACGTCATTGACGGACCGTCCGGTTCCGGCGGAGCCGGCGCCTCCAGCGCGCGGATGTCGTCGATGGGCGGCGGGTTGGGTGTCAATGCCAGCCATTACAATCGCGGCGGCAGCTCCGGAATGTCGGTTGATTCGACTTTTACCAAACGTTTCCAGATGGCGGACTGGATTAAGAATATTCCGCTTGATCCAAGCAAATTCCGTTTTGACATTGAGGTTTATGTTCCCAACCCCGATGACGTTGTCATTGCGCCGGAACGCGTTTGGCGCGACGATATTTTCACTTACATTGATCTGGGCGAGAAGGCTTTGAATATGACGCAGCGCCCGATTGTGACCCTGATTGTCGAACGCATTGAAGTTCCAGTCGGTTTTCGCACCAAAGGACCGAACAACCGTCTGATAATCGTTGAGGGTATCGGCGATATGGTCATGCGCAACGGCAAACGGATTGTCTGCCTGAAAATGCGGCGTTCAGACGATGCCGGTCTGGAAGATGCCACTTATGCAACCGATTTTGAAGACAACCGCTGGGATGTTCCTCCCGCGCTGCCCGGCAACGGTAGCACCGGTGCGAATGGCGGAGCTGCGGGCGGCAGCGAATTTAACGGCGGCAACGGCGGCGTTCCCGGACAATATGATATTCAGGTCGGCCAGAGCCAGCTGATTGTTCCGGCCAACGGCCAGGGGCAGAATGTCAGCGTCGGCTATCAGGGCGGCGACGGTATTGACTATTCCAAAATGCAGCGCATCAGCAACAACAACCAATACGATGCCGGCGCGCGCAATATGGCGCAGCGCTATGGTTACGGCAGCGGTTTCAGCGGCGAAGGCTCCAATATTTCCATTGAGCTGGGCACTGATGCCGACGTTACCAACCTCGAGCGGCTTTGGGACAGCCTGGTCAACAAATATCCCGACGTTCTCGGCGTTTACCAGCCGTTCTTCTCGGTGGATACGCCGGCGGACGGCCAGGGCAAAGAGCTGTTTCATCTGCGCGTTGGCCCGGTCAAGTCGCTTGATGCCGGCGATTCCGCCTGTAGCCGCCTGGGACGCAACGGCGTATTTTGTAGTGTAGTCAGGACCCAATGAGCAAAGAAGTACTTACACATTCCGAAAGTTACGTCAAAAAAACCAACCGCATAATTCTTGCGGTTGGTATTACTTCTTTTATTATCTTTATTTTCGGCGTTGTGCTTCTGATTAAAAGCAATAAGGTTGTTGATGACTATGAAGAACCGGTTTTTACCGACAATGACGACGCGCTTAACATCGGCAATACTAGCCCTTTGACCGACAATCTTGAGTTCGGCATCGTTGATGACGGCGAAGTTCCGATTACCATGACACCGGATCCCGTTTCTATGGGACAGGTTGTGCTCGGTACTGAAGCCAAGAATGTTCTGACTATCGGCACCAACGGCAAAACAGCGATAAAAATTGATGACGTCGAACTGGCCGAGCCGCCGTTTGACGGTTTTACTTACGAGGATAACTGTACAGATGAGGAATTGCGCGGCGAACAGACCTGTAATATTACCATGAACTGGATTCCGGTCATTCACGGCAACGTGCAGAACAATTTTATCATTTCGTGGCACGAAGCCAATCTGACCCGCAGCAATGCCAAATCGGCCAAAGTTCCTGTCGAAGGCAGCGCCATTCGTAAGGAAGACTGCAATTTTTGCGAAACTGCGCTGCCGCAGGGAGCTGCATCAGCAACCGAACAGGCCAAAGCCGAGATTGCCGCCAAGCAGGTGCGCAACGCTGTCGGTCCCAACGGCGAGGTTATCGGTACCATTGATGAAGACGGTTATGTTCGCGACGCCGACGGCAACATTATCGGTCGGATGAATGCCAACGGTCTGGTTGTTGACGATAACGGCAATGTTATCGGCGTTGGCGACAACCGCAAACTTGTTTATGATGAATTCGGCAACGTTATCGGTCATGTCAATCCGGACGGTACCGTTGTTGACAAGGACGGCAATGTTATCGGCCGTACGCTGCCGGACGGCACCGTGGTTAACAATGACGGCGCGCCGATTGGAAAAGCCGTTGACGCCGGTTATGTGTATGATGAAAACGGTAACATTATCGGCCGCGTGCTGCCGGACGGTACCGTGGTCGATATGGACGGCAACGTTATCGGTCGTCTGAACGAAAAAGGCGAGGTTGTTGACGCCAACGGCAACGTCATCGGCTACGTGACTAAACCCGGACGTACCGCGATTGACGAAAACGGCAATGTTCTCGGCGTTGTTATGCCGAATGGCGCCGTCGTCGACGCTAACGGCAATGTTGTCGGTTATGTTGATGAGAACGGCAACGTCGTTACCGACGAAATTATCGGCAAGACCGGTCCCAAACGTCGTTTGGCCTATGACAAGGACGGCAACGTTATCGGGTATATTGACGAAAACGGCAATGTGGTTGATTTTAACGGCAACGTTATCGGCAAAATGCTTGAAGACGGAACCCTGGTTGACCTGAACGGTAATGTCATCGGCCGGGCCGGCGAATATGTTGACTTGGCGCTGGACAAAGACGGAAAGGTTATCGGTTACGTCGGCGCTGACGGCAAGGTTTATGATAAAAACGGTAATGTCATAGGCTATGTTGATGCCGACGGTAATATCGTCAGCAACGTCAAAAAGAAAATCGGTTCGCTGGTGCGTGTCGAACTGATTCCCGTTACGCCGCAGGGAACGGTGCTTGGCGTTATCAGCAATAACGGTACGGTTGAAAATGACAAGCGTCAGGTTATCGGCCGTATTCTTGCCAACGGTTTGGTTAAGGATCCGTCAGGAAATCAGGTCATCGCCAAACTGGTGCGCGGCGGGCTGGTGGTCGGTTATGGCTGCAAAAACGTCGGCTATCTTGATAAAAACGGCAAAATAACCAAAGGCAACAAAGAGCTTCCCTATAAGATTATGCCTGACGGCATTGTTATTGACAACGCCGGCTCTTATATCGGCGAAGTCGTTCAGCCCGGCAGTGCGTTTGACAATACCTGCACGCTTATCGGCGAGGTCGGGACCGACGGTATTGTCCGTGATTCCGCCAACAATTACGTCGGCTGCGTCAATCCTGACGGTACGGTGCTGAACGAAACCGGCGAAATCGTTGGCGGCGTTTCCCGTTCCGGCATTGCCGTCACTTATGACGGCGAATATCTCGGCAAAGTCGGTGCTAACGGCATTGTCCAGTCGGCGGCGTTGCTGCCGGTCGGCTGCGTCGGAACTTACGGCGATGTTTTCAACAAGGACGGCGGTTACATGGGCAAGGTTTTGGAAAACCGCTATGCTTATGACCTTTCCGGCAATTTTCTTAACGTTGTCGGCGAAAACGGCAAAGTTTCGATACCCGGCGGCGGTGAAGCCAAACTTTATGCCAACAATCTGGTTGCCGATGATGCCAACCGGATTGTCGGTGTGGCGCTGGACGAAAAGTCGATCGTCGTCGATCCTTCCGGAAAGTTTATGGGCCGCGTTTTCCCCGACGGCAACGTTTATAATGACAAAGGCGTTGCGTTGGGCAAAATACATGGCCGGGGCACAGGCTTTTTCAACCGTATGCTCGGCAAACTTCTGCCGCGCGGCGAAGTTGTCGATTTCTATGGCAAAAAAGTCGGTAAGGTCAATTACGACGGCCGTGTTCTCAACCGTTTCGGCGAGCTTCAGGGACGGGTTGACGCCAAAGGCCTGTTTATTGACAACAACAACGAATATCGCGGCGCGGTTCTGCTGCATGGCGCTGCAATCGGTTATGACGGTTCGTATCTCGGCTATGCGACTTCCGACGGTACGGTAATCAACCTTGACGGCAAACACGAAGGCATAACCAGTTCTGACGGCAAAGTTTTAAACAAAGACGGCGAAGTCGTCGGCGAAGTCATTCCCGAAGACATCGTTATTGACATCTGGGGCAACTACAAAGGCCGGGTCAATTCGCTCGGCGACGTTCTGGACAATAAGAACGAAAACATTACCGCCGTTTTGCCGGGCGGTTCGACGGACAAAAACCTGAGCCTGGTCAAGCATGGTTCGGTTATTGATTTCGGCGGCAATGTCATCGGCGCGGTAATGCCGGACGGTACGGTCATTGATGTCAACAACGTTGTTTTCGGCCGCACGCTTTCCGACGGCAGCGTCATCAATCAGGCCGGCAGTCTGGTCGGCGAAATTGCCGAAGGCGACATCGTTATTGACAACGCCGACAAAGTGGCCGGTTATGTCGATTTGGCAGGCAACGTCGTCAGCCGTGACCGTACGGTCATCGGCCGCAGCTTGTCCGGCGGTCTGGCAATTGATGCCAATGACAATATTCTGGGCAGAATTTACAAAATCGGCGCGACAATTCTTGGAAATGATGGTAAATATATGGGTAGGCTGGCGCCGGACGGCAGCGTAATCAGCAAAGACGGCAAAAATATCGGTTATATCAAAAATAACGGTTCGTTTATAGATTTGGATAAAAAAGTTTCCGGCTATGCTTTGCAGGAAGTAGCCAAAAACCGGAGGAATTAGGGTGACTTTGAACGGCGGACGATTAGAACTTTTGAATAAAATCAGGTCGGGTGTGCGGACACTTGCCTTTTTCTCCGTGCTGTTTTTTGCTGCTCCGGCCGCGGCAATTGAAATTACGGCCATCGACTTCAACGGCGATCTTATAGGCAAGGTTATTCCCGACGGTAAGGTTGTCAGTCTCGACAATCAGCTTATCGGCAATGTTACCGCCGACAGCTTGATTGTTAATTTTGACGGCGAGCTTATCGGCGGCGTTATTCCGCAGGGCATTGCCATCGGCAACGACAACAAGCTTCTGGGCAAGGTTTCCAACGACGGTTCGGTGCGGCTGGCTTCCGGAAAGATTGTCGGCAAGGTTCTGCCGAATGGTCTGGTTGTCGACGATTATTTCAATGTTCTCGGTGCAGTTCTGTTTCCGGGGCTGATTTATTCCGACGATGGCAAAACCGTCGGCCGTCTGACCGGTGACGGTCTTTATACCAATCTTCAGGGACAGCAGATTGGTTTCGTTTCGCCGGACGGTTATGCCTACCGCAAGGTTGGCAACGATTATCTGCTGGACGGCCGCCTGATATCTTCCAAAATGGTCATTTCTTTGGACGGCGCTTTTATCGGAAGCGTTTCGCCGGGCGGCAACGTTACCGATTTTGAGGCGCAGACAATTGGTTTTGTTAAGGCCAACGGCTATGTTTATAATGAAAATAATCAGATTATCGGTCAAATAGTCAGGTCTGGTTTTGCCTTTGACAACAACGGTAAATACATCGGTTTTGTTACTTATAACGGCGAGGTTGTCAATAAGGACGATTTGGTCGGGCGAATGCGCGCGGACGGCCGTATTGCCGACGCCAAAGGCGAAATTATCGGTTTTGCCGTTGATTTGGCTGCAACGGCGACAGATTTGGAAGGCCGCTATCTCGGCCGGATCATGCCCGGCGGCAGTCTGGCTCAGGCGCGTGAAGTCGTCGGACAGGTCGGTCCGCGCGGCACGGTTATAAATAAGGACGGAAAGATTATCGGACGCTTGGTCAATGCCGGACCTGTGTTCAACTTCCGCGGCGCCCTGCGCGCCCATGCGCTGAAAAGCGGTGCGGTTATTTCGCTTGAAGGTACGCCGCTCGGCAATGTCCGCGCCAATCTGGCTTATGACAACAACGGTCTTGTTTTCGGCGCGACGCTTAATAACGAACTGGTCATTGCTCCCGGCGGCAAATCTCTGGGTATGAGCGGTATTAACGCCTCGGTCATGGATGGCAGCGAACGTAAATTCGTTTCGCCTTTCGGCTTTTTGTTTTCTTCCGACGGCGTCCTGAGCGGCTCGACCATGACGCTGGCGCCGGTGTATAACCTGACCGGCGCTGTTATTGCCTATATGATGCCGAACGGTTCAATGTACAACAAGGGGGTTGTTGCGCTGGGCAGGCTGACTGAAGCTGGCATCAACATTGACGAGCGCAACCGTATTCTGGGGCGGAATATTGCGGCCGACTATGCTTTTTCGGCGGCGGGAGAACTCTTGGGTATTTTATCCGAAACCAATATGGTCCTGGATAAGGGACTTAAACCGAAAGCCAAAATTCTGCCGGACAATTCGGTTGTCAAAGCCGGAAAGAATACCGAGGTCAACTTTAATCCTCAGGTTGGAACGGCGTCCGATCAGCATCTGGTCCTCGGCGTAACCGGCAGTTTGTTTGGCTATGCGGACATTGACGGTGCTGTCCGCAATCCGGCCGGGCGTGTCGCCGGAAAAGTAGTTGACGGCGGTTTGGTAATTGACAATTCCGGCCTGCCGGTTGGTGAAACCAGCGGTTATAAAGCCGTGGTCGACGGCGATTGTGCGCTTCTCGGTGTTGTTACGCCGCAGGGGGACATCCGCAATTATCGCGAAACGTTTATCGGCCGCATGCTCTGGAACGGGCAGGCGGTTTCGGAAACCGGCGCCGTCATCGGTTATCAGGTAATTCCCGGCAGTGTAATAGACTTCAACGGCAATATTCAGGGAACCATATCGCCTTCCGGACAGGTAATGGCTTATGGCGGCGAACTGCTCGGCTGCATTGACAAGCGGGGAAAACTGCGCAATGCCGACGGCGAAATCATCGGCGGACAGACAGAGTTTTATCCGGTTATGAATGTTAACGGCGTCTTTATCGGCCGCACGGTTCTTGACGGTACGGTCGTCAACGAAGCCAACGAGTTTATCGGCTATATGCAGCCTAATGACAATGTCAATTCCAAAACCGGCGTACCTGTCGGCCAGTTGTTCAAGTACCGCTTTGCTTTCGATAATGACAATAATTTTTTGGGGCGGGTCGGCTCCGACGCGCGCGTCTTTAATGCCAAAAACGAAGAGGTGGGAAAAGTCGAGTTTGGCGGTGCGGTCTTGAAAGACGGCAAAAATATCGGTTATGCCCTGTATGACATGTATGTTTACGACAATGACGCCAATGTCATCGGCTATATCACCCGTGACGGCAACGTCCTTACCGTCAACGGCCGAAAACTCGGCCGCATTGACAAGGGCTTTCTGATTAACGGCGAAAACAAGGTTGCCGGCCGCGGTAACCGCGATTTTTACATTCGCAACCAAAACAACGTCGTCCTCGGCGAACTTGAACTGAACGGCAGTCTGGTCGATTCTGCCAATCATGTCATCGGTTCGCTGAAAGACAATGGACGTATTCTGGACAGCAACGGCAACGTTCTGGCCATAGCCAAACCGTTGCAGTATTACAGCCTGCTTAAGGAATTGACCGAGGCCGAAGCGGCTCGTTTGGCCGCCGAAAAGGCCGAAGCCGAAAGATTGGCCGCCGAACAGGCTGCGGCTGCCGGCAATTATGTTATCGGCGATGACGGCTACCTTCGTGACGCCAATGGCAACATTATCGGCCGTATTCTTCCCGACGGTACCGTTGTCGATTTAAACGGTAATGTTATCGGACATATCAACGAAAACGGCGAGTTCGTCGGTTTGGACGGTAAAGTAAAGGGCAAAACCTCAAAAGACGGTTATGTCGTTGGGGATGACGGGTATTTGCGCGATGCGAACGGTAATATCATCGGTCGGGTGCTGCCGGACGGCACGGTTGTCGACCTGAACGGAAACGTTATTGGCCATATTAATGAAAATGGCGAATTTGTAGGCCTTGACGGTAAGGTTATGGGCAAGGTCAACGGTGGCGGAGCCGATTGGTACAGTAAACCGGTACAAATTGGTGCCATTCCCGAAATCGGCGTCGTCGGGGAAGAAGAAATGAAAAAATACCGCAAGTCGCTCGGTATTGCCCTGACGCCGGACGGCGAATATCTCGGCGATATCATGGACGACGGCAGCGTTGTTGATAAAAAGGGCAATGTTGTCGGTAAAAAAATGCCCGACGGCCTGATTATTGACGATGACGGCACGCTTATCGGCATTGAAGAAGTCAAAAAGCCTGATTCTTCGGGAATGTTTGTTCCTGCCGGCACTTTCGGCCCCGGCGGCGCTTACGGAACCGGTATGGGCGCCGGCGGCAATCTTGGCCCCGGCGGCGGATTTGGTCCCGGCGAGCGTTATGACCCGCAGCGTGCGGCGGCCTTGGCTGCGGCGCAGAATCAGCGCCGGCAGGCTATGTCCGTCGGTAAAATCAGCTCGGGCATCAGACCGGAATCTTTTGACGGTTATCAGAAAAACTGGGATGAACAGGGTATTGCCAAGGCCGTTTCTTCATGGCGCGTCAACCTGAGCGAAATGATTTTTGCCGACAAACCGATTCCGGCAGTTATCGCCCGCTCCATCGACAGCAACAACCCGACCCCGGTAACCGCTTTTGTTGAACGCAACGTTTATGCCGAAGAAGGACGCAATGTGGTAATCCCGGCCGGCAGCCGTCTGATGGGTACGCTGGGCGGCCTGACTGCAGGCACGGAAACGACTTCCTCGTCGGCCAAGGTTCAGATTACCTGGGAACGTCTGATCCGTCCGGATGGTTCGCTGTTTGTCTTCCAGGGTATTACCGGCGACGCACAGGGCCGCGGCGGTGCACTCGGCTATCTTGACCAGCAGCTGTTTAAGAAATATACGCTGCCGATTATGACCACGGCTCTGACCAGCTATACGTCCTATATCATGGCGCCGAAAGATGACGATGACAACAGTTCCGATACGGAATCTCCGCGCCAGCAGGCGGCCAACGACGCGCGTCAGAACTTTTTGCAGGACATGAACCGTATTTTTGAACAGATTTTGGCTGACAAAACTAATATCAAACCGCTGACTTATGTTCCGGCCGGTACTAGAATTATCGTCTACCCGAACATAGATTTATGGTTGAGAACGCCGGAAAGAGACGAAGCCGAAGTCGCCAAGAACCTTTCCAAGCGTGATGTGCTTATCGATGATAACAAGCTTGAGCAGGATCGTACCGATACGCAGAACAGGCGTAAAATGGGCATGACCGACGCCGACCGTGCCGCCACTGCCGGTTCCGTTGTCTATGAGGCCGAAGGAACCGATGCTGAAGCTGTTGCCGCACCGCGCCTGATGGACGACAGCAAGGTCAAGAGCAGGAAACCCGCCGCGACGGCAGGCGCTCCGGCACTGATGCCGACAACGCCGGCCGGTGGTTCGACACCGCCTCCGCCGCCTTCGTTCAGCAGCGGTTCGTCGTCGTCCTCTTCATCTTCGTCGTCTTCCGCGGCAAAAACGGATAACAGCGTCCCTCAGTTGTTCTGATAGGAGAAAAATATGAGCTTTAAGGTTTTGGAATCAGTTTTGCGCCCGTTGTCCTACTGGTACAATCAGGACAACATTGAGGAAGTGGCGGTCAACCGTTCCGGCCAGATTTGGCTGCGTCTGCGCGGCAAACGCGCCTATCCCTGGGTAATGTATAAAGACGAGAAACTCAGCAAAGAATATCTGGTCGATTTGCTCTATATTGTCGCCAATACCTATGAGCTGCCTTTTGATCCGGTCGAGGGTTCGCCGGTCGTTTATGCCACCATTCCCGGCGAACACCGTTTTTCGGCTATTGCCGGACGTAACATCATGTATGATCAGGACGACCTTACCGGCGGCGTCGCGCTTACCATTCGTGTTCACAGCGACGACGTGGCTTTCGGTCTGTCGGATTATGGTCTGACTCAAGGGCAGGCACTGCACAAGATTAATCCGTTGAAAGACATCAAAGACCCGGAAGATCCCTATGAACGTCTGTTGCTAAGCATTAAGCGCGGCGACCATATTCTGGTTTCGGGTGCGACATCAACCGGTAAAACGACTTTTCTGAATAACCTGCTGAAGATTTTGGACATCAACAAGCGTATTGTGACCATTGAAGATACGCGCGAACTGTTGGTGCCGCATCCCAACCGCGTTCATTTGGTTTTGTCCCGTACCGAACAGACCAATGAAATGGACTATGCCAAAATCATCGACTTGGTCGTTCGTTTTACGCCTGACGCCATTATCGGCGGCGAAATTTCCACCAGTAACGCCGGCGCCATCTGGGAACTGATGGGGTCAGGCCACGACAACTGTCTGGCGACTATTCACGCTGAAAGTTCCGAAGCTGCTTACAAGGCTTTTACCGACCGTATTTTGCACACTTATCCGACCATCGACCGTAATAAGACGATTGAAGAAATGCACCATAAGCTGCGTGTCGTTCAAATTAACCGCGACGGCAACCTCCGCGCCATTACGGAGGTCACATAACGGGCTTATTTTTCTTCTTTGCCATTTTCTACAGTTATTCTCGGCCTCTTTCCTGTCATGTTCGGCCTTGACCCGAATATCTCTTATAGATTCCCGTGTCAAGCACGGGAATGACGAATAAATAATTGTTATTGTCGGACTTGTTTTTCTTTTTGTCATGCTTGGGTACTTTCTTTTCTTTTTTGTCATCCTCGGACAAGCGTAGCGAGTTCCGGGGATCTCTGGATATTCGGGTCAAGCCCGAATATGACGGTAAGAAAAATAAGCCCGACAATGGCAGAAAGAGAAGAAAGTCATGCTCGGGTTTAACCCGGGCATCCAAAAACACAAGGCACTTGCTCACGATATGTACATAGGAAGCAACGCGCTTCAACAAAGGTTCGT
>FR885445.1 GCA_000436375.1 Azospirillum sp. CAG:239 | reverse complement strand
TGTCCCGGCGGCAGACCCGGCAGCTCCTGTGCGTGCGGCGGAACACACAGTGGTGTGGGCTTTGCAGCGGCGCATTTTTGTGTGGAGCAGATAAAATAAATATCAAAAAAACAGTCCCGGAGAACTATCCGGGACTGTTAAATTCAGGGGTATAATTTTTACAGATTCTTCATGGCGAGCAGTTCGAGTTCCTTGATTTTGTCACGATAAATGACGGCCGTTTCGAACTCGAGATTGGCGGCGGCTTCTTTCATCAGTTTGGTATATTCCTTGATTTTCTTTTCGACGTTTTTGATTTCTTCAATATCTTTGGTGTCGTCTTTAACAAAATCGGTTTCGGTCATTTCCTTTAAGGTTGCCGAAATGCTCTTTTTGATGGTTTTCGGCGTAATGCCGTTTTCCGCATTGTATTTCATTTGTTTTTCGCGGCGGCGCTGCGTTTCGTCCAAGGCCTGTTTAATTGAACCGGTTATTTTGTCTGCATAGAGGATAACTTTGCCTTCGGCGTTGCGCGCCGCACGGCCGATTGTCTGAATCAGCGAACGGGTGGAACGCAGAAAACCCTCTTTGTCGGCGTCGAGAATGGCAACCAGCGAACATTCCGGAATATCAAGGCCTTCGCGCAGCAGGTTGATGCCGACCAGCACGTCGAAAACGCCCAGTCGCAAATCACGGATGATTTCGATGCGTTCCAGTGTGTCGATGTCGGAGTGCAGATAGCGGACTTTGATGCCGTTGTCGTTCAGATATTCGGTCAGGTCTTCGGCCATTTTCTTGGTCAGGGTTGTTACCAGAACCCGCTCGCCTTTGGCGATGACCTTACGGCACTCTTCCATGAGGTCGTCAATCTGGTTTTCAACCGGACGCACGACGCAAACCGGGTCGGCAAGCCCGGTCGGGCGGATAACCTGTTCGACAAAGCTGCCGCCGCTTTGTTCCAGCTCCCAGTCACCGGGGGTTGCGGAGACAAAAATTGTCTGACCGCGCATGGCGTTCCATTCGTCAAACTTCAGCGGTCGATTGTCAACGCAGGACGGCAAGCGGAAACCGTAATCGGCCAAGGTCGATTTGCGGTTGTAGTCGCCGCGGTACATGCCGCCGATTTGCGGCACCGAAATATGACTTTCGTCGATGAAGATGATGGCGTTCGGCGGCAGATATTCAAACAGCGTCGGCGGCGGCGCTCCCGCCGGACGTCCGGTCAGGTAGCGCGAATAGTTTTCGATGCCTTTACAATGGCCGGTCGCTTCAAGCATTTCGAGATCAAAACGGGTACGCTGTTCCAACCGTTGGGCTTCGAGCAGTTTGTTTTGGCTTTTCAGTTCGTCCAGGCGCTCGCCGAGTTCTTCCTTAATATGCGCAATCGCCTGAGACAGAGCCGGCCGCGGCGTGACGTAGTGGTTGGCCGGATAGACGGTCACTTCTTTCAAATCGGCGGTTTTTTTGCCGGTCAGCGAATCGAATTCGCTGATACTTTCGATTTCGTCGCCGAAGAAGGAAATGCGCCAGGCCCGGTCTTCGTAGTGCGCCGGGAAAATGTCCAGTACGTCGCCCTGAACGCGGAAAGTGCTGCGGACAAAGTTCTGCTGGTTACGTTCATATTGCAGCTCTGCCAGCCGACGGTGGACTTCCCGCGGGTTGATTTCGTCGCCGACTTTCAGCGGAATTGTCATTTGCGAATAGGACTCAACGTCGCCCAAGCCATAAATGCAGGAAACCGATGCGACGATGATGACGTCGTTGTCTTCCAGAATATTGCGCGTGGCGGCGTTGCGCATGCGGTCAATCTGTTCGTTAATGGCCGAATCCTTTTCAATATAGGTATCGGTTTTGGGAACATAAGCTTCGGGCTGATAGTAATCGTAGTAGGAAACGAAATATTCAACATGGTTTTCGGGAAAGAACTCTTTCATTTCCGAATAAAGCTGGGCCGCCAGAATTTTGTTCGGCGCCATAATCAGGGCCGGACGTTTGCTCTGCTCAATGATTTTTGCCATGGTAAAAGTTTTGCCGCTGCCGGTAACGCCGAGCAGAACCTGATTTTTTTCGCCGTTGGCTATGCCTTCGCAGAGTTCCTTAATCGCCTGCGGCTGGTCGCCTGCGGGAGCAAACGGACTTTCGATTTTGAAATCGCGACTCATTTTGTTTTCCGGTTTTATTCTTCCGTATCTCTATCCATGTCGTCGAGTTTCAGCGAATTGGAATAAATTTTGGCAAAGTTGCTGAAGGCGGCGACGTCGTTGACCATGCGGTCGATTGAATTGATGTCTATCTTATCATCTTCCAGCTGTCCGGTTAAGATGTTAAATACGCTATAATATTTCGTATCTTTAAAGTAGGGCATAAACTTGTTGCGCAGCCGGACGATAACGGTTTCCTTGCCCGATTTTTTCAGTGCGGTGGCCCAGTCGAGTATGTAATTAATCTGTTCTTCGCTGAGAGGCTGTCCGGGAACCGGTTTTTCAATCAGGTATTTGAGGTTGTCAGAGGCAGGCCCCAAAAGGCCGGCATTCCAGAAAATCTCGCTTTTCAGCAAAATGGCGTTTTTGCTGTAATCGTCTTTGAGCAGCGCCAGCGCTTCCTCTTCGCGGTTGAGGTTGGTCAGGGCCTTGGCGCGGATGATTTTGCGCTGCAATGCCAGCGTCTGCGGAATGGCGCCGTTTTCGGTATCGTCAAGCATCAGCAGAGCTTCGCCGTCCTTGTGGTTAAACAGGTATATCAAAGCCAGGCGCGTACCGATTTTGGCGCGGTCGGCCGGCGTCATCGGAACATTGCGCAGCTGTCCGGTCAGCAGGCTTTCGGCACGGTCAAGCAAATCGACGGCAACCAGGCGGTCGCTGAGCTTTTGAACAATCGTGTTGTAACGCGCGCTTTTCGGCGCCAGCCATTCGTAATCGTGATAAAGCGCCAGCGATTTCAGCGCCGACAGGTTATCTGCTTCGTTACGAATGTAGATGTCTTCAAAAAGGCGAACCATACGGTCTTCAACGGCAGGTTTGTCTTCGTAGCCGGCATAGTTTTTCAGTTCCTGCAAGGTGCGGAGCGCATTGGCAAAGTCTTTTTTGCGGATATACATGTCGGCGAGGCCGTCCAAAAGTTCCAGCTTGAAGCTTCTTTCGCCCCAGGCGTAGCGCAGGCGCTCAAATTCGCTGATTGCCTTGTCCAGCGGGAACAGGTTCAGTTTTAAGCCCAGTTCGACGATTTCCTTGCGGGCCAGCGAGGTGTATTTGAGCGAATCCATCGGCAGAATGCGTTTGTATTCGTTGACGGCACTCATCGGCGATCCCTGCAGAACCAGTTTTTTGCCGGTCAGGTAATGAATGGCGGGGATCAGTCTTTCCGGATGACGGCTGTTTTTGAGAATATCTATAAAATTCTGGGTGGAAAGGTCGTCGCCGGCATTAAGTGCAATACGCGCACCGACAAGCGCAATGCGGTCCTTGATTTCGTCGGGGTAGTCGCGGATAAGCGAGATGAACGAAAGCAGTATACCGCTGTATTCGTCTTTGTATTCGACGGCCGCTTCCGACAGGGTTCGCCAGAAAATGGCTTCGTTCAGCGTCGGCAGACGGCCGTATGAAAAGTCTTCGACCGCCTGTTCATAGCGGTTGGACAGGAAGTTGGCCACGCCGGACAATCCGTACAGCCGTTCGGAAGCGGCTTCCGGCGCGCCGGTTTCCTTTATTTGATTAATTATGGTCAGCGCATTGGTGCCGAGGCCCCGCATAACATAGTATTTGGCCAGTTCAAGACGGGCTTTGTTTTTTTGCTCTTCGGGCGCGGCGGCGATGTCACCGCGCAGCTGTTCTTCGGCCTCGACAAACGATTTGTTCATGAGTGCGGCGTTGGAAGCTCCGGTCAGCGGCGAAAGTTCGCTGTCATCCTGGCTGAGCATGGCTTGCCGTTTGAGAATTTCGAGGTTATGGGAGATGTTCAGTCCGCGGTTGTAGCCCTGAATCGAGAGGCCGGTCGTGGCGCGGCTGACGACAATGTCGTTGGTTTTGGATACGATGACGATACCCTGATAGGAATCCAAGATGTCGAGATCCGGGTAAGTATAGGGGTGCTCCATACCGACGCCGATGTCCAGACTGGGCGCGGCAATAAGCGTATCGCCGATTTCCGGGTCGAGCGTGGAAACGATGTTTCCGGTGTTGGATACGGGGACGAAAAGGTAGGGCTGCTTGCGGCTGTCATATTGCGTGAATGCCTGCAGGTAGCGGTGCTCTTCGTCGGGAAATGGCTTTTTGAGCAGGTCGACAACCCACAGCAAACCTTCCTTACGAACGGTATAATAGGTTCCTTCTTTGGGTTTCAGGCGCAAAATGAGAGCCTGATAATTAGGTATCTGAATCAGCTCGTCGACCAGAGGCGCCGCGCTGGCGGCCAGTTCGTCGACATTGATGTTCTGTGAATGGTCGAAAATAATCCATAAGTAATCGCCGCGGCGGAAAACAGCCAGACCGACGGGAATGTTCCACGGAAAACTCAAGCTGATGCTTTGGCCGCCGTCTTCGGTCATTTGCGGCGCAACCATTTCGCTGGTGCCGGAAACCTTTGCCGAGCTGCGGGTTTCAATCGGCTTTATCTGTGCGGTGGCCACCGGTTCGATTGCGGCGGCGGTTTCGGCCAAAGCGGCTGCCGGAGCCGGGAACAAACAAGCAAAAACCAGCGTACAGGCTGCCATACGCCGGCTGATTAGCTTTGAAATGTCTGTTATCGCTTTGTTCAAAACCATTTCCCGCTGCCGTTAAATGCTGTTGCCGATGATTTCGTCCGTAACGGCCTTGGCCTTTACCGCCTCCATCTGCGAAACGATGGCGGAAGCCGAGGACGGTTTCATTTCCCGCAGGAGAGACGCCGCTGTTTCAATATCCAGCGTGTTAAAAATTCTGGCGGCGCTCTGCGGCTTCATGCTGGCATACATTTTGACCAGAGCCGCAATTTTTTCCTTTTCCTTTTCGTTGTATTCGCCGATGAGTTTTTTCAGTTTGCTTTCGTATTCGCGAAGCTGGGCCAGTTTTTTTTCAATTTCTTCTTCGGCGACTTTCAGCTGAACGGCTTTTTTATCGATTTCGCGGCTTCTGAGATCAAGAGCTTCGCGCCGTTCGGCTAGTTCCTGCAAAATCATGATTTCAGACTGGGTAAAGGTGCTGTTGGCCTTTTCGCCGTTGCCGCCCGGGTTTTGCCCGCGTTCGGACTGTTCAAGAACCTTGCCGAGTTCAGCGGTGTCCCTGGACGCTTCTTCTTCGGCCCAGGCCTTGCTCTGACTGATGCTGAAGCTGCGGCTGTCTGCGTTTTTGAGCGAATCAAAAACATTGTTGACGCGGATGGACAGGGTCAAGACAGCCAGAAAAATGAAAACGGGCAGAATACGAAAATTGTTTTTGAATTTGGTCAGCATCGAAGTTCCTTACTTTATCGAGCGCAGGGCTTTTAATAGTTCCATTTCGGCCTCGGAACGCGAATCCGAAACCGCAAAATCTTCTTCTACATCATCGCGGGCTTTTAATGAAGCTTTTTTTGCGCCGAACAAGCCGGCGGCGGGTTTTTCTTCCTTAATGCTGCGGCCGTCCTTAATCATGATTTCCAGCCGGTCGGCCAGATTATCCGCTCTTTCGTTGATGAAAGTCAGGTCGTCTTTGAGCGTTTTGGCACTGTCTACGACCTCTTTGAGGCCTTCCGAGGAATGTTCGGTAACCGATTTAAGCTTCGGAATGGAATTTTCGGCTTTGAAGGTGGCTTCGTTGAGCGACTGCACCAACTGAGCCAGACTTTTTTGGTTCTGCCGCAGCATGCTCAGGTTCTTGTTGAGCCGATATGCAAAGACAATGGTCGGAATCAACAGTCCGATGATGGTAAGATTGATGATTAATTCAAAACTATCCATTGCGGTCAGCCTTATCTTTTACTTTGATGACGACATGGTCGGATTTGCGTCCCATACAGCCTTTAAGCAGCGGAACGTCGCCGCAGATGAGCGTTACGTCGTCGCAGCAGGACATTTCGAGCGGCAGAAATGAACCTTTTTCCCATTTGGCGATTTCGCCGAGACTTATCATCCGTTCCTTGAGAATGGCTTTGATTTCGACATCTGTTTCCCACAACTGTTCCATCAGGTGGTTTTCCCAGATGGTATCGCGGCCGTAGCGTTCGCCCATGAACATTTGCAGCAGCAGGTCGCGCACCGGTTCCAGCGTTGCATAGGGAATCATCAGGTCAATTTTGCCGCCGCGGTCTTCCATGTCGATGCGCAGATGAGCGACGATGACTGCGTTGGACAGGCGGGTAATGGTGGCAAAGCGCGGGTTGGTTTCCAGACGGTCGTAAGCAAAGTTGACCGAAGTTACCGGGTCGAAAGAAGTGGAAAGGTCGGACAAAATCAGTTCTATCATGTCTTTGACAAGATTGAGTTCGATGGTGGTATACGGACGTCCTTCAATGCGCATGGCCGCGGTGCCGCGGCGGCCGCCGAGCAATACGTCGACGATGGAATAGACCAGTGACGAATCAACGGACATCAGGCCGTAGTTGTCCCATTCCTCGGCCTTGAAAACGGCGAGCAGGGTCGGCAGCGTCAGAGAATCGATATATTCGCCGAAGCGCATGGATTCAATGTTGTCGAGCGAAACTTCAACGTTGTCCTGCGTGAAGTTGCGGAGCGATGTGGCCATCATGCGGATAAGGCGGTCAAATACGATGTCGAGCATCGGCAGACGTTCGTAAGAAACCATGGAGGCGTTCAAAATGGCCCGGACGCCGGTTTTCATTTCGTAATCTTCGTCCTCTTCGTCGGGCGTGTAGCCGAAAAGGGAATCGATTTCTTCCTGATTGAGGATTTTGGAATCGCCGCCGTCGCCCGCCGCCGGAGAAACTTCTTCCCCGCCGCGAACCTTTATGGCATCGGCCCAGTCCTTGTCTTCCTTGCGGTCGGCTGCCTGTTCCTGATTATTTGTCGTATTTTCCTCTGCCACTTTTTGTGTCCTTAAAATTGGTTATTTGTCAATTCCGAAAGCCTTGAAGTTCAGGTTGGCAACCACAACCGGGCTGACAATCAGGTTGATGCGGTACAACAGCTCTTCCCTGAGCCAGTAAAGCCCGTTGGAACCGCTGATTTCGTCCGGCGTCAGCTCAATCGTGTGGGCAATGACGGCGTCGACGATTTTGGGCATGAGCCCCTCGACAATCTGAATGTCTTCCATCCGGGTCAGTTCAATATTGAGCCTGAGGCTGACGTCCTGCGGCGTTCCGGCTTCATCTTTAATCCGGACGTTGATTTCGGGAATGTCGTAAAGAATGGTCAGCTTGTTTTGGGCGGCGTTGCCGTCCGTGCCGCCGGGTCTTTCGACAACGGCGTAGGAAAGGTTTTGCGGACCGGTTTTTTTGCTGAAAACCGAATAAAAACTGACGACCAGCCCGATTGCAATCAGTGCCGGCAGCAGGAAAATCAGAATCTTTTTGCGGTCGATTTTCTTTTTGCCTTCCTCGGCATCGGAATCCGCGTCGAAATCGTCGTCTAAATTTGCCATAACCCTACCTTAACAATAGATTTGTCTGTCCGACATTTTATAATATTTTTTCAAGAATGAAACCCTAAAAACATACTTATTAAACGTATTTGTGATTTTAACCATTATTTCAGGATTTCCGGTGTATAAATCAAGCTGAAAAGGTCTTATGAACATTAGCGCCGCCTGATTGTTACAGATATGTTAATTTTGAGGAAATTTAAAGCTTTGACATGGAAAAAAGCGCGCTTTTGTGGTAGGATGGATAATGAGTTAAAGGATTTGGAACGGGGCGTGGCGTAAATGTATATCTGGGTACTGCTGGCGACATTCATAGCGATTTTGTATTCGTTTAATCTGCCGACGCGTTCCGACATGCGCGAAATTTACGTCGAACCGCAGGCGGAGGCGATTGTGAGCAAAATGCTCCTGCAACATCGCGCGGCCGAAAACTATGCCCGGGATCTCGGCTATACGTCTTATTATCCGGGCAACGTCGATTTTAAGCTGCTGTGCCAGAAAAATTACCTCCCCTACGGCCTGGAAGGCTGTAATCCCTCCGATACCAGCAAAATTTCGCGCCGGCAGGAGATTCAGTCGCGGATATATTGTCTGGACAAGAGTTCGTCGGGATATTCAAAGTCCGTAACCGGATGTCCGGGAAGTCCGAGCTGCTGCAGTCAGGACAACGCCTACAACTATGTCGTGACCTATGGCTGTGTGCCGCAGCGCTGGCGGAACATCAAAACCGGAAAGCCCAACAACGATTTGCTGAACGCGATTAAAAACACGGTCGGCGTCGGTGTCAACATCGGTTATGCCGACTTTGAGGACAAGACCTTTACGCGGACTTATGACGTGGCCAACGGCAAAACGGTGCAGGACAAGTATACCATGCACTTGGTCGGCCGCGAAGTCGAGTGGATCGGTATTCCGGAATATGTGGTCAACGATACGGATGGCGGAAATACGTCGTTTAACCGCATGTGCGTCGAACCGCTGAAGGACAAGGACGGAAACGTCGTCGAGGCGCAGGTCTGTTCCTACTGCATGGTTTATATTACGCCGATTTAGGCGGAGATGAGGAGAAAGACAATGTTGAAAAGCAAATTTGCAAAGCTGAACGAGCTGGGCAGCCTGATGGTTGAGGCGATGGCAATGCTTGCCCTCATTTCCATGGTTACGCCGATTTTGTACCGTAAGGCGGCCGAGAGAACGACCGAGCTGCAGGACATTAACGCCGCAGGGCAGATGCGCAGCCTGATTAAGGCCGTGGACGACTATGTGAGCGACAACTACAACACGATTGTCGCCGGCAATGCGGTTAACAACAGCGTCAACAACTCGGTCAACTACAGCGATTTGGTCAGCGGCGGCAAAAAGACGATTGACATTAAGCATTTTCGCGACTATCTGCCGTACGGCTTTTTAGACTCGTCGGGCAATGTACAGGATACCAAAACTTTCAGCAAAGACTACAAAGTCGTCTTCAAATATACGAATGCGGGCGGCCGCAAGGCGGTAACGGCGTTTGTGGTGGCAGAGCCTAAGGAAAAAGGCAACTTCCCGATGCTGCGCGCGTCGCGTATTGCGTCGATGGTCGGCACCAACGGCGGTTATGCGCAGGTCAGCGGCGGCAAAGTTACGGTTAACGGCGTGCAGGGTATTTGGACGATTGACAACATGAGCAGCGAACTGGGGGTTACAACGACCAACGGTTCCATTGTCACGTCTTCGGTACAGCCGATTACGGAAGCCGGAGGCGGCGGCAATAACGAGAACTACCTGTACCGCATTGATATGAGCGGCAATCCGTCGACGGCCAAACTGAACCAGATGGAGGCCAATCTCAAGCTCGGTGCCGACAGCGGCACGCATCACAATATCAGCAACATTAACCAGCTGATTATTTCGGCGCAGAATCAGGCCAATTTTTCCGACAAGAGCAGCGGCAATGACGGCGCTTTGCTGATTAAGGGCAGCGGCGGCGCGACCATCGGCGGCAACACCGTTATCGGCGGCGCTTTGTCGGCTTTGGCAGACAAGTTCAAGGTCAATAATTCCGGTTTGCAGTACGGAACTTTGTTTACGGTTACCGACAGCAATCTGAAATACGGCGAAAACGGCAGCGTCATCAATGCCAGCGCTTCGGATCTGAACCTGTTGAACGGCAAGATTACGGTCAACAGCAGCGGAACCAAAATCAACAGTAAAACCAACATTGCCGGCGATACGGTCATCGGCGATTTGAATGCCAGCGTCAATTCGACGGACGGCGTTGCCAACAAACTGACGGTTAAGGGAAACGCGGACGTGACCGGTATCTTTACGGCCGGGGAAATCCGCACGCCGAAGTTCAAGTCGCTGACCTTGGACGCCGGCGCGGCCGCCTATACGGGGCCGTGGAACCTGCACGTCGAGGCGACGAAAGCCAGCTTTGCCCAGCCTGACTTTAATGTGGCGGCCGACAAGCTTAAAATTACCTCTGCCGAATCGAGTATGAAAAATGCGACAATTACGCTGAACGCGAATGACGTGGCCAAGGCTGTGCTTAATTCAAGCGGTGCGGAAATCAGTTCGACGAATAATGTTAAGATGCACGGCAATAACAGCGTGCATCTGTATACGGGAGCAATGAACCCGTCGCTGACCGCCAATGAGGTAAGCATTCAGGACACGATGTTCAGGGCAAACCGTGGTACGATTGCAATTAATTCGATTGTCAACAGCTTTACTGTCAAAAATACGGACGGAAGCAAGCTGGATCAGACGGATATTTCCGGTGCGGTAAGCCGGGTTCGCAACATGAATTTTCAGGTTGAGGAGCCGGGCGGCGCCTATGTCCTGAAAGTGGAACCGCAGAATGCCAACAAGTCGAAAGTTAAAGTAGACGGCGAACTGATTGTCTATAATGATAACGCAGCCGGCGATTCCGGCGAAAAACTGCTTCAGGTTTCGCAGGCCAGCAACAACAGCGGCGGAAATGCCACGGCTGAAATTACCAGAGGCAAGGTTATCGTCAAAGACAACGGGACGACGGTTAAAAAAGTTCTGACGGTGGACGCCAATGAAACGGACAAGTCAACGGCCGATCGCGGCAGCGTTTATATCCGTAAAGGTATCGTCGAGTTGGAATCGAGTTACGGAACCAAGCTGACCGACGCGCAGGTTCAGGCGCAGGCGACTTCCGGCAATGATAAGGGTTATGTCCGGGCAGACCGTTTCGTATCCAACCGCGGCTGGACGAATCCGATTACCGGCGGCGTGGTTTCCAGCTTTAACCGCGGTACGACTTATGACGCCTATCAGGTTAATCCGGCCTATACGTCGGTTATGCACGACATTAAACTGACGTCGCGCGGCGGCGCCCGTCTGAGCGACATTCTGCCGGATTTCATCAATAAAGGCATTTATGTGGTTGACAATACCTATCTGGAAACTTTCGGCAGCTGGGAGAATTCGTCGGGGTGTCCGAGCAAGACCAGCGGCAACAGCTGTCAGACCGTTTCTTCCTCATATGTGGCCAATAACCATACCGATTGGACGTCTCCATGGCTGGGGGTTGTTCCGGCGCCGATGTGTCCGCCGGGATACGCCAAGGTTATTACGATTACGCCGGCCGGTTTTGCCATGGCTCAGGCCGGTGTTCCGGGCACAAGACAAGCCGGCAAAAAGCAGGATATCGTGATTATAAACTATCCGAAAAATCCGAATGAAGACTATTCGGCCAATCCGTCCGAGGCGCCTTCGCCGCTTTATTTCCAGAAGAGCACCTGGCTGCGCGCCAAAGTCTATACGCATGGTTCGGACAACGGTTTCAAAGGCTGGAGCGCGATTATGGGCTTTATGTATCCGTATACCTATTATAAGAAGTATATGGACGATCTGGGGCTGGGTTTGAGCGGCAACGACGCAATTGCCTGGAACCTGTTCCCGGTTTTCAGAAAGCAGCTGGAAGCGTATGCCACCGTTTACTGCTATTTTGACCGCAAGGGCGGTTTGGGCACGACTTTTGACTCCAACCTGGTTGATACGACTTATGATCAGCTGTCTAACTTCCGGGCGCCGATGAGCGGAAAATCGGCAAGTACAACCGGCAGCGACAGCGGTTATTTCAACCGCCTGAACGATCCGAACCTCAAATATACCGAGCCGTGGTAAGGCCGAATACGAAAAGCCCCTTTTTTGAGGGGCTTTTTTTTGACAGGGTGGGAAAAGTAAATATTTTTTGGTGTAAAAATTTTTTAATTAAGTATTATGTTGATAATATGTCTATGAATTTGAGGAGATGGATAATGAAGTTTGCAGCACTGTTAATGATGGGCGTTTCGCTTGGACTGGTTTGTCCGGCTGCTGCTCAGACCGGCAGGGAAGGTGTGCAGTCATTTCAGCAGAGCGGCGATTCCTGGCGCCGTGCGGAAGAAGACAATCAGCCGCCGGTTATCAGTCAGAGCATGATTGACGCAATCGGCAACAGCGGCATAGCCAACATTACCGACTCAGAAGCCGTCTTCTGTTATCAGGTTTCGTCCAAGCCGGCCGGCTATAAAGGATATACAATTGACAACATGGCCGTTACCGGTTTTTGCGGCATTATTGAAAACGACCTGAAAAATATGATTATCAGGCAGTTTTTTGCCACGCCCGAGAATATTTCTCAGGAAGTGGCGCAGTGCGTTATCAAGCCGCGGCTGATGCTGCGTTTTGTCCGCGGCGTGGATTATACGGACGTGCTGCTTTCTTCGCCCTGCCATTCTTTTTCGGTTTTTTACGGCGGCAAGGTAAAGTCTTATAATTTCAGTCCGGCAGCGGAAATTATTGACGTGATGGTAGATTCTTTCCGTCCGAAGACGGTTCCTTTCGTGTCGCCGGCCATGCTGAGACAGCTGCTGCCAATAGGCGTTGCACAGACGCAGTCGCAGAAGGATATGGTTGCCAAGCAGAGCGGTCCGATACGCAACTGGGATACGCAGTCCGCGCCGGCAAAACCTGCGGCACCGAAGAAGAGCGGTTGGAATAACCTGAACCTTTAAAAATTTGTATAACGGACGTCTCGTACAGATTTTGCGAGTTGAAAAAATGCTTATGTACCAATGTGTACACTCCGCTTTTTTCACTCTTAAATTTTACTATACGCCTCATTCTTCAAATTTTTGTAAAACCTCGTATAACGGGGCGAGTTATTTGCCGTCAGTTGGTTTCGGGCAGGTAAACGACCAGATTAAAGACGTTTTCGAGAAAGAAAAGTGAGATGAAGCAGAGCAGGGCAGCCATTATCGGCGTAAATATCCAGCCGAGGGCTATGTGACCGAGAATGCTCCAGCTTATGCTGCGGCCGCCTTTGGCCAAACCGATGCCGATGATGGCGCCGATGACGGCCTGCGAACTGGAAACCGGTACCAGCGGCAGCGCCGGCAGCCCGTTTGACAACAGGAAGTTTTCCAGTTTTTCGGAAGCAAACATGTATAAAACCAGCGACTGTGAGACGACGACAATCCAGGCGACAATCGGCGACATGCGCATAAGGCCGTTGCCGATGGTTTTGATTATTTTGTGCGAATAAGAGAAAATGCCGCTGCTGACGGCAATGCCGCCGATGAAGAAAAGAATCTGCTCGGGGTTGAAGGTCAGACTGCCGATTTTCAGATTTTGGAACGGAGCGGAATCGACAAATACGCCCATGACGTTGGCGATGTTGTTGGCGCCGAGAGCATAGGCGCCGAACGCGCCGGCAACAATCAGGCCGATGCGGGTATATAAATCCTGGCGGATGAGGTGTATTTTGGAATATTTTATCAGCGAGCGCACCAGAAAATAAATCAGCGTGGCGAGTATGCCGGCCAGAACCGGACAGATGACCCAGGTGCTGACGATTTTGGAAACAATGCTCAGGTCGGTCGGTCTGCCGCTGTAAAAGTTCCAGCCGACAATGGCGCCGACGATTGCCTGCGAGGTTGAAACTGGCAGGCCTCCCTTAATCATCCAATAAACGCTGACCGCGGCGGAAAGCGCAACCATAAAAGCGCCGGGCAGGGCGTTGACGTTGCCGAGCCTGGTCAGGGTTTCGGTCGTGCCGCCGCCGGAATAGACGGCACCGAGAATCAGAAAAAATGAGGATATGACGGCAGCGGTGCGGAACCGGACCATCTTGGTGCCGACGGCGGTACCGAAGACGTTGGCCGCGTCGTTGGCGCCGAGGGACCAGCCCAGAAAGAGGCCGCTGCTCAGAAATATGAAATAGCTCAAATCCATCAGATATCTCTTTTAATGGTGAAAATCAGCAGTTCGTCGACACAGTCTTCGGCGATGTCGGCAATATCGGCGACTTCGGTAATCAGTGAATCCAGCTGCAGTTTGTTGGCCAGCGGCAGCTCGGAATCGAAAATGGCTTCCAGCATGCGTCCCGAAGTCAAATCGGATTCATGTTCGATGAAGTAAACTTTCTGCGAGTAGTCGCGGACGGTGCTGAAGTCACGGAAAAAGGCACGGGAGGCAATGGCCATGTTTTCGGCGCAGTCGGAAACCTGTTCGCAGAGTTCAATGACCCGCGAATGGTATTCGGCAGGGATGTCCGGCTGCTCGATGTAGAATTTGTAGGTAACTTCATCAAATTTGTTGATGATTTTATCCAGATTTTCAACCAGGTGCAGCACGTCGGCGCGCAGGTCGGGAATCAGGTTTTGGATATAAAGTTTGTTTTCGATGTCGCGGCGCAGGGCGTCGGCGTCATGTTCAATGGTTTTTATCTGTTTGCTCAGCTTGCGATAGTTCTCGCTGCGTTTCTCGTTCAGAAATACGCGGATGGCCTTTTTGAACGTCATGGCCGCGTCAATGATTTTATCGTGAAACAAGTCGATTTTGTTTTCAAGCGATTTGGTGCGTGCAAACAAAGATACCTTTATATGGAACATATCCGCTTCCTTAATTTAAATTTTTTAAAATATCATACGTCTTAATTATGAAAAAAGCTTTAGCATTTTGAACGGAAAACGAAAATTATTATATAAATTTAGACTTGTAAATATATTTCAGATTGGCTAAATTATTAGGTGTTTTATTATATAATAATTTAAGGATACTAAAATGAGTAAAATGAATTCACTTTACGTTTCGCTGCTGGCTTTGGTCGCGGCTCTGGTTGCTCTGGGTATGTGCATCCACTGCTGCGCTCAGAAACAGTCGCTCAGCGTTGAAGAAACCCTGAACAATAATCCCGAGATTATCATCAATGCCATGCAGAACTATGAGCAGAAAATGAGAGAACAGGCTGCTGCCGAAGCTCAGAAGATGATTGAGGCCAACCTGCCGGCTCTGAACAATGATGCCAACACGCCGTTTATCGGCGCCGCTGACGCCAAGACGGTTCTGGTTGAGTTCTTTGACTTCTCCTGCCATTACTGCCACAAGGTTTATCCGGCGGTTAAGAAGATTGCCGAAGCCAATCCGGATATCAAAATCGTTTTCAAGCCGCTGACTTTCGTTGCGCCGATTTCCCAGTATGCAGCCAAAGCCGCTTTGGCAGCCAACGAACAGGGCAAGTTCTTTGATGCCTACAAGGCCATCTTTGAATTTGAAGGCAGACCGGATGAAGCCAAAGTTGACGAACTGGTTGCTTCGACCGGTGTCGATATGGAAAAACTGAAGGCTGACATGAATTCTGCCAAAGTTAACAATGCTCTGAGCAGCATTAACGATTTGGCCGGCAAAATTCAGGTTAACGGCGTTCCGGCTCTGTTCCTGAACGGCAAACAGCTTCAGACCATTGACGGTGCTGAAATCCAGAGACAGATTGACAGCGTTAAATAAGCCGTTTCCGGTTTGTAGTTTTAAGCCCTCTCAAAAGAGAGGGCTTTTTTCTTTGTCATATTCGGGTTTAACCCGGACATCTCTTTTAGATTCCCGTGCCAAGCACGGGAATGACA
>FR885444.1:6396-23727 GCA_000436375.1 Azospirillum sp. CAG:239 | reverse complement strand
CCGGCTCGTCTCCGCCGCCAGGGCAGACACCGCCGACAGCAGACATAAACTTAAAAAGAATCCCAGATTGCGCACGGTTTTATTCCTTTACGGTCAGAAGTTGATGGAGTTCGGGGTTCTCGGGAACGGAATCACATCGCGGATGTTGCCGATGCCGGTAACCAGCATCATCATCCGCTCAAACCCCAAACCGAAACCGGCATGCGGCACCGACCCGTATTTGCGGGAATCGAGATACCAGGCGTAGTCGTCTTCGTGCATGCCCATTTCATGAATTTTCCGCACCAGGACGTCATAGCGTTCTTCACGCTGCGAACCGCCGATAAGCTCGCCGATCCCCGGAACCAGAACGTCCATGGCAGCGACGGTGCGGCCGTCATCGTTCAAACGCATATAGAAAGCCTTAATTTCTTTCGGATAATCGCGAACGATTACCGGGCGTTTGAAGTGAACTTCAGCCAGATAGCGCTCATGCTCGGTCTGCATGTCAATACCGAACTCCGGCGTATACTCGAACTTGTGACCGGAGTTTTTCATAATCTCAATGGCCTCGGCATAGGTAATGCGCGCAAAGCCGTTTTCAACGATGTTTTTCAGTTTGTCCAGCAGGCCGGGTTCGACGAATTTGTCAAATAGTTCCAAATCTTCGGCGCAATGCTCCATAACATGTCTGACACAGCTGCGAACCATGTCCTCGGCCAAATCCATATCGTCATAAATGTCGGCAAAGGCCATCTCCGGCTCAATCATCCAAAACTCGGCGGCGTGGCGCGTGGTGTTGGAGTTTTCGGCACGGAAAGTAGGGCCGAAAGTGTAGATATCGCCCAAGCCCATGGCGTACATTTCGCCGTTGAGCTGCCCGGAAACAGTTAGGTGCGCTTCCTTGCCGAAAAAGTCCTGCGAATAGTCAACCCGGCCGTCCTTGGTACGGGGAACATTGTTCAGGTCAAGCGTGGTAACCTGAAACATTTCGCCGGCACCCTCACAGTCGGAACCGGTAATCAGCGGCGTATGGACGTAGCGAAAACCGCGATCATGGAAAAACTTGTGAACGGCGAAAGACAGTTCGGAACGAACGCGGAAAGCGGCGCCGTATTTGTTGGTACGCGGACGCAGGTGCGCAATGCTGCGCAGATATTCGTCCGAGTGCTTTTTCTTTTGCAACGGAAAATCTTCGTCGGCGACGTCATAGACTTCAACCTTTTCCGCAACGATTTCATATTTCTGGCTGCCGCCCTTTGACTCGACCAACGCTCCGGTCACGGCCAGAGAGGAACCGGTCGTGAGTTTTTTGACTTCGTCATAATTGGCTAAATTGTTATTGGCAATAATCTGAATATTTTTGAGACAGGAGCCGTCATTAAGCTCGATAAACGAAAAATCTTTTGCATCGCGGCGGGTTCTGACCCAGCCTTTGACCAGAACTTCTTGTTCCGGTTTGTCAGCCGCTAACAGGCTTACAATTTTAGTTCTCTTTAACATCTTAAATTTCCTCAAATATTCATTATTTTATTATTGCCTTTACAGAGCGTGCCCAATATATAACACTTATCTTTAATTGTCCAGCATTGACAAATGTTAATCTATGTATAATTATAACTTCAACATTAATTTTTTGCGGAGAAAACCCATGAAAAAAGCTGCCTTACTGATGATTTTGCCCATGCTGCTGACAGCGGGGGCCTGCACGTCGAGAATCGGCGCCGACCAATATGACACCAGCGCCGTCGGCGAAGTTAACCGTGCGGTTAAGGGAACGGTAGTTTCGGTGCGGCAGATTTCCATTGCCAGCAACAACGGCGCCGGAACGCTCATCGGCGGTGCTGCCGGCGGCGTGGCCGGCTCAATGATAGGCGGTTCGGACACCGCGCACATTCTGGGTGCCATCGGCGGCGCGGTCGTCGGCGGCATTGCCGGCAACGCGGCGCAGGAAGGACTTTCGTCTCAGAGCGGCTATGAATATGTGATTCAACTGGACAACGGCAGCATGGTTACCGTCTCGCAAGGCAATGACGTTCTGCTCAATCCGGGGCAGAAATGTATGGTACTTTACGGCAAACGCGCCCGCGTCGTCCCTTATTACGGAAACTAAGCCTTACAAAAGCCCTCTTTTCGGAGGGCTTTATTTTTGTGTATATTTGTAGCAAGCGACGTTTATTTTACAACAAAAACAAGCGCAGCCTTCAAGACGCGACGAAAACCATCAACAACTTTCAGGGAGCAATCCTCCTTTTATACTTAATCTTTTTTTCAACTTTGCGCTTTACACTAAAATGTGATCGGTCTTGGGAGTTTGTGCTATGAAAATGGTTGCTTTTGCATTTGTTGTTACATTTTTGTTCAGCCTGAATGTTAATGCTGAACTATACCATGGTATTGATATAGATGAAGTCCTTGCCCAAAGTGATTGGAGCAGCAAAGATAAAATTAAAGAAATTATCGACGATTATTCTTTATTACTTCAGTACAAAAATGAATTAAAGCAATGCACCAGCTCTGATAGTCAATTAAATTGTATGGATGAACTTACACAAAATATTATGAAACATTTTTACAGTTATAATTATGAAAATAATATTCATACTTATCAAAATTACGTTACATCAACTTCTGCGGTTTATGGTGTTGCTTATTGTTTAAATAAATACAACATTCCTTCAGGTAATATTTGTGAACAAGAAAAAAACACTCCGGTTAATAAAACTATAAAACAATATATTGAGACATTATTATCACAAATTGAAAAACAAATCAGCACATTTAGTTTTATTAAAGATTATAAATGAAGGGAGAGGGAATAAATACTCTCCCTAACTATATTATTTAATATGAAATATGGTATCCTTCCGTTCGATTATCCCATCCCGTTCCAAATTCTCCATACCCTCTTCTCTTTTTATCTTGCTCATGCACAAGTTTTTTATATTTATGTAAAAATTCATTGTAATTTGCGTTTTTTAATCGCTCCAAAGTATTTTTTCCTATAATATCACCAACAGGATTAATCTCTAAAGTTTGATGGGTTGTTTCAATAGCATTTTGAGGGCTGGTTCGAATTCCATGGTCAAATACAAATCCTTTAATTTCAGCAGGAAGTGTATTAATACCATTCCAATTCCATACTTCCTTATATAATAAGGCATTTGCTCTTTCTCTAGTAAGATTTTTAATATCTTCATTAGGATGATACCTTTTTGCAACTCCCATGTTTGTTTCTTCTCCCGGATCTTGAGGATTATTTACATATCCGCCTTCATTTGGAATTGCATATTCTTTCAATGCTCTTTGATAGTCTTCGTTGCTGAGCATTTCATCTATAAATTCTTTGCTAAAGCCATCCCCATAAAGAGAATAATCAATATTATTTGCCTTGGCTTTAGCATTTTCTGTTATATTACCTTTGGTATTTGGGACTATTTTATAAGAAGCGGCATCATTTCCGACTTGTTCGGATAATAAATCAGCTTTTATATTTGACGGCTCTTTCGTTTGGGCTTTGTCCTGAGTTAGGCTTTTCCTACCGTTTTCTATCAGGTTATACGGATTATATCTGCATTCTTCCTGTTGTTCTCTGGAGGTAAAGAAATAATTCTTCTTATTTACATTTTGCTTTTTCAGTTCTTCTGGGTCGTCCTGAACTATATATTGAATTAAATTTGACATATTCGTTCTTTCATTAATTGTTTAAACAAAAAAATCCGAAGATTAAAATCTTCGGATTTTAGATACACTTATAGTAAGTGATGGTTATTCTATAACAAAAACAAGTGCAATTTTCAAGACAAGATGAAAACCATCAACAACTTTCAGAAAACACCATTTTGTCTAATTTTGTCTTTACAGTAAAATTATTTAATGTTATAGTAAATGAACAAATAACTCTATTATTAACATTAAAACTTTGAATAAAATGGAAACAAAAAAATTTCATTTTCAAGGCACGTTGCTTGTACCTTCTAAAAATATTGAAACCAGTCTTAATTTTTTCTGGGCTGGTAGCCTCAAAGCTGAGAATAATGAAGTCTTTGTTATCGTCTTTAAGGCTGAAAACAAAGATGAATTTGTTCCGCTTTTGGAAAAGGACTTGAAAATTCTTCAAGACATGGAACAGACCGACAGCGTAAAACGGCAAATTGCGTTTATTGAAAAAACGCTCTCTGAAACAAAAAATCCAGTATTTGTCAAAGTGCCAGACCAACAAATGCTGGATGCCGCACAAGGTATTGTTTCTCAATATTTGAGAAGCGACAATTATCCGGTTCGTTTTACCAAAGAAAATGTTATTTACACATCGGGGATTATTGCTGCTTACTAATCTTTCCGTATGACCATAAAGAAAACTCTTTTGCGCTGTTAAACGCAAGGGAGTTTTCTCGTATTCTGGCCCTTTTATCACATATCATAAAAGACGGCGTTTTTGTCGGCGGTATAAATTCCGCCTTTGTCCGCTACATCGTAGTAAACATAAATGACATTGGCGCGCTGCTGCCCCCAGGCGTTGAAATTGCCAATAACTTGTCTCGATAAGCTATGCGTAAAAACGGAACGTATGGTATTGTCCAAATTGACCGCAAAAGCATCGCTGAAGTTCGGACTGGTTAAAATATTCATTACCACGATGCCGCCTTTTTTCAGATTATTTTTGACACGGGTAAAATATTCCTTCGTGATCAAGTCCATCGGAATTATGCCCATACCTGAATAGGTATCCAGCACAATCAGGTCATATTTCTGCGTGCTGTCTTTCAGAAACTGGTTGGCATCTTCGACAACAAAGCGCTTGTTCGGCGTCAGCTTATGCTTTAGAAACTTCTCTTCGGAAATTTTCAGAAGAGAACGGTCTATGTCCAGAAAAGTATAATTATGAAAAGCGTCGCCCTCACCCATGGTAAAGCCGCCCGCCCCCAGAATAAGCACGTCTTTTTTCCGGTCTTTGGGCAAAGTTTCGATAAAGTTTTCCTGAACATAGCGGACATAGCCGAACCAATATTTCCGGTCGGACGAAATTTTGGAAGAATTGCCGCCGTTAATGACCATCGCCCGCGCCTGCCCGTCATCAGTGTCAAGAATCGAAATCGTCGAGACGGCATTGTTTTCCACGATGTCGTAAACTTCGTGCAGCAGATTGCTGCGGTTCAGCATAACCGCAAAAACGATTATCAGCCCGAGCCAGTACCAGGCGGCCTTTTTAGCCAAAAGCACCGAGGCAGCGGCCGCGGCGACGACAACGACGATAATCGTGTGATTGACACCGATAAACGGCATAATGACCAGCGTGGTCAAAATTGACCCCAGCACCGAGCCAATCGTATCGACCGCCATAATCTTGCCGGTGCAGTTGCGGTTGTAGCGGTGCAGATAACGGCTGAGCAGCGCGGTAATTTTGCCGAACAGATACGGTGCGGAAGAAAGGAATATCAGCGAGTAGACAAAGGTTTTGAGAACGTTTGACTTAAGACCGGCAGCACTCATGAAACCAAAATACATGTCCAGCAGGACATAGCTTGAGGCCAGAACCACCATCAGCGCCACGGTGGCAAAGTCATGCGAAACGGCGGCGCGAACGGAATCGCGGCTCAGAGGAAGTTCGGCACCGCGCCAGTAGCCCCAGGACATAAAGGCCAAAAAGATGCCGATAACCACCGAGGCGGTAATTGCCGTCGACCCGACGAAGCCGCTCAGCTGGCGCAAAACGATAAGCTCCAGCGACAGCGAAGCGTAGCCGCCGATAAAAATTGCCAGCAGCAAGACAAAACGAAGACGGCGGGTCATGACAATATCCTCAAAGCAAAAAATTCTCTACCGAAAAAACGCAGCGGCCGTCCGGCTCACAGACGGAGGCAGAAAACGGCGCGGCGACAAAACGTCCGAACGGCGCGGCCAGTTCGACCGGCGTATCGCCGATATTGACGGCGACAAACAGATTATCGCGGAAAAAGCTTAAAAACTCATTACCGAGTTCGGCACGGCGGTAAGGCGCGTCAGCCAGTGCCGGATACCGGCTGCGAAGTTCGGCCAGACGGCGCAGAATATCGGTCAGGGCATTATCGGGCTGAAGCTCCAGACAGCAGCGCAGTTCTCCGTCGCCGCCGCTTTTGTGACCGGGAACGCCCCATTCGCTGCCGTAATAAAGTGACGGAATGCCCGGCATTGTGTATAACAGAGTATATACAATCGGCAAGTGACGGCTGTCTTTGAGCATGGAAGCCAACCGGCTGACATCGTGATTGTCGGCAAAGTTGTATAACGGCCAGCCGCGGTAAATGCCCGGGCCGTCTTCGCCGAATTGGCGGTCGAAGGAGTGAGAGATTTCGAACATATTATGCGTGTTGCAGCTTGACCAAAGGCCCTTCCAACATTCGTAATTGGTAACCGAATCGACCAAACCGGGGCGCAGCCAGCGGCGATAATTTGCCTTTATGACCTCGCCCAGCAGCCAGAACCCCGGTTTCAGCCCGGCGGTAAGATCGCGCAGCTCGCGCATGAAGTCCATGTTCAGGCAGTAGGCAACGTCCAGACGCAGGCCGTCAATGCCGAAAGCTTCTATCCAGAAACGGACCGCATCCAGAAGACAGCGGCGGACTTCGGGGTTGGCAAGATTGAGCGTGACCAGGTCTTCACAGCCTTCCCAGGCATGATAGCACAGACCGTCGTTGAAACCGTTGTTTAAGCTGAAATTAACGGTAAACCAGTCTTTATACGGCGAATTTTCACGTTTTTCAACAACATCGCGAAACGCCCAGAAATCACGTCCGACATGGTTGAACACTCCATCCAGCACCAAATTCATGTCGGCAGCATGAACCGCCTCGGCAACCGCGCGAAAATCGTCATTTGAACCAAGCCGGCGATCCAGCCGCAAAAAATCGGCCGTGTCATATCCGTGTGCAGAAGACTCCCAAACCGGCCCCAGCAGAAGCGTATCGCAACCCAGGCTTTGAATATGCGGCAGCCAGCCGCTGATTTTGGAAATTCGGTTTACGGGTTCGGACGCAAAGCCGTTGCGCGGCTCAACAGCGCAGAAACCCAGCGGATAAATATGATAGATGATACTTCGGTCAGTCCGCATGGCACCTCCTATCGGCTAAAATACCCGATTAAAGATTTAATGCAATCTTTTTGTTTAGATATAAATATCTGTTGACATTATACCCCCTGCCGGTATATATTCCCCTTATACCCCATGAGGGTATGTAATTTTAACAAGGAGATTTGAAATGGCCTGTAACAACCCCAAATGCAAAAACCCGAACTGCACCTGCGGCGACAACTGCACCTGTGACGAAACCCATCAGTGCGGCGAAGGCAAAGACTGCGGCTGCAAGGAAAACGAAAAAAACTGCGGCTGCCACAAGTGTGACTGCGACAAATAGCCAGACCAGCGAGGCCGAGATGGAAAACGAAAAACACCGGCACCCCTGCCACAAACAGGAGATTCCGCGTCTGAACAGAGTCATCGGACAACTGGAGGGCGTGAAGAAGATGATTGAAGAACTGCGCTACTGCCCAGATATTCTTATCCAGCTGCGCGCAGCCCGCTCGGCCATCCGCGCCGTGGAAAGCAACATTCTGAAAACCCATCTGCAATCCTGCGTAGCGCAGTCGTTTGCTTCGGAAGAAGACAAAGAGCAAAAGCTCAACGAACTGAAAGAGCTTTTTGACCGCTTTGAAAGCTAAACAAAACCCCTCCGTCCGGAGGGGTTTTTCAATTACTGCATTTTGTTGGCGTCAAAGTTCTTTACTTTGGCGTCGGTCGCAAAATCAGCCGTATTGGCAATGGTATGATTTACGGACTCGGCCAGATAGTTTTCATAAACGTACAAACCGCCGTAACCGAGCGCCGCCAAAACAATGATATAAAAAATCGCTTTCATTTCCTTCTCCTTAATCATGATTGTCTTTGCGCAAAATCATATTGCAATAAAACAGTTATGGCAAGGCTCTTTATCTTTTTTTGCGTTTCATCAGCAGCTCGGGATAGTCCGCGCCGATACGCAGCGACAGTTCCAGCCCGACTTCGGCAACGACGGCATTGAGGCGGGCAACGTCCGCTTCGTTTTCTTCGCCCTCGATACCGATTTCGACAAAACGGCCGAGGTTTCTGACATCGTCAAGCGTAACGGCAACACCGCCGCGAGTGAAGACTTTGCGCTGCTTGTCCACGACGCATTTCTCCTTTTTGCCGCAAGCCGCCATAACCTGTTTCATTTTTTCGGCGTCTTCCGGCGCAAAGACGGTTTCGGTTTCTTCCGCCGCGTTGTCGGAAACCAGGCGGCGGAGACCTATCGAAGCGCTTTTGTTGACCGTATCTTCGCGAATGCGCAGCCAGGTACGGAAACCGCCAATCGTTTCATCGACAATATAGTAGGTATCCAACTGGCGGCAGAATTTTCCGGCCTTGTATCCCAGCGCCCGCAGCCGCGGTTCAAAACTTTTTTCGACCATAAATTTGAGTTCAAGTTCCATAATCAACCCCTCTCCCACACACTTTGGCATAATATAGTCCGGTTTATTTAAAAAAGCAAACACCCGGCGCACTAAAGCGCGGGGCGTTGCAAATTTTCTAGTCCTTACGTTTGGAATAGCGGGCGTATTCGGCCTCGCGTTCGGCAGAAACGTTTCGTCCCCTGCCGGTAAGGCGTTTGGTCAGTTCATCGTTGGTTGACCAAGTTTGATAGAACATCGGCGTTGCTTGCGGCAAAACGGCTTTGAAGGCGCGACCCATGTAGTTCTGCCAGGCAAGCGCCGGATTTCCTTCGTCCTGCAGAGGCGAGGTTCCGTGCAGCTCATAGCCGTCGCCGTTCCAAGTGAGAACCAAATCCGCTGGCAGTCCGCATTGCGAATGGAAGCGCCGGAGAATTTCGGCCGCCTGATTGACGGTAAATTTTCCGCCGCAGGCAACAAGCGACTTGGTAACAAGCCCCGTACCTGCCGCTACCACGCTGTTCAGCGGAACGGTGTAGCCTTTTTCGCGCAGGGCGTCAATGCCGGCATTGGTTTTGACGATATTCCAAACCTGCCCGTAGGTCATCTGGTGCGGCTGCTCCGGTTTGAAGAACAGACCCAGATAAACGACTTCGTCGCAAACCATACAGGCATCTTGCAGAACATAGCCGCCGCAGTTTTCCAAAAACTTCTGCAGGCGCAGTTTGTTATTGGCAAGAAGATTCTCGACATGATTTTCTATCGCATCAAACTCGGAAGACGAAAGGTCAACCAAAATGTAAGGAATAAAGATTCCCGGAACCAATTTTGTTTTCATAAACTTAGGGATTTAATTATACAATTTTTTTCGGTAGTCAGGTTAAAGTATTTTTGTCTATCTGTCAAATATATTTATGTTATAAAATTTTAAACTTTTGCGGCTATATTCAAGGGCGAATCATGACCATTGTTTGAGGGAGGTTTTTATGGCCAAGCGTTTTATCTTAAACGAAACCAGCTACCACGGGCACGGCGCCGTTAACGAGATTGTGCCGGAAGTCAAAAGCAGAGGTTTCAAAAAAGCACTGATTGTTACCGACGCCGATCTGGTAAAGTTTCAGGTAGTTAAAAAAGTGACCGACATTCTGGACGCCAACAAGATGGCTTACGAGATTTTTGACAAAGTCAAAGCCAATCCGAGCGTCGAAGTGGTTCAGGCCGGCGTGGAAGCCTTCAGAAAAGCCGGCGCCGACTACATGATCGCCATCGGCGGCGGTTCGCCGCAGGATACGGCCAAAGGCGTAGGCATTATCATCAACAACCCCGAATTTGCCGACGTTGTTTCGCTGGAAGGCGTGGCGCCGACAAAAAACAAGAGCGTGCCGGTCATTGCAGTTGCGACGACTGCCGGAACCGCGGCCGAAACCACCATTAACTACGTTATTACCGACGAGAAGAAACGCCGCAAATTCGTCTGCGTCGACCCGCATGACATTCCGGTCGTAGCCATCGTTGACCCGGACATGATGTCCAGCATGCCGAAGGGACTGACCGCGGCAACCGGTATGGACGCCCTGACGCACGCGATTGAGGGCTATACAACGCAGGCAGCCTGGGAACTGGCCGACACCCTGAACCTGAAAGCAATTGAACTGATTGCCAAAAACCTGCGCAAAGCGGTTGAAAACGACCCTGACGGCCGCGAAGGCATGGCTCTGGGGCAATATGTGACCGGCATGGCCTTTTCCAACGTCGGCTTGGGAGTCGTTCACGGCATGGCGCATCCGCTTTCGGCCTTTTACGACACGCCGCACGGTGTTGCCAATGCGGTGCTGCTGCCATACGTCATGGCATTTAACGCGCCTTATACCGGGGAAAAATTCCGCGAAATTGCCCGTGCCATGGGAATCGGAAACGTTGACGCCATGTCGCAGGAGGAATATCGCCAAGCCGCGATTGACGCGGTCAGACAGCTTTCCAAGGACGTCGGCATTCCGCAGACTTTAAGGGAAATCGGCGTTAAAGAAGAAGATTTGGAAGCTCTGTCCGAAGCGGCAATGGCCGACGTCTGTACCGGCGGCAACCCCCGTCCCTGCTCCAAAGAGCTGGTTTGGGAAGTCTACAAAACAGCTTTTAACGGCAAATAAATAACTCCGGGAGCTTTCCGAAGCGGAAAGCTCCTTTGTCAATGCCGGCTCAGCAATTTTAGACAAAAGTTGACTTAAACAGTAAATCAGTCTTGCCATAAGCCTGATAATAGGGTATAGTTACAGATGAAAAATAACTTTATTATTAATTTAAAACCCTAAGACTATGGCACTCATTTTTTGGGAGAATACCCTGATTACGAGAGATGAAAAACCCGTTGTGGCTCTTTTGTTAGGCACAGAAAACGGAATGTATGAAACCAACGACAGCTATTGTCAAGCCATTGAAGAAGCCGGCGGTCTGCCTGTGCAGTTCGGCTTTGACAAGGTATATGACAAGCTGTCAGTGTTGAAACCGGATGCAGTTCTGCTTCCCGGCGGCGCATTCAGAACCCCTGATTGCTGGTACGGCAAGTTTGAGGGCGACGACAGCGTCAACGACCGGACAAAGGCATATCAGGAAATGATACGCTATGCCCAGGAATTCAGACTGCCTCTGCTCGGGATATGTGCCGGAATTCAGCTTCTGGCTGTCAGCTTCAGTTCGCTGCTGATACAAAAAGTTGACGGACACAGCTGCAGCGGCATTGACGAGGCTCATTCCATCCGCATTCAGGCAGGTTCTCTGCTGGCGGATATTGTCGGCCCTAAAGAACTGGTTGTCAATTCGCGTCACAACGAAGCGGTCAACCCGAACATTCTGGGCGACGAGCTGAGAATTACCGCAATGTCGGAAGACGGCGTGGTTGAGGCAATCGAGATGGTTGAACCCTGGTGCGAATTTGTGCTCGGCGTGCAATTTCATCCGGAAAATCTGGCAAATAAGGGAAATGCCAGATGCAAGAAAATTTTCCAACGATTTGTCGAGGCTGCGGCCCGGCATGCCGGAAAATAAAAAAATTTTCCAAAAAACACGACAGCGCCCCGAAAGGAGCGCTGTTTTTTTTACGTTTTCAAATTATTTACGGTTAATGGCAATTTTTTTCTTGCGGCCTTTTTCTTCCTGCGATTTCGGAATAAAGACTTTCAAAACACCATTTTCAAAGTCGGCTTTGGCATCATCAAACTTCAAATCCCAGGGCAGCGGGACGGTTCTTTTGAATGATCCGTAAGATATCTCTGAAAAATAGCTGCCTTTGGAATGTTCTTTTTTCTCCTGACGTTTTTCACCTGACAAAGTCAAATAACCATCGGAAGAGATTTCCAGGTCAACATCTTTTTCCGAAATTCCCGGAAGCTCGGCACAGACGGTTACGTCATTCTCGTTTTCCGCAACCTCTATTTTGGGTTCCATATTTCTGAGCACGGCGCTTTCGGACGGAAGCTCGAGCCAACCGTTGAAAAGGCTGTTGAGCAAATCGTTAAAATCTTTGCGATAACCATAATGCAGAGGCGTATTATGGCTGTGTTCTTTGCGTGTAATCAGTGAATCAGACATTTTTTCCTCCTTAAAAACTATCACGTCCTAATTTCCAGTTAGGGTGCGGAATTTTGCAAATCAAGAGCCGGGCAAAAAAATTTTTCAGACATTTTGCATCGGCCAAATTGATTTTGCTTTTTTGGAGATTACATCTAGAAAACCCCAACCAATCAGCGAAAGGAAAAACGATGAAAAAATATCTGCTTCTCCTGCTGCCGCTGCTGGCCGCCTGCACCGGCGCGCCGGAAGTGGAGATAGAGAAAAAAATAGAATACAAATGCGGCGAACAGATTATTTCGGCCGATTTTCTGGACGACGACTCAATGATTGCCCGCGTCGACGGCATCAACTATGTTCTGGTGCGGGTGGCCGCTGCCGACGGACGGAGATATGAAAACACCGCAACCGGCATGACTTTTATGCAGAACGGCAACGGCACCTATCTGACCATTAAAGGGCGCAACTATCCAATGTGTCAGGAAATCGTCAGATAAAGAAACCAAGCGACCGCAAAATCCCGGAAAAATCCGGGATTTTTTCATACCGCCAGCCAATTTAGACAAAAATTGATTTTAATGACAATAACCGGTTGTCTTTTTGTCAAAAATATGATACGTTTAATATTGTAATATTAGGTCGTTGTTTATTATTTGAAAAAAAGCTTTCATTTCCGCGTTAAATCTGCCGGTGAAATCTGTTTGAATAATAAACTTTCCTATGGAAATCACTCAAGTTTAACTAAATACAAAAAAAAATGAAAACTTTTGAATTAAAAAGCCTCAATGGCAAGTGGTATCAGGGTCAACTGGTTATACGTTATAACCTCCTGAACGTTCTCCGAGTTCTTATTCTGGCTGCGCTGGCTGCCGTGGCTCTTGCAATCCTCTATTGGATTGTCAAAGGGCTAATCTGGTGCTTTGTTCAGCTGACGCCGGCTTTTGTCTGGATTGGCGACAACTGGTGGTGGCTGCTGCTCAGTCTGCTGGGCATCGTCGGACTGGTCTGGGCCTGGATGTACGGATTGTTCCGCAATCTGTTCAAACGCAGACCGAAGATGAACCGTCCGCAGCATGAAGGCAAAAGGAAACTGTGGCCATGGCTGCTCCTTTTGGCGCTGGTGCTCGGTATTGTCCTCTGCTGGAAAAGCTGCAGCGGCGACGACAAAGAATCGGCTGCCGTCGAAAACGTACAGGCTGTGGTTTATGACAAGTCTTTTGACAAAGTCATCATCGCCAGAGCATATCTGGACGGCGTTCAGAAAGAAGTCCTTTCAGGCTGTCCGCGCGCGTTGGTCGGTTTCAAGTTCATCAACGACAAACCGGTCAGCGAATATGATTTCAAGGGTTTGACTTATGACGAATCCGTAAAAATCGTGGCCGAAGACTGGAAGCCGCTCGTTGTCGAAAACCTGAATCCGGCGTTGGAGCTCAGCGAACAGCAGATGGCTGTAATTACCCTTGCGGCAATGCGTATGGGCAAGTATGGTTTTGCACGTTCAACCTTCTTACAGAAGGTCAATGAAGGAAACTTCGCTGAAGCCGCAAACTGGCTGCTTTTGCAAAAAGCCGACGGTGAAATCAGGAAAACCAAAGACGAGCCGAAGCAGTATTTTTATGTGCTGCGCGCCTTATGGACCGGAAAAATCGACATTGACGAACTGATTGACATGCCGATGTTTTCGTACAAAGCCGTTCCGGCACAGAAAATGTACGACAAAAACGGCGGATTTGTCTGGAACGAAGAAATCGGGCAAATTCTGGAGAACGGAAGTTTCGCCACGCCGAGAGAGGCCCTGGAGCTAAAATAAAGTTCCTGCTTAAAGAAGCCCCTTTGCATTCAGAATGCAGAGGGGTTTTCTTTTGCGCATTGGCCGCAGTTTGAACAGCCGTTGCAAATCAGGCGGCTGCCGCAGGTTTGGCAGCGTTCGCGGAAGAATTTTTTATATGTATTTTCTTCCCCAAAAAATGATGGTTGTGCTTGCCTTAATTTGAAGTTTTGCGCCCTTCCCTTATACTGCATTCCCGACCTGAATGCCATTTCGCTTTGCAGACGCTTGTCCGGCATATGATAAGTTTTGCCGTCTTTGATAAAATATGTGCCCGTTTCTATAAAACAAAAAGTCACGTCGGCGGCAACACATTCGGCATGCAGTTTTTTAACCCAGTCAAACAGGCAGGGGCGCGAACCGTCATAATTTTCGCCGCCGGCAATAACCTGCTCAATCTGCCCGGAAGCCAGATATCCGGCAATGCTTACTTCGCCGATGAACGGGGCGGCCATAATTCCCTTATGCTTGAACGGGAGTTCTAGCAGCAGAGGAATACGTTCGTCCGCCATTTCCTGATTTTCGCAGGTAACGTTGAAAAAAACATTTTCCCAGCCGTCATTCCAATCCGGCGGCAGACATGCCCTTACCCGCTCGGGACGTTTGGTCAGCAGAAAAAAGACAACGTCCGGACGCTGCTTTATTATCCGCCAGGCTTCCGGACGCCAGCCATCGGCTTCGGCCAAAAAAAAGTCCGACGTCATGCAGACGCGTATCTGCTCGCCGCTTTTCACTTTGTAACGCCCGTCCCTGTCCTTTTGCAGCGGATAGTCAAAATTGTTTCTGACCTTGTAAATCCGGCCGCCGTCGCCGCCGCGCTGCCGGTCGAGAAAATACATATAGCAGTTGCGGCAGCCTTCGCTTTTTTTGATGCAGCCGTGCCAGGGATTCCAAATATCGTGCATTTCATTTCCTTCGATTTTTGTTCAGGCTAGCACTATTTTTGCAAACATCAAGAAAAAAACCCTGGGGGATATTTTCCGGGCGGGAGTTGCTTTTTGCGGGAAATCAGAAATAATGGCAGAGTGATTTTTTTAACAATCAGCGCAGGAGGCGTGTATGTTGTCAGACATTGAAATTTCTCAGCAAAACCAGCCGGAATCGATTGAACGCATTGCCGAAAAGGCCGGACTTTGCGAAGAAGACCTGGAACTTTACGGCCGGTACAAGGCCAAAATCGGCTTTGCAAAGCTGCGCGAACTGGCTGCCGAACCGCTGAAAGGAAAACTTATTCTGGTCACGGCGATTACCCCGACCCCGGCCGGCGAGGGAAAATCGACAATATCCATCGGCCTGGCCGACGCTTTGCAGCTCAGCCGCAAAAAAGTCATGCTGGCGCTGCGCGAGCCTTCTCTCGGCCCCTGCTTCGGACTGAAAGGCGGCGCGACCGGCGGCGGCTATTCGCAGATTGTACCGATGGAAGACATTAACCTGCACTTTACCGGCGACATTCACGCCATTACCGCCGCCAACAACCTGCTGGCAGCCATGATAGACAATCATATCAAACAGGGCAACGAACTGCACATCAACCCGCAGAGCATTTGCTGGCGCCGTTGTCTGGACCTGAACGACCGGGCGCTCCGCAACATTGAAATCGCCATGGGCGGCAGCACCGACGGCCTGCCCCGCCGCGACGGCTTTGACATCAGCGTTGCCAGCGAAATTATGGCGATTCTGTGTCTGGCCGAAGACATAAACGACCTGAAAAAACGGCTGTCCGGCATTATTATCGGCAAAACCTACGACGGCAAATATGTCACGGCGGGCGAAATAAAGGCGGTCGGAGCCATGGCCGCACTGCTCAAGGATGCCGTTCGTCCCAATCTGGTGCAGACGCTGGCCAAAACGCCGGCGCTGGTACACGGCGGCCCCTTTGCCAACATTGCCCACGGCTGCAACAGTCTGATTGCGACCAAAACAGCGCTGCGGCTGGCCGATTATGTCGTAACCGAAGCCGGATTCGGCGCCGATTTGGGCGCGGAAAAGTTCTTTGACATCAAATGCCGCGCAGGCGGGCTGGAACCGGCTGCCGTCGTTCTCGTCGCCACGGTAAGGGCTTTGAAAATGCACGGCGGCGTTGACAAGGACAAACTCGGCGAAGAAAATCCCGAAGCGCTCCGCAGAGGATTTGCCAATCTGAAAATTCATTTGGAAAACCTTGCCAAATTCGGCGTGCCGGCCGTGACGGCAATCAACCGTTTTGCAACGGACAGCACCGCGGAAATAACCCTGTTGCAGGAACTGTGCGCGGAAGCCGGCGTAACGGCCGTAACGGCAACCTGCTGGGAAAACGGCGGCAAAGGCGCTTTGGCACTGGCTTTTGAAGTCTGCCGCGCGGTTGAGGAACCGAACGGTTTTGGTCCGCTTTATGACGATAATCTGCCGCTGAAAGAAAAAATCAGCCTGATTGCCAAAGAAATTTACCGAGCCGGCGAGGTTACCTTCTCGGACAAAGCGTTGAGCAAACTGGCCGAGTTTGAAAGCCAGAGTTACGGAAAACTTCCGGTCTGCATTGCCAAAACGCAGAACTCGATTTCCGACGACCCGAAACGCAAAGGCGCGCCGCAGGGCTACAATTTTACGGTCAATGACGTCAGGCTCTCGGCCGGCGCCGGATTTGTGGTCGCTCTGGCCGGCAATATCCTGACTATGCCCGGACTGCCCCAACATCCGGCCGCGGAACGGATTGACGTTGACGAAAACGGAGTCATTTCAGGCTTGTTTTAGAAGTTTATCAGGCTTTTCCGGCCGTTGCCATACTTACCGGTTCTTCTTTTGTCATTGTCGGTTTTTTCCTGTCATTCCCATGCTTTTTTCTCTCTTGTCATGCCTGTGCTTTTTTCTCTCTTGTCATTGCCTCTCCCTCTTTCTGTCATGTTCGGCCTTGAGCCGGACATCCAAGTTGAGGCGCGCAGGGGCCGACCAGCGTGAGCTGGTTGGGGATTGCGCCTCAGCCGAACCGAAGGTTTGCGAAGCTAATTGGCTGACAAGCGGAGCTTGACTTCTGAACTTGCCTAATCCCAGCGGCGTAAGCCGGTGGTACTTTAGAAGGGAGATGCCCGGGTTAAACCCGAGCATGACGTAGAAAAAAAGCCCGAATATGACAAAAAGAAAAACATGCCCGACAATGACAGGGAAAAAATATGCCTGAGAATGCAAAAAAACATGTCAGAGAATAACGGGAGCTTTAATTTTAATTGCATTTTAAATAATCACTGCTAATATAAGTTTGCAAGGCGGAGAGGTAAGAGTCTCTGCAGTTTGGCCTTGTATATTATTTTGGATTAAGAACCCATGTGGTTCGGGAATTGTAAAGGAATTCCTTAATTTAATACCCAAGGGCGGTGTCAGTACCGCCAAATTATGATACTGACGCCGCTTTTGATAATTGAAAAGCGGTTTAATCGGTTTTATCTGCTATATAAATTCTTATGGCGGGGGCCGGTGCAAGTCCGCAGACTTTTATGTCTGCGGGCGGTTATCCTTGGGTATAACTTTCCTTTACATAGCCC
>FR885444.1:0-6351 GCA_000436375.1 Azospirillum sp. CAG:239 | reverse complement strand
AGCCCGGCCACCGCCGCTTCAACCTGAAGCGCGGTGTTTTTTTTGGGCTTTCCCTTTTTTCATCATTCCGAATTCGTTCGCGGCGGCAGACACGGCGTTTATACATTTTCCCGCACGAGTACGGTTTGGCATGACTTTTTTATATTTTGGGAGCAAATGCAATGGACAACAACAATCACGGACTTTCTGAAAAAACGGACAGACCCAGCAGCCGCGGACGTTTGCCGGACGGCAGCGCCAATCCGATTGACATTCATGTCGGCAACCGTATCCGCAGCCGCCGCGCCCTGCTCGGCATCTCGCAGGAAAAGCTGGCCAAAGAACTGGGCGTAACATTTCAGCAGATTCAAAAATATGAACGCGGCATGAACCGCATGGGCTCAAGCCGGTTATGGGACATGGCGCAGGTTCTGGGGGTTTCGGTCAATTTCTTTTTCGAAGACATGGCGGCAGAAATTGCGGCGCAAAGTCCGCGCAGTTTCTTTTTACCCGACAGCAAGCCATGCCGTTTTGAACAGCCGACAGCGGCCGCAGAAGACCCGATGACCCGGACGGAAACGCTTGAGCTGGTAAAAGACTATTACCGGATAAACAACCGGAATCTGGCAAAGCGTCTTAAGCAATGTATTCACGAAGCGGCCAAAACCATGTATAATCAAAAAAATGACGATGAACCACGGTGAGAATTTCGGGGGCGGATAAAACACGAAAAGGCGCTTTCCTTAAGGAAAACGCCTTTTCTGTTTTTCAGAGGTCAATTACCGGATATTTGTCAGTCCGACCGTCGGGAAGCTCATAATGCCACCATTCGTGCAACCGGGGCACCGGCGCCAGACCGATGTCTTCCATCAGGGCACGCAGTTCATCGCGGTTGCGGATGGCTTCCGGGATGGTTTCGTCCTCATAGGTCAGCGCGGCTTTTTTCAAATATTCGAAAAAGCCGTCCAACCTGCCGGCCTGAACTTCGGCGGCATAGTACGGATTATAGGCATCAACAAGCGTCGGGTAAACCAGTTCGGTTCCGTCGGCTTCAAGCAGCGCCACATCTACGGCCGTCGCACGGCAATGCGGTGAGCGTTCGGCTTCGGGAATGAAGAAACCGTCCTGCGGAATGACGGCAAACAAACGCTTATGGGCTTTGACCGGGCGGAAGGCTTCATAAATTTTAAGCCTGCGTCCGGTTTTTTCCAGATAAGGTATCAGCTTTTGCAAAGCAGACCACAAATCCTGATGAACATAAGCGTGATTGCCCATGCCGATTTCTTCATAAACCGGACAGCCGGTCATGTTATGCGCCGTTCCGGCATACATCAAATCCACGACAAAATGCGGATCGATGATTTCTACCAAATTTTTCATATCTATATCTTTTTTATAATTTTACCGGATAAATATACCACAAGTTACAACCGGAATCAATATTAATCCTGTGAAAATTTTTTTGAGGGTTGGGCGGTACGGCGGAAAAAATAAATCGCCAGCAGGCTGAGCAAGGTCAGGAAGACGCCGGGCAGCGCCGAATATTCAACACTTCGGCCAAACACCATCGGCAGGCCGCCGAGATATGCGCCGAGCGCATTACCCAGATTAAAAGCTATCTGTGCGCTTGAGGCGCCGAGAATTTCGCCGCCCGGCGAATTTTCGATAATCAGGTACTGCTCGGGGCCGGAAACGCCGAATAATCCGAACACGCCCGCAAACATCAGGCAAAGCGCCAGACAAGCCTGCGACGCCAAAAAAAACATCAGCAGCGAAGCCGCAAACATCAGAGCAATCATGCAGGTTGTCAGACAAACCGGCGAAACGCGCCCGGAAAGGCGGCCGCCGGCATAGTTGCCGAGGACCATTCCCAAACCGGCAATTATCATAATTCCGGCCATGGAATAGGATTTGAACCCGGCAACGTCAATCATAATCGGGTTAATGTAGCTGTACCAGCAAAACAAGCCGCCGTTGCCGAACATAATCGTCGCCAGCAGCAGCCACGGCTGCGGCTTTTTCAAAAAACGGAACTGGGACGCAAGGCTACCGGAAGAAGCGCGCCCGACGTCGGGAATCCATTTGCCAACAGCATAAACCGTGAATATTCCCCACACGACAACAAGCGCAAACAGCATATGCCAGGTTACAATATGCGTAATATATGAAGCTATTGGAATACCGACAAGATTGGCAAAAGTCATGCCTGAAATCATAACCGCCATGGCTTCAACCTGTTTGTCCGGCGGCGCCAGCTTTTTGGCAACGATGCCGGCAACCCCGAAAAAACCGCCGTGCGGCAGGCCGGAAACAAACCGCGCCGCCAGCATGAACCCGTAGTTTGGGGCAATGACAGCCATAAAATTGCCGAAGCACATCAATATCATCAACATTATCAGAAGCTTTTTCAGCGGCCTTCCCTGCGCAAGAAAAACCAAGGCCGGCGCGCCGGCGCAAACTCCCAGCGCATAGCTCGAAACAAAATGTCCCGCTTCGGAAACGGAAACATCAAGCCCCTTGGCCACGACCGAAAGGACGCTCATCATGCCGAATTCGGCAATTCCCAGACCCATGGTTCCAAACGCCAGCGCAACCAGACTTTTTTTCATTGTAACGCTCCCTGTCAACCGTTGTTCAGCTAATAAAAAAACATCGTATATATAATTATGAAACCGGCAAAATAAAATTACCCTTTAGATTGGTTTCGCCGCAGGCAAACCGAATATTGACAAATTAAACAAAATAAGTTATTTTGTCCACATCATTTAGACTAAGGTTTTTAAGATGAACATCAAAGAAATTACGGCCGCTTTTAAAGCCAGGCGCCGCGGCATCAGTTTTGCCTTTTTGGCCGAACGGACGGAAACATCGGCGGCTTCCCCGTATCGGATTAAGCCGGCGGGAACGATCCGCCCTGACGAAACACTGGTTTGCGTCATCGGCGGCTCGGGCGGCAAAGGCGACCATATCCGCGAATACAACGGTTATCTCAAACAAACCGACACGTTTATTAAAAACGTTCCGGAACTGAAAGGAAAACCGGTTCGCGTCTGTGTAGCCGTTTGCAATTTCGGCGATTTCCATCATGACAGGCTTGCCCGCCGCTGCCTGTATTACAGCGCGCAGGCGCAGTCCTTTGACGAGGTTGTTGCCGGACTGTCGGCGCAGGAAAAAGAGGAAACTCTGAAACCGGCTTACATCCGGGACATTTTCGAACAAACCCTGCTGCTGCGAATCTCGACCGAAGACGGCAAAAAGCGGCTGCCGGCCGAAACGGCCGCCCGTTATGTCCGCAAAGCCAATTTCGTTACACACTGCCACGGCGCATATGTAGCGCGCGAACTGGAAAAACTGACTTCCGAAAAAATGAAAAACCTCGGATACAGCCCTGCGGAACAAAAACTTGTCTTGAGCCGGCTGATGGTTCTGAACTATGCGCCGGACTGTCCCTATATTGCATCGGCATCCAGTTTTGTTTCGATTGAATCGGCGGCCGACGATCATAATCAACTGCAAACTGCCTTTAAGGAATTTTTGCAGATGACCGAACCCGACTTTGGGCTTTGCCGGCTGCCTTCAAGAGGAGGAAACGTTTTTATGTGCGCCAAGATTGACAAAAGCGGCATTGAGGGAAATCCGCCCAAAGCATACAAGCTGGTTCCCGTTGAAGAATTCTGGGACAAACTGTCGCATAGGGACGAGGCGAACGACAGCCGGGAACCGGAGGATAACGACACGGCCGACGAACATTCTTTTCTGGGCTTTGCGCCCAAAAGCAACATGAGCCGCGGCGCTCTCAAGATGCAGCATTTTGCCAACAATATTCTGAAAAACGCCGTTTTGAACTCCCTCGCGCAAAGTCGGGATGAAACCATTCCCCTGCCCGACGTCAAACATTTGGCCGCGCAAACCCGACAGGAAAAATTTGCCTTTGCCCGAGCATATCTGACCGGGTATCAACTGTCGGCAAAATTTCTGGCCGTTAGCAAGAAGAAACTGATGCAGTTTATAAACTGGCACCAGAATTCGCGGATTGAACTGGACTAAACCTTCACCAAAACAAATTCAGGAACAGGACTATCGGGAGGCACCGTTCCAAAGCGTCTGCGGCATATATTTAAATGGGTGCAGCAGGCTGTCCAACCCGGCACGACGTTCTGCCGCAGCCTTTTCATACAACGACCGGCGCAGAGAATCCTTGCGCGTTTCAAAAGCGGCGCGTTGTTCCCTTTCCGACGCTGCGGCCAAACAGGCAACGGCATTATTGTTTTCGCGCCGCATCCGCCGCTCCTGCAGCAAGGACTGCGCCATTCGCGTACGGCGAAAATCGCGCTCAAACTCTTTCAGCGGATAGGCCGAACGCCGCTGCATTTTTTTCAGCACGCCCATTTTAACTTTCATCAGGCTTTGTCCGAAATTTACTTCCCGGCGCAGTTCGTCATCGCTTTTTGCCCACAAATCCCGATTTTCGCCGTAGCGGCCGCATTTGTAAATTTCCAGGCAAACCAGCTTATAATATTCCCTTCCGGTCTTCAGAAAATCTTCGCTGTAAACCGTATCCAATTCCTGTACCAGTTTGTTTTTGCGTTTTTCAATTGCGCCGAAACTCAGCGCATCAGCCCAAAGCCTGCCTTTTTCATTTCTGTAACGGGCTATACTTTGCAGCGAATCGACTGTCAGACTGTCCAGCCGGAGCGCGGCAAATTTTGCAGAATCCGGATTGCGGAAAGGCAATGCGTCTATCGCCACCAAATCGGCGATTTTAACGCCTTCCGGCGTATATTCGTCCATTCGGAACGCTGCCGGGGAAAGTTCCCTGACCTTTTTCTCCGGTTCTTTGGCCAGCTGTTGCCATTTTGCCTCATTCAGCTGATAACCGGCGCCGAATGCCGTTATCAGCCCTAAACCAATGACGGCCCGTTTCAGTGCCGGGCTTTTGATTCTGCTTAGTTTTTGCATATTTTCTGCTCTGGAAAAGTAAAATTGTCTTTGATTATAATACATTAATTTTTCACTTCAACAATTTTGTCATTTTTCAGAAAATTTTCAACCGCTTAAAAATATTGAAAAATAAGTCAGGGCGTTTTATTGTACATAAAGCACACAAATTAACAGATATTGCACTTCGGGAACATTAATGACAAAAGACCATACAGACAAAAACATCGTATCCAACAAAAAAATCAACCCGGTCAAGCTTGAACGGGCAAAAAAAATTATCTTAGAGCTGCAAAATGAACTGAAAAGCCTTATTGCCGAAGGGGCCGGTCCGTTTTTGGCCGCCGTTTATAACGCAGAAGGGAAGCTGATTGCCAAAACGGCAAACAGCGTTGTTAGCGAAGGCTGCAGCAACAACCATGCGGAAATGAACGCCATCAAAGCCGCCGAAAAAGCCCTGAATACTTTTGACCTTTCCTCCGCCAACCTGAGTTTGTACGTTACCGCCGAACCCAGCATGATGTGTTTGGGAGGTATCATGTGGTCCGGCATAAAAGCCGTTTATTTCGGAGTACCGTCCAAAAGGGTTGAAGAAATTACCGGATTTGACGAAGGATTTAAGCCGAACTGGTTCGACGAATTCAAAAAACGCGGAATTGCCGTTTACGGAAATATCGAAAGCGAGGCCGGCGAAGAAGTTTTGCGCAGTTATGTTGCCGCAGGCAAAAAAGTTTATCAGCCGGAAAGGCATAAAAACGGTTTAGGAAAAAATATTTGACTTTTGTTTACAAGCTGCTATCTCTCTTTGCAAAATAATATTATTAATTAAGACCCGGCTAAAAAGGTAGCCGTTATGTTTAGGTATGGAAACAAGAAAAGACCTCGCTCCTTATTTTAAAGCGCTTGAAAAACGAGAAGAACTTTTTCGAAGGATCAATATCGCGGCATATTTGTTTGTTCTTCTGTCGATTTTCATCAGTTGGGAATGCTTTTTCATTATACTGGCATTAATTTGTTATTGCTCATCAATATTTGATGCAGGTTATCGTTCTCAAATATGTGACGAATGGGAAAACGGAAGCATTAAAAACGGATTACGCTCTTTGCGCAAGGGACTTATGGCTTTGCCCATAATTGCCTTAGCAATTCTTTTGGCATTTAAAACAGACAGCGTTTATAAGTTTTATACTGGCTTTAAAAACTCCGGTCTCTGGTACTTGTTTACGGGTATATTGTATTTTGCGGCCGCATGTGCTCTGCTAAATACATTGAAGGAAAGTTATCGTTACCGGAAAAAACAACGATAAATTATTTTAAATGATTCAAACCTCTCTCCTTAAATTTAACGGAGAGAGGTTTTTTTATTGAGATCCCAGCGAGACTGTCCGCGACATTGCTTCGCAATGCTTTGTTCTACTGCGCTCATTCGCGATT
>FR885443.1:7106-9717 GCA_000436375.1 Azospirillum sp. CAG:239 | reverse complement strand
TATTCCGACTGCTCGTCCAAATGTTCCGCCTGGAGCTGTGACTCAGGGTATAAAAAGTCCGGGGCAAGCTGCGTTCAGGAAAAGAAAACCTGTGCCGATTACGGGTATGAAGACAGTCTTAAAATTGGTATTGGTATAACCTGTTCTCAGGTTACCGTCAGTAACCTGAAATGTTACAGATGCACACAAAAAGCGGTCAGCTGTCCCGGCGGCAGACCCGGCAGCTCCTGTGCGTGCGGCGGAACCCATACTGGTTTTGCCGGAGGACATGTTTGCAGAGATGTTATATTATAATAAGAAAAGCCCTGTATTCGCAGGGCTTTTCTTATTTTTTAATACTGAAAATGGTTTTTCGCGGCTGCGCCATCAACAGCCTTTGGATATAGCGCCCCTGATAAAGATTGATACCGAGCGAATTTCCGACCTCCACCGCCTGCGGATCGTCGACACGGCACAAAATCATCCGGGCGCGTTCAGCCTTATTGACATAATCGGTAAAATGCTTGTCTTCGCGAATAACATCCATAAATGACGGATGCCAGATAATCTTGATTAAATCGCTGCTCAGATGTTCTCGGTCAATATATTTGAGCTTGTCGACCGTAATGCCGTCAATACAGATTTTATAACCGCGATACTGCGCAAAAGTCTTTGCCAGAATAAACGCTTTCACGTCGCTGAAAATATCCACCAGCTGCAGTTCCAAAACGATGCTGGAACGCATTGAAGCGTTAATATTCTCGTCAAACTCCAGAAACTCGTCGGATAAAATCGTCGACACATTCAGATTAATCGAAAAATTACTGGTCAGCGAACCGTCGTCATGGCGGCTGATGCTTACCAGAACCCGCTTGTCAAGCGTCTCGGTCAAATGCTGAAACAACCACGGATTTGCCGTAAGATCAACGTCCGGCAACAGCATATCGCGCAAATCCGCAATTGATACGAACACCTCGTCAAACAACATCTGCGGCGGCGATTTGCCGATAACCGCGCAAACGGATTGCCGGCGGATAAGGCTGGAAAAATCGGTCATTGACAAAGCTTTCTGAACTTTGGCCAGCATGGCCGGCGTCAATTCGCGGCGCAGTTTGCGTGCTCCGCCCATAAATGAAGGCACCGGCACGGCAGTTCCCCGCATGGCGGCATTGCCTTCTCTCCGGCCCGGCTCATCGGAACTTTCCATATTGGCTTTGATTAACGACTTAAATTCCGTCGCCCCGTTGCCCAGTTCAAAGAATTTTACAAAGCCGGCGTTTTCCAAATCAAACGCATTCTGAATCAGCGGATCGTCATGAAACATGAAACGCACTTTAACCAGACAGGCCAGAATTTCGTCATGCGCCTTATTGTTGAAAATAATTACCATGTCGTCATTAGGCAGGCCGAAGATTTCGCCGCCGCTTTTCTTAATGACGTTCTCAAAGGTTTCTATCAGTTCCTGCCGCTGCATGGTCCGCATTTTCTGGCTCTGCAGCTTATGAATAAAAATGCACATCGCCCGGTAGCTGCCGAGGTCTTTTTCCATCCGCACCAGATAATCCAGAATCAGCGTATTTTTGCTGAAAGTCGGTTTCTCGGGAGTATTTTTGCCAAAAGTAAACATCTTTTCCGCCCTCACAGCAAATCTTCAAGCATGTCTTTCCGCAGACAGCCGTCCCGAAAACTTCCCAGCAGCAGCCGGCGGCGTTTCAGACATTCCTGCGCCGAACAGTTTTTGCCGTTCGGGCATCTGGCACGGATAATCGCCACTTCCAGATTATCCATAAACGGCCCCTGAAAAGCGGTAATCCCGTAATGCACACCCCACTTCAGCGCCTTATCGTCGCCGCATTTGGCCAAAATGACATTTTCGCGGCCGATGTCGGCAATGATTTTGCGAATATCTTCGTTCTCCGTGTCAAACTCAAGCAGCGGCTCATAAAACACCTTCAGCATATCCGGCTCCAGACGCCTGACGTTCAGCATTTTCAGCGCCGCCGTATCCACTTCGTCAATCAGCAGCTTATTGCCGCCGCGGTGCAAAATATCTTTGGCTTCAAAATACAGCGGCAGATTGTTGAAAACATCCATCAGCTTTACTTCGACAATCAGCTTGCGCTCGCCGCGCAGAAAGTTTTTGGCAAAATCCACAAACTCGCGGGAAAAGACCGAAGACAAATTCAGGTTCATGCTGATATATTCCGGCCAGTTTGTCAGTTCGGCCGCCGGCATTGCCGACAGAACTTTTCGATCCAGAGTCTGGCTCAAATACATGAACAGCCAGCGGTTGGCGACCAAATCAAGATTAGGGTCGAAATTCAGGCTCAAATCCTTAATCGCCACAAAAAATTCCTGAAACAGAACTTTAAACTTTCCGGCGCCCAAAATCCGCAGCACGCTCTGCCGCTTGACAATTTCCGAAATATCCGCCTCGTCAAGCGTTTCAATAACCTCATCGACTTCGCCGGCTTCAATCGGCCGTTTGTAGGCAATCTCCTCAACTTCCTCTTCCGGACTTTCAATCCGCTTCTCAATATACTCATAGAAAGCGCCGAACTCTTCGGGAAAGCTTATGACCCGGGCAAATTCGGAACCGTCCCTGGAATGAAGCGCAGGATCGGAAGAAAGC
>FR885443.1:0-7072 GCA_000436375.1 Azospirillum sp. CAG:239 | reverse complement strand
CGGAAGAAAGCCCCTGCCGCAGCTTTTCCACCGCATTTTCCACCATGTCAGGCGTAATGTCTCTGGCCAAAATCACGAAATCGCCGTTGGAAAGAATAAAAAACTGGCCGCGCGCCGAACCGACCACACTGTCAAACAATTTGGCGAAAATCTTAACGAACTCGGGATGGCGGTTTTTAGGCTTAAGCTTGGAAACGCTGACATACAAAACCGCATAGCCGAAAGAGTTTCTGGCAATACGGTCTAACGTTTCCAGCAGATATTTTTCCGACATTTTGTTTTGCAGTTTGGCCATAGCCGCTTAACCTTCAAACCTCCGTTCAACATTAAGGAATATTCTAAACTTATGCTCGTTTTTTATCAAGCGTCTTACGCTTTTGCTAACAGAATTTGCAGCGTTTCCACCGCCTGTGCCGCCCGGCAGGGCTTGTCCAGAAAAGCCGTATACCGGTCCCACGCCAAAATCTTTTCGATTTCTTCGTCGGGAGCGCTGCCGCTCATAAATACGACTTTCAACCGGCGGTCTTTCTTCCGCAGCGTTTCATAAACCCTTTTTCCGCCGCCGGAGGGCAGAACGACGTCCAGCATGACCGCATCGGGTTTAAAATCTTTCCCGCAGGCCTTTTCGGCAGCCTCAGCGCTGTCCGCCGTCCGCACTTCGCACCCTGCCGCTTTCAGGATGTCCTCGGCCACGCTCCGCAGCAGGGGATCGTCGTCGGCAAGCAGGATTCTGGCCGAAAGCCGACCGCAGCATGGTTCGGCCGCCGCCGGAACCTCCGCCGCCGCGGCAAGCGGCAGAAAGACATAGAAACAAACGCCCTTTTGCCGATTTTCAACCCTCAACGAACCCCCGGCGTTCAACACGATGCCATACACCTCCGGCAGCCCCAGACCGGTTCCCTTTCCGTCGCCCTTGGTCGTAAAAAACGGCTCGAAAATATGCGCCATGTCCTCGGCGGCAATCCCGGGCCCGTCATCGGCAAAGCTGATTTCCGCATACTCTCCCGGCTCGGCCTGAATCAGATTTCGCCGCATATCGTCTTCCGACAGGCAGACCTGCCGCAAACCGACTTCTATCCGGCCGCGGCCGCCCAGCGCATCGCGGGAATTAAAGCCCAAATTCAGTATCAGGCTCTGCAAATGTTCCGAATTTATTGCCGCAGACAGATTTTCCGCGTCGAAATTTCCGATAATTTCCATTTCCCTGCCGATGCCGTGACCGAGCAGATTAAGGCTTTCTTTCAGACACGCGGACAAATTGACCAGCGCCGCCTTTTCCGCACGGCGCGCCGCCAGTCGCGTCATCTGCCGCGCCAAATGCGAAGCCTGCTCGCAACCGCTCAGAATAACGTCGCAGTAACGGTGTTCTTCATCGCTTTTCAGGCGTTTTTTCAAACACTCCGCCGCGCCGCAGATGCCGGCAAGCATGTTATTAAAATCATGAGCTGCGCCGCCGGCCATTCTTGCCGCGGCTTCCATCCGGCAGGACTGTTTAAGCTGTTCTTTCAGCATAGTGCATTCCGTTCGGACTTTCCGGTCCTTTTCCCGCATAACCGCAAACAATCCGCCAAACAAAACCAGCCCCGCGGCCAGCACAATCAGAAGCAAGTCTTCCACAGCCATATCCCCGCCTAAAGTTTCGGTTTTTTCATTTTGCCACAGCTCTCCGGCAAAAACAAGCTAAACAATTGCCGTAAACCATAAATTTGGATTGCCTTTTTTGCCGGCAGCTTTTATACTTTAACATACATCTTGCAAATAATCGGGAGTTATGAAGATGGCGTCGACGATAAAGGTCTGTATGGGAAGTTCCTGCTTTGCCCGCGGCAACAACAAAAACCTTCAGGTTATCCAGCGTTTTCTGGATGAACACGGACTGGAAGCCGAAGTCGAGCTGACCGGCCTGCGCTGCTGTGACAAATGTGCCAAAGGCCCCAACATCAACATTGACGGCGTCGAGTACAACAACATCGACCAAGGCTCGCTCCTTGATATTCTCGAAAAGCATTTTTCTTCCGCAGACAAAGACTAAACTAAAAAGGCCGACCGACGATGTCCAACCGCGAATACCCTCTTTATACCATTAAAAACAACTGTCAGGATTGCTACAAATGCGTCCGCCGCTGTCCGGTCAAAGCCATCAAGATTGAAGACGGTTCGGCTATGATCGTCCCCGACCTCTGCATTGCCTGCGGCACATGCTACCGGGTCTGCCCGGCCAAGGCCAAACAGGCGCGCAACGACCTTACCCGCGCCAAACATCTGGTACAAAGCGGCAAAGACGTTTACGTTTCGCTGGCGCCTTCCTGGATTACCGAGTTCGAAGGCGTTTCCCGGGAACAGATGATTGCCGCCATCCGCCGTCTGGGCTTCCGCGGCGTCAGCGAAACCGCCCTCGGCGCCGAAGAAGTTTCCGCCAACATTGCCGGCCTGCTGGACAAAGCGGCAAATGAAGCACTGCAGGTTTCCGCCGCCCCTGATATGTCACAAACGGCTTGCGGTGAGAAAGATGAGGATGCTTCCACGGAGCACAGTCCGGAGCGTACTTCAGGCGTACGTGAGGACACGAGCACCGGAGAAGCGCCGCAGGTTTCCGCCGCAAACCGTTTGTTCATCTCCACCGCCTGTCCGGCCGTCGTCGAATACATCAATAAATACGTTCCCGAACGCACCGCCAACCTGACCAAACTGACCTCGCCGCTGCTGGCTCACTGCCGCCTGCTCAAAACCGCGCTCGGCAAAGATATTGAAGTCATCTTCATCGGCCCTTGCATCGCCAAGAAAATCGAAGCCGACCGGCACCCTGACCTGCTGAGCCTCAGCCTGAGTTTTACCGACCTGCGCCAGTGGCTGAAAGACGAAAACATCGAGCTGAAAGACATCCATACTTCCGTTTTCGACAAGTTTGTCATGTCCAAGGCCGAAGAAGGCGCTGCCTACCCGGTCGAAGGCGGCATGATTGAAACGCTTAAACCCTATGAACAAAGTCAAAAAGCCTACCTGATGCAGATAACCGGCATTGAAAACATCAAACGCGAGCTTAAAAACATCAGGGAAGAGGCGCTCGACCGCCCGGTTTTTATTGAATGTCTTGCCTGTGAAGGCGGCTGCGTCAACGGTCCCTGCACTTCGTCCAAAAAATCCGGTCTTGAAAAGCGGGTGGAAATTCTCAAAGAAAGCGACTTTTCCGGCCTGGCGGGCAAACGCAGCCCGTCGGTCGACATCACGCTCAACTATGCATCTGAAGCGATTGTCCAGCCGGAACACGACGAAACCGACATCAAGCGCGTTCTGGCTTCCATCGGCAAATACAGCATAGAAGACGAAATCAACTGCGGCGGCTGCGGCTATAACACCTGCCGCAACTTTGCCAAAGCCCTGCTTGACGGCAAAGCCGAACCCGAAATGTGCGTTTCGCACATGAAGCAGCAGGCGCAGCGCAAAGCCAACGCGCTGCTTCGCTGCATTCCGTCGCCGATTGTCATCGCCAATGCCAAGCTCAGCATTATGGAATACAACGACAAATTTGTCGAAACCTTCTGGAACGAAGACGAACACGCCGATATCTACGACCAGAACAACCTGCACGGCGCCGACCTGCGCGACTTCATCAACTTTACCAATCTGTTTTCGGCCTCGCTGGATCTGGAACAGGACATTCATCGCGAACATGTCCGTTTCAACGACAAACTGTTTGACGTCGTCGTCTTCAACATCGACAAAAAGCAGATTGTCGGCGGCATTATCGAAGACGTGACCAACATGGAAATGAAGAAAGAGCAGATTGCCGAAAAAGCGAAAGAAGTCATCCACAAAAATCTTGCCACCGTCCAGCAGATTGCCTGCACGCTGGGCGAACACATGGCCGAAACCGAAGTCCTGCTCCGCTCCATCGCCAAAGACTTTGCCGCTGACGACGAACAAAGCAGCGACTTGACCATTCGTACCAACTCCAACAAACGGGACTATTAGCCGTGAGCGATTCTCTGTTTATCGAAATAGGCACACACCAGCAGCAGAAAAACGGCGAAGACTGTTTCGGCGATACGGTGTTTTCCAAAAAAATTCCCGAAGAACAGCGCATAATTTCGATTCTCTCCGATGGCTTAGGCTCCGGCGTCAAGGCCAACATATTGTCGTCAATGACCACCCGCATGGCCATGAAATTCGTCGAAAGCAATATGGAGCTGCTGCGCTCTTCGGAAGTAATGATGGACGCGCTGCCCATCTGCCAGGTACGCAAAATCAGCTACGCGACTTTTTCAATTGTCGACAGCGAACTCGGCGGCAAAACCCGCATTATCGAAATGGACAACCCGCCGCACATGTTCATTCGCGACTTCAAACCGCTCACGGTCAAATGCCGCGAACTTTCCTCGCCCAAATGGAAAGACCGCACCATCAGCATTTCGCAGGTTACCACCCAGCCGGAAGACCGCATTATCATGGTTTCCGACGGCGTTACCCAAGCCGGGCTGGGCAACCGGAAATACCCGCTCGGCTGGGGACGGCAGGGCTGTCTGGACTTCATTCTGAAAGAGATTCGCAAAAATCCCTACGTCTCCGCCCATGACCTTGCCCGCGCCGTCGTGCACGAGGCTCTGGACAAAGAAGTTGAGCACAAAGCCGGCGACGACATCAGCTGCGTGGTTCTCTACTTCCGCAAACCGCGCAAGCTTCTGGTCTTGACCGGCCCGCCGTTTGACGAAGACAAAGACCGGGAGTTTGCCGAACTGGTGTCAAGCTATGACGGCAAAACCGTCATTTGCGGCGGCACCACCGCCAACATCGTCGAGCGCGAACTTTGTTTAAAATGCGAGATTGACAAAACCAGTTTTGACGATAAAATCCCGATGGCTTCCATAATGGACGGCGTCGATCTGGTTACCGAGGGCATTTTAACCTTGACCGAAGTTTATCGTATGCTAAAAGAGGGTATCGATAAAAACAAGAACAATGCCGCCGTGCGTTTGGCCAAACTGCTTCTGGACAGCGACCGGATAGACTTTGTCGTCGGCACCAAAATCAACATTGCCCATCAGGACCCCAGCCTCCCGATGGAACTGGAGATTCGCCGCAACATCGTCAAAAAGATATTCCGGCTTTTACAAAGCCAGTACTTAAAAGAAATCAGTGTCAGATACATTTAAGACATGCAACTTATGAAAAGGACAAGACTATGGATAAAGTAACTGTAAAAATCTGCTCGGGAACCTCCTGTTTTGTGATGGGAGCCGCCCAGATTCAGGCTTTGGAATTCACGCCGCCCGCCGACATCGCCGACAGGATTGAACTCGTCGAAGTCAGATGTATGAACCTCTGCAAGGACATCAAAAACAAATACAACCACGGCCCCTTTGTGATGGTCGGCGACGAACTGGTCGAAGAAGCCACCTATGACAAAGTCGTCGCCAAAATCCGCGACGTTCTCAAAGCCGGAGAATGCTCTGCCGAATAAAGACTTAATGGAGACTAGAAAAAGTGCTTATACCCAAAAATAACGCCAACCAGATGCGCACCCGCATTCTGATAAAAATTGCCGAAAGCTATTTTGCCGACAAATTTAAAAACGCCGACCGCATTCCGCTGGAACTGCGGCCGAAAGAACAGCAACCGAGCCGCTGCTGCATTTACAAGGACCGCGCGGTCTTAAAATACCGCTGCATGTCCAGCCTCGGCTTTTCGCCGGAAGAAGAAACCGATGAGCTCAAAAGCCTGGCGCAGTACGGCGAAGAAGCCCTTGAGCGCACGCATCCCGAAAAGGCGCAGCTCTGCGTCATTGACGTTGCCTGTTCCGCCTGCATCAAGGCGCAGTACATGGTTACCAACGCCTGCCGCGGCTGCTTCGCGCGTCCCTGCCAGATGAACTGCCCCAAGGAAGCCATTTCCTTTGTCAACGGCCGCGCCCATATCGACCCGGACAAATGCGTCAACTGCGGCAAATGTCATGAGGTCTGTCCGTACCACTCGATTATCCGCATTCCGGTTCCCTGCGAGGAAGCCTGCCCGGTCGGCGCCATTACCAAAGATGAGTTCGGCAAGGAACACATCAATCACGAAACCTGCATCTCCTGCGGCAAATGCCTGCAGTCCTGCCCGTTCGGCGCCATCGTCGAGCGTTCGCAGATGGTCGACGTCCTGAAGCTGATTAACGAAACCGACAAACAGGTCGTTGCCATGCTGGCGCCGGCGATTGTCGGCCAGTTTCCCGGCGACATCGGCAATGTCGTCGGCGCCTTGAAAAAAGCCGGTTTCAGCGACGTTATCGAAGTTGCCGTCGGCGCCGACATTACCACCAAGAAAGAAGCCGCCGAATTTATCGAGAAAATGGAAAACGGCGAAAAGCTGATGACCACCTCCTGCTGCCCGGCCTACTTCCGCGCCGCGCAGGTACACATTCCCGAAATTCAGCCTTACGTTTCGCATACCAAAACGCCGATGTACTATACGGCCGAACTGGTCAAAAAAGAACATCCCGACTGCGTTGCCGTCTTCATCGGCCCCTGCCTGGCCAAACGCGTCGAAGCCGAATACGATCCGAACGTCGACTATGTTCTGACCTTTGAAGAACTCGGCGCCATGCTGGTTGCCGCCGGCATCAACATCGACGAATGCGAACCGGCCGAGTTCACGGCCGTATCCTACGCTCAGGGACGCCAGTTTCCGCTTACCGGCGGCGTTTCCGGCGCGGTTGCCTCCATCATCGGCGACAAAGCCGAAGTCAAAGCCGAACGCATTGACGGCCTGAGCAAGGAAAACATCAAACTGCTCAAGCGCTATGGCGCCAAGGGCTGCGAAAACAACATGCTGGAAGTCATGTGCTGCGAAGGCGGCTGCATTTCCGGCCCCGGCTGCATTGCCCTGCCCAAGAAGGCCAGCCGTGCGGTTGAAGCCTACGTTGCCAAAGGCGAAGACCTCAACAACGAAAAATAAACAAAAAGCCCCGCCGTTGCGGGGCTTTTTTCTTTGTCATATTCGGCCTTGTTTTTCTTTTTGTCATGCTCGGGTTTAACCCGAGCTTCTCTCTCCTGTCATTCCCGTGCTTGACACGGGCATCCAAAAGACACAAGGC
>FR885442.1 GCA_000436375.1 Azospirillum sp. CAG:239 | reverse complement strand
AGATGCCCGGGTTAAACCCGAGCATGACTAAGAAAAAAAGCCCGAGCATGACTAAGAAAGAACCCTCTCTTTTGATAGGGCCGTTTCTAATTTTGTTCAATCGGCAGATAGATGGTAAAAGTCGTGCCGCTGTAGGATGTAGACGTAACGGTCAGGTTTCCTTTGTGACGCAGGATAATATGTTTGGCAATTGAAAGCCCCAGTCCTGTTCCTTTTATGTTAAGGTCCTTATGTTCCTGCAATCGGTAAAATCTTTCGGTCAGCCGTGCCAGATTCTCGGGCGTAATCTTCGGGCCTTTGTTGTTGACCGAAATTGCCACGGCGCGGCCTTTGGCAACCTTGAAACTCTTGGACGGCGGAATGCCGTCGACGACGGAAGCCCTGACGGTAACTTCGCTTTTGCTCAGGCCGTACTTTACGGCGTTGTCGGTCAGATTCTGAATAACCTGTTTAACCTGTCGGCTGTCGGCCGTAATTTCATCCGGAAAATCTTTGCCGATTTCGGTTTTAATGCTGATTTCGCGTTCTTTGGCCTTAAGCGAGAGCGCCTGCGCCACTTCTTCAATCAGCCGTCTGACGTCGGTCGGTTCGTCCGGCTTCTGATCCTGGCTCATTTCGATTTTGGAAAGCGACAGCAGGTTCTCAATCAGCGAGGACATGTATTCGGCCTGTTCGCTCATGATTTTCAAAAATTTTTCGCGGGCTTCTTCATCGTCTTTGGCCGAGGTCTGCAATGTTTCGATAAAGCCGGAAATGATTGACAGCGGCGTGCGCAGTTCGTGGCTGGCGTTGGCGACAAAATCAGACTGCATTTTTTCGATTTTGACGGCCTTGGTCAGGTCATAAAGCGAAATAACCGCTACGGCGCGGCCTTTGGAAAGCCAGGGCAGTTGCTTGATATGCGCGTAAAGTTTTTGCGGTTCGGCGTTTTTTTTGCCGCCGTGCACATAAAATATAAGGTTTTCGGACTTGCTCTGCTTTTTCAAAACTTTGGAAACGGCTTCGATAAAATTGTTTGAATTGAAAAGGCCGTCGATATTCTTTTCTGTAATGTCGTTGCCCATCAGGCTGCGGGCCGAAAGGTTGGCGCCGAGAATGTTTCCCGAGCGGTCGATCATCAAAATCGGATCCGGCAGGGAATCCAGAACGGCCGTGTCCGACATGGTTTGCGCTTCCAGCACGTCGGTTTTGTGCGCCCAGAACTGGTGCATCGCGTTTACCGCGTCGACAATTTCCTTGGCTTCCTTTTCGGAAAGGGTCATCAGCTTTTCGTCAAAATCTTCGCCGCGCGAAAGCGTGGTAATGTAGCGCTTCAGCTGCTGCAGTTCAAAAGTAATCGGAAACAGAAAGACGATATTGAAGAAAATGATGGTCGCATAGGATATAATCGCCAGCGTCGGCGTAATCAGCCGCAGCGCCACCAGCATGATAAACACCAGTGCCGAAGGCAGGGACAGAAACAGGACACGGTCGACAAACTGGGTGTTCTTTTCAATGTTAAAAATCTTATTGCGGTTTCCGAACATGGCATGAGGTTCCATAAGTTGCAAAAAAAGATGGACGTGGGCCGAAAATATACTATTATACATGCTAACGCAAAGAGGTTTAAATAGACTTAAAATTTTAAAATGACTGAAAATAAGACGACTCCCCTGACGCCGATGATGGCGCAGTATCTTGAAATCAAAAGCGCGCACAAGGACTACCTTCTGTTTTACCGCATGGGCGATTTTTATGAATTGTTTTTCGACGATGCGGTCATCGCTTCCAAAGCTCTGGACATCGCCTTAACCAAACGCGGAAAGCTTGACAATCAGGACGTTCCGATGTGCGGCGTGCCTTTTCATGCTTATGAAAGCTATCTGGCCAAACTGATTCGCCAAGGTTTCAAGGTTGCCATTTGCGAACAGACCGAAGACCCCAAGGAAGCCAAAAAGCGCGGTTCCAAATCCTGCGTCCGGCGCGAGGTTATCCGGCTGGTAACGCCCGGTACGCTGACCGAAGAAAATCTGCTCGATTCGCGAAAGAACAACTATCTTTTGAGCATTGCCAAAATCGGCGACAGTCTGGGTTTGTCTTGGCTCGACCTCTCGACCGGAGATTTTTATACGCAGGAACAGGCTGTTAAGCCTAAGACCGAAGCCATGTTGTTAAGCTCTTCGCTGGCGCGGCTGATGCCGGTTGAGATCGTTGTTGCCGACAGTTTTCTGCAAACGCCCGAGATTTTTCCGGTTTTGAACGAATACCGCGAGAAGCTGACTGTTCTGCCGCAGGCGCGGTTTAATTCCGCCAATGCCGAAAAACGTCTGCTCGATGTTTTCAAGGTCAACACGCTGGACGCGTTCGGCAGTTTCAGCCGTTCCGAAACGACGGCGGCCGGCATTTTGCTCGATTATGTCGAAAATACGCAGAAAGGCCGTATTCCGCGCGTTGAAAAACCGGTTAAAATCTATGTCCACAAGGTTATGGAAATCGACGGCGCCACCCGCCGCAATCTGGAACTTCTGGAGTCCATGATCGGCGACAAGGGGGCTTCGCTGCTTTCGGTTGTCGACCGTACGGTAACCGGCGCCGGTGCGCGCCTGCTTGCCAACCGAATTGCCAATCCGCTGCTGGATATTGAAGAAATCAACAAGCGTTTGGACATTATCGAGTTTTTTAACGACAATTCAAACATCCGTCAGGATTTGCGCGCGCTGCTCAAGTCCTGTCCTGATGTCGAGCGTGCCGTTTCGCGCCTGACGCTCGGCCGTGGCGGTCCGCGCGACCTGGCCAATATCAAGACGACGCTGGCGGCTATCCCGAAAATCAAAAATCTGCTTTTGGCGGCCGGGGCGGAAGCTTTGCTGGAAAAACTTCCCGAAGCCCTGAAGGCCGTCGCCGACCGGCTCGGCTATCACGACCATCTGGTTTCGGCTTTGGACGGCGCGCTGGAGGAAGAGCTGCCGCTGCTGGCGCGTGACGGCGGTTTTGTCAGAAAGGGCTATTATCCGCCGCTGGACGAGATTAAGGAGATAAAGGACGACAGCCATAAGCTGATTGTGGAACTGCAAAACAAATATGCCGAAAGCACCGGTATTTCGAACCTTAAAATCAAATACAACAATGTCATCGGCTATTTTATCGAAGTGCAGAGCAAGTTTGCCGCCGAAATGCTGGAAAACAAAGAGTTCATTCACCGTCAGTCGGTTTTGAACGCTTCGCGTTTTACCACGGTTGAACTGGCCGATTTGGAAAACAAAATCCGCGGCGCGGCCGACAAGGCGCTGGCTATGGAAATTGAAATATTCAACAATCTGGTTCAGGATGTCACGATTGCTTCCGATGACATTTCGCGCACGGCCAAGGCGCTGGCGGAGCTTGACGTCGGCGCGGCTCTGTCCGATTTGGCCGTCGAAAAAAACTACTGCCGTCCGGTTCTGGACAATTCTCTGGTCTTTGACGTGGCCGACGGGCGCCATCCGGTTGTCGAAGAGGCGATAGAGCGCGACCATGCCGGCGCTTTTGTCGGCAACGACTGCACCCTGAGCGACGACGATTCGCTGATTTGGCTGCTGACCGGTCCGAACATGGCCGGTAAGTCGACTTTCCTGCGGCAGAACGCCATCATTGCCGTTATGGCGCAGATGGGCTCCTTTGTTCCCTGCAAAAGCGCGCATATCGGCGTTATCGACAAGATTTTTTCTCGCGTCGGCGCTTCGGACGATTTGGCGCGCGGCCGTTCGACCTTTATGGTTGAAATGGTCGAAACCGCCAGCATTCTGAATCAGGCGGATGAACGCTCGTTTGTCATTCTTGATGAAATCGGCCGCGGCACGGCGACTTTTGACGGTCTGTCGATAGCTTGGGCAGTCATTGAACATCTGCATGAAAAAAACCGCTGCCGGGCATTGTTTGCCACGCATTACCACGAGTTGACTTCGCTGACTTCCAAACTGAACCGCATGTCGCTGCATTGTATGAAAATCAAAGAGTTCAACGATGAAGTCGTTTTTCTGCATGAGGTTATTCCCGGCGCCGCCGACCGTTCTTACGGCATTCACGTTGCCAAGCTGGCCGGCCTGCCGCCGGTGGTCATCAAACGCGCCGAACAGGTTTTGGACGCCCTTGAACACGACAAGAAAAACCAGAAGATAAACGATCTGGCCGACGATTTGCCGCTTTTTGCCTCTGTGCAGAAAAAGGTCGCGGAAGAGGAGGTCGAACGCTTTTCGCCGGTGGAGGAGGCTTTGGAAGCCGTTAATCCCGATGAGCTGACGCCGCGCGAAGCGCTGGAAAAACTTTATGAAATCAAGGCTCTGCTTTAGATAAATATTGACAGAACAGCGAAATTGCG
>FR885441.1 GCA_000436375.1 Azospirillum sp. CAG:239 | reverse complement strand
GACCGCCATATGGGTAAGGCTGACGTTTTTACCGGTTACTTTGGTCTCAGCCAGCTTTTCAAGCCCTTTTTGCGTAACGATTGAATAAAACTCTTTTGCTGCAGCGGCATCTGTCATATCTCAAAAACCTCAAAACCGTAAATTGTTGTTATTTCGCCGGTAGAAAAAGCGCTTCCCAGCCGGGGCGTTTCCGAAGTCGTACACAGAAAAGCCCGCAACATTTCCAAATGAGAACGGACATTCTTGGTTTGGTTAATGACCGCCTGAACTTCCGTCAGATCGTTGATGTCAAATCCCTCAGTTACAACTTCAATAAAAACCCGGAATGTATAAGGATTGCCGCCGTAATCAAACCATTCCTCAATTGTGACATGGTCAAATTCAAAGGCTTCCAATGCCCGTTTGAGGGCACCGAGCGTACCCTTGTGCCGATGAACACTGATACTGGCCTTAATGACATTGCGCCGGATAGATTCCGCCCAGGTTTCATTCCAAACGTCCACCGATAAAGCCCAACCCAGCCATGGCAGAAGATGTTCCGGACATTTTTCCGGATTCCGCAGATAACGGTTCAAAATTTCCAGAAAGGAAAGCCTGCTGCCGGTTTTCTCTAAATCTCTCAGTAATTTTGAAGCATTTGGCGGTAACAGGCTCTTGAATTCGTTACTCATTAAAAATTTCCATTGTTAAGCTGATTTTTTCGCAGTAAGCCGCTTGCAATTTGGTTGTCTCAATATCCTGTAACGGCTGATCAAGCTGGACTTTTTTGACGCCGTTGACGTGCAAAGCCTGATAGATGCCGGAAATTGCTACCAGTTCGCCCATCGCGTGGCGTTCATTGGTGTATATATTAATGGCATCGTTGGCAGCGTCTTCTACTACCGAGAATGACGGGCCGGCGTAAACGGTGATATGTGCCGAAATGCTGTATTTGATAATTTCCGCCGAAACCACGCTCACATGGTCAGTCAGAGGTCTGGTATCCTCATGGTTGAGCGCCAGCTCTACCAGTTCCAGTACGTCTGCCCGTTCATAGGAAACTAACAGCTCGGTGTTGTTTGATATTTTGGAGTCAACAGTAACTGCAAGCAGCGAATTTGCTTTATCAAAAGTGTAGTCAAAGTTTTCTTTGTATGTCTGACCGCCGGAAACGTCTTTGACAACCAGATGGTCAATACTTTTGCCGGACAGTGTCGCTTTCCCATCGGTTACCGTTATTTTCGTTTCAGGAACGCTTTCCCGGCGAACTGCTGTACCGTCACCCTCTGTTGAGAGGATGGTTACAATAACTTTTCCCGGTTCATTGCTGCGAACGTCGACTGATTTGACCTTTACGGAAGCAGAAAGCGCAAAGAATTTGTAAGCGTCAATCGGTCCGGCAGTCGAAAAGCCGTCCAAAGCCATTTGTCCGCGCATTCTCAAGCGGTCATCTTTTTCGCCTTCCAGGCGCTCAACGCCGTATTCCGCCACAATCTGATCAAGATCGGAATCTGTTGCAAAAGCCAATAAGGTCGCTTTGGCAGATTCATTGATTCTTTTGCGAACCAACATTTCGCGGTAAGCCATAACCTCAAGGATAATAATAGCCGGGTCGCTTTCAAGCAAACCGTCATATTCCTCATCTCGAGCTGTAAAATCGCTCAAATATTCCTGAAACAGGACTTCATAGTCTAATTCTTCAATGACTTTCGGGGTCGGCAGTTTAGACAGGTCAATGACGGAAGAATTCGACATTATTCTTTAGATTCCCTTGATTTCAATGTTATCCAATTTGACAACTTCGCCATTGGAGAGAAATTGTCCTTCCAAATCCAAAATGATCCTGCCGCGGTCAATGGAAACCACGGTAACGCTTACGATTTCAAACTCCGGTTCAAAATTATAAAGAGCCGTGACACAGTCGGAATAGATATTGGCAATCAGCTCGCCATTGGTCGGGTTATCAATTCTTTTAAACAGTTCAGAACCATAGTGGCGGCGCATAACCCGTGAGCCGAGCGGCGTGGAGAGAATGTCTCGGATTCTCTGCTTCAGATATTCAAACCCGTCATTGTGCTTGCCTGTTCTGTCATTCATTCCGCGCATTTATCCCGCCTTTACTTTTGCTGAACCAGCCAAAATCGTACCACGATGAGTATTGGCATCGACGGAAACTGCATCGCCGACGCGGGCAACCGGCGTGCCGCCGCTGAGGCTGACAGTACCGGAAGTCGTCAGATTTTGAGCAATTGTGAGGCTTTTGGTGATTTCTACGTCGCCGTCCAAAGTGATTTTCGGAGATTTAATAACCGCTGAAACTTTTGCTTCAGCGGTTATAGATTTTTGAGAAATAATTACGGCGTTTCCGGTAATCTGTGCATTCAGTTCTCCGTTGCTGCGATTAAAGGAAATAATCGAGCCATCCTTAAACCGCCAGAGCAGAAGATTACCGTCATTGAAAATCGGCTTTTTGTAAACGCTAGGTAGAATCAACCCTTGATTAAGGTCGCCGCAGGGAGATAAAACCAAAACCTGTTCATTGAGGTCTACGCCATGCCAAGCCTTGTCATCGCCATCCCGAAGCAGCCACGGCAGCCAAGTCGTTTCCAAATCTCCGATTTTAACCCGTGCCACGGCTTCCTTATAATTAACGGCGGAAATTGTGCCAATTCTTAATAAATTGCTCAATCTCCGCCGCAAGTCCGCGATTTCGTATTTATCTTCAAAGTCCACGATTTAAGCCCTTGATTTTACTCTTGTCGGTCTTAATCGGAGCCGAAGACGTCTGTTTTTTGGCAAATTTATTGACTACGCGCACGGCATATCCCTGCGTCAGTAAAGCTTTAGCCTCGGCTTCTTTGATATCTTTGACTTCGCCTTTTTTGTGATTGTGAACATCTCTCAAGATTCTCAGTTTCATTGTTTATTCCTTATTTGTTGCTGTGTAATAGGTGATGGTATAGTTGATACGCACCGCACCATAGCAATGCGCTCCGTCAATCACGACATCCGTTTCCGTCGAGATCATTTTGATAACGGCGTTCAGAAAGCCGGGAATTTCAAAGCCGAGCAATGCGTATTCTATGTCCAGAGCCAGCTTGTCAATCAGCTCATCCAGATCCGGGCTGTTTGCCAGAATCCCTTCAACGGCAATATCCAATTGCCGTTTGTAGGGGAAGAACCCATCGCCGTTATACTGGTTTTCCAAGACCTTTTCGTCTCGGGTGTAAACCAGAAGCGCAGGCAGATGCTGGTCGAACAATGGTTTGACCCGGCTGTCGTAAACATGGTCTTTGGCCAGAGTATCGGATTCTTTCAACTTCTCGACAACGGCTTTACGGATAATACAACGGGGATGAGGCGCATTGCTCATGGAGGACAGCTTTCTCTGTTCCGGGAATGTGATATTCCACGTTTATGATGTCAAATATCTGATTTTCGACTTGCAAATGGTCTCCTTGCAGGATCTTAGGATAATTCTCCGGCATTTCGCAAAGCCTGATAAAAGCCGCGATTTCCGTTGAAGTAACCGGAGCTTCGGCTGTTTTAAGTTTGACTTCCTGATAGCCTTTGTGAAAGTCAACCAAAATGTCAAAAGGCTGAAACTCCTTATTATCCGGGATATAGAGGGCTTTTCTGCCGAAAATGCCCTCTACAAGGCCTTCTCCGATACAGGGACGATTGATAAATTTATCAAAATCAAACATCTTTAGGTTTTTCTGTTTGTTCTGCTTTTTTCGGTTCAGCCTTTTTCGGCGATGATTTTGCCGCAGCAGGTTTGGTTGGAGCCGAAGGTTTCAGAGGAGCAGCCTTTTCCTTTGGCGGAGTGTCTTTTTCCTGAGACTCTGCCAGTTCCAGCTGTCCAAGCGTGGCTTTTGTTAAATTTTTAGTGACGATATCAATGACTTCGCCTTTTTTAAATTCAACATTGGTCAGAACCTGATAGTTCTTGCCTGATTTTTTCAGCTGTAAGGATCTGATTTTGGCTTGTTCGTCGGAAAGTCCCAGAACAAGCCCGGTTCCAAAGACAACTTTGGAACCGGTAACAATATATTTCACCATTAATCACCTGCCAATTCAATGGAGACGAGGCAGGTATTCTGCCAGTATCCATAACCGACGTTGCGCCAGGTATCAACACCATACCAGTGCTTGCCTTCTTTGAATTCCAATTCGGAACCCTCGGCAATAGCCTGAATTTCAACATCCTTTTCTTCCTGACGGATAAAAGCCTGAACCGAAGAATCGCAGCGGAAAACCACAAACTTGTTTTCCCAGCCGGTCAAGCGCGGGTTTTGAACCAGAGTAATGTCAAGTTCATCGAGAACTTTAATCGGGTTGGTTCCGCCACCAACGGCCAAAGGTACGGCAATCGCAGATTTGGCAACATGCCACATCACCGTCGGCACCATAATCAGAAAACGGGAAGCATCTTCATTGAAAGGCTCTCCCTGATCGTCTTTATAAGACAGGATGCTTTCAACACCTTTCAGCATAGCCCGGCGGAAAAGGTCTTCTTTCAAAGATGTTTCCCCGGTTTCGGCTGTATAGGTGATTTTGTTGCTCTGTTGTCCGGATTTCCCTTCTTCATGGTCTGTATCAAAGAAATACTGCCCGTCATAGCAGACAGTGCTTTCACCGCTGACAATAAGTTTTGACAGCAGTTGTGCCCAGTGGGAATTGGTTCTGTCAGCCAATTCATTGATACGGATGCGGGTTTGCCCGGTTTTATCACGGCGCAGATCTTTGACTGGTACTTCAAGCGTTGCTTCAAAATGCTTGTTTTCAATCGTCAATCCGTTGGTCGTAAAGCCTTTTGCCTGTCGGCCGCCGGCCCATTCTCTCATAACCGGAACCTGACCAAGCCAGTTATAGGTTTCACTGTCCTGATCCGACTGAAAATAGTTACTGATGGCTTCAACCCATTTCAAACCGGAGTTTTGTTTCAATCTCCGGTAAAAAGAGCCGATAATAGCCCGTGATGATAATGCGGATGCACTCATTTTTTAATTCCTTTGTAATATGTAAGGGGAAAATAGACTTTAGGCTGTCGGCACAGCGTCGGCAAAAGCCTGAAAATCTACAATGATTTCGTTATCGGATATGCGGCGGATTTTGCCGATATACGGTGTACTGGCAGAGGTTGTCGTAAACGTGTTGTCATCTGAGGCAAACAAATTTGAACCGACATCAGTCAGAGATACACCACTGGGAGCCGGAAGGACAACCGTTCCCTTAAATTTGGTACGAATTGTCTTTTGTCCGTCCGTTCCGGAAGTATTATCTATCCGTTCCTCGGCAAATCCGGCAAATTTATCGCCGGTTTGCAACGCATGGGCATATCCGTTACTGTTAATCCCTACGGCAGCACCTTCATAGATAATTTCTCCGCCGAGCATGGGATATTCGCTCGTATCGCCCAATTCATAAGTCCGGGCAATATCATTGGTTAATTTTGCCATATTGATTTTCCTTTACTTACGGGTTGAGTAAATTTTGACCGAACCGTTTTCTTCCGCCTGCTTGTAGGCCAAATAGTCTTCAAACTCATTGGCAAACTCTCTGCGGAGATCAGCGGATTTATTCCATTCGGCTTTGGCTCGGTCTTCCAGAGGGGCTTCGGAATCAATCTGTTCCGAAGCAATTGGAGCCGGAGCTTCGGGGATCGGCGGAAGTTCTTTTTCGGCAGTTTGTAAACTGGCAAGATGACTTATGCCTCGTTTCTTTTCGGCCATTACCATTTGCATTGCGACGGTTTCCGCCGTCACGGAACCGTCAGCTTTGGCTTTTTCAATCAAATCTTCATGGCCGGGCATGGCAATTTTTTCAATTGCCAGGATACGTTCACGTTCGGCTAAAACACCTTTATTATAGGATTCTTCAGCTGTTTTGTTGCCATCTGCCATGCCTTTATTATAGGCTTCATCTGCAATGGCTTTTGCAACTTCGGGATATTGGCTCTGGATATAGGAAGCCGTAATCTCCGGAGCAACGGGAGTGTCTGTTTTCTTATCCATAGTTATGTTTCTTTCATTTTTAAAGGTTACAGTTAGAGAAGCAAGAACGCTCTCAAACGAGCCAAGCTCGTCGGCCATGCTTCGTTGGAGAGCTTCATGGCCTATCATGGCGGCGCCTTTGCCAAAATCATTTCGGATTTTTTCTTCCGAGATGTTGCGAAATTTGGCAACGCTGCCGATGAATTGTGCTTCCAGAGCATCAAGCTCTGCCTTAATTGTTTTGATTCCGTCTTCCGTGCGCGGATCCGGACGTTTGGCTTTGGCGTTAGAAGAAACGATTTCATAACATTTAGTGCCGCTTTCGTCCGGTTGTTCCTGTACCGGTACGGCGGTTACCACACCAATGCTGCCGAGCAAAGCCGCCGGATGCACGACAATCTTATCTGCAGCCGAGGCTAGCCAATAAGCTGCCGAGCAGCAGTTTCGGCCAACATATGAGATGATTGGCTTGTTTCCGCGCGCATTGAAAATCATATCAGCCATTTCTGCCGGTCCGACAGCAATTCCGCCGGGACTGTCAAAATCAAGTATAATTGCCCGAACATCGCTGTTTTCCAAAGCGGTTCGGAAATCTTTCGCCAGAATATCAAGTGCCGTGCCGCCGAGAACATAGGTCAAAAAGTCCATCCTGCCGGTAATAACTCCGCTGACCGGGATAACTGCCACGCCATTCTGGATTCGGACGGTTCGCGTATTCTCCAAAACCGGCGCATCCTTTGAAACTAATGCTTCCAGATTATTAAAGGTATCAGGCTCAATTGCCCAATATTTGCCGAGTGATAATAAACTTCTCATTGGTTTTCCTTATTTTAATGATTTGCGCATCATATGTTCTTTGGCTGTTTGCGGATGTTTCCGCTCCCAATCGCCGCCGGTCAGGGCTGCTGTTTCTTCAGCCAGCGTTGTTATGCCGATTTCGATTCTCTTTTCCGCAGCCCGGATTTCTTTGTACTGGTCAATCTGTCCGCGCGGCGGCCCGACCCAATCTGCACCGAGATAGGCTTCCCGAATAAGCGGATGCGAGAAAAAACAAGGGGCATCCAAGATGCCCCTTGCTACTGCTTCACTGATAACCATGTCATAAACCGGCTTACAGAATTGGATTGCCAGCCATCGCCGTCGTGCCGAAAAGAACTTCCAGGCTTCCACCAATGCCGCCTGTGCTGCGGAATAACTGGCGGTAAAGTGTTTGATCAGGATTTCAAAAGGCAATTCCAACGCAACACCGATTTGTCGCAAAACAGCTTGGACAAATGGGTCAAACGCCTGATTCGGACGCTTAGGATCGGCAATTTCAATACTTTCGTTTGGCTGCAAATCCAGAATGGCACCTACGCCAAGCTTATAATCATTGTCATTCGTGCTGTCGGTTTGCCCGCCAAAGGGAGCCAGCCCGTCTTCAGATTCGCTCTTGACAAAGACGGTAAACATTGCCGAAACCACGGCAGACATAATCTCGGCTTCCGAATATTTATCGAGTTGTTTGAGTGTTTCGATAACCGGTGCTAGGTAAGGAACACCGCGGGTCAATCCCGGACGGATACGGTTCATAATATGGTACACCTGCCGTTCTCCGTCTTTTGAGAAAGCCGGAACCCGGACATATTCGTTGCTTCCTTCGGTATAATCGCCGGGAAAACGCTTATATATATAATAAGCAACCGGCGCTCCGTTATCGTCTAGTTCCACGCCGCCGCTGAGTTTTGACGTATCCATTTGAAAATTCGGATTTGCCACCCGGTCAGCTTCAACCAACTGCAGACTCAAGCCCAGCAAAGCATTGGGCCGTTTGATGTAGCGGCGGACAACAAAAATATCGCCGCTTTCCAAACAGGAGCGGATAATCAGGTTTTGCAGTTCCGTAAAAGTTTGGTAGCGCGTAGCATCGCAATTTGTGCTTTCCGCCCAGTGCCGGAAGATTCTTTCGGCTTCCCGTTCCCATTTGTCAAAAGCTTCCTCGGTTTTCATAAACGGTTTCAAGACCTCACGGTCAATATTGCTTTGTACCCGAAGTCCGGTACCGACAACGTTGGTGACCACCGTATTAACCGCGCCGGTTGCCAGCGGGGCGTTGCGCAGCAAATCTCGCGATCGTTCGCGCAACATCGGCAGATCAGGCAAAGTTACATTGTCCGCAGAGCCGTCAGCTGTCCGCCAAGCTTTTGTTTGCCGCCGGTCGAGCCTTGCTCCGGTATATCCGCCTACCATAGCCATCCGGGTACGGGCTTCCAAGCGTCGCAATCCGTGAACCGGTGCAAAATACGAGAACGCTTTGTCAATAAAATTTGGTTTTATTTCAAGTTTTTTCATATTGCCTGACCATTATACCGGAGTAATACCGCGAACACGGATGCCGCTGCGGCCGCTGCTGGTGCCGCCGCCGGACTCTCCGTCTCCACCGCCGCTTGGATCGCGGGACACTTTGCCCCGCAAATACTTTTCTTGCGTAAACAGGACATTTAAGTCCGCTTTTTTGACTTTTTGCCCGTTGTAAGAAGCTTCCTGCGCACCGGAAAGAATATCCGAAATCGCTTTTTGGATTTCTTCAAGCTGTTCTTTATAAGATTTCATAAACTGATTCCTTTACTTCTAACTCTCGACCGAATTGTCGGAGCAGCTGCTGTTTGACTAACGGCTTTACCTGCCGGAATTTGACCGTTTTTAAGCGGATAGCTTTGGAGACGTTCAAATGCAGCATTCAGGTCAAACTTCCAATTTCGCATTAACCCGCGCAACGCTGCAAAAGCATAAACGCGGCAGTCCAAGGCTTCGCAGGGATGTCCTTCTGTTCTGGGTACCCATTCCCGAACCGGCCGTCCTTTAACCATCCGGGTTTTGATAACCTCTGCCGTAACCTGTGTAAACCATTCGGCATCCCGGTCAATTGGAAAGTGCCAACAGCCTGGTCCGGGTTCTTTAATTCGCAGCCGTTGCATGAGCGTTTGTTTGGCGTCATTCACGCCAATAACATACACTGGTTTCTTCAATCTTTTGTTTTGGGAGGCTCTCGCTGGAAAAATCGGTACACCAAAGCCCGAACTGCTTCCCTTGATTGCGAACACGCGCTGATGCAGTCTTTCACCGCAGAATGTAATAACGTGATCTGTATAATGACCACCACTGTCAATACAAGTTGCAGCAATAGAAAGAGGTGCAATATTACGTTCATGCTCATATGTCCTTTGCAAAATGCTGTCCAAATCATCCCAGAGCTGAGGGGTTGACGGGTCTCCATGTAAGACGTGGTAATCAATCGACCACGATTCCTCGTCTTTGCCCCAACCGACAATCTCTAATTCCAAGCGGTCATCCTGCACGTCAACGCCACAGGTCAGAATAACCACATTCATCGGGATTTTCGGGCCGTAATTTTCTCGCCGTGACATCAATCCGGTCGGATCTATGGATTCTCCGGACTGATCTTCCCAAGTTTCGGCCAGTTTGGTATTCGTCCAAACCTGCAAACGAGCCGGGTCTTTATGGACTTTGACAAACTCACTGGCTATGTCTCCCCAAGATGTCCAACCATGCGGGCTGTAGAGCGAGGACAGGTGGAATGAGACAATTTTGCCGTTTGAGCGGTCAGGAGCCGTTGCTATCCATTCGCCTTTTTGCAAAATCTCGGCTTTTTGATAGTCTTGCCATAGCGATTTGCACTTTTCGCATTCATAACATGCGGCTTCAGGACATCCGCTTTCAAATTTAATGTTTGACCATTTTAAGGTTTGCATTGTACCGCAAACCGGACAGGGAACGAAAAAGTAACGCTGATCTCCCTCAAGAAAAGCCTTTTCAATCCGGCTGTAGTTCTTGAGTGTCGGGGTAGAAGCCAGAAAAATCTTGCGGTTCGAAAATGTTGCCGTACGTTGGATGGCCAAATCTACCGGATCGCCTTCGTCCCCGGCATCATTCGGATATCCGTCGACCTCATCCAAAAACAAATAGCGGACAGGCATGGAACGCAGGCCGACCGCCGAGTTGGCTCCGGTCAAAACCAAAACGCCGCCGGGAAATTCTTTCATTAAGACCGTATTACCGCTGTCTCTGGTTCGCGGGCTTTTAACCAACTCTCTGAGTGATGGGCAGTTGTCAATTGCCGGATCAATTCTCATTTTTGAGGTTCGTTTGGCCATTTCAACCGTCGGATTGACAATTAGCATCGGGCCAGGAGTATGGTGGATGACAAATCCCATCCAATTATTGCCGCATTCAGTACCGCCGATTTGGGCGCCTTTCATTAAAATGACACGCTCGCAAGGATGCGAGGGAGACAGGCAACGCATGATTTCCCGAAGATACGGAACGCGGGAGGTTTGCCACGGCCCGGGTTCGCTTGAAGATACAGAAGATAAAATGCGGTGCGCATCGGCCCATTCGTCGACGGTATAGTCCGGATCTGGGCGTATTCCTTTTGCAAATCCGTAGTTGAAAAAGCTGTCAGTCTCGATTTCCATCAAACAAATTCGCCAGATTCTCTAAGGTTCGCAGCAGTTCTTTCCGTAAAATCTCTTTCATCTCATGAATATCAGTCTTGCCAATCAGCAGCGGAATGACCTTATCCGGGACATTCAGGATCATATCTCTGGTTTTCCGGGCGGCATTAAAGGCTTCCCGTTGGACGGTTTCCGTGAAAATCAACTTTCCGGTGCGTTCGTCAAATTCTAATTTTTTAAGACGGGCTTCGTAGGCTTCCCGAATAGCCCGGCTTTGCTGGTAAGAAACGCCGATGCTGCCAGAACTTGCCGATGATGCCGTTTCAGAAGAAGCGGCTCGTGCTGGTGAATCCTCTTTAATAGCATAAACTTGAGCGGGGTCAGTGTTGGCTTCCCATTGCCGGTCAGCCAACGCCGGATTGATTTTCCCGTTTTTGGTGAGCGTTATCCGCCCGGATTTGATTGCCTTACGAACAGCGGTATCGGAGATACCTTTGCGGGTGGCATAAGCTCTAATCGAGATTTCCATGTTTTCATCATTTGTTTATCACAGTTTATTTTGCTGTATTCATTGGTTTTCCGGGTTAAATTTTATAAATTCTAAAATTTCGTTAATATTTTTGATTGGCAATCCGGCCATTTCAAGTTCACAAAATATTCCGCATTCGGGAATATCAATACTTTGATGTTTACCTGCATCTGGTTCTAATTCAGCCAGATAGAGTTGTTTGCCATGATCTTTGAGACAGGTATGTCCGGTTTTCCGTTCCAAATCGGCAGTCTGCCTGAAAATGTCCGGGAAATCTGTCCGTATTTTGTTCCAATACCCTTTGCCGCCTTTGAAACAGCCGATACAGTTGTTGTTATTGTATCCCATCCGGTACATGGCCGGGATTTCAATCTTGTTAAGTAAAAGTTCCTGCAGGCAACGCCGTTTATTCCACCCTTGTTCAATAAGCGGAAAATAAACTCTTGAGGAATTCTGCTGCTTCCACCTAAAGGCTCGGTTAATTTCTTTTTTATTATACTCAAAGCCGAATACGTGAATCGGTTGAGTGTAATTTCTTTCAATTCTCTGGCGAACTTCCTTTTTTAAGTATTTAGTGCAGGGAGCACCCCACGGTGTATTAAAAACTTCAATAGCAGCAATTTCCAAAGGATTCTTAAACTTAGGATGCCGGGCTGTCAGAATTTTCCTGCCATACCAGTTTTCGCAGTCTTCAATAAATCGTTGGTTGTCCGAATGAGCCGCACCGGTTTCGATATACCAGATGTCAACATCATCGCCATATTTATCAATCGCCAGTTTACAGGCAACTGCCGACGTAACCCCACAACTAAACCAAGCCAAGAATTTCATTGCTATCCCGTAAAAAGTAAGGCTCCTGTCTATTCAGGAGCCTTTTCTGTGAGTTTTTCTTCCTTTTCTCTTTCAATCTTAAGTTCTTCATAACTTTTGCCGGTTTGTTCATGAACGGCTTTTTTTCGGGAATATTCTTCCCAGCGCTTAATGATGACATCGACGTATTTCTCATCGAGTTCAATCATTCGGCAGCGCCGACCACTTTTTTCACAGGCAATCAGCGTTGAACCGCTGCCGCCGAAGGTATCCAAGACGATGTCTGTTACCCGGCTGGAATTGCGGATGGCTCTTTCAACCAGTGCGATAGGCTTCATTGTCGGATGCAGAGCGCTTTTTTGTGGCCGGGGAAATTCCCACACGTCTGTTTGATTTCGTCCGCC
>FR885440.1:42047-46669 GCA_000436375.1 Azospirillum sp. CAG:239 | reverse complement strand
AACGCGCTGCGCTTGTCCGAGGATGACAGAAGAAAAAATAATACCGTCATTCCTGTACTTTTATTCTTTCCTGTCGTTCCCGTACCTTCTATCTCTTTCGTCATTCCCCGGCTTGACCGGGGAATCTGTAAAGGAGATCCTCGGGTCAAGCCCGAGGATGACAAAGAAAAAAAGTCCCTCTTCCGAGGGGCTTGATTAAATTATTCTTTGGTTATCTGGGATATTTTTTCGTTAACGACGGCCGGCGTATATTTCAGCACTTTGTTGTCGACGTTGCGGGAAGCCAGTTTTTCTCTGACTTTGCTTTTGTCGAGTTCGCCGGAATCGTCTTCCAGAATCAGGGCGTGATTCCACTGAAAAACGGCTTCGTTTCTGCGTCCGCCGAACCAATAGGCATCGCCCAGATGGTCGCTGATGAGCGCGTTGGACGGTTCAAGTTCGGCCGCTTTTTCCAGATATTCAATCGCTTTGTCATATTGTCCGAGACGATAGAAAGCCCAGCCAAGGCTGTCGGTAATATGCCCGTCGTTGGGAATCTGGTTGTAGGCATCGACAATCATCCCAAAAGCTTCGTCGACGTTTTTACCGTGTTTCAGCAGACTGTAGCCCAGAAAATTGAGCACGAGGTAATGGTTTTGGCTTAATGCCAGCGATTTGCGGAAGTTTTTTTCCGCTTCTTTCCATTCGCCCAGACTTTCGTATGAAATTCCGAGGGCGTAGAACAGAACCCAATGCTGATTTTCGATTTTGGGCAGAGATTTAATGGCGTCTTTATAATAAGAGACGGCTTCGTCCTGCTTGTTGCGAATGCGCAGAACATCACCCAAATCGAGCAGCAGCTGATAGTTGCGCGGGTTTTCCAGCGTCAGCGATTTCAACAGAAGTTCGGCGGCCGCGTAGTCCTGCATGGTAACCAGATTGCCGGCTTTTTTGACCTGCGCGGAATAGTAAGCTTCCGAATCTTCGTCGATTTCGTCGTAGATGCCGTTGGCCTCGGCATACATTTCGCGGCTTTCGAGAATGTCGGCAAGAAGAAGTTTGGCCAGGTCGTATTTGGGGTTTGCGTAGATCGACAGGCTGATGAAAATATGCGCAAGATCAATGCCGGCGGTTCCCTGACGGAGTGTTGCGGCAATGCTGAACAGCGCTTCGGACATGCCGATGTTCGGGTTGTCGACGATTTTTGCGGTTTTTTTGGGAACGGCGCGGCGGATGTTGCGGGCAAGCTTGTTCAGCATGTCGGCCAGGAGTTTTTCGTCGGTGTAACGCGTCGCCAGCTGAACCGCCTTGTCTTTTTCGCCGTTGCGAATGTAGAAATTGGTTATGACCTGCAACGAACGGAAAGACATTTCCATGCTTTCGTCGTTGACTATGATTTCGTAATGGCGACGGGCCTCGTCCGTGCGGTCAAAGTAATCGTTCAGCATGCCGGCGTGGAAATGGTATAAGGCGCGGAAGCTCGGTTCTTTGTCGAGGACGGCAAGCGTTTTAAGCGCTTTGTCCGGCTGGTTGAGACCGGCGTAAGCCCAGGCGGACATGAGCGGAATGATAAATTCCTTGTAGACGGGACCGTCCAGATGGCCGACGGTTTCGTTGACCTGTTCGTAGCGGCCTTTTTTCATTTCGTCGACGGCCATGATAATATAGGTAAAGTTGTTTTTATCGCCTTTTTTGAGCGAGATTTCGGCGTATTTGGCAGCCTCGGAAATGCGGCCTTTGGAAGCGAGTATGACATAAACGCGGCCGAGAAGCTCTTTGTTTTCGGGATCTTCGTTAAGGGCTTCCATATAATAGTCGGCAGCGACGTTAAAGTTTTTGCGAAGGTGGGCAACCCTTCCGGCCAGATAGGCGCCGTAGGCTTTTTTCAGCTCCGGCTGCCGAATGATGAAGTTTTCGGACTGATGCGACGTAAACTCGGGCTGCTGCGTGCAGGAGTTGAAAACAATGACGCCGACGATGAAGGCGAATATGTAGCCGAATTTTGCCATAGCTGAATGTTTCCCGTTTATTGGCAGGAATCTGCCCAAAATCTTAAAATATTCTATATAAGTTTTAAAATCATACAATAACAATTTGAATTATTTTACATATAGTGTGTAAATAAATAATTTATATCATAAAGCAAGGATTATTCTTGAAAATATTTTGATTTGCTTTAATTTAACAGGTTATGGAAAACAATTTAAGCATAAGGGAAATTCTGGAATGGTATGTTACCGCCGGCGTTGACGAAACGTTCGGCGAGGTTCCGTTCGGTCTGGAAGCGCCTAAGCCGAAAGCCGAACCGGCACCCAGACCGGCGCTGACGACGCGTGCCGAAGACAGCGTGGCGCCGCGCGCGGCAACGACAGATCTGGCTCAGGCGACGATTTCGGCCTGCAAAAACGCCCGCGAACTCTGCGCGGAAGCGCAGACGTTGGAGGAACTGCGGGAGATGGTTGAGAAATTTGAGGGCTGCGCCCTGAAACTGACCGCCAACAAAACCGTTTTCGGCGGCGGCAATCCCAATTCGAAAATTATGCTGGTGGGCGAAGCGCCGGGGGCGGACGAGGACAGAATCGGACTGCCGTTTGTCGGCCGCAGCGGACAACTTTTGGACAAGATGCTGAAAGCGGTCAACGTTGACCGGACGTCGTGCTATATTACCAACGTTCTGCCCTGGCGTCCGCCTGGAAACAGGACGCCGACGGACGGCGAAATTGCCGTCTGTCTGCCGTTTTTGAAACGGCAAATCGAGCTGATTAATCCCGAAGTTATCATCGTTTTGGGCGGCAGTGCCGCAAATGCCCTGCTGGACAACGAGGAGCCGATTTCGCGGCTGCGCGGCAAATGGCTGGAGTATCGAAAGAGCGACGGCAAAACCGTGCCGGTTCTGGCCAGTTTCCATCCGGCATACCTGTTGCGCAATGCGGCGCAGAAAGCCAAAGCATGGACAGATCTTTTGCGGATGCAGCAGAAAATTATGCAATGATATTATCCTTTTGTTCATAAATTGTTGGTAAATTAAAATAAAGTAGATTATTATTTGAAAAAAGTTACAGTTTATACGCGTAAACAGCTAAGGGAATGACAATGAAGATTCAGAACACGTTTTTATCAGGAATTGCCGGTTTGATGCTGGCTGCCGGTGCGGCCAACGCTCAGACTGCCGATGCGAAAACGCCGCCGGCGCATGAGGAAGAAGACGAGGCCATTCTGTTTAAGGTTCATGACGTCAAGCCCATCAGGAACTCCAAGGGCGACGAAGTTAACGCCTGCGACTTTTACGTTACGTTTTACAATCGCTCCAACAAGGATATTAACGGCGCGCAGCTGGATTTGACCTGGGTGGACAATTCGCTGATTGACGTTGTCAACGCCGAGAAGGAAGAAAGTGCCGAAAAGCACAAGAACGGCGAAGACATTGACGCCGATTTTTCCTATACGCAGAACGGCAATCCCCTGCAGCTGACGGCATCGATTAACATGCCGGCAATTAAAGCTTATAAGCAGATTACGGTTCGACAGTCGCTGAAAACCGACCGTTGTTATATTCTGCTGGACGATTTGTCGATTAACGTCAAATCCTGCGCGATTAAGCAGACCGGCAATGCTTCATTCAATTCGGGCGATACCTGCAACGGGCTGTTTCGCTTTATTTCTCAGGAAAATCCGGAGTATTACACCGATTTCAAACCGATTTCGTATACGACGCAGAGAAATTCGGACATAAAAGAACGCGCCAGTCAGGAAAAGGAAATGGAAGAGCAATATAAAAAGGCCGTAAAAAGCATGGATGCTCTGACACAGACGCTGGCGGAAATCAAGTAACGGCAACGGGAGCGGAAGATGGCGAAAAATCTGTGGCTTAGAAGTTGTGCGGCGGCGGCAGTCATGATATTTGCCGGTGCGGTTCCTTTGTCGGCGCAGATGTTTGAAGACGCCGCAGTTCCGACGGCGGAAGAAAATCAGCCGGCTGCGCCGCGGTTTAACAACAGTTGGGCGAACCCTCGTCGGTCGCAGGCAGCCCAACCGGCGGCAAAAAGTACGGAAATGCCGGATTTGAGCGTTGACAAAACCGGAGCTCAGGCGGCGCAGGACGCGCGCAAAAGCGCTGCCGAGGCACTCAGCAAGTCGTTGGCCGGCAAGCGCGGCACGAGCGCTATTCGCAGGGTTTATGCCAAAGGCGAGAAGCCTCCTGCCGAAGAGGAAAGCCTGATCTTCCTGTTTTACAAAGATTTCAAAATTAACCGGACCATGGGCGGTCTGGTAATGTGCGATGTTCGGTTTATCGTTCTGCATACGCTGGAAAATAAAATCAATAATCTCAGTTTCCGTCTGAAATGGCCGGAAATGGAGACAACCCTGAGCTACAACGAGGTCATGCCGAATACGGAAACGTATTTTGACTATACGCTGGTCGGCGACGGCTGCTATTCGATGGACAAGATTCCGAATGTCATCGTCAATCGCTGCCGGGTCAAGGGGCTGTCTCAAAGCGCTTGTGCAAATAAAATCCGCTGGCTGAAGAAATAACCGTCTTTGGCCGGTATCTTTCGGGTTTGTAAAATTGTTGAAGAAAATTCTGCTTACGGGCTTTGCAGTCCTGTTTCTGTTTGGAAAAACCGCCGATGCGGCGGCTG
>FR885440.1:34335-42022 GCA_000436375.1 Azospirillum sp. CAG:239 | reverse complement strand
CCGCCGATGCGGCGGCTGCGCCGTTTGCGGTTATCGATCGGGTTTGTTATAATCAGATTTTGGACAGTCTGACGATTGACCCCGATGATATTACGCTCTACAAAAAAATTTTCCGTGCAATTAAGGCCGAAGACATCGACAAGGCCGAAGAACTGAGCGAAGATGTTGAAAATCCGATTTTGATGGGGCATGTGTTGGCAGAGAAATATTTGTCGCGAACCTATAAGTCGGATTATGCCGAGCTTAAATCCTGGCTGGAAAAGTACAGCGATCATCCGCAGGCGGCACGCATTTACGCATTGGCGCTGCGCAAGGGTGCGAAAGAGCCGCTGCCGCGGCCGGACAGCCTTTCCAAAATCAACCGTACGCCTTACAGCTGGTATAACAACGATTATGAAGAATTACCGCCGGCCAAGCGGCAACTGGTGCGCCGCAGCGTGAACAGTTTCCTGAAGTACATTAATCAGGGCAAGACCCTGAGAGCCCGTGCCATTTTGGAAAACAGAGCTTTCCGCATGGCGGTTCCCGACCGGGAGTGGGACGCGATGGCGGCAACGCTGACAACGGTTTATTTTTTGGACGGCGAGGATAAGCTGGCGCTGAAATGGTCGGCAAAACCGGCGCGGCGCAGTCAGGATGCGACCGGCCTGTGGTTTAGGGGGCTGGCTTTCTGGCGGCAGGGAAAGTATAAGGAGGCCGGCATTAATTTCGGAAAACTCGGCGCCAAAAGCGATAATGACGAGTGGCTGATTGCTGCCGGCGCTTATTGGGCATATCGCGCTTATGATAAAATCGGCGATGCCAGGCAGGCTAAAAAGTACTTAAATATGGCTTCCAAATATCGTCGAACGTTTTACGGCATCTTGGCCAATTATCAATTGGGCAACCCTTTGAAATACAATTGGGACAGTCTGGCTTATCTTAACGATTTCAGCAATTACAACTATGTCAGCGAGCTGGTGGCATCTCCGTCAATTCGGCGGGCGATTATCCTGATACATGCCAAGCAGCAGGAATTGGCCGAGAAGGAACTGCGCGGCGACTTGGATGCGATGAACGAGCGCCAGCGCGAGGCGGCTTTGTTTATCGCCCAACAGTATAACATGCATTCTCTGGGGATAGTTATTTCCAATCGGATTAAAGACAATGACAGGGAGATATATTATGACTGCATTGCCTATCCGGATCCGGACTGGCAACCGAAAAGCGGCTGGCGTGTCGACCGGGCGCTGGTGTGGGCTCTGGTGCGGCAGGAATCGGGTTTTAATGCCAAAGCGCAGAGCGGCGCAGGGGCAAAAGGACTGATGCAGCTGATGTCCAGCACGGCAATTTACGTGACCAAGGATCGTCGTCTGCGCCGCGATACCAGTCCGTTGTTTGAGACCGAATATAATCTGGAAACGGGACAGCGTTATGTCAGTTATCTGATGGAAAAAGATTTTATCGGCAATAATCTGTTCTTTCTGGCGACGGCTTATAATGCCGGGCCGGGCAATCTTTACAAATGGCAGAAAAAGGTCAAATACGGCAACGATCCGCTGATGTTTATCGAGGCGATACCCTCGCGCCAGACGCGGATTTATATTGAACGGGTTTTGGCCAATTTCTGGGTTTATAATGCCCGTTTCGGACAGCCGAGCGAGAGTCTTGAGGCGTTGATACATTCTCGTTGGCCGACTTTTTAAAACCTTGTATAATGGGCGTTTCGTACAGATTTTGCGGATAAAATAAATACTTACATACGTTTATGTATCAATGCTTGTCATTATCGGGCTTGACCCGACAATCTCTAAAAAAAGATCCCCGGGTCGAGCTTCGCTGCGCCCGAGGATGACGACGGGAGGATGGTTTGGACATCATCCTGTGCTTCGGCATGTTGCGCCCGAGGATGACGACGGGAGGATGTTTTCCCTTGCGATTTTCTGAATTTTTTGTAACGTTGTCATAAAAGTTTAAAATTCCACCGGTTCAGGAACTGTTGTCAAAGGTCGTTTTTTATGCTATAATTCTTATTACAAAATTAAGAATTATGGTTGAATTGTGTGGTTGAGAGATAAATAAAAAAGAATAATAACAAATAAAAAAAATATCATGGAAAAAGGTCAATCTTTGCTTTTTTGTTTAGTCAAACTGGGCAAAAAGGTGTTCTGGTTTATATCCGTCTGGATGCTGATGGGTCTGGCGTTTGTTTGTGTCGGTTTCATCATGTATTTGGTTTGGGGCAGTGTTTCATCGCTTTTGCCAAATGCATCCGGCGTCGTCAGGAGTATTGCAAGTACTTTGACAATTGTGAGTATATTTGCCGGAATTTGGAAGATAGCCGGTCTAGTGTTAAAAATAATAAAATAATATAATTATGGGATTTGAACTTAGCTGCGATTCAACCTTTATATGGGTTGCCGCAATAGTAAGTATTTTTGTCTTCTGTGCTCTCTTTCTTGATGGCATAGGAGATTTTTTCGGTAAATTAATCGGCCTGGTTACGTTAGGCGGTGTGTTTGGCATTGTTTTCGGAGCTTTCGGCTGGTTAGCCGCTACATTAATCTTCTCATGGGGAGTTGGCGGTTTTGTAATTGGTTTTATTGTCGGCATCATTTATTATATTTGTAAATGGTGGTAAGACCAAAAATAACGAAAAAGGATTTTGACATTTATGTCAAAGTCCTTTTTTGTTGGGTTGAATTGAAATATGCGGAGCTTTGATTATATTTTCGGTCAGGGTATCAGAGGAAAGGAAATGGTTATGGAATTATATTTGTTTCTGGCAATGTTTCTGATTTATGTACTGACGGCTTTTATGGTCAAGCCTCATGTCCTGAATCGCATTTGGTCGCTGGCTTTTGTGGTTTGTTTTGCCGTAACCGCGGTAGCTATTGCCTTTATCCGTATTTCCGGCCAGGACGTGATGATGAGCGCCAACGAACTGAACTGGTATTATCTGCTGTATTTGTTCGGTTCGCTGTCGGTGGTTTTGGGCGTGATAAACCTGTGGATGTACCGCGGGCCGATTTTTCGCATTTTCTTTTCGTCGCCCGACGAAGATACCGGTGCGGCGGAAAAGCCCCAGCCTAAAAAGAAGGGATTATTCTGATTTTTTGTTTTTTGCCGCCGATTTTCAATCGGAAGAGGTTTTTGCCAAACCAGCATTTTTTTGCATTGAGCAGCCGGCCGGCAAAGTTGGGGTTCGGGGTTTGCAAAATCCAGACGCGGCCGGAACTGTTCAGGCGGCAGCCGGGGATTTTATTTAAGATTGTGCGGATTTCATCCTCGTCTTTCCAGGGAACGGCGCCGGTAAGGTCGCCGATGGTTTGAACGGTTCCCGGGGCGTCGGCTGCAAATTCGGCAATATCCCGTCCGCTGAGCAGCAGGAAGTTTTCAAAGGCTTCGGTTTGGTTGTCGCTGGCATGAACCATATAACCGCCGCCAAACAGTTTGCGATATTGATATTTGCTGTCGCTCATATTGATGTTTTTGCCGTCATAATATTGCGGTGCCGGGTCGCGGACAACGATGACAAGAAAAGGTCCGGTTCCGCATTCTCTGATTTTTTTTGCGCCTTTGCGCAGGTTCTTTCCGTAGAAACGCGCCAGATTGCGGGCGAAGTGTCTGGGCGGCCAGAAGACTTCGCAGATGCCTACGATTTCGTAACGGCTGTTGATGTCGGCGAGAATCTGTTTTTCAAGCCGGCGGCCGTTGTTCCAGAGCATAAAAAGCTGCAAGTCCCCAGTCATGTTTTTTTCCGTTTTAAATTAGACTTAACTTTTAGCGCAATTTGTGTATATTGGCAAGAGAATTAGCCAATCAACCGACAAAAGGCGGAAAAATGATACGGATTAATAATATTAAGGCCAATCTGGACGTAGATGCAGCCGGGCTGAAAGAAATCGTTTCCATGAAGACGGGGCTTGAACCTGAACGCATTAAAAGCCTGAAAATAGCCAAAAAATCTGTCGATGCGCGAAATAAAAGCAATGTACAGTTTGTTTATGCGCTGGATATGGAGGTTTTCGGCGACGAGGATTACATTGCCTCGATTTTGGCTTGGAAAGACATTGTGCAGATTAAGGAAACCGCTTCTTTGTCTTTTGCAACAAAACCGTTGGCCGGAGGGCTGCGTCCGGTGGTTGCCGGAACCGGTCCGGCAGGAATGTTTGCCGGTTTGGCACTGGCGGAAGCGGGGCTGAGGCCGATTTTGCTGGAGCGGGGCAAAGCTGTGTCCGAGCGTCGGAAAGACGTTGAGGCTTTTTGGCAGACCGGGCATTTGAAACCGGAATCCAACGTGCAGTTCGGAGAAGGCGGCGCCGGCACTTTTTCGGACGGCAAGCTGATGACGGGCATCAAAAAGGACGACTTTACCGCCCGGGTTTTGCAGGAACTGGCGGCGGCCGGGGCGCCGGAGGAAATTTTGTATCTTGCCAAACCGCATATCGGAACGGATAAGCTGGCGGTGGTGGTTCGCCGCATCAGAGAGAAGATAATTTCTCTGGGCGGAGAATACCGTTTTGAAAACCGTCTGGAGGATTTGATTATCCGCGACGGCAAACTGACAGGTTTGAAAATTGCCGCGCCGGGCGGCGAAATTTACGAACAGCCGGCAGACAAGTTGATATTGGCGGTGGGGCACAGTGCGCGCGACACCTTTGAAATGCTGCACAAAAACGGTGTGTATATTGAACAGAAACCATTTTCGGTCGGGGTAAGAATTGAACATGCCCAAAAGTCGGTTGATGCGGCGCAATACGGCAGGTTTGCCGGACATCCGGCATTGGGCGCGGCTGATTACAAGCTGGCGGCGCATTTTGACAACGGCCGCTCGGCCTATACTTTCTGTATGTGTCCGGGCGGTATGGTCGTTGCGGCGGCATCCGAGCCGGGACAGGTGGTTACCAACGGCATGAGTGAATTTGCCCGTGACAGGGAAAACGCCAACGCAGCCTTGCTGGTCGGTGTTGAACCTCGGGATTTCGGCAGTGCGCATCCTTTGGCCGGAATGTATTTTCAGCGCCGTCTGGAAGAGGCGGCGTTCAGGGCCGGCGGCGGCGATTATCGGGCGCCGGCGCAGCTGGTCGGCGATTTTCTGAAAAAACAGGTTTCGACGGCAGTCGGAAACGTTAATCCGTCTTATCGTCCCGGCGTCAGGTTTACCGACCTTTCCGCAGTGCTGCCGGATTTTGTGACGGAAACGATGCGTCGCGCCATTGTCGAAATGGACGGGAAACTGCACGGTTTTGCTGCGGCTGATGCCGTGCTTACCGGCGTGGAAACCCGCAGTTCGTCGCCGATACGCATAATGCGCGACGAACATTTCGAGGCAAATATTAAAGGGCTTTATCCCTGTGGCGAAGGCGCCGGGTATGCCGGGGGTATCGTGTCGTCCGCCGTCGACGGATTAAAAACCTGTTTAGCGGTCATCTGATACTGATTTTGCGAATAAAATAATTTTCTGTGGTGGACAGGCGGGATAATTCCGTTGCTTTTCAGGCTGTGATTGTTAAAATGTCGCTATCTTTTGACTGAACTAAGGACTGAAAATGAAAGTTGCGATTATTGGAACCGGTTATGTGGGGCTGCCGACGGGCATTGGGCTTGCCGAGTTGGGAAATACGGTTGTCTGCGTTGACAAGATTGCCGAAAAAGTGGAGGCTTTGTCGGCCGGGAAAGCCACGATTTATGAAGACGGAATGGAGGAGCTGTTTCAGAAGCATCTGAAAGGCGGCTTATTGTCTTTTACGCTGGATATGGCAAAGGCGGTCAGCGGCGCGGACGTGGTTATGCTGGCAGTCGGTACGCCGCCGCATCCGGTTACCAAGGAAGCCGATTTGAAGTATATTTATGCCGCGGCCGAGGAATTGGCCGGTTATCTGGACGGTTATACGGTTGTGGCAACCAAGTCGACGGTTCCGGTCGGTACCGGCGACGAGGTCGAGGCGATTATCCGCAGGGTTAATCCGACGGCCGATTTTGACGTGGTTTCGCTGCCGGAGTTTTTGCGCGAGGGCTTTGCCGTACATGACTTTTTCCATCCGGACCGGATTGTCATCGGCGCCGACAGCGACAGAGCGAAGGACGTTCTGCTGAAACTGTATGCCCCGTTTGCGGGAAAGACCGAATTTTTGCTGGTTAACCGCAAGTCTTCGGAAACCATTAAGTATGCTTCCAATGCCTTTTTGGCAATGAAAATTCATTATATTAACGAAATGGCCGACTTTTGTGAAAAAGCCGGTGCGGATATTCGTGAAGTAGCACGGGGTATGGGACTTGATTCGCGTATCGGCCGGAAATTTTTGAATCCGGGACCGGGGTACGGCGGTTCCTGTTTTCCGAAAGACACCAACGCCATGGCGCAAATGGGCCGTAAATACGGCGCGCATTTGAATCTGATTGAGACGACGATTGCCAAAAATGATGAGCGGAAAATCAGCATGGGCAAGCGGGTTATCGCTGCGCTGAACGGCAGCCGCGACGGCCGAATCGCCGTGTGGGGGCTGGCTTTCAAAGGCGGTACCGACGACTGCCGCGAATCGCCGGCGATGGAAATTTTGAGCGAAATTCTCAGACATTCTAAAAACGTGACGGTTTATGATCCGAAAGCGATGGATAACGCCCGTAAGCAGCTTGGCGACGAAGTGACATATGCGCCGGACGAATACGAGGCTTGTCGGGGCGCTGATGTTTTGGTTATTTTAACCGAGTGGGAAGATTTCAAAACCGCGGATCTGAATAAAATTCGCAGCATGATGAAAACCCACAGGATTTTAGATTTGCGCAATATGCTGGATGCGGGTGCGGTTCGGGCGGCCGGTTTTGACTATTCCTGCATCGGCATGAAATGAGGAAACGCTGATGGTTAAGGTTTTGGTCGTCGGCGGCGCCGGATATATCGGCAGCCATGTCGTTAAGGCGCTGTTGCAAAGCGGGCACAGTGTTACGGTTTATGATAATCTTTCCAGCGGACAGAAAATCAATCTGTTTGCCGAAGCGGCTTTTGTCGAAGCCGATATCCTTGACTTTGCGGCGCTGGACAAAGCAATGGCCGGACAGGAAGCGGTGGTGCATCTGGCCGCCAAAAAAGCCGTCGGCGAATCGATGGAAAAACCGGAACTCTATGCCGAAAACAATATTACTGGTTCGCTGAACATTATGAAGGCGATGCTGAAAAACGGTGTGGAAAATATGGTTTTTTCTTCGTCGGCGGCGGTTTATGGAATGCCGGAATATCTGCCGATTGACGAAAAACATCCGCTCCGGCCGATTAATTTTTACGGTTTTACCAAATATGACATTGAAAAGTACATGGAGTGGTACGGCCGGCTGAAAAATTTCCGTTATCTGGCACTGCGTTATTTTAATGCGGTCGGTTATGATGCAGAAGGGAGCATCAGAGGCCGGGAAGTCGGTTCGCAGAATCTGCTGCCGATTATTATGGATACCGCGGCCGGCCGGAGGGAGAAGCTTATGGTGTTCGGTACGGATTATGATACCCGTGACGGAACCTGCATCCGCGATTATATTCATGTGACCGATTTGGCGCGGGCGCATGTGCTGGCTGTCGAACACCTGCATGAAGGCGGTTGTTCCGCCTGTCTGAATCTGGGTACGGGCAGGGGGACGACGGTTAAAGAGATAATTGCCGCGGCCGAGAAGGTAACCGGAAAAAAGCTGAATATTGAATATACCGGCCGCCGGG
>FR885440.1:0-34291 GCA_000436375.1 Azospirillum sp. CAG:239 | reverse complement strand
GCCGGGCCGGTGATCCGGGGATGTTGACGGCGTCTTCCGCCGAGGCGGAAAAGCTGCTCGGCTGGCGTCCGGAATATACGGATATTGAAGAGATTATCCGAACCATGTGGCAGTTGGAGCGGTAAGCAGAGCGGCCGGCCGTTGCTGCCAACGGCCGGTTTCCTTTTATTCTTTGGGATATTTTTGTTTTATTTCCAGACACAGGCGGCAATAGGTCTGCAGCTGCGTTTTTCCTGCCGCGGCCATGGTTTCGTCTTCCGAACTGGTTTTTACGACAGCGTCGAGATATTCTCTGAAGTCGGGATATTCAGCGGCTCGTTTGCTCCGGTAATCCGGTTCGACGTAAGTTTCGACATAGACTGCCGTTATCTGGTTTTCGTTTTCGACATAGTATTTTTTCGGTTTTTTCATTTCGTCCGGTGCCGGCATTTCTGCAACCGGTTTGTAACCGTCGGCCAGCAGCATGGCGGCGTTGCTTTCCAGATTGTAGTTCTGGTAAACGGTGCCGTCTTTGCAAAGGTTTGCCGGTGCCGGGGTCAGTTTGCCGTTTATGAGTTTTGCATACATGATATTATCCTTTGTCTATGGTTTGGGTTTCAGGTATTGGATTTTCAGTTCGCCGTATTTGCCGTAGCCGCCGTTGCCGTCCCACTGTCGTCCGCCGGCTCCTCCGGCTCCGGGTGCGGTGGCGCAGCGTTCGGCAAAAGCGGCGTTGGCGATGCCGGCGCCGGAATTGGTGAGTACGGAGTTGGCGCCGCCTTTGGTGCCGTTGCTGCCGGTGGTCTGGTTGCCGGGATTGCCGTCGGAGCTTACCCGGCTGGAAATTACCAGAATGTTTCCTGATATTGTCAGTGTGCCGCCGGCGCCGGCGACACCGTTGTCCGAACCGCCGATATGGCCGCCGCCCATGTTTATCAACCCGCCGATATAGCTGGCTTCGCCGTCTTTACGGTTGGCTTCTTCGGCGATGCCCGCGTAACAGTTTACGTCGTTTTGGTTGTCGGCGATATAGATGTTTCCTTCAAAACCGGCACCGGAACCGCCTCCGCCGCCGGTTCCGTAAAGGCCGCAGTTGCCGCCGCCGGCGCCGGCACCCTGACCGCGAATGAAGTAAAATCCCTTTTTCATCTGCAGCGTGGCCGAATCGCCGTTGCTGCCGTCAAACAGGATGGTTCCGGGCGTATAAGCGCAGACGGCTCCGCCCAGAGGATTGGATTTTCCCATCAGGGTCATGACGCTATCACTCCGTTGGCAACCCCCAGAACGCGGCCGTCGGGGTAGCGCCGGAAGGTCATCAGATAGCTGCCGGACGGCGAGGCGGAGAGTCCGTCGAGCCACTGAAATGACGAGGTTTCCGGAAAAGTATAGGAATAGGTGTAGTTTCCGGCGTTTTGGTTGAGCAGCAGCGAAAAGCTGATAATCATGCCGGTATCGCAATTGTCAAAATTGAAGCTGAAATCGGTGTTTCCCGCGGGAGTGGCCTTATATTCGAAAATGCCCGGTTCGACGGCAACGCAGCAGGCGCCGGAAGTGTTGCCCAGATCTTTTTGCGCCGTATAAATCGTTTCGGCGCGTTTTTGCAGGAGGTCGGCACAGCTGACAGCGGTTTTGGCGGCGGTTTCGGCTTTTTGACAGGCAGTGGCGGCAGCTGCGGCGTTGTTATGTACCTCCTGGGCTTTTTTCAGCACGTCGTCGTAGCATGTGGTCAGTTTTTCTATTTCAATCGTGGAATTTTGCAGGCTGTTGCCTTCGGCGTTCCAGATAATCGCTTTGCCGGGTACCGGCATCGGCAGAGCGACGTTTAACTGGGTGGGCGCATAGGGCGGGAAGGTTACTGTACGGCTGATGGTATCCTGAAGTTGTTCCATGCAGGCGAGCTGATAGTCGAACTCAAGGTTGACTTTCGAGGTTCGGAAGGGGCCTACTTCCTGAAAGTTTGTGGTTCGCTTGAGTTCCAGACTACGGTACAGCGTGATTATAGTGCCGGCTGCCGGTGCTTTGTCGAAGATAACGCGGCCGCCTTGTGTTTCGCGGCTGACCGAGTATCCTTCCGTAAGCAGCGCGTCGTCGGCATAGACGTCAACGTCCGTTTCGTCGAAGATCGTAAACGCAAAGCTGAATTCGGTCGTCGTACCGTCTCCTTCATAGCGTATGCGCGGTTTTACGCTGCCTATTTCTAAAGTTTCAGACATATATGTTTCTCCAAAAATCTGTTTTAAAATAAAAAAATCCGGCTCGCGAGAAACGGCCGGTTTTTTGTTTCCGAAAAAAAACAGCTTTCGGGACGGAAAGCTGTTTTGCAGATACACTTATGGCAAGTGATGTTTTTCTGATAACACAAATTTTTTTGCTTGTCAAGGATAAAAATCCTAATAAATGTTTGCGGCGGCGGTTGACTTAATTCCGCGGCGTGATTACTATCAATTATATTGATTAACCAGGGAGATTGAAAATGGCTGAAAATATTAATGACTGCGGCGGAAAAGGCTGCAAAAGACTGTGGGCGTTCGTTATTTTGGCGGCCGGTGTGGCTTTGGGCGGTTTTTTTCCGGGGTATTATTACTATCAGGCCCGGCTGCGTGACAATTTCGTAACTGTCAAAGGGCTGGCCGAAATGGACGTCAAAGCCGATTTGGGCATTTGGAACATTAAGTTTGTAGCGACGGGAAACGATTTGCAGACCGTGCAGAAAAACATGTCGTCCAATCTGGCCATTGTTGAGGATTATCTGAAAGGCAGGGGTTTTGCGGCGGAGGAAATCAGCGAAGGGAGAATTGAAACCAACGATTTGATGACCAATCCGTATCGTGACAACAATTATGCCGCGCGTTTTATTCTCAGCCAGACGGTTACGGTCAGGAGCGGCAAAGTCGATTTAATCGAGCAGGCTTTGCGTTCCAGCGGCGAACTGGTGTCGAAAGGCGTGGTTTTTGACAGCCAGAGCTATGGTTCGCCGGTTTCCTACATCTTTACCAGGCTGAACGACATTAAGCCGCAAATGCTTGAGGAGGCAACCCGCAACGCCCGTCAGGCGGCTTTGGAATTTGCCAAGAGTTCCGGAAGCGAAGTCGGCAAAATCCGCAGAGCTTCGCAGGGCGTTTTTTCCATTCAGCCGCTTTTAGCCGCACCCGGCGAAGTTGAGAGTTATCAGATAAACAAAAGGGTTAGGGTTGTTTCGACGATAGAATTCTGGCTTGAATAGGAAAGCCTTGTATAACGGGCGTCAGCCACAGAAAAAAGAGAAATTTTCAGCCGCATATTTGTATGCTTCAAAAATTTCTCTTTTTTTCTTATCAGGTGTCTTGTTCTTCGAAGTTTTTGAATCGCTTACCGGAATTTGAACCGTAAAAAAGGTTCCGGAATTTTTGCGTCATTTGACGTTTATGAAATTGCTTTGTTCAATGTCTTTGAAGTATTTGACCGTGTCGGCTTTCAGCTCTTTGGTTGCTTCGTCGTCGCAAACGATGACGGCATGCTGGTGCATTTGCAGAATGCTGATGGTCCACATGTGGTTGATGCTGCCTTCAATGGCATGGTGCAGTGCTCTGGCCTTGTTGGCGCCGGTTGCCAGAATCATTACTTCGTCCGCGTCGCAGATGGTACCGACGCCGACGGTAAGCGCCGTGCGGGGAACCTGATTGACGTCATTGTCAAAAAAGCGTGAATTGGCCTGTACTGTTTCGGTGGTAAGGGTTTTGACGCGGGTGCGCGAGCTTAGCGACGAGCCGGGTTCGTTGAAAGCGATATGGCCGTCAGAACCGACACCGCCGAGAAACAGCCGGATACCGCCGCAGGCTTTGATTTTTTCTTCGTAACGGCGGCATTCGCCGGCGTAGTCCTTGGTCATGCCGTCGAGCATGTTGATATTTTCTTTTTTGATGTTGATGTGCTTGAAGAAATTTTCCCACATGAAGTAGTGATAGCTCTGCGGATGTTTTTCATCAAGTCCGATGTATTCGTCCATATTAAAGGTAATGACGTTTTCAAAGGAAAGTTTGCCGGCCTGATACAGTTTTATCAGCTCGCGATAGGTGCCGAGCGGCGTGGAACCGGTTGGCAGTCCCAAGACGAACGGGCGTTCGGCCGTCGGACGAAAACCGTTGATTTTGTAAGCGATGTAGTTGGCTGCCCAAACGGAGCATTTGTCATAGTCGGGTCTGATTATAACGCGCATAACTTTTTTCCTTCCTTAAAAAATTCGCCTTTGACGATAGTATAGACCGGGGTTAAATTTTGGTCAAGAACGACCAGGTCGGCATCGTAGCCGGGGGCTATCAGTCCGAGGTGTTCCTGCCGCATGATGTTGGCTGGGTTGGTGGAGGCCATTTGTACCGCCTGATCCAGACTGATGCCGAAAGAGACCAGGTTGCGGACGCCGTCGCTCATGGTCAGAGCCGAACCGGCAATGACGTCGTCGGATTTGCGATAAAAGCACTTGTCCAAGTAAACTTCTTCGCCGTTGGCCATCAGCGGATGTTCGGTCTGTTTGGTCGGTTTCAGGGAATCGGTAACCAGAACCAGTTTGTCAATCGGTTTGCAACGAAGCAGAAACTTAATCAGGTTGGGGTTGATGTGAATGCCGTCGGCAATAATCTCACAGGACATTTCCGGATGAATGAAAACAGCGCCGACCGCATTCGGGTCGCGGTGGTGCATACGGCTCATGGCATTGAAAAGGTGGGTAACATGCAGAATGCGAACCTGCATGCCTTCGACCATCTGTTCGTAAGTGGCGTTGGTGTGTCCCGCCTGCAGGACAATGCCTTTGCCGATACAGTAGAGGGAAAGTTCGCGCATGCCTTTGAGTTCCGGGGCTACCGTCATGTTGATGATTTTTCCTTCCGCGGCGTCCCAGAGTTCCTGCATGAGTTTCAGGTCGACCGGACTGAGCGAATCCGGCGTCTGCACGCCGAGACGTTCCGGCGAGATGAACGGTCCCTCCAGATGAATGCCGAGGATTTTGGCGCCTTTTTCTTTGCCCATGGCCGCGGTGATGGATTTGATGTCTTTTATCATTTTGTCGCGCGGGGCGGAATAGAGGGTTGGAATAAACGAGGTAACGCCGTATTTGGTAAGGGATTCCGACATTTTGAGAATAGAATCGGGCGACTGGTCGTCGGTGCCGTGCCCTTCTATGCCGTGAATGTGCGTGTCGATGAAGCCGGGCGCGATGCAGGCGCCCTGCAGGTCGATGAATTTGACGTCGTCTTTAAATTTTTTGGAGGCAAAACGCGCTTCGTTGAAAACGTCGATGATTTTGTAGTTTTTGATGAGAACCGCACAGTTCTTCATAACCGAATAGCCGGTGAGAACCGTGGCGTTGTGCAGGCAGATTTCCGAACTCATGAACATACCTAAATTCCGGTTGACTTAATAAAGCCATATTATGCGGCAAAGGTAAATATTCGGCAAACAAAAAAAACTTTATGGCAAAAATAATAACTCTCAATAAAGGTTGACTAATTTTTCGGCAAACTTATAATTTCGGTTATTGTTTGTGACGATTTAGGACTGCATATCATGCGTTTTTTACAATCAGAGGCCAGGGGTGTCGTTTATACTTGTCTGACCGGAAATTATGATACTCTCAGGGAACACAAATATCTCAATAAAAACTGGGATTACGTTTGTTTTACCGATGACGAAAAGCTTCTTGCCCAGAAGCGACAGGGCATTTGGGAGATAAGGCCACTGGTCTATGCCGAAAAAGACAATGCGCTCAACAATCGTTACCATAAGATAAATCCGCACAAATTGTTTCCCGAGTATGAACAGAGCGTTTATGTGGACGGCAATGTCGATATCCGCAGCCCGTATTTGTTTCGACAGATTGAAAAACGAAAGACAAATCTTCTGTTGCCGATGCATTTTTGCCGGAATTGTGTTTATGAAGAATTTGCAGAAGTGGAAAAACTGGGATATGACAAATCGGAAATATTGAAAAAGCAGTTTGATATTTTGAAAAAAGCGGGTTTTCCTGAACATTATGGTCTTGGCGAAAATAATATTTTGTATCGCAGGCACAATGAACCGGCACTTGTTCGCGTTATGGAAGACTGGTGGTATTTTCTTGAAAATTACAGTCGCCGCGACCAGTTGAGTTTTGTTTATGTGCTTTGGAAAAACGGTTTTGACATAAAAAGCCATCTGATAAAGAATGCCCGCCGTCCATCGAAAGACTTTGCGCTGTTTCCGCATAATCTTCGGTTGTTGATTACGGGCGGTGCCGGTTTTATCGGTTCGTCGACGGCAGACAGAATGTTGGAAAAGGGGTATAAGGTAACCGTTATTGACAATTTTAACGATTATTATGATCCAGCCGTCAAAGAGCGCAATGTTGCGCCGAATCTGAAAAGGGACGGTTACAGGCTTTATCGCGGAGATATTTGTGACCGCGCTTTTCTGGAAAAGGTCTTTTCCGAAAACAAATTTGACGCGGTTTTGCATTTTGCCGCGAGAGCCGGCGTTCGTCCGTCTTTAGAGCAGCCGGAAGAGTATGTGAAGACGAATATTGAGGGAACGGTCAATATTCTTGAAGCCATGCGCCGATATAAGGTTATGAAGTTGGTTTTTGCTTCGTCAAGTTCTGTTTATGGCAACAGCAAGGCGCGAAAATTCAGTGAAAAACTGAACGTTTCGCAGCCGATATCGCCTTATGCGGCGACGAAGCTCGCTGATGAACAATTGGTATATACATATTCCAAGTTGTTTGGCATATCGGCTGTATGTTTGCGGTTTTTTACGGTTTTCGGGCCCAGGCAGCGTCCGGATTTGGCAATACATAAATTTATTCGTCTGATTGAGAATAATGAAAGAATTCCGCTTTACGGCAACGGCAAAACCAAAAGGGATTATACCTATATCGGCGATATTGTGGACGGTGTGGAAGCTGCTCTGGCATATTCCCGGCGGAGTTATGATATTTTCAATTTGGGCGGCGGCAGTCCGGTTACACTGATACAAATGGTTCGGACGATTGAGAAAGTGTTGGGCAAAAAGGCATCAGTAGAATTTTTGCCGATGCAGCCGGGGGACGTGAACAAAACGGCCGCGAATATTTCCAAAGCCAAGAAATTTTTGAAATATAAGCCCAAAGTTTCCTTTGAAACCGGCATCAGAAACTTTGTGGAATGGAAAAAGAAAATTGATAGTATTAATTTGGAGTTGAGACAATGATACACGTAGGGTTTGTTGTAGACAATAATTATTGTAAGTATTTAGCCGTAACGCTTGCTTCTATTTTGAAATCCAGTAATGAAAAAGACGATTATACTTTTCATATCATTAATGACGGAAGCATAAATGATGTTAGTAAGGCTAAACTGAACGAATTGAAAAAAATAAGAAATTTTGAAATTAAATATTATTCTCAAGATAAGAAACTTCATCATGAAAAAAGAAATGACACCCGCAACGACATTTCCATGGTTACCAATTACAGGTTGATGATTTCATCTATTTTGTCGGATATTGATAAAGTTATTTTTATGGATGCCGATTTGATTATTGTTAATGATATTCGGGAATTGTGGGATATAGACATTGATGATTGTTATATGGCTTGTTGCAGTTCAATCAACGACGCAATGACCGTTGAATATAAAAAACAGTTGGATATTCCGGCAGAGTATTATTACTGCAACACGGGAGTAATGCTGGTAAATTTGAAAAAATGGCGAGAGGAAGATATTGAGGAAAAATTATTTGAAAAGGAAAAACAATACCGAGGAATATACAGGTTTTACGATCAGTGTATTTTTAACATAACGCTTTATGACAAAATCAAATATATAAATCAAAAGTTTAATTTCCGTCCCGGAATATGGGGAAACAGTGAATTTATGAATTCTAATTATGGCAAAGAAGGTTCCTTATTGGATATAAATCCCGTTGTTATACACTGGGCTTCGCCGGTAAAGCCGTGGCAGGACAATAAGCAGCCATTTGCGTCAGATTACTTTGATTTTGCAAAGCTTACGCCATATTACTATGAACTGCAAATTGAGAGTATTTACAAGTTCAGAAAAAATGTCGAAACAAAGCCGTGTAAGCTGAAGTGGTATAAAAAACTTTTGTCGATGAGGAATTCGCCGGATAAAAAACATAAGCTGGTTTATGTTTTGGGATTGAAATTTTCGGTAAAGAAGAATTGATTCCTGTTTTATGGCAAAAATAATAACTCTCAACAGAGGTTGACTAATTTTCCGGCAAACTTATAATTCTGATTATTGTTGTGACGATTTAGGACTGCTTGTCATGCGTTTTTGGGAAAGATTTTTAAAGCCGAAAAAAGTCAGGAGCGTTGTTTATACCTGTTTAACCGGAGGATATGATTCTCTTAAAGAGCACAGATATATTGACAATGACTGGGATTATGTTTGTTTTACCGATAATAAAGAACTTTTGGCCCAGAAAAAATGCGGTATTTGGGAAATCCGTCCGTTGGCTTATGTCGGTGCCGATAATACCCGAAGCAGCCGTTATCATAAAATAAATCCGCATAAACTGTTTCCTGATTATGAACAGAGCATCTGGTGTGACGGTAATGTCTGCATTTGCAGCCCTTATTTGTTTCGACAGATACGACGGCGAAAAAAGAGTTTGCTGGTGCCGGTGCATTTTGTAAGAAACTGCATTTATGAAGAATTTGCGGAAGTGGAAAAGCTTGGATATGAGGCGACAGACGTTTTACGAAAACAGCGTGAGCTTATTGAACATTCCGGTTTTCCCGAGCATTTTGGTTTGGCAGAAACAAATGTTCTGTATCGACGGCATAACGAGCCGGAAATTATCAAATTGATGGAAGACTGGTGGTATTTTGTCGCCGATTACAGCAAGCGTGATCAGTTGAGCTTCAGCTATGTGCTTTGGAAGAAAGGATATAAAATCAAAGATTTTTTCATTAAGAATGCACGTCGTCCGTCAAAGGATTTTGCCTTGTTTCCGCATGATGTTCAGCGTTAGTTAGGTTATCGGCTGCAATCAGTTAATGGTAACTTTTGTTTTATATTCGGTTTAAACATCGGGAACTGACGGAGTAAAATTTATGGCAACGCCTTTTTGGATTAAGCTGATACCGGTTAAGTCCTTTCGCAAAAAGCTTAAACAGAAGCAGAGAGAAAAGGAGTTTCGGGAACGTTTTAGAGCTAAAGTGGCATTTAGCTGTGATATTGGTGATTTTGATGCTTTGCTGGCTAATGGCTGTATATTTCCGCATCCGGTCGGGATTGTGATTTCACGTTATGTAAAGGTCGGAAGAGGCTGTGTCTTTTATCAAAATGTTACCGTCGGCGTGCGAAGATATCCTTGCGACGGCAAAACTGAGCCTGAAGAATATCCGCAAATCGGCAACAATGTTATTGTTTATTCTGGGGCGGTAATTGTCGGTCCGGTTAAAATCGGGGACAATGCGGTTATCGGCGCTAATGCCGTTGTTACGCAGGATGTTCCTGCCGGAGCGATTGCTGTTGGAATTCCCGCAAAAATCATTAGACAATCTGAAATCAGCGGTTAGAATAATCTTTAAATTTAACCATTGGGGATAAGTACATGAATTTAAAGAAAATCTGGCGGCAGTTGACGGCGCCGAAAATTTTTAACCGCGGTTATCTGCCGGAAGCCGGCGGACATCAGGTTTATTTTGTCGAGATGGGAAATCCGCGCGGAATTCCGGTGCTGGTGTTTCACGGAGGGCCGGGCGGTGGCATGAATCTGCGTTATGCGCAGCCGTTTGACCGGCGGAAGTACCGGGTAATTTTGTTTGACCAGCGCGGCTGCGGTAAGTCGCTGCCGCTGGGCGAGATGAAAAACAACAATACCGGGGCGCTGCTGGAGGACGCGGCGCGGCTGCTCAGGTATTTGGGCATTGAAGACAGGGTTATTGTCCGGGGCGCTTCCTGGGGGTCGACGCTGGCCTTGCTGTTTGCGGAAAAATATCCGGAAAAAGTCAGCAAGCTTTTGATTTCGCAAATTTATCTGGCTGATGAAACTGGGCAGAAGTGGAATCTGGAAACCAGCAGGCTGTTTTATCCCGACATTTGGGAGAGAATCGAACAGGAGGCTGAAACCGGCGAACCGGTTTTGGATTATTATGCCAATCTGATTAATTCCGACGACGTGATGAAGCAGATTAGGGCGGCGAATCTGGCCGGCAGTTACGAACGCTGTCTGGGGTCGGTCAATCCGCGGCTGGGGTACAAGGAACTGACGCCCGAAAATCTGGCGGAAATCCGCATTTCGCTGAATTATCTGCACGAGCGCTATTTTATGGCGGAAAACCAGATTTTGAAAAACGTCGACAAAATTGCCGACATTCCGACCCTGATGGTGCATAACCGTCTGGATATGGTCTGTCCGCTGCTGTCGGCTTATAATCTGCATAAAAAACTGCCGAAATCCAAACTGGTTGTCGTACCGGGGCGCGGGCATTTCGGGCCGCAGCTTAACGAGGCGGTTTATCGGGAAATAAAAGATTATCTCGGAGATAAGTAATGGATGGCAAACAGCTGATTTTGCCTGATAATCCGACTTTGCGCGATTTTCAGGACTATGTGGCGGAGATGAAGAAAATCCGCGGATTTAACGTGACGGACAAATTTTACGAATGCTGCCTGTTGGCAGAGGAAACCGGCGAACTGGTTGCTGCGGTGCGTAAAAACGCCAAAGGCGGTTCGGTCGGCAGCGGTTCAAAAATCGGCTGCGTGAAAGAGGAACTGGCCGATGTGTTTATTTATCTTCTGAGCCTGGCCAATATGCACGGCCTTGATTTGGAGGAGGCTTTTCGGGAAAAGGAAGAAATAAACAAACAGCGGGAATGGAAACGCCTCTAGGTGGAAAGGTGCTGCCGGCGGACTGTTTTTATTAATACTTTGTTGTTCACATGGCGAAATCAGTGTAATTGACAAACCTTTCGTTTATATCTACCCTTTGGAACAAAAGTCAATTTATGGAATTTTTTGAATGCGACGCCTGATTATAAGTATTGTGCTGACGCTGTTGCTGACAGTTTGGGCACATCGTTTGTATCTGACCGAAGCCGGTTTCGACGGCAAGCTCTTTATCATCATCATCACGCTTGCCTACATGGTTTGTTATAAGCTGGTTCAATATCTGGCCCGGTTTAAGATTATCGAAAACAATTCGCGGATTGACATTGTCTTCGTGGTTTGCGTTATTGCCTTTATGTTTGTACCGGTCCTGCATATTAACCGCGACGAGATTTCGGTGCAGGAAAACCGGACGCTGGCCAAGTATGTTCCTTTGATTGACGACGACAGCGGCGCGATTAACTACAATTTCGGCAAGGATTTTGAAAGCTGGTTTAACGACCGTTTTTTCGGGCGTAAGCAATTTATTAAAACCAGCAAAAAAATTGATATGTATATTAATAACGAAATCAAGAATTTCGACGCCATGGCGGGCAAAGAAAACTGGCTGTTTACCAAACGCTGGAATTCCGAGGACATGTTCCGCAACAAGTATCTTTTTGACGACGAAGACCTGTCGAAACTGAAGCATCGTCTGGAAAGTCTGCAGATGTGGCTGGCCAAGCGGCATATTAAGCTGTATCTGATGCTGGTGCCGGACAAGGAACGGGTTTACGGCGAATACTATCCCGACGGATATACGAAGGTCAACGAACAGGCCAAAATCGAACAGGTTTACGAGTTTGTCGGAAAATATACGGACATTCCGGTCGTTTATCCGATTAAGGCTTTGGAAAAAGCCAAAAAGAATCATTTGCTGTTTTACAAAACCGGCACGCACTGGAACCATCGCGGCGCCTATGTCGCTTATCTGGAAATGATGAAAATGCTAAAGAAAGATTATCCGGAACTGCGGGTTTTGAAAGAAAGCGACTTCAATATTGCGCCGCAGTTCAGCGCCGACGAAGACATCTCCAATGCGCTGGGGCTTGACGCCAAAAGCACTTTTCCGAAAGAAGATATGACCTATGACGTGTTTGAGCTTAAAAAACCGACAACGACGGTGGTGCATGAATTTGTCAACAAAAAGCTGAAAATCGAAACTTTTGATTATGTCAGCAGCAATCCGGCCAATAAGCTGAAAGCGATTTTCTATGCCGACAGCCAGTTTCTGCGCATGAGCTGGTATGTGGCGGAGAGCTTTAAGAAAATGCAGCACATTTATGTCGGTTACGGCCGCGATTTCGACATCCCCTATATGGCGGAAGACATCGAGGCCTTTGCGCCGGATATTCTGGTGGTCGAAACCGGGGAGCGTTTCCTCAACCGTCTGATGAAACTTGAAATGCCCGAGCAGCAATAAGGAAAAAAACAATGCTTTTTAGTTCTATGACGTTTGTTTTTGTGTTTATGCCTTTGGTTATGAGCATTTACCTGCTTTCTAAAAAGGAAATCCGCAATTATGTTCTGCTGGCGGCCAGCATCATTTTTTACGCTTGGGGCGAGCCTCGTTATCTGGCAATTATGATTATGACGATTTTCGTTACCTATGCCGGAGCCAGGCTGATTGACCGTTATGTGGAAACGGCCGGAAGAAAATGGGCGCTGGCGCTGACGATTTTGGTCGATTTGGGTTTTCTGATTTATTTCAAGTATTTTAACTTTATTGTCGACAACGTTAATGCCGCGTTGCAGCTTAACCTTGATTTTATTGACGTGGTTATGCCGATAGGTATTTCGTTTTATACTTTTCAGGCCATCTCGTATCTGATAGACGTTTACCGCCGCGAGGTTGAGGCGCAAAAGGACGTTAACAAGCTGGCCTTGTATATCGTATTGTTTCCGCAGTTGGTGGCGGGACCGATTGTCAAGTATCACGACGTCTGCGAACAGATTGACGAGCGTACGGTTACCTTTGCCGACGTTGTCGTCGGTCTGAAGCGTTTTATCATCGGTCTGGCCAAAAAGGTTCTGGTAGCAAATACGCTGGCCGTCGTGGTTGACCGTATTTTTGCCCAGCAGCCGGAAACGCTTGGTTTCGGTTATGCCTGGCTGGGAATTGTCGCTTATGCCGTTCAGTTGTATTTTGACTTTTCCGGTTACTCGGATATGGCGATCGGTCTGGGGCGGATGTTTGGTTTCCGTTTTCTGGAAAACTTTAATTATCCTTATATTTCCAAGTCTATTTCCGAGTTTTGGCAGAGATGGCATATTTCGCTGGCAACCTGGTTTAAGCAGTATCTGTATATTCCGCTCGGCGGCAATCGGGTCAGTCCGGTGCGAACTTATGTCAATCTGTTTGTCGTTTTTCTGGTTACGGGCATTTGGCACGGTGCCAGCTGGACATTCGTGATGTGGGGCGTATGGAACGGCGTTTTTATCTGTTGGGAAAAATATATGGGGTGGCATAAGGACAAACCCGGCGAAACGAAGCTGGCCGGCGCGGCCAAACATGTTTATGCTATGCTGGCCTTTTTGCTCGGTCTGGTTATTTTCCGCTCGGACAATATGACTTATGCCTGGGGGTATCTGAAGCAGATGTTCCTGATTGATTTGCCGGCGACGCTGCCTGAAGCTGACTTCGGTATCAATAACAAATTTATTCTGATGCTGGTTGTCGGTTTGGTTTGTTCGGTGCCGCTGTTTAAGAATATGATATATGTGAAATATGAACACAAGGTTTTGCGCAGTATCGTCAATATCTGGATTTCCCTGTTGTTTTACTGGTCGACGATTTCTCTGGCATCGTCGACGTATAATCCGTTTATTTATTTCCGTTTCTGAAAACCTTGTATAATGGACGTCCGGTATAGAAACACCGGCGCGTGATTTTTAATCTTTTGCCGTATCTTTTTCCGGGGTAAAGTTCATGGCGGCGGAATTGATGCAGAAACGGTCGCCGGTTTCGGTTGGTCCGTCTTCAAATACGTGTCCGAGGTGCGAACCGCAGCGGGCACAGGTTACCTCAATGCGTTCCATGCCATGGCTGAAGTCCGGGGTAAATTTTACGTGGCCGGGGATGGCTTTGTCAAAGCTTGGCCAGCCGCAGCCGGAATCGAATTTGTCCTGAGACATGAAAATCGGGTTGCCGCAGGCGGCGCAGCTGTAGGTTCCGTCTTCGTCAAAGCGGTAGTATCTGCCTGTGAATGGTCGTTCGGTGCCTTTGCGGCGCAGAACGTCATACTGAAGCGGCGTCAGTTTCTTTTTCCATTCCTGTTCATCGTCCGTCTCTTCTTCCTCTTCTTCTTCCATACGCATATCGTTTGAGCCGCAGGTTTTCAGCCCTTGTTTTTTCAAGTAGTCCTGATGATAGTCTTCGGCCGGGTAGAAAGTTTTGGCCGGAACGATTTCGGTAACGATTGGGGCCGGAAATTTTCCGGAACGGTTGAGTTCCAGTATTTTGGCAACGGCAGCCTCTTTTTGTCCGGCATTAAGGTAAAATATGGCGGATCGGTATTGATGTCCGATGTCAGGACCCTGACGATCCCGGGTGGTCGGATTGTGGATGCTGAAAAAAACGTCGAGCAACTCGTCATAACTTACCTGTTCCGGGTCATAAGCGATTTCGACGGCTTCGGCATGTCCGGTATTGCCCCGGCATACTTGTTCGTAAGACGGATTTACCGCAGAACCGCCGGTATAACCGACTCTGGTTGACCAGACGCCGGGAACGGCATCGAAGGCTGCCTGGACGCCCCAAAAACAGCCGGCGGCAAAAATCGCATGAGCCAGAGTCATTTTATTCTCCTTTGCAGTTGGTTGATTACAGAGAAATATAAGCGCGATTTCGGATAATTAAACAAGCCGGACGCAAAATCAGCCGCGGATTTCTTCCCAGGCTTCCGACAGCCACGGATGCATGACCTGCAGCGAATCTTTGTTGAGCATAAGGTTTTCAAAGTAGCATTTGACGGCGTTGTCCAGCGAAACCTCGGCCGCTTTGCGAACGAGAGGCATGTAGGCGGGGGTGCCTTTGCCCTCGCGGCTGAGTTTGTCGGCCAGAAAAAGTAGCTTGTCCAGCGGTGTGGCGCCTCGGCGAAGCGTGGTGTGGCAGTTAACGGCGTTCAGAACTTCCTTGTCGACCACGTTGAAGGTTTCGACGGCGACGATGCGCGAAATCCGCTGATGAAGAAGTGACGGAATTTCCCTTTCTGCGGGAAAAATTTCCAAATCAAGCGCTTCGGCGATAGAAAGGTAATTTTCAACAGGAATGAGGGTGCTGATGTCGTGGAGAAGTGCGGCGTTTTTGGCCTGTTCATAGTCGATGACGTATTTTCTGGCCAGAATCAGGGCATTGTCCCTGACTTTGAGCGTATGAGCCAGAACATCAAGTTTGTTGTTGGCCGTAAAGTTGCGAATGATGTTTTCTTCAAGGGAATAAAAATCGGTACAGGTAATCGTGTTTTCAGTCATTCTGCGCTCTCCTCCATACGAAGCTGACAATTCAGGCAGTTCAACCAAATATAATATATAATTGATTTTGTTGCAAAAATCCAGAATTTTTTTGCAGCGGCCGGCGGGCGGCGAAATTTTGGTCAAGGTAGTTGTTGACAAATATAAACTACTAGTAGTAAACACGAAAAGTTTATTGTATATATTAAATATAATTAATATAAGATATATGAACTGTATTGAACATGAATATAGATTACGGCCTGGAAGCCGCCAGTGACAAATTATCAAAACTGAAAGCCGGAGCGCTGTTCATGCGGATGGGCGCGCGTAAGACGAAAATGGCTTTGGACCTGATTAAGAACAAGCAGGACGATTTTGACACTGTCGTCTGGATTGCGCCGGCGTCGTTTTTAGGCTGGGACGGCTATACAAAGGCGATTGACGAGAATCTGGAGGGGCTGACGAAGGAAATCTGTTTTTTTTCGATTGAGAGCATTTCCTGTTCGGACATCCGTTATCTGCAGCTTTATGCGCTGGCTGAGCGTTACAGGGTCTTTTGCGTCGTTGACGAGAGCATTACGATTAAAAATACCGAAGCCGGACGAACCAAACGTCTTCTGCTGATGCGCAACATGTTTGACTACCGGCTGATTTTGAGCAGTCTGCCGCTGACGCAGGGGCTGGTTGACCTCTATTCGCAAATTGAGTTTATGCATCCCTCGGTGCTGAACATGTCGGAAACACAGTTTCTCAACACTTATCTCTCGCCATACGACGACGGTACGACGCGGAAGTGGTCGAAGCCCGAAAACGAAAAGATTCTGATTGAACAAATGCGGCCGTTTATTTTTCAGTGTGATTTGGAGGAACATAATAATTTGAACTATATTGACCTTTGCTTTGATTTGACGGAAAAAGAAGAGGCCAGTTATCAGGAAGAGAAAAACGAATTTCTTCAAGGTAAAAATCAGGTCGCTTTTATGGAAGTGGCGCAAAGGTTTCAACATATTTACACCATTGCCAAAAACAAGGTCGAAGGTTTGTTTGCGCTGATTGACGAAATTGCCGCCCGCGGGGAAAAGGTTATTATCTATATCAAGTATCTGGACGAGATACGCTTTTTCAAGGAGTGCGGAAAGCTCAAAAGAGGCAAGTATGTCGTGCTTTCGGGCCGCTGCAACAAGCGGAAGGCAGTAAAGCTGTTTGCACAGCGCATTGACATCATGTTTTCGACCTACGGAGTAGATTCTCAGGGGCTGGACCTGTGCAATTGCAATAATATTATTTATTTTTCGCAGACATTCGATTATAAAAGTAAACTGCAGTGTATGCATAATGTTTATCAGTCGCATACGGGGCGCAGCATCAATATTTATAATCTTTGGATTAATACCGGACTGGATAAGCTTATCAAACAGAATTTAAGCCGAAAGAAAAATGTTCTCTCCAATGTCTGCCGCATGATTTCTAGAGAGGAGGCCTTAGCGTTATGAAGAAATACTTGGAGAAAAATGTCTATGAAGCCCTGCAGGACAGGCTTAAATTTATTTTCGACAACTTCGACAACATTTATGTTTCGTTCTCCGGAGGCAAGGACAGCGGTCTGCTGCTGAACATGGTACTGAGTTACAAGCGCCGGAACAAAATTGCCAAAAAAATCGGGGTTTTTCATCAGGACTTTGAGGCTCAGTATCAGACGACCACGGATTTTGTTTCCAGAATGTTTGAAAACAATCTGCGCGACATTGAGCCTTACTGGGTCTGCCTGCCGATGGGGTCGCGCTGCGCGGTCAGCAATTATCAGATGTATTGGTATCCGTGGGATCCGGACAAGGAAGAGCTTTGGGTGCGTCCGATGCCTAAAATGCCATATATTATCAATATGGACAACAATCCGTTTGACTTTTACCGTTACAAAATGGTGCAGGAAGATTTGTATGCCGAATTCGGCGAATGGTATTCCCGTCAGAAAAAGGGCAAAACTATCTGCCTTTTGGGTATCAGGGCCGACGAATCGCTGAACCGTTACCGGGCTTATGCCAATGACCGGAAAACGATTATGCAGGGTAATCAGTGGACGACCAAAATGGGCGAAAACTGGTGGAATGCTTATCCGATTTATGACTGGACGACCAAAGACGTCTGGATTGCCAACGGCAAGTTCGACTATGACTATAACCGGATATATGACTTGTTCTGGAAGGCCGGGCTGTCCATCAGTCAGATGCGCGTTGCCAGTCCTTATCATGAAAGCGCCAAGGAAAGCCTGAATCTTTACCGCGTTTTGGAACCGGCAACCTGGGTGCGGGTGGTTTCCCGCGTGCAGGGAGCGAACTTCGGCGCCATTTACGGAAGCTCTCATGCGCTGGGCGCCCGTAAAATAGAACTGCCGCCGGGGCACACGTGGCGGAGTTATGTGAAGTTTCTGCTGGCGACGCTGCCGGAAGCGATGCGCCGCAATTATATCGAAAAGTTTAAAACCTCAATCCGTTTCTGGTGGAAGAAAGGCGGCGTGGTTGACGAAGAAGCCATTAAGGAGCTTGAAGCCTGCAATTATCCGATACGGCACAACGGAAAGAGCAATTATAAAAGCAACAAGGAGAAGATCGCGTTTCTGGGGACGCCGGACCATACCGACGACATCAAGTCGACCATCGACATTCCGTCGTGGAAACGTATGGCAGTTTGTATTCTGAAAAACGACCATTTATGCAAATATATGGGATTTTCGCAGACCCAGAAGCAGAATCAGCGTCAAAAAGAGTTAATGGAAAAGTACAAGAAATTGTGAGGTATGTCAAATGAGCGAATATGTAAGTCCTGTTTATAATGTGAAGGCAATTCCGGTTGAAAAGATCAGAGCCAACAACTATAACCCCAACAAAGTGGCGCCGCCGGAGATGAAACTGCTGGAAATTTCCATTTGGGAAGACGGTTTTACACAGCCGATCGTCTGCTATCATGACAAGGCAAATGACGAATATATCGTCGTTGACGGCTTTCACCGCTTTACGACGATGCTGACCAGCGAGCGAATCCGGCATCGCGAAAAAGGAATGATGCCGGTGGTGGTTATCGACAAGGAACTGGGCGAGCGCATGGCTTCGACCATCCGTCATAACCGCGCCCGCGGCAGCCACAGCGTCGACCTGATGAGCAATATCGTAGCCGAGCTTTTGGAAATGGGCAAAAGCGATTCCTGGATATGCCGCAATATCGGCATGTCGGCGGATGAGCTGCTGCGCCTGAAGCAGATTACCGGTCTGGCCAATCTGTTCAAAGACGAGGATTTTTCCAAAAGCTGGGAAGTGACAAAATAGAAAAAACAGTGGCATAACTGAAAAAAATACTTTTTATCCGAGGAAAATTGCTGTTTCGTAAATATCGGCACAGGAGAAACATCTGAGAGGTACAAATGGAAGTTTTCAGCAGTATGCCCCCGGTCTGGGGGATGAGTCCGCAGTTATTGGCAATAATCATTATGTCAATCTGCTATTTGATTATTTTCAGCGAAAAAGTCAACCGGGCGGTTATTGCCTTGCTGGGCGCCGGCTTGATGATTGTGTCGGGTATATTGACGCAGCCGGCCGCGTTGAAAGGCATTGACTTTAACACGCTGGCCTTGCTGACCGGAATGATGATTATTGTCGGCATTGCCGAGAAGTCCGGCATATTTCAGTTCGTGGCGGTTTGGGGGGCGAAAAGGGTCAAGGCTTCGCCGCGCGGGCTGCTGATTGTGCTGCCGGTGGTTACGGCGGTTTTTTCGGCTTTTCTTGACAATGTGACAACGGTACTGCTGATTGCGCCGGTAACGTTTCAGATTACCCGCACCCTGAAAATCAATCCGTATCCGTATCTGATTCTGGAAATTTTCGCTTCCAACATCGGCGGAACGGCAACGCTTATCGGCGATCCGCCGAACATACTTATCGGTTCTTCCATCGGGTTGTCGTTTATGGACTTTGTTTATCATCTGACGCCGGTGGTTGTGGCGACCATGGTCGTTCTGCTGATTATGTTTGACCTTATCTGGGGACGGAGAATGACGACCAGCGACGAATACAAGGCCGCGGTTATGGAAATGAAAGCTGCCGACTGCATCGTCGACAGGGGACTGTTGTACAAATCGCTGTTTGTTCTGGCCTGCGTGATTGCCGCTTTTGTTTCCGCCAAGCAGATTAATCTGGACAACGGCACGATTGCGCTGGTCGGCGCGGCGGTGCTTTTGCTGCTTTACAGCTGGAAGTTTAAGGGCGAGGACCGTGACGCCAAAGTGCAGGAAGTTTTCGGGCTGGTTGACTGGACGACGATTTTCTTCTTTACCGGCCTGTTCGTAATTGTTTACGGTTTGGAAGAGACCGGTGTGCTGCGGGCTCTCGGCAACTGGTTTTTGGAGCTTACCGGCGGTAGTCTGACGGCGATGACGTATTTGATTTTGTGGAGTTCGGCAATCCTTTCCAGCGTGATAGACAACATTCCGTTTGTGGCAACCATGATTCCGATGATTAAGTCAATGGAAGAATCGGTCGGCGGGCGCGAAGTCATGATGCCGGTGTGGTGGGCTTTGTCGCTCGGCGCCTGCTTTGGCGGCAACGGCACGTTAATCGGCGCTTCGGCCAATGTGGTCGTCGCCGGCATGGCCATGCGCGAGGGGCATCCCATCAAGTTTCTGGGCTTTCTTATCTGGTCGGTGCCGGTTATGCTGCTGAGCGTCGGCATTGCCACGGTGTTCCTGTATCTGGAATACCAGATGTAGGTCCGACCCCTCCGTTTGTAAACCCCGTCCGCCGCGGCGGGGTTTTTCCTTCTTGTGAATATGATAGGGAAAGTGGTTGCTTTGCGGGCGGGGAAGTATAAAATACAGCCATTGAATTTTGTAACTTTTGAAGGATTTTGCAATGAAAGGTATCATTCTTGCGGGCGGCAGCGGTTCGCGGCTTTATCCGCTGACCAATACGACCAGCAAACAGCTTCTGCCGGTTTATGACAAGCCGATGATTTATTATCCGTTGTCGACGCTTATGCTGTTCGGCATCAGGGAAATTCTGATTATTTCGACGCCGCAGGATACGCCGAACATTGAGCGTCTGTTCGGCGACGGCAGCAATATCGGTCTTGATATCAGCTATAAGGTTCAGGCCGAGCCGAAAGGCATTGCGCAGGCGTTTACCATCGGCGCCGACTTTATCGGCAGCGACGACGTCTGTCTGATTTTGGGTGACAATATTTTCTATATGGGCGATCAGCTCAAGCTCTTTCGAGAGGAAGTTTCGAAAAACACCGGCGGAACCGTTTTCGGCTATCACGTTTCGGATCCGGAACGTTTCGGCGTGGTTGAATTTGACAGAAACCACAAGGCGATTTCGATCGAGGAAAAGCCGAAACAGCCGAAGTCGAACTATGCGGTCGTCGGTTTGTATTTTTACAATTCTGACGTGGTCGAAAAGGCACGCCGTCTGAAACCTTCGGCTCGCGGCGAGCTGGAGATTACCGACCTGAACCGCGAGTATCTGGAAGAGGGACGGCTGAACGTGGTAACCATGAAAAGAGGCAATGCCTGGCTGGATGCGGGAACGCCACAATCGCTTCTGGACGCTTCCAATTTTATCGGCATTATCGAAAAGCGGCAGGACCTTAAGATTGCCTGTATTGAAGAAATTGCCTATAAGCGCGGTTTTATCGACGATGCGCAAATGGAAAAAATCATCAATTCGCTGAAAGACGGCGTTGACTATAAGAACTATTTGAAACGCGTTTACGAGGACAGTCATGAAGATTATTAACACGGCGATCGAAGGGGTTTATATTATTGAACCTCAGGTTTTTGAAGATAACCGCGGCTATTTTTTCGAAAGCTACAACAAGCAGAAAATGGACGAGGCCGGTTTGAAATATGACTTTATTCAGGACAACCAGTCGATGTCCAAGTACGGCACCATCCGCGGCATTCATTTTCAGAAGGGCGATTTTGCCCAGGCCAAGCTGGTGCGGGTGCTGGAGGGGACGGTTCTGGACGTGGCCGTCGACCTGCGCAAGGGTTCAAAGACCTTCGGTAAGCATGTCGCGGTCGAGCTTTCGGCGGAAAATAAGCGCCAGCTGATGATTCCGCGCGGTTTCGGACATGGTTTTTCGGTATTGTCCGAAACGGCCGTCTTCACGTATAAGTGTGACAACGTTTATAACAAAGCTTCGGAAGGCGGCATTCGCTTTGACGATCCGGACATCAACATTGACTGGAAGGTCAGACCTGAAGACGCCATTCTTTCGGACAAGGATAAAAATGCACCGTTTTTGAAGGATGTCACATGTTTTTAGTCGTCGGAGCCAACGGACAGCTCGGCAATGAGCTGAAACTCATTCTCGGCGACAGCGCCGAATATGTTGACCGTGAGCAGTTGGATATTACCGATGCCGCGGCGGTAAAAGCCTTTGTGAAGCCTGAAAAGTATGCGGCGGTTATCAACTGCGCCGCTTATACGGCGGTAGACAAGGCGGAAAGCGATGCGGTTCTGGCCGAAAAAATCAATGTAGACGGCCCGCGGCATTTGGCCGAGACGGGGGTGCCGCTGTTGCAGGTGTCGACGGATTACGTTTTTGACGGCACCGGCCATCGTCCGTATACGGAAAGCGACGAAGCCAATCCGCAGTCGGTGTACGGCGTGACCAAACTGGCCGGCGAGCAGGCTGCTCTGGAAAAAGCGTCGGGATGCTTTGTCATCAGGACGGCCTGGCTGTATTCGACTTTCGGCAACAACTTTGTCAAAACCATGCGGAGACTGGGAGCCGAGTGTGACAGCCTGAAAGTGGTTTTTGACCAAATCGGCAGTCCGACCTATGCCCGCGATTTGGCCGAAGCCATTGTTGCCGCACTGCCTAAACTGAAGCCCGGCGTGAAGGAAATTTATCATTTTTCCGACGAAGGCGTTTGTTCGTGGTATGATTTTGCGGTTGCGATAATGGCGCTTTCGGGACTGAAGTGCGTTGTGAAGCCGATTGAGAGCAAGGATTATCCGACTCCGGCAAAGCGTCCGTTTTATTCGGTTCTGAACAAGGGAAAGATAAAAAAGGATTTGGGAATTGAAATCAGGCATTGGTCCGAGAGCCTGAAGGACTGTGTGGAGAAACTGAATAATGGTCTTTAGTTCTTTGATATTTTTGTGGATTTTTCTTCCGGTCGTTTTCATTTTGTATTTTACGGCCAAAGAACAGTACCGAAACGTTATACTGCTGATTGCCAGCCTGTTTTTCTATGCCTGGGGCGAGCCGGTTTATGTGTTCGTCATGATTCTGTCGATAGTGATAAACTATTTCTGCGGCCTGAAAATCGGTGTGGACGACGAGCATAAGCGCAAACGGGCGCTGTTTTGGGGTGTATTTGTCAATTTGGCGCTGCTTGGCGTGTTCAAATATACAGGCTTTTTTACCGAAAACGTCAATGCCGTTTTCGGACTGCAGGTCGAGGTTAAACATCTGCCGCTGCCCATCGGCATTTCGTTTTACACCTTTCAGTCGATTTCATATCTGGTCGACATCTATCGCCGGGTTTGCGAACCGCAGAAGAATCTTGTCAAAATGGGGCTGTTCATTTCGTTCTTCCCGCAGCTGATTGCCGGTCCGATTTTGAAGTATTACGACATTGCCAGCCAGATTGACAAACGTCAGGTAACCCTGCCGCTGTTTAATGAGGGGGCCGTCCGCTTTTTGCAGGGATTGGCAAAGAAGGTTATCATCGCGAACATCATGGCAAAGACGGCCGATGAAATTTTTGCGCTCGGCATCAACGACATCAGCACGCCGACGGCCTGGATCGGCATTATTGCCTATACGTTCCAGATTTATTTCGATTTTTCGGGGTATTCGGATATGGCCATCGGTTTGGGAAAAATGTTCGGTTTTCATATTCACGAAAACTTCAATCATCCCTATACCGCAACTTCAATCAAGGACTTCTGGCGCCGCTGGCATATTTCGCTGTCGACCTGGTTTAAGGAATATTTGTATATTCCGCTGGGCGGCAATCGCGAGGGAACGCTTAAAACCTATCGCAATCTGATGATTGTGTTTTTCCTGACCGGCCTGTGGCACGGCGCGAGCTGGAACTTTGTCATCTGGGGGGTGTTTCACGGGACTTTTCTGGTTCTGGAACGGATTTTCCCGATTGAGAAAATTCTGCATTTCCGGTTGTTGAAGAGTGTTTACACTCTGCTGGTGGTTATTGTGGCCTGGGTCTTTTTCCGGGCGGAGACGCTTGGTTCGGCATGGGCTTATCTGAACCGGATGTTTGTGCCGTATGACATGGAATCTTACAGCAAGTACCTGTCCAACGAGTTTGTTTACGTTGCGGTTTTGGCTTTGGTGTCCTGCGGTTTCGGGGCCATGCTGTATCGCGGGCTCTTTGCTCTCATCGGGCGTGAAAACTGGGGCAGTGCTGTCGTCAGGGCCCTTAATCCCGCTTTTTGCGCGATTATTGCCTATTTCAGCGTTTTGCTGCTGGCCAGCAATACCTATAATCCGTTTATTTACTTCAGGTTCTGACCATGGCGAGGCTTGTCCGTACATATATGCTGCTTCCGGCGCTGCTGATGCTGGTTATCGTTTTTTATCCGTTTGCGGCGAATCTGTTCTATACAAATACGGAAATAATGGACAACCGGCCGCTGCACGAAAAGCCGGTTAAGTTTACGAGAAATTATGCGCGTGAATTTGAGGATTATTATAACGATACTTTTGCCGGGCGGAAAAAAATTATTTCCAAATACGTCAAGTTGCAGAAAAAACTGAAAATTGACGCCGGGCAGTATTTTTACGGTCAGGACGGCTGGATTTTTTATGATTCGATTAAGGCCAACAACGGCAATACGCTGGTTGACTACTACGCCGAGGTTTATTTTGACGACGAAGAATTGGAAAAAATGGCGCAGGGTATCAACATGGCTTATGACTTTTATGCCAAACGCGGCATAAAATATGTTATTTTCGTTGCGCCGAACAAGGAAAATATTTATTCCGAATTTATGCCCGAAAGAATGCAGCGTATTCGGAAGTCAGACGTTTCGCGTATGGATAAGGCCGTCGAATATCTGAAAAAGCATACAAGGGCGGAAATTGTCAACGCCAAACCGGCAATGGTTAAGGCGAAAAGCGTGGTAGCGCAGAACCTGTATTTTAAGAAGGATACGCATTGGAACAATGTCGGCGGCTATGTCGGATTTGAACAACTGGCCGCGGCTTTGCGCAGACAGGGCGCCAAGGTAAGCGCTCCGTCCGTTACCCGGCTCCATATCAGCAAGGGAACGCTTCGCGACATGGATATGGAAGCGGGAGCCAAAGAATGGACTTATGAAGTCGGGTACAGGGAAACGCTGAACAGTTCCTGTGCCGTGGATGAAAAGAACGAACTGATCAGCATTTGCCGGACGCCGGGAACGGGTAATCCTCAAAAGCTGCTGGTGTGGACGGATTCTTTTGCCGCGGCGCTGCAGCCGTATCTGAACAGGTCTTTTGGCACGGTTTTCTATTCAACCGCGGGATTGAAAAAACTTTCGGAAATAGAAAAGATTGTTGACGAAACCAAGCCTGATTTGGTTGTGGACGAGCTGGTCGAAAGGTATTTCAGCCGTTTTGCCAATTATCCGCGGATTTTTGGGGGCGAATATGACTAAGCTTTGGCGCAGGGTTTTTTCATTATATATGCTGTTGCCGGCGGCGCTGATGCTGTACTGGGTGTTCGTGCCTTTTGCCGCCAATCTGTTTTCAAGCAATACGGCACTTTTGGACAACCGCCCTCTGAACCATAAGCCGGAAAAGCTGAGCCTTGATTTTGCCCGGGAATTTGAAGCTTATTACAATGATACTTTTGCCGGAAGGAAGAAGTTTCTGAAAAAACTGGCTAAATTTAAGATGAAGTGGGAACTGGACAACGGAACGACCATTAACGGCCGGGACGGTTGGTCTTTTTATGATTCGGGTAAGGTGCCGGACGGTTATACGCTGGTAGATTATTTCGGCAAAGTCCGTTTTACGGAAGCCGAAATGAAACGGATGGCAGAAGGAATTACAAAAGCCCGCGATTATTATGAGAAACGCGGCATAAAATATTATCTGATTATTGCGCCGAACAAGGAAGGACTTTACTCCGAATATATGCCTTCGCATTTGCAGGGCGACAGGGTTTCGGACAAGTCGCGCATGGATTTGGCCGTTGAATATCTGCAGAAACATACCGACGTGAACATTATAAATTTTCGGGATGTTCTGACCGCTTCCAAACATGAGTACGGCGTTAACCTGTATTATCCCGGAGATTCACATTGGAACGAAGTGGGCGCTTATGTCGCCTTTGAAAAACTTTCCGAAACATTGTCCCGCGACGGTGTCAGAGGAATTCCGCGGAAGCCGCTGCGCAAGGAAATGATAGGCCTGAAAGGGTTTTACTCTTCGGATCTGAACCGGCTGGGCGGAGACGAAGACATCAGTTACAGCGTAGATTTCCTTTCAGGAAAGGAAGGAAAGGCCGTCGTCAGCCTTGACAACCGTTTCTTTGAGGTCTGGGAGAATCCGAAAGCGCCGGTTAAGAAAACGGTGCTGATGATAAGAGATTCTTTCGGACTTGCGCTTATGCCGTATCTGGACAAGACTTTTGCCAAAAACGTGTTTGCTCACAACCGTTACAACAAGCGCCACGAACTGGATCGTCTGGTTGCCGAGTATAAACCGGATATTATGATAGAAGAAATGGTCGAAAGATATTTTGACCGACTGTTGAAATATAACGAACTCTATGGAGAATGACATGAAATCAATTTTAGTTACCGGCGGCGCCGGCTTTATCGGAGCCAATTTTGTTCCTTATTTTGCCAAGAAATATCCGGAATATAAGGTTATTAACCTCGATAAGCTGACTTATGCCGGCAATCCTGACAATCTGAGCGACTGTGCGGGTTGTGCCAATTATAAATTTGTTCAGGGCGACATCTGCGACCGGGCGCTGGTTGAAAAGCTGTTTGCAGAAAACGATATCCGCGGCGTTATTCATTTTGCCGCCGAGAGCCATGTCGACAATTCGATTACCGGTCCGAAAGCCTTTATCGAAACGAACATTGTCGGCACGTTTACGCTGCTGGATGTTGCGCGCAATGCCTGGATGGAAGCGCCGCACAAGTTTAAGGCCGGTTATGAGGGCTGCCGTTTTCATCATATTTCTACCGATGAAGTTTATGGTGCGCTGGGAGAAACCGGCTTTTTCAAGGAAACGACACCCTATGATCCGAGTTCTCCTTATTCCGCGTCCAAAGCCAGTTCGGATATGCTGGTTCGTGCGTATCACCGCACTTACGGCATGAATGTAACGGTTTCCAACTGTTCCAACAATTACGGTCCGAAACAGCATCCGGAAAAGCTGATTCCGAAGATTATTTCCAATGCGCTGAGCGAAAAGAACATTCCGATTTACGGCGACGGCAAAAATGTTCGCGACTGGTTGTATGTTTTGGACCACTGTAAAGCCATTGATCTGATTTTCCATAGGGGCAAGTCCGGTGAAACTTATAATATCGGCGGACATAACGAGCGCAACAACCTGCAGATTGTCGATGCCATCTGTTCCATTCTGGACAAGAAGTGTCCGAAGAAATCCGGAGGTTCTTACAAGGATTTAATCGTCTTTGTTTCCGACCGTCCGGGACATGACCGCCGTTATGCCATTGATGCGACCAAACTGACGACCGAACTGGGCTGGAAAGCCGACGAAAACTTTGACACGGGCATTGTCAAGACGGTCGACTGGTATTTGGAAAAGCTTGCGTAGCGGGCAGACCGTATCGCGGGTATTTGATATGATGAGGGGGAAGTTTTGCGTGAAACAGGCCCCCTTTTTGCAAGTTTTTTTAGGCTCATGGAGAGAAGAAAAATGATTAAGTTGGGAATGAAGCTGTTTTCGACCAATTGCCTGCAGACGCCGGATTTTGCCGCAAGCGTCATTGATTACGTCAATGCGCATGACGATATGTTTCTGGAACTGATGGCTGTTCCGGGAAGTTTTGAGGCAACGCATGCTTTTTTCGGCGAAAGGATAAAAACGTCCGACGTTGTGGTTCATAACGCCCACGAAGCGTATGATTTTAATGCCGCGGACAGGAACCGCCGCGAGACCAACCGGCAGATGCTTGACGAAAGCCGCCGCTTTGCCGACGAACTGAACGCGTCGGTTATCGTTGTTCATGCCGGCAACGGTTTCGGCAGAGCAGGGCAGGAGGAAACGGTTTATCAGTTCCGGCATTTTAACGACAGCCGGGTTGCGGTTGAAAACCTGCCGATGATTAATGACATAACCAATGAGATTATGCACGGGCTGACGCCGGAAATGATTGCGGAGATTAAGGACGCTTCCGGCTGCAAGTTCTGTTTCGATTTTGCGCACGCGATTTGTGCCGCAAACGGTTTGGGGCTGAGGCATGACGACGTCATGGCCGGTTTTGCGGCGCTTAAGCCCGACATGTATCATCTCTGCGACGGTGATATCAACGGCGAAGACGACGTTCATTGGCATTACGGCGAGGGCAGTTATGACCTGGACAAGTATCTGGCGCGCTATATTGCGCCCGATGCACTGGTAACGATGGAAACCGGCGGCAAACCGGCCGGGATTCAGCCTTGGATAAACGACCGGGAATATATCAGAAGACTGCAACGGCAGTTGTAAGAAAAAAAGCCTTCCGTTCGGAAGGCTTTTTTTTATTCGGCAGTCGGCGCTTTCGTCTTTATCAGCGAAGCGATTATTCCGATAAAGAGAATGCCGAAGGTTATGCTCAGCGAATGGGTGGCGTCAATGTCCACGCCGACGTAAGGCAGAAAGATTTTCGAGCCGATGAAAATCAAAATGACAGCCAGCGCGGGTTTGAGGTAGACGAAGCGGTTGACGGCGGCGGCCAGGAGAAAATAGAGCGACCGCAGGCCGAGAATGGCAAAGATGTTGCTGGTGTAAACGATGAATACGTCCTGAGTAATCAGGAAAATTGCCGGAATGCTGTCAATGGCAAAAATGACGTCCATCGTTTCGATAATCAACAGGGCGAAGAACAGCGGCGTGATAAAATGCCTTCCGTTGCGGTGAATAAAGAAATGTTCGTTATGCAGCCGTTTGGTTACGCTGAACCTTTTTCTGATGAACTGGTAGAGTTTGGTTTCGGTCAGCGGAACGTCGTCTTTCTTTTCGGAAATCATTTTGATGCCCGTATAAAGCAGGAAGAAGGAAAAGATATAGAGAATCCAATGAAAACGACTGACCAGCTGGGCGCCGATGCCAATCATCAGCGCGCGCATGACAATGGCTCCCAATACGCCCCAGAACAAAACGCGGTGCTGATATTTGGTCGGAATGTTAAGACTTGAAAAGATGAGCGAAATGACGAAGATATTGTCCATGGACAGGCTTTTTTCGACCAGATAGCCCGTGTAATAAAGCATGCCGTCGGCCATGCCGTGTTCATAGATGATGAAAACGCCGAAGATCAGGGCGATGATAATGTAAAAGGCGCTGAGCCTGAACGTTTCGCCGATGGTTGGTTCTTCGTCCTTTTTATGAAAAACAAAGAGGTCGAGAAACAGAAGAACGGTAATGACGACGCCGAAAATAATCCACATCAGGTAGGTGGGGAGTATCATGTGATGGGTAAAGAGTTCCTGTAATCTTTCCATGGCAAAAAATAAATTCTCCGTAATTTAAAAGTTGGTGTGCTTTTATTCGTAAATGAGGGTATGTTAAGTACGGTTTTTCGTCAATGATAATTTTTAATATTTTCTTGAAATTGTCGGGGCTTGATTTATCTTGATTGCAGGAACAACGGAATTTTCGGAAAAAGAGATGGACAGACGGTTGGCTTTTTGGCGCAGTGTGAAATTTAAAAAGGCGGCTTTTTTAGCTGTCGGAACGGGAGTGATTTTGTTTATGGCATTCGGCGGACAAGACTGGAGGACGGCCAGCCGGGCAAGTTCCGGACTGGCGCCGCGCCCGGAAGAGGAGCAAGAGGCGGTAGTGCAGGTTTATGCGGCGCGAACCTTTAACTGGCGCGGTTATTTTGCCGTTCATACCTGGATTGCCCTTAAGGAAAAAAACGCGCCGTCATATACCACTTATCAGGTCATCGGCTGGTATCTGGGCTGGAAGGGAACTGCCGTCGACATTCGTCAGGACATTCCCGACCGTTTCTGGTACGGCGCCGAACCGCAGCTGATTGAGGAATTGCGCGGCGAGAAAGCCGAAAAAGCAATTCCGCAGATTAAAAAGCTGGCGGCAACATATCCTTACGGCAAAACCTACAATGCCTGGCCGGGGCCGAACAGCAACACGTTCATCTCTTATATTGTCCGCAATGTGCCGGAACTTACGGTCGAACTGCCTCCGCATGCCATCGGCAAGGACTGGAGCCCGAAACTGATTGAGAAGTCGGAAAGCGGCAGCGGCTATCAACTGACTTTTTACGGATTGTTCGGCATAACGGTCGGCAGAGCGGAGGGGATTGAAATCAATATACTCGGGCTGAATTTCGGGGTCGACTTCTACCGTCCGGCACTTAAGCTGCCGCTGTTGGGCCGAATCGGTCTGAAAGACGAACCCCTGCAATGATTACATTTCAATATGAATGGCTATGCGGCGGTTTTTGACGCGGTTTTCGGGAATCGGCGTGCCGTTAAGATCGCGATTGGGATATTTGGGCGCAATGTCCGCCATGCCGACGGCCTGAAAACGATCGGGAACCAGACCCGCCTTTATAAATTCCTTAACGACGGCGGCGGCACGGGCTGCCGAAAGCTCCCATCCGGAAGGATAAAGCGGCGTGCTGACCGGAATGTCGTCGGTATGCCCTTCAACGACGATGCGGAATCGTTTGTAGCGCGTGGAACCGAGCAACGGCGCTATGCGTTTCAGCATGCGGACGCCCTCGGGGGTAATGCGAGCCTCGCCCTGTTCAAAAAGGTTGACGTCGGCAATGTCCAGAACCGCGCCTTTGGAATCGGAACCAAGTCCGACGCCTTCGCCCAAATCCAAGTCTTTGGCGTCGTCTAGGAAACTCAGAACGGTGCCGTTCATCTGTTCTGACGGTATGGCATTGAATGCGGCTGCCATGGCATATTCCATCTGAGCCGCTTTGCCTTTGTCCAGGCTCGACGAGGCAAACAGCACGATGAACAGTGCCAGCAGAAGAGTCAGCAGGTCAGAATAGGGAATCAGCCAGGTTTCGTCGGCATGTTCCTCATGGGGTTCGGAATGTTGTTTTCTGCGTGCCATTTTTAACCTTCGTCTCTGAGTGATTTGCGCTGGCTCAGCGGAATGAACGATTGCAGCTTGGCTTCCATGGCAATGGAGGAAGCGCCGCTTTGCAGTGCCAAAGCGCCTTCAAGGACCATTTTTTTCATTTCGACTTCTTCGGCCGAAATGCGTTTAAGCTTGTTGGCAAACGGGTGCCACATGACGTATCCGGTAAAAATACCAAGCAGGGTTGCGACGAAAGCCGCGGCGATGGAGTGGCCCAGCATGTCAATATCGGAAAGGTTGCCCAGTGCGGCAATCAGGCCGATAACGGCACCGAGAACGCCCAGCGTCGGCGCATACATGCCGCCCTGCGCAAAAATGGCGGCGCCGGAACGATGGCGTTCTTCCATCTGCTTGATTTCTGATTCGACCGTTTCGGCAATAAAATCGGCGGGAAAACCGTCGGCAACCAAAATCAGCGTCGAACGGATGAAAGGATCTTCAACCTCGTTGGCTTTTTTCTCAATGCCCATAACGCCTTCCGATTTGGCCGATTTGGCGAGAGAGACGAAAAGTTCGAGGATTTCCTGTTTGGAGGTAATTTTTTTGCCGGTAAAAATAATTTTCAGCAGCTTGCCGAATCGTTTGATGTCTTTCATCGGAAAGGCGTTGAGCAGAGCGGCAAACGTGCCGGCAAAAATAATCAGAAAGGCGGCCGGATTTATCAGGGCGTGCGGGTCGGCACCCTTAAGATACATACCGTAACCGACGGCAAACAAACCCAAAGTCATGCCCAGAGTTGTACTTTTTTCCATTGAAATTCGTTCCTTGATAAATTAATCATAATTAACATAATGTTACGGCAAATCATTTAATTTAGAGTTAATGCCTGCGGGCGGTTCAGTTCCGGCCCAAAAAAAACCGTTCCCTGAGGAACGGTTTGCCAGAGCCTGAAAAATCAGTTTTTTAACGAAATGTTCACGCTGTCGACGTCAATGTCAGTCGGTTTGCGCCAGTGGGTATCGACTTCGCCGCGGATTTCGACGGTGTCTTCCGGTCCGACGGTAACGCCGTTCCAGTCCTCGTCGTCGATTTCGACGACAATACTGCCGCTCTGGTCTTCAAACAGATACTTTTCCTTGCCGACCATTTGTTTGATTTTTCCGCGCAGGACGACAAAGGTTTCGTCTTTCATTTGTTTGGCCTGTTCGACAGTAACGGAAGCCGAATCTGCCGTCGGACCGTAAAAACCGCCGTTTTTGACGCCGGCTTCGGCGGCTGCGGCGAAAAAGGCGCCCGCGGCGGCCAGAGAATAGAGCAGGGTTTTGTTCATGTTGCATCTCCTGAAATTGTTTATCAGTGAAAATGCTAGGCTAAAATATGCGACTTAGCAATATTTATTTTTACTGATTCACTTTGCTTATCCTGTCGACGTCAATTTCGAGAGTCGACCAGCCTTTGTCAACTTCGCCGCGGATTTCGACAACGTCTTCGGGACCGACGTTAAGGCCGTTCCATTCGTCTTCGTCGATTTCGACGTTGATGCTGCCGGTGCCGTCGGTAAAGACATAAATATCGTCGCCGACGTTTTGTTTGATGTTGCCGCGCAGAATGACAAATGCGTCGTCATTCATGTTTTTGGCCTGTTCGACGGTTATGACCTCAATGGAAGGGCCGGTAAAACCACCCTGATTCTGAGCAGCCATAGTTTCGGTTTGCAATGCGATTCCGGAAACGGCCGCCAGAACGGCCAGAATTTTCTTGTTCATGTTCATCTCCCTATATGTGATTTTCTGCTCTAAAGAAATAAGCGGAAAAATCGTTTTGACAAGGGGAGGGATGCTTAATCTTTCAGCTGTTGCCATATCCCGGGACGGAAACCGCTGAGAACGACGCTGCCGCCGACGAGGAGCGGGCGTTTGACCAGCATGCCGTCGGAGGCAAGCAGGCTGATTTGTTCGGCATCGCTCATGCCGGGAAGCTTTTCCTTGAGGTTGAGTGCCTTGTATCTGAGGCCGCTGGTGTTGAAAAAGCTGCGCGGTTCGCGGCCGCTGCGCTCAATCCACTCTTTGAGTTCGGCTTCAGTGGGGCGGTTGTCGACGATGTGTCTGTCCTCAAATTCAACACCGTTGTCCAGCAGCCATTGTCTGGCCTTTTGGCAGGTTGAACATTTGGGATATTCTAAAAACAAATATTTCATCTTAAAAAAATCCTTTTTGTTGTTTGCTTTTGGACAATATAAACTATATATTTATAACAGACAACAGCAAAGCGTTGAAGGATGTACCGATGAAGGAAAGAAAAAAGATTTTGGCATTTGACATCGGCGGCACAAAAATCGCCTATGCCCTGATTGACGAAAAAGGAAAAATCTGCGGCGAGATTACCAAAGTCAGCACACCCCGCGACAGCCGGGAAATTTTGACGACGCTGAAAAGCGTGGTCTCGGGATTTGAAGACGTGATTGACGCCGTGGCCGTGGCAACGGCGGGCGAGGTCAGCAAAAACAACGACCGGATTATCGCTTCGGTCGGCAATATGCCCAAAAATTATATGAATACGCCGTTCAGAGAACTGTCGGAAAAGCCCGTGGTCGTGGAAAACGACGCCAACGCGGCCATGTGGGCAGAATACAGACTTGGCGCTGCCAAGGGAATGAAAGACGCCATGCTGGTTGCCATCGGTACCGGCGTCGGCATCAGTTTTGTGGTTAACGGACAGCTGCTGAAAGGAAAATCAGGCGCGGCGGGCGAAGCGCATTTTAAGGTCGCGCGCGGCAACAAACGCCGCTGCGGCTGCGGCGCGTATGACTGTTATGAGATTTATGCTTCCGGCACGGCGCTGGGCATAGACGCCAAAGAAGCCTACGGCGACGATACGGTTACCAGCCACGACGTTATCCGCGGGCTGAAAGAAAACAACCCGCTGGCGGTTAAAGTTTTTGACGAATGGGAACGCGACGTGGTCAACGGCATTATCGGACTGGCCAACATCTTTGATCCGGAAATTGTCGTATTGTTTGGTTCCCTGACCGAATTCATGGATTATTGCAAGCTGGAAAAGATGGTCAACCGGGAAATTCTGACAATGCCGGTTAAGCTGTGCCGGGCAAAATTTGAAAATAACGCAGCGATGATCGGGGCCGCCTTGATTGCCGCAGATAAGCTGAAAAAGGGAAAGAAGTGATGCGCGGATTGAGTGCTTTGGTCGTGTGGTTCGGTGTAGTGCTGTTTTCGGCGGCGGGATTGTTGCTGTTGTTTTATACCGCGGCGCTGCTGCTGCCGATTATTCTGGCGGTTTTTGCCGTTTCGCTGGTTGTGGGCTGGTATCGTCAGGCCAAAATCAGAAAGGCGTTTGAGAATCTGAAACCTTTTTTCGGCAACGGAGAAACGACGGTCAAGTCCGGCGGACGGAAGTCAAAAATTATTGACGCCGAATTTGAGGTCGTTGATGAAAAAGACCGGAAAAATTAGGCGTTCGGCGGTTTCGGACGGCGAAGTGGAAAAGTTGAAAAATAATTGTTGACAAGAAGCGGCAGAAAGTTTATTAAATACACGACTTTCCCAATGGCGGGGTAGCTCAGTTGGTTAGAGCAGCGGAATCATAATCCGCGTGTCGACGGTTCGAATCCGCCCCTCGCTACCAATAAAAAAACCACTCTTCGGAGTGGTTTTTTTATTGGTTATAAAGACAGGGATTCGAACCGGAACGGCGCCGAAGC
>FR885439.1 GCA_000436375.1 Azospirillum sp. CAG:239 | reverse complement strand
ATTGAATCCGCTTTTATTTTTGGCAAAAAAAATGCCCCTCAAATGAGGGGCTTGATAAATAACCGTAAAACTACAAACCGGCGGCCGTTTCGCTCTCATCAGCCTGTTTGCCGGCCAAACCGCGGGCAATATTCATATTGATGTTAATAAGAACGCCGAGGCTGTCCGGCGAAGGCTCGGCCAGAACTTTTACCGTGCGCTGAAAGACAAACATGGCCAAATTGATGATATTCTGACGCACTTCAGGCGGCTGCGGACAGTCGCTCTCCTGCATGGCACTGGCAATAATCGTCCAGAGACGGCGGTTTTTGTCAAGGGCCTCGGGAAGTTCGCCTTTTTTTTCTTCCCAATGTTCCTTAATGAGGTTCAGCGCCGAAGCCGTACGGATAAAGGCGCGGCTTTCCAATTCGTTCTGCCCCATGGAAGACACTTCGTTTGCTGAATATTTCTGCGATTCGTTCATCTTTGCCACTCTGAATAATTTTGAATTAAAACCTTTTTAAATAAATTTAGTTAAATTATGGTTATATTCTAGTATAGATTTTGCGATAATACAAATTTTTTATGGCGGTCATAATGATAAAAATTTCAAAGATACTGATTTCCCTTTTTCTGACGATTGTCCTGCTGGCCGAAACGGCAACGGCGCAGATGGTAGAGCTTAAGAAAGAAAAGAACCGTGTAAAGGAAGAGCTTAAAGTGGCGGCGTTTTTGGACTATCCGCCGTTCGGAAACTATGCCAATCCGCCGTACCGCGACAGCTTCAGCAGCATTTTTCAGCCGATTGTCGAAGACTACGCAGCCAAGCAGAATTTTGAAGTGACCTACGTTATAACCAAAAACTATTCGACGCTGGTTCGCGACGTGCGCCGCGGCGAAATCGACATGCTGCTCGGCATGTATCACGAAACGGCGATGTACATGGGTTTGGAATATGTTTTTCCGGCGGCGGTCAACAATCCGATTGTCGCCATCATGCTGCCGGGACGCATTCATGAAGTAAAATCACGCGCCGACCTGAAAAAACTGCGCGGTGCCATGAGCACGCACGAGCATCTCAGCGACTTTGTCGCGCAGGAACTGAAACAGTACAACGTCAAAAAGTTTGAAAAAAGCCTCGACATGTACGAACGCCTGTTTGCCGGACAAATCGACTATATTCTGGGCAGCCGTTATTTCAGCATGATTGAAGCGCTGAAACTCGGCATCTACAACAAAGTCAGCTTTTCAAAACAGTCAATCTGGAACATGCCGCTGTTTATCGGCATTTCGAAAACCTCGATTCACAAAAAACTCCTCTCCCGCACGTTTACGGCGCTGATGGAAAAACCGGAAACGACCAAACGCATCGAGCAGATTCTGATAGACACGATCAAAAAGGTCGAAAAGGAAACCGAAGGCGTTGTTCCGCCGTCGTTCAGCAGCGACAAGCCGCTGCCCGACATTGCGGAACCGGTCGTTGACGAACAGCCGAACACGATGATTATGATTCAGGCACCCGGACGGCGAAAATAAGCATAATAAATAGGCATCGTCATCTTGACCTTTGGGAACTTATTGTTTAGATTGTACATAACTTAAACCTTTAACAAAAGGCGGCAAACATATGGTACTCCTTATTCATCATCCTGTTTCGGCGGCTTCGCGCAAAGTCCGGATTATTATGGCTGAGAAGAGAATGCTTTTTGTCCTCAAGGAAGAAGAACCCTGGAAGCCGTCTCAGGACTTGTACAAGCTCAATCCGTCCGGCGAAGTGCCGGTTTTCGTCTTCGACGGCAACGTCATTGCCGGAAACTACGCAATTACCGAATTTCTGGAGGAGGTTAACCGCGAGATACGCCTGATGCCGGCCGACCCGAAACAGAAAGCCGAAGTCCGGCGGCTGATCGAATGGTTTGACGTCAAATTCATGCGGGAAGTCAACCGCAACATCGTTTATGAAAAGGTTCACAAGCGTTTCGGCTTCGGCAATCCGCCGGACTCGAAAATTCTGAAAATCGGCATTAACAACCTCAACTTTCATCTCGAATACATCGACTGGCTGGCCGAACGGCGCAACTATCTGGCCGGCGACGACTTTTCACTGGCCGACATTACCGCGGCCGCACATCTGTCGGTTATCGACTATCTGGGCGACGTTCCGTGGGACGGCTACAAAAACGCCAAGCTGTGGTATTCGAAAATAAAGTCGCGGCCAAGTTTCAAGGAAATTCTGAAAGACAACATCAAAGGAATTCTCCCGGCTAAACATTATGCAAATCTGGACTTTTAAAATGAAAAAACTTTACGTTTCGCTGATTTCCGCATTTCTGGCCTCGTCCTGCACCCTTTTTCAGGACGGCGACGGTCAGGTTATTTATCACTGGGAAAGAGAAAACACCGGCGTTCAGAAATTTGCCCGCGACCATTCGGAATGTATGCGCCAAGCCGAAGACTTTAAACTGCTGCCCGATGTCCGGACCTGGTTCTTTTCGGAAGAGGTCAAGATGAACATCCGCGCTGACTGGCATTCGGAAAAAGGCATTTGGGCCAGTTATGTTCCCTACCCCGGCGCCATGCCGGTCATGGTCAACAGCCTGCGCAACGATTCAGACTCCAGCCCGCGCAAATATCGCCTGTGCATGGAAGACCGCGGCTACTGGCACCGTACCTACAACCTGCCGAGCGTGACCAACATATACGTTTACCGGCCGCAGAGTGTGCTGCAGGACGACCCGATTAACCGCGGTGCCTACTAAATCAGTATAACGCCGGTTCGAAACCGCCGCCGACAGCTTTGTAATAAGCAATAATGTTCTGATAAATCGCACCGTTACTGGCGGCAAGCTCATTTTGCGCATTCAGCAGCCGTTGTTCGGCATCAAGCATATCGCTGAAGCTGATAAGTCCCTGACGGTATTTAGCCAGAGTATATTCGTGCACGCGGCGCATGTCTTCTTCCGCTTTATAATCCGCCTGATTTTTCCGATATTCGTTTTGAACGGCGGTCATGCTGTCCTTAATTTCGCCGACGGCCGTCAATACCGACTGCTTATACAACTCAACATATTCAGCCTTGGTTTCTTTTTGCAGTTCGACATTATTGACCAGTTTGCCCCAATGAAAAACCGGCAGCGTTAAAGCGGGCGACCAGCTGAAAGCCTCGCTGCGCGGCGTAAACAGCTGCGTGCCGCGAATGGACTGATAACCGAACATGGCCGAAACGCTTATATCGGGAAACAACGAAGCCACCGCCTGTCCGATTTTGGCATTTTGGGCAATCAGCTGCTGTTCGGCGGCACGGACGTCCGGACGGGCACGGACAACCCGTGCCGGAATATCGAACATGCCGTCGACGTCAAAGTCAAAACGCCGGGAAACCAGATTGTCGGCTGCCGGTTCCAGTTTTACCGAAAGACGCCCGGGCAGCACACCGGTCAGAATCGCCAACGCATTGGAGGAAGCCGAGACCTGCTGCTCCAACGCCGGAATCAGGCTCTGAGTGGTTTCCACCGCATAGTTGGCCTGATTGAGGGCTATGTCGTCAGTCAGGCCGGCACGATATTTTTCGGCAACCAATCCGGCAATGTCGCGCTGCAGCTTTAAATTTTCGCGGGAAATACGCAGCTGCTCCTGCGCCGTACGCAGACCGATATAAGTATCGGCAATTTCGGCAACCAGCGTCACGCGGACATTATCCAAGTCTGCCGCGGCGGCTTTGAACAAAGCCTGCGCCGCCTCGCTCTGCCGACGGCCGCCTCCCCAGATGTCCAGTTCCCAGCTGGCGTCAAGGCCGGCCTGATAATAGTTGTTTTTCAGTTCATAACCGATATTTTTACCGGGTTTGTCATATTTATAGGCCCCGGAAGCGTTCAACGCCGGCAGATAATCGGCCCTGGCTATGTTCAAACCGGCACGGGCCTCCCGCAGGCGGCGGACGGCGGCCGCAACGTTCGGACTGTCGCGCAGGCCGCAGGCAATCAGATAATTGAGCGTCTGGTCGTTAAACTGCCGGTACCAGTCGGAAGGAATAATCCTCCCTGCCGTGTCGTTAAGCTCCAACGATGCGGCAATCTGCTTTTCAGGCAAAAATCCGGGCGCCCGGTAATCAGGACCGACGGTACAGGAAGCCAATATAAAAGCCGAAAACAGAAACAGGCTATTTTTTCTCATTTTTTTTGCCTCCGTTTTTGCGGCTGTTTTTCTTCGCCGTGTTTTCGCCCGGAGCAGGAACCTTCGGTTCCAGCCTGATACCGAGCGGGTTGCCGCGGGCCTTGGTTTCGACTTGGATTTCAGCTTCATAACGTCCGTGCCCTGCCCATTCCTTAATGCTTTCAAACAGGGCAAACAGCGCCGGAATAAAAATAATGCCGATAAAAGTCGCCGCAATCATGCCGTAGAAAACCGAGGTACCGATGGCAATCTGACTGGACGCGCCGGCGCCGGTGGCGACAATCATCGGAAAAACGCCCAAAATAAAAGTCAGTGCCGTCATCAGCACGGCGCGGAACCTTTCGCCGGCACCTTTTTTGGCCGCATCGAGAATCGTATCCCCGTCATCGCGGTAAGCTTTGGTAAACTCAACAATCAAAATTGCGTTTTTTGCCGCCAGACCAATCAGCATAATCAGTCCGAGCTGTGCGTAAATGCTCAGTGCCTGCCCCATCAGATGCAAGCCGACAACGGCGCCGAGAATGGCAAATACGGTCGAAAACATGACGGCAAAAGCCAGCATCCAGCTTTCGTACAACGCTACCAGAAACAGGTAGCAGAAAACCAGCGCCAGAACAATCAGAAACGCAGCCAGCCCGGCGGCTTCGACTTCCTGCAGGCTGAGACCGGTCCAGGCAATCGAAAAGCCCTTGGGCAGCACTTCGGCAGCCATGGCGCGAATGCCGTCAATCGCGGTGCCGGTGCTGACGCCGGTTTTGCTCTGCGCCGTAATCGAGGCATCTGTATATTGGTTGTAACGATAAATGATTTTCGGCGAAATCGTGGTTTTGACATCGGCAAAACTCTTTACCTTAATCAGGGTTCCCGTTTTCGAGGGAACATAAAGATTCTCAACGTCCTGCACACTGCGGCGGTAAGCAAAGTCCGCCTGAACAATTACCTTGTTAATCTGGCCGCTGAGCGTGATGTTGTTGACATAGCGCGAGCCGAGATTGTTCTGCAGCGCTTCAAAAAGATTGGAAACCGGAATATCATACGCCTCCAGCTTGGTACGGTCGATGTCCAGATAAATATGCGGCGTATCGGCCGTAAAGGTGGAAAAGGCATAAGACAAATCCGGAGAGGAATTCAGGCGGCCGAGAAACTCGCCCATGACCCGATATAAGTCCGACGGGGTAAAAGCGGCATTGGTTGCCAGAAGTTCCAGCGACAAACCGCTGCTTTTGCCAATGCCGGGAATGGACGGCGGCGCAAAGAAGTTGACCTCGGCACCGGGCGTCTGACCGAACTCTTCCGTCAATTTTTCGGTAATTGCCTCGATGGAGAGGTTTTTGGAGGTGCGCTTTGCCCATTCCTCCAAACCGACAACGCCGAATGCAACATTTTCGCCTCCGCCGCCGAGCATGGAGTAACCGGCAACGGTAATAAAATAACTGACTCCGTCGATTTTCATGGCCCTTTCGGCAATGTCCGCCATTACCTCGTTGGTTTTATTGATACTCGAAGTATCGCTCAGCTGGACGTTGGCAAAGATAATGCCCTGATCTTCTTCCGGCAGAAACGAAGTCGGCGTTACCAGAAATCCGAGACCTATGACGGCAATGGTTCCGAGCGTAACCAAAGCCGTCGTTTTCAGCCGGCTTGAGAAAAAGCCGACAGTATTCAGGTAGTGGCTTTTGAAAAAATCTATGGTTTCGTCAAACCATTTGAAAAAACCATGAGGTTCGGTTTCGCGGTCGCCGCGAAGAAAAATGGCACAAAGCGACGGGCTGAGCGTGAGGGCATTGAATGCCGAAAAGACAACGGCGGTAGCAATGGTAACGGCAAACTGCTGATAAATTTTGCCGGTAATACCGGCCATAAGGCCGACTGGGATAAAAATGGAAAGCAGCACAAAAGTGGTGGCAACAATGGCGCTGGCAATCTGCTGCATCGCCTTGATCGAGGCTGAATGCGCATCCATATTCTCATAGACCATCAGATACTGCACGCGCTCGACGACGATAATCGCGTCGTCGACAACCAGACCGATAGCCAGAATCATCGCAAAAAGAGTCAGAATATTGATGTCAAAGCCCAGCAGATAGATGACAGCAAAGGTGGCAATCAGCGAAACCGGAATGGTAATCAGCGGTATCAGCGTGGTCTTGAACTTTTGCAAAAAGACGTATGTGACAAGCACGACCAGCGAAAAGGTTATGACCAGCGTTTCGACAATGCTGGCAATCGAGGCGCGGACATAATCGGTTGAATCGTAAGCAACGCGGAACTCCATGTCGTCGGGAAAACCTTTGCTGAGTTCTTCAATCTCGGCACGAACGCGTTTCATGATGTCCAGCGAATTGGAGTTCGGGGTCTGACTGAGGCCGATGATGACCGCCGGCGCGTTGTCAAAATGCGCGTTCATGTTGTAGTTGTCGGCACCCAACTCAATCCGCGCGACATCGCTGAGGCGGACGATGCCGCCGTCCTTGTCGGTCGTAACGACGATGTTTTCAAAATCGCGGACGTCGTTAAGCAGCCCCTTGGCGGTCAGAGACAGAACCAGCGCCGTATCGCGGTCGCTCGGCGCGGCGCCGATTTGGCCGACCGATGCCTGAATATTCTGCGAGGAAATAGCGTTGACGATATCCGTACTGCTCAGGCCGAGCGAAGAAAGCCGGTCGCTGTTGAGCCAAACGCGCATACTGTACTGCGGTCCGTAGACGGAAACGTCACCGACGCCGTCAACACGGGCCAGCGGATTTTGAATGTCGGTATAGGCGAAGTTGCTGAGGTAGAGGTCATTATAGGTGTTGTTCGGCGAACGCAGCACCAGCAGGCCCAGAATGTTGGACATCTGGGTCTTGACGTCAATGCCTTCCTGCTGCACCAGCGCCGGCAGCTGCGACATAACCTGCGACAAACGGTTTTGAACCTTAACCTGCGCAATATCCGGATTGGTGCCGACGTCAAAGGTAATGGTCAGACTGTATGAACCGTTGTCATCGGAAGAAGAGGACATGTAAAGCATGTTTTCCACTCCGTTAATCTGGTTTTCAATCGGCACGGCTACCGTGTCGACCAAAACCTGCGCACTGGCACCGGGATAAGTGGTGGAAACGACAATCTGCGGCGGCGTAATCTGCGGGTACTGGGAAACCGGCAGCACCGCTATCGCCAACAGGCCGAGGAGAATCATTATGACGGAGATGACGCCGGCAAAACGGGGACGATCGATAAAATATTCGGAAAACATTATTTACCCTCCTGCCCGTCAGCGGAAACAACCCTGATTTTCTGGTCTTTGCGAATAGTGCCGACCTTATCCAGAACAATGCGGTCGCCTTTTTGGAAACCGTTGCGCACCAGATAATCGCTGCCGACCGACGCAACGATGTCAATCCTGACCTTGTCAAGGCGGTTGCCGTTGACGACGTAGACATAGCTGCCGTCCGGCGCCAGCGTGACCAGGCTCTGCCTTATCAGGATGCCGTCCGTATATTTTCTTTCAACCAGCACGTCAACATAGGCATTGGCAATCAGGGTTTTGTCCGCATTGGCAAAATCGGCGTAAACGGCGATGGAGTTGGTACTGCGATTGATCTGGTTGTCGGCGAAACGATAAGTGCCCGGCTGTTCGAAAATGCGGCCGTCGGCCAGGCGGAGCCGGATTTTCTCGCCGGCAAAAAGCCCGCCCTTGCCGGTTTCTTCCAGATAATCCTTGTCGGTTATCGAAAACACGACCCGTATCGGATTATACTGGATAATACTCAACAACGGCTGCCCAGACGGCGAAACATAATCGCCCTTCGTCAGCGAAACGTTGCCGACAATCCCCGATATGGGCGCCTGAATAACCGTATAGTCATAGTTGACTTTTGCCAGCTCATAGTCGGCTTTGGCGGCGGCCAGCTGCGCCTCGGCCGACAAATAAGATGCCTTGGCGTTGTCGACTTCGGTTTTGGACACCGCCCGGGCGCCGGCGCTGCGTATACGGCGGTAATAGACCTGCGCATTGTTGAAATTGGCCTGTGCCTCCAGAACCTGCGCCGCGGCGGCATCCATCCGCGCCTTATATTCATTCTGCCTTATGACAATCAGAGTGTCGCCGGCGGCAACTTCCTGTCCGCCTTCAACATAAACGTCTTCGAGAAAACCGCTGATATAGGGAATGACGTCAACGTCGTTAATCGGCGTCACATAGCCGATATAGGTCTTTTCAACCGTTACGTCCTGAGGCTGCAACGGCGCGGTGTGCAGCACCAGTTCGCCGCCGTTTTCCGGCGAAACTTTGCGCGAGGAGCCGGGTTTAAGGTAGAAATAGCCGATTAACAGCGCGACAACCAGCAAAACCGGCAGCAAAACGCCGTAAGTTTTCTTTTCTTCCCCGTATTCCATTTTTTTACAACCCCTCAACTTTATGTTTAAGCTCAAAGTTTAAATAAGCGGCAATCATGCGCTTTCAAGAAGCCGGGGCGTATTTTTGTAAGCAGCTCCGACGTGGGGATAAACTGTGGGATTTTGAAGATTTTTCTTTGCGGAAAGCAAAAATAATAGTAAAGTCAGGATTAATTGTCTGCCGCGGCTGTCCGGCCGCTGCATTTGGTTATGTTTTGAGAGGATGATTTACGGAAAATGGTCAAAGGTAAAGAAAACAAACCGGTTGTTCTGCAGGTTCTGCCCGAACTGGAAATGGGGGGCGTCGAAATCGGCACGGTCGAAATCGCCGGAGGCATGCAGAAACACGGCATTACGAACTTTGTCGCCTCGCAGGGCGGCCGACTGGTTTATGATTTGGAAAAAATCAAGGTCGGGCATCTGACGCTGCCGCTGAAAACCAAAAACATTTTCAAAATGCGCAAAAACGCCGACAAACTGGCGCAGTTTATCAGGGAAAACGGCATCAACATCGTGCACGCCCGTTCGCGCGCCCCGGCCTGGAGCGCTTATTGGGCGGCAAAGAAGGCCGGCGTCCATTACATGACCACGTTTCACGGCACTTACGGCCTCGGCCCCTGGGGACTGAAAAAGCTTTACAACCGGGTCATGACCTACGGCGAGCGCGTTATTGCCATTTCGGAACACATTAAACGCCATATTCTGGCCAATTACAAAATTTCGGAAGACAAAATCCGTCTGGTGCACCGCTGCGTCAATACCGAAAAATTTTCGCCGGAAGCGGTTACGCCGGAAAGAATGATAAACACGGTGCGGGACTACAACATTCCCGACGACAAAAAAGTTTTGCTGCTCGGCGGCCGGATTACCCGGTGGAAAGGGCAGCACCTGCTGATTGAGGCTTTGTCAAAAGTCAAAAATCAGAATTATTATTGTATTATTGCCGGCGACGAACAGGGCCGCGAGGAGTATGTCAAAGAGCTTAAGGGACTGATTGCCAAGTACGGTCTGGAAAACCGGGTAGCCATCTTCGGCAAAGTGCTGGACATGCCGGCGCTGATGATGGTTTCCAACGTTATCCTGTCGACGGCCATCGAACCGGAAGCCTTCGGCCGCATCGCCATTGAGGGACAGGCCATGGGCAAAATCGTCGTCGCGTCCAATCACGGCGGTTCGCTGGACAGCGTCATTGATGGTAAAACCGGACGCCTCTTTTACAACAACAACGCCGCTTCCTTAGCCGAAGCCATCGACTGGGCACTGTCGCTCTCCGAAGGCGAGGAAGAAAAAATCGCCAAAGCGGCGGTCAAAAACGTAAAAGACAACTTCACAAAAGAAATTATGTGTGCTAAAACTATCAAGGTTTATGAGGAGCTTATGGCTTCGGACAAACCAAATGATTAATTTAACAAAAGGAAAATTTTAAAATGGTTGCGATAAAATTACCTGACGGTAGTATTTTAGAGATGGAAAGCGGGGTCAACGGATTTGACGTCGCAAACAAGATTAGCCCAAACCTGGCCAAAGCAGCTTTGGCCATTACCGTAAACGGCAAAACACAGGATTTAAGCACTCCCATCACTACCGACGCAACCGTGACCATTATCACCGGTAAGGACAAGGAAGGCCTTCACATCCTGCGCCATTCCTGCTCGCATGTCATGGCGCAGGCGGTCAAGGAGCTGTGGCCCGACGTTCAGGTTACCATCGGCCCGGCCATTGAAAACGGCTTTTATTACGACTTTGCGCGCAAAGAACCGTTTACGACCGAAGACTTTGAAAAAATCGAAGCTAAAATGCACGAAATCGTCAAACGCGACGAAAAGCTCGAACGCATTGTCATGCCGCGCAACGAGGCCATCAAATACTTCAAAGACATGGGAGAGCATTATAAGGCCGAAATTATTGAAGACCTGCCGGAAGACGAAACGATTTCGCTGTACCGTCAGGGGGCATTTACGGATCTCTGCCGCGGTCCGCACGTTCCCTCTACCGGCAAAATCGGCGACGCCTTCAAACTGATGAAAGTCGCAGGCGCATACTGGCGCGGCGACTCTACCAAGGAAATGCTGCAGCGCATTTATGCCACGGCCTGGGCGGACAAAAAAGACCTCAAAGCTTATCTGGAAATGCTGGAAGAAGCCGAAAAACGCGACCACCGCAAGCTTGGCCGCGAGATGGACTTGTTCCACTTTGAGCCGGAATATGCTCCGGGCGCGGTTTTCTGGCACGACAAAGGCTACAAGATTTACCGCAAGCTGATTGAGTATATGCGCAATCGCCAAGAGCACAACGGCTATATCGAAATTGCCACGCCGCGCATTATGGACCGCGTTCTGTGGGAGATTTCCGGCCATTGGGACAAATACGGCGCGCACAACTACTCGGGCAAGACCGAGGACGAAAAACAGTTCTGCGTCAAGCCGATGAACTGTCCGGGCGGCCTGCTGGTTTACAAGCAGGGCATCAAGTCTTACCGCGACCTGCCGCTGCGCGTGGCCGAGTTCGGCATGGTCAACCGCTACGAGGCTTCCGGTTCGCTGATGGGACTGATGCGCGTCCGCGAGTTTACGCAGGACGATGCGCATATTTTCTGCACGCCGGAACAGATGGAAGAAGAATGCGTCAAGACCATCAAACTGATTTTGGACATTTACAAAGACTTCGGCTTTGAAGACGTCAAGATTTATCTGTCGACGCGTCCGGACAGCATTTACCGCATCGGTTCCGACGAAATCTGGGACATTTCGGAAAAAGCCCTGGCCAATGCTCTGGAGCATAACGGCTACAAATATGAAATCAACGAAGGCGAAGGCGCGTTCTACGGTCCGAAGCTGGAATTCATTCTGCGCGACGCCATCGGCCGCGAATGGCAGTGCGGCACCGTTCAGATGGACATGAACCTGCCGCAGCGCTTTGACATTTCGTACATCGGCGAAGACGGCGAAAAACATCAGCCGGTTATGCTGCATCGCGCTTTGTTCGGCTCAATTGAGCGCTTCCTAGGCATCCTGATTGAAAACCATGCCGGCAAACTGCCTTTGTGGCTGTCGCCGGAACAGGTTGTGGTCTGCCCGATTGTCAGCGACATTGACGATTATGCCGAAGAAGTTGTCAAAAAGCTGCAAGAGGCCGGTTTGTATGCCAAATCGGATCTGCGCAACGAAAAAATCAACTACAAGGTACGCGAGCATTCGTTAGCCAAGGTTCCGGTTATTGCCGTTGTCGGCGCCAAGGAGAAGGAAAACGGCACGGTTACCGTCCGCCGTCTTGGTTCCGAAAAACAGGAAACGGTCAAACTTGACGATTTTGTCGCCGCTTTAGTCAAAGAAGCGCAGATGCCGCATCTGCACGAATAAGTCACGGCAAAAACAAAAGCCCGCCGGAAACGGCGGGTTTTTTATATGCAATAAAAACCAAACAATATAAAAATCAGCGCAACGACTTCAAAACATCGGACAAATCAACATTCAGACAGTCGGCAATCATCAACAACGTATACAATGCCGGTTTTTGTTTTAACCGCTCGATATACAATATAGAACTTTTGCTCAGCCCGGTTTTCTGAGCTAATTTATATTGACTGATGCCCTGCTGAATGCGTTTTTTTCGCAAAACGCCAACAATTTCATCGCTTATGGTCTGTGCTTCTCTTTTATTCATAACAAGACTATAAATTAACTTGACATTCAGCCATAGCTCTTTATACTTACCTAAAAGGATATTTGAAACGGCAAGCGGAAATACGCATGATATTTACTTGCCAAAGCTGAAAATTTTGATTATTATCAACGGAAGAATAGCCGCAGTAAGAGGCGGTTATCGAAGGGCTAGAGATAGTCCGGGCGTTTAGAACACGTCTAGAGATACACGACAGGGTTTGGATATGACTCTGAAACTTAATTGTGGATTTTTCCGCAATTAGGACTATATCCCCGGTTGTAAAAGCCTTTTATGGCCGGGGAGGCCCTGAGGCAACGACGGGCAAGCCATTTTCGTGTATCATGGTTGTTCTACTCCCCCGGCCACCTTTTTCAAGGTGGTTTTTCTTTAGCTCTCTCATCTTACGAAAAGGAGGGACTATGGAAAAAGAACTATCTCTCACAATCATTCACAATGACCAAGGCGAAGAGGGCTGTCTGCTTTCGCAAGACGACATGCGGCAGCTGCTCAGGAATGTTCGCCGGGAGGCGCAGCTGACTTTCGAAGCCTTGGGCAAACTCTGCGACATTGACCCCGAAATTCTTCAGGATTATGAAGAAGGAATTTACAATTTGCGGCCGGAAGCCTACCGGCTGATTCTTCACGTTTACGGCTTGCTGTTTGACGATTTCAAAGTCAAAAACTGACTTACGCCCAAAGCCCAGGGAGCTTTGCTTTCAAAACTCCATTATGGCGCCGGCGAACGTTACTGCAACAGCGTCAAAATCGCGCGGCGGACATTTTCATCCTTGCGGCGGAAACCTCTAACCAGACAAAGTTCGGCGTCAGATACCAAAACTTTTTCATCGACGCAGATGCCGGCAAAAAAATCGACCAGCGAGATATTCAACACGCTCAAAATCTTTAACAGCCGGGCGCAGGAAATACGATTAACGCCGGCCTCATATTTCTGCACCTGCTGAAATACGACGCCGATTTCGCGTGCCAGACGCTCCTGGCTGAAATTGTTCTGTTCGCGGAAGAAGCGCAGTCTTTTTCCCAGCTCGACATCTATTGCACCGACTTTTGGCATATAAGCCCTCCTATATGTCATAAAAAAAACCACCTGTAAAAGGTGGTCGGAGAGCTGAGAATCATATCTGTAGAAATGACATTTTAGCCTTTAAGACAAACATCTCTGTACATTCGCTAAAATCTCCCCGACCGGTAAGGGTTCGGGTTAGAAGACATAAGCTTTTTTTGCAAAAATTAAAGCTTACGAGGCTACTACAGATTAAGAGCTTCTCAGGGCTCCGCTTCTTTTACAAGAACCAGAAAGGCAGGAAAAGCCAACCTTTCCTGCCTTTCAAAATAAACGAAAATTTGCAGATTTGCAAACCGAAAAGACAATCGGTCACAGTTTTGTGGAAGAGGCCTTAAGCGCGGCCGCGGTTATTAACGTTTTTGAGATTTTCGTCAATATAACTGCGGATATCGCGGCCAAAAGTCTGCTTAATGTAAGAAGTCAGCGCCGAGGGCTGTTCGACATATTTTTCAGCTTCGGTCTGCGCCTGCAAAAGCTCTTCAATCTTCATGACTTTTGCCAGAGCGTCACGTTTTTCGGCCGCTTTGGGCGCGCCGCGAACCGCCGCAATGTTAAACAGGACATGAGCGCGGTAAATGTCTTTCGGATAAGCGGTGCCCAGCGCCAGAATATCGCCGAGTTCGGTCATGGCATTGACATTGCCCTGATTAACCGCCAAACGCAGGAACTTAACCGCATTGCCGTAGTTCTGCGTAATGCCGTGCCCGTTCAAATACATTTCCGCCAAAACGTACTGCGCTTCCGAATATTCGGCATTGGCCGCCTCACGGATGAGCTTGACCGCCTTGCCGTAGTCCTGCGGATAAATGAACCCTTTATAATAGGCATAGCCGAGCATAAACTTGGCGGTCGGATTGCCCTTGCCGGCAGCCTTCTTAAACAGTTCCATAGCGGCGCGGCTGTTTTTGCCGACGTTGGAACCGCTGAGATAAATAAAGGCCAGATTGACCGAAGCTTCAACATTGCCGAGTTTGGCCGCTTCGTCAAACAGGGTGGCGGCCTTCAAATAGTCTTTTTCGGTGCCGATACCGCTGTAATACAGACTGCCAAGGTTGTTGATAGCCACATTGTCTTTCTGGGCCGCGGCCATCGAATAGTAGCGGAAAGCCTTATCATAATCAATTTCAACGCCTTCTTCGCCATACAGATACATATAGCCCAGAGTAAGCTGGGCATTAACGTCGCCCTCTTCCGCCTGCCGGGTTATGCGCTGCACAAAAGATTCCTTCTTTTCGTCCGGCCGGGCATAGACCTTTTTGCTTTCTTTCTTTTTGGAAAAGGAAAAGTTCATAAACGAGAAGATACCTTTGTCCTCTTCGCCTTCAGGTTTGGCTTCCGTCCCGTCGCCGCGGTCAATGTTCTTAACCGTATCGGTCAGGCTCAGCTGGGGCTTGTCTTTTTTCTGCCCGATGTCCGGCACCTGCGCCGCGGCATTTTCGGCCGCAAAAAGCAACGATACCAAAAACAAAACCAATTTGCGCATTTTTCCCCCTTATCTGCCTTCCGACCGGTTGCTCAGCGGAACCTCAATCTCCGCACGCTCTTTACTGACGTTCTTATGATATATTCTTATTTGGCGCCGCGTCAATTTCTTTTCGCGTTTTGCGACCTCATTTTCGGCGGCGTCATAATCCTGCCAGTAATCCCGTTCATAATTGTCGCGATAAATGTTGCGGTTCATGTCGACGCGGAATTTGCGCGCTTTGCCATAACCGTCCCAATCGCTTTTGTCTTTGCGCGGATCATACTTTTGAGCGGAAATGAAGTTCGGATAAGTTCTGTCCTTGCCGGTTACGTCGATTTTATCGTGCAGCGGCGAATATTTGCGCGAAATGCTTTCCCGATAGCGGCCGGAAATTTCATAGATGCTTTTCAGGTCATAGTTGCCGCGGGCGGCGATGGCAATGTTGTCCTTGTCCCTGAAGTCAAATTCCTTTTCAACGTCAAATATCTTATGCGGCCGCACCATATAACAGCTTTTAATGAGGTCATGGCAGGCCTTGTAGGTGCCGTCTTGATAATCGGGAGGGATACGCAGCGCGCGGTAGCCGTCCTCCAGCCAACGGACTTTTTCCAGCACCATCATATTATATTCGTGGTTGGCCTGTTTATTGATTTTCTGAATGCCTTTTTTCAAGACCTCAATACGGTATTCGGCACGCTGAACCTCCTGCGCAGACATCTTTTTGCGGCTTGCTTTCAGATTTTCTTCCAAAGCCCGCTGCTCTTCATAAAGCAAATGTGTCTGAAGGTCGGCGCGATAAAAGGCGTCAATTTTTATCTGAACCTCGGCCTTGAATTCCCGTCCGCCGCCCAGCGAAAGATGCAGATACAACTTGTCGTCATAATAGTTTTTGCCGTTTTTCTTAAGCTGGGCGCAGTTTTTCATGTCGTTGTCATAAAACAGGCTGCGCGTTTCGGCCGGATTGACGCCGAGATTGGGCGCCCGCGTCAGCGTGCTGCGGGTTTTGCTGACACCGGTATAATATTTGCGGGTAATGGTCAGGCGCAGAATGTCATTGACGCGGTCAAGATGGCCGCGAACGCCGGAAAGCTCCTGCTGCAGGCGGTTAACATCGCCGTGCTGCTGAAAACTCTCGTTGATTTTGCGCACTTCGGCCATTTGTTCGACACGATAATCCTGAATTTTTTCAATCGCACGGCGCGCTTTTTTCATAACCGGAAGGATAACGTAAACCGGATTGTTTTCGTTGTCGCGGTATTCCAGCCGCATACAGGTAAAAGGCGTAACCTCCTTAAGGCTGTAATTGGTAACGACGTTTTCGCGGACGGTAATAATCCTGTTTTTCTTGGCGTCGACATGCGGAATCTTCTGGATGTGCATTTCCAGTTCGCCGTTGAGCTGATTCATGCAGGCAATCTGCTCCGGAATGCCGTAAATTTCATAGAGGCCGCGGTAGACCTCGCGATAAGCCTTCATGCCGTCGCGGTAATAATTGAGCAAAAACAGCACCTCTTCCTGATTGATGCGGTGCTCAACATAGGCCTGAAAAATTTCGCGGCAGTTTTCCTTGTCATATTCCTTTTGAATGGCGTCAATTTCTTCCGAGCTGTATTTGACGATGTCCTTAGCGGTAATGGTGCGTTCAAAAACAGACTTCTCAGGCTGTTCCAAAAAATTATCGCCGAATTCTTCACAAAGTTCTTTGTATATTTTTCTGCTGAATTCCGTATCGTTAAGCATTCTTCTGTCTTTCGGTTTTCTTCCTTAACTTATAGATTATAGGTCGAATCGGGTTTAAACACAATAAAAAAGAGCGGTGGAAGTCGCCACCGCTCTTTTTTGAACTCCGCCGCCGGATTAGAACAAACTCAATACCGACTGGGCTGCCTGGGATGCCAGGCTCAAAGAGTTGATGGCCAGCTGCTGTCTGGTCTGAAGAGCCAGCATATTTGCGGACTCTTCGTTCATGTCGGCCAGCGTCAGCTTATCGGAACCTTCCTCAAGCACGTTAATCAGGCTCTCGGTAAAGTTCTCGCGGTTTTCCACGATTGAATAGTTGTTACCGAATTCGGAAGCCATGTTACGCAGGGAGGTAATTGCATTTTCCAACTCGCTGATAGAAGCGTCAATCGCCTCATTGTCAGGATTGGTCCAGTCTTCGGCTCGGCTGATTTTCAGACCTTTGTCGGAAGTGTCGGCAAAAGTACCGTTAATGGTCAGGTACGAAGAACGGTCTTCGTTGAAGACAACTTTCAAATCATTGCCCTGCAGCAGGTTGACGCCTTTGTAGCCGGAATCTTTGGCCAGCTGGTCAATCTGATCCAGAATTTCATTATATTGCTTCATGGAAGTCGTACGGGTGCTGTTGCCGATTTCGCCGTTAAACGTAATACCGGAAATCGTACCGCTGACATTGGCCACAATACCTTTGGAGTTGCTGATTTTAATCTGGCCGTTTTCGACCGTTGCCGTAAAACCGCCGATTACGGTATCTTCGGCATCCTTAACACCGTCGGTGCCATCATTCAACGCCGTAGCAATTTTGGTTGCAGCCTGTTCCAAAGTATCAGTGTCTGCCAGCGTTACTTCAATATCCTGATCGGCAACGCCGTCAATTTTAACGGTAATGTTCTGCGTATCGTCAGCCGCCGCATATGTGCCGCTGGAGGTCGTTCCCTTGATGGTGGCGTTGTCACGCGCCGTGTTGGCAATCGCCTTTGCCTGCTGAACAAATTCGGTAATCGCCTCAATGCCTTCGTTGGCCGCCTGAATGGTCTGAATACCCTGTCCCATGCTGTCCAACAGAGCGTTCAGGTCGCTGGCGCGGTTGGTTAAAGACTGGGCGGTGTAGTAGGAAGACGGGTTGTCGATTGCCGAATTGACCTTCTTACCTGTGGATAACCGCTCCTGGGTCATGTCCATCAAGTCCTGTGTCTGCTGCAAAGAAAGCA
>FR885438.1:16322-20659 GCA_000436375.1 Azospirillum sp. CAG:239 | reverse complement strand
TCTTATTACTCCGATTGTCCCTCCAAAATCAGCTCCTGGTCTTGCAAATCAGGTTATTCAAAGTCAGGTAACAGCTGCGTTAAAAACGATCCGCCTTGTCCTTCGGATTACCGTGCAGAAGGAGCCTGGTTTCCTCGATGCACCAGCTATGATTCCTGCACAAGCGGCGGAAGGCGTTATCATAAGTGTTATTTCTGCCGGGGAGACAGAGCCGGCACCCCTTGCGGCTGCGGCGGCTCGCACAGAAGCACAATGGGCGCTCACTCCTGTTGATAAATTGTCAAACTTTCAAAAGACAAGAGATAATCATAAGCAAAGCCCCTCGTTTGAGGGGCTTGTTTTTATAATCCGAGTTCGGCTTTGACTTTGGCCGCAATTTCCAGATAAGCTTTGGTATGCGGGCTGTCCGGTTTGGAAACGACTATCGGTGTACCGTTATCGGCATTGGTTCGGATGTCAATATGCAGCGGAATCTCGCCGAGAAAAGGGACTCCCAGACTGCCGGCGGTTTTGCGGGCGCCTTCATGACCGAAGATATCGGCGCGGGTTCCGCATTTTTCACAAATATAATAGCTCATATTTTCGACAATGCCCAAAATCGGTACGTCAACGCGTTTGAACATATTGACGCCCTTGACCGCATCAATCAGCGCAATATCCTGCGGCGTTGAAACAATTACAGCGCCGTCCATATCAATTTTCTGCGACAGGGTAATCTGAATATCGCCGGTTCCGGGAGGCATATCAATGACCATAACGTCTATTTCTCCCCAGTTGACTTCGGTAAGCAGTTGTTCAATCGCGCCGCAGGCCTTGGCGCCGCGCCAGATAAGCGGCACGTCTTTGTCAATCAGGGTACCGATGGACATGGAGGCAATGTCCTGATAACGAAACGGTTCAAAGGTTTTGCCGTCATACGAAACGGCGCCGACGCCCTCATAACCCAGCATGGTCGGAATTGACGGGCCGTAAATATCAGCATCGAACAATGCGGTTTTAAGCCCGAGCCCCGACAGCGCCAAAGCCAGATTGACCGCCGTTGTCGACTTGCCGACGCCGCCTTTGCCTGAAGCCACGCCGATAATTTTCCTGACGCCTTTGATTTCCCATTTGGGATTCTCCGGCTTAAGCCCGATATTGGCTTTGGGCGCCGTATAAACGATTGAAACCTTTGCAATGCCGTCCATTTCGGAAATAGCGGTCTTAAGACGCCCGGTCACTTCGGGATTTTCAACCGCGTTTTGCAGCGTGACAATCGCGCGGCCGTTGAAGACTTTTACGCTTTCAATCTGTTCCGGAGCAAAAACGGCTCCGACGAGTTCTCTGATTTTTTCTTCCATTATGCTTTTCAGCCCCCTGTTGATATAGTTTTATCAATAATTGTTTTTAGAATTCATATATATTATATATTGAACTAATACAACAAAATAAACTTATCAGAGGGATAAAACATGGCAAAAAATCAAGGCCCCTGGGGCAGCAGCGACGATGTGAACCCGTGGGGAAGCGCTGAAGAAACCGTTTCCAAACCCAAAGTCGTCAATTTTGAAAAAATCATTGACCGCAAAGGCGGCAACGGCGGCTTTGAGTTCAAAATCAAATGGGCCGTGCTGATCTTGCTGCTGGTCTGGCTGGCTTCGGGATTTTATCAGGTACAGCCCAGCGAACAGGGTGTCGTACTGCTTTTCGGCGCCTATAACCGTACGACGGACGCCGGCCTGCATTATCATCTCCCCTACCCGATTGAATCGGTCGACAAAGTGAGCATTACGCAGGAAAGAAGCATTACGCTCGGCGTAACCGAGGCCTACGACGCTTCCAATCTGGCCGGTCTGCGCAACAGCCGCAACGGTTCGGACAGCGAACTTAATTCCTTTACCGAAAGCCATATGCTGACCGGCGACGAAAACATTGTCGACATCAATCTTACCGTAGTTTGGAAAATCAAAAACGCCAAAGACTATCTGTTTAGCATGCGCAGCCCGGACGTAACGGTTCGCGTCGCCGCACAGTCGGTTCTGCGCGAAATTGTCGGACAATCCGAAATGCAGCCGATTATTACCGGTGACCGCGGCAAAGTCGAGGACGAAACCAAGGCTGAGCTGCAAAAAGTTCTTGACGAGTTCGGTTCCGGCGTGGAAATCGTCCGCGTCAAGCTGCAAAAGGCCGACCCGCCGAAGCAGGTTGTCGACGCATTCAACGAAGTTCAGCGCGCCAAAGCAGACATGGAGCGTTTCAAAAACGAAGCGGAGGCCTACCGCAACGAAGTGCTGCCGAAAGCCCGCGGCGAGGCGGCCAAGCGCCTGCAGGAAGCCCAGGCTTACAGAGAAGCCGTCGTCAACAAGGCCAAGGGTGACGCCGAACGTTTTATTTCGGTATACAACGCCTATAAACAGGGCAAGGAAATTACGGCCAAGCGCCTGTATCTGGAAACCATGGAAGGCGTGCTGGCCAATTCCAGAAAAGTTATCCTCGACCCGTCGGCAAAAGGCGGCAACATTCTGCCGATTTTGCCACTGAACCGCAATAATCAGACACAGGAGAGCAAATAATGAACAATAACTGGAAATATTACATCGGCATCGTTTTTGTTGCTCTGTTGTTTGTACTGGCAAATTCGGTTTATATCGTCAATCAGGCCGAACAGGCAATTGTCCTGCAGTTCGGCGAGCCGGTGCGGCTGGTCAAGGAGCCGGGGCTGAAGTTCAAGATTCCGTTTATTCAGAACGTTACCCTCTACGACACCCGTCTGCTGAATCTGGATCCACCGGCGCAGGAAGTGGTTCTGAACGACAAAAAACGTCTGGACGTCGACAGTTTTACCCGTTACAAAATCGTTGATCCGCTCAAGTTTTACCAGACGGTTCGCACAGAACCGATTGCCCGCGGCAAACTGGAAGAAATCGTTAATTCTTCGGTGCGCAAAATTCTCGGCCGGATTACGCTGCAGGAGCTGCTTTCGCAGCAAAGAACCGAAATTATGCGCGACATCAGCAACGCGGTTAAAGTCGATGCCGCGCAAATCGGCGTAAGCGTCGCCGACGTCCGTATCCGCCGGGCAGACCTGCCGATTGAGGTTTTGCAGGCGATTAACGCCCGGATGAAAACCGAACGCGAAAGAGACGCCAAAGAGTTTCGCGCACAGGGACAACAGCAGGCTCAGCAAATCCGCGCCAAGGCAGACAAAGAGAGAACCATAATCATTGCCGAAGCCGAAAAACAGGCGCAGATTACCCGCGGACAGGGCGACGAAACCGCCATTAAAATCTGGAACGACGCAGCCGGCACCGACCCCGAATTTTATGCTTTCTACCGTTCGCTGGAAGCTTACAAAACGTCTTTGGGCGACGGCGAAGCCGAACTGGTTCTGTCGCCGGATTCCGAATTTTTCAATTATTTCGGAAAGTCGATGAAAACGGGAAGATAGAAACCGATGGAAGCCGAACGCGGACTTAAATTCATTCTGACCGGGCTGTTCCTGTTTTGGAGCAGTTCGGTTCAGGCTCAGCAGGGATTTCCGTCATTTGCCGACCTGGCCGAAAAGCTGACGCCGTCGGTCGTCAACATTTCGACGGTGCATCAGCCGGACGAAAACGCCGAAACGGGCGAAAACGCCTTTTCCAGTCCCAATCCGGCCATCGACCGCTTTTTCAATCAGAAGGGCAACAATCAGACGGCGCTCGGCTCGGGCTTCATTATCAGCGAAGACGGATATATCATTACCAACAACCATGTTATCGACCAGGCCGAAGAAATCACGGTTACGCTGTCGGACAACGGAACCGAAACGGCCAGGCTGGTTGGTGTTGACCCGAAAACGGATCTGGCATTGATTAAAATCGACACAAAGAAGAAACTGACGCCCGCGGTTCTCGGAGATTCCGACAAAATCAGGGTCGGTGACTGGGTTCTGGCCATCGGCAATCCGTTCGGTCTCGGCGGCAGCGTTACGGCAGGCATCGTTTCGGCCAAGTCGCGCGATATTGAAGCCGGTCCCTATGACAATTTCATTCAGACCGACGCTTCAATCAATCAGGGAAGTTCCGGCGGCCCGATGTTTGACATGAACGGTGAAGTCATCGGCATTAACAGCGCCATTTTTTCAACCACCGGCGGCAGTATGGGCATCGGGTTTGCCATTCCGGTCAATTTGGCCAAATGGGTAGTTGAACAGCTGAAAAACAAAGGCGAAGTCAAACGCGGCTGGATCGGAGTCAAGATTCAACCCAACAGCGAAGAAATCGCCGCCAGCGTCGGACTGAACGCTCAGGAAGGCGTTTTGGTATCGGGTCTGAACGAAGGCGCTTCCGCCGGCACAGCCGGAATTACGGCAGGCG
>FR885438.1:0-16290 GCA_000436375.1 Azospirillum sp. CAG:239 | reverse complement strand
GCCGGAATTACGGCAGGCGACATTATTTTGAGCTTTGACGGCCACCCCATCGACAATACAAAAAATCTGTCACGCATGGTAGCGGAAACCGAAATCGGCCGCAAAGTCAAAATCGAGTTGTGGCGGAACAAACAACGCGTGCCGCTGACGGTCGACATTCTGGAGATGCCGGAGGAAACCGAGCTGGCATCAGAAAAAACGGCAGCCGAACCGGAAAGAAAAAACTCAGAAACAAATGACGACGGCATGATTGAAGAACTAAACATACGTTTCAGCGAAATTACGCCGGAGCTGATGGACAGATATTCGCTGTCGACTGAAGCCAAAGGCGTCGTAATTACGGAAATCCGTCCCGGTTCGGACGCCGAAGAAAAAGGCCTGCGTACCGGCGACGTCGTTGCCAAAATCGACAAGAAAGACGTCTTTACGCTTGCAGACGTAAGAAACTACGTTAACGAGGCCAAAATGGAAAACAACCGTCCGGTTCTGCTGCTGGTGCAGGACAAAGGGATTGTTCATTTTGCCGCCCTTAAACTGAAAGATAACAAATGAGCCGGGTCGACTTTTATCATCTGCAAAACCAAACGCTTGAGAACGTGCTGCCGAAACTGCTGGAAAAAGCGTATGAAACCGGAAAAAAAGTCAAAATCAAAGTCGGCAACGAAGAGCGCGTCGAATTTATCAACACGTTTTTATGGACGTTTAACGACCAGTCGTTTATTCCGCACGGTTCGCGCAAGGACGGTTTCGGCGAAATGCAGCCGATTTGGCTTTCGGCCGGCGACGACAACCCGAACGGTTCGACGATGCTGTTTCTGGTTGACGGCGCAAAAATCGATTTGGACGGCCTGAAACAATATGAACGCGTTTTCAACATTTTTGACGGCAATTCGGAAACGGCGGTAAACGCTGCACGAACCTTCTGGAAAGAACTTAAAGGCGCCGGCGAAGAAATTTATTACTGGCAGCAGGAAGACAACGGCCGCTGGAAACAGAAGGCCTGAGCGACAGGCGAAAATATTTCCGCAATCTTGATAAAAATTTCATAGCACATATATCATCGTCATATTTTAGTTGTAAAAATATAATTTACAGGCTATACTGTTAATGTGTGTTGGTTTAATATATTGTGTGTAGGTGTGCTATGAAATCCATGAACAAGTACTTGTTACTGACGTCTTCGGCTATGATTGTAGCCAGAGTCGCTTCAGCCGCGCTGGAAACAGACGCAAAAGAAAATAAGGCTGTTGTAAACAAACTCGAATTTAACCGAAAATATTCGGAACTAACTCCTCCAACCCTTGTTATTCCGCCGTTTTCTTCCGCTAAAGACTATAAGCGGCTGGCCGGTATTTGTTTTTTGGGCGTCGGCGATTGCGGCAGCGGAATAACTTTCGGCAAAGGCGACGACTATACGAAGCCTTGCGAACCCATCAACCCTTGTACCGGCTTTAACCTGACCAATACGGCAAGCTGTACGGACGGATATACGACCTGCAACACCGGTTGCGAAGACAAATTCAAATGCAATCCGCCCCAATACACGCAGACCTGCGAATTTCCCTATCAGGGCGTCGGCACACCTAAAGATGGCAAATACAAATCTTGCGAATGTCAGGCTGCATTTAAATACGGCACCGGCGACTGCCCGTCGCCCAAAGTTCCGGATACGTCGGGAACTTCCTGTGACGGTAAGTATTCCAGCTGTATCTGTCCGTCAACCTATACGGAATACTGTTCTTCGCCTTATGTCGGCGTCGGCGATTCCTGTGACGGCAAATATCAATCCTGCCAGTGTCCGGCTACATATACAAGAGACTGCGAAAGCGAAGGCATGAGCGGTGTCGGCGAAGCCTGCAACGGCTTGTACGAAGACTGCACAACCATCGCCTGTGACGAAGCCTACAATCAGACCTGCAACTATCCGTATCAGGGCGAAGGAGATTCCTGCGACGGCAAATACAAGTCATGCAGTTGTCCCGCTTCTTTCTCGGAAAGCTGTTCGGCTCCTTATGTCGGTGTCGGACAGTCCTGCAACGGGCTGTATCAGTCATGCACTTGTCCGAACAATTACAACAAAACCTGTGACGGACAAAATCCGGTCGGTTCGGCCTGTGACGGTTTATATTCGGACTGCGCGGACAAGAGCTGCGAGGAACTGGGCTATACGGAAACCTGCAACTCGGCTCAGAAAGGCGTCGGAGAGGCCTGCGACGGCAAGTACAAGTCATGCGAATGCCGTTCCGACCTGGTCAGCTGCAACTCGGCAGGCAGCGGCGTAGGGCCATCCTGCGGCGGTTTGTACACTTCATGCAGCTGCCGTTCGGATCTGGTCAGCTGTAAGTCCCCCGAAGTCGGCAGCGGCGCCTCCTGCGGCGGCAGATACGAATCATGCACCTGCCCGTCCAGTTACTCGGAAACCTGCAGCGGCGTTTATGAAGGCGTTGGTTCTTCCTGCAACGGCAAATATCAATCTTGCCAATGCCGTTCCGACCTTGAATCCTGCGGCGGCAACTATGTCGGCGTCGGCGAAAGCTGCGGCGGCAAATATGCCGCCTGCCAGTGCAACAGCGACTTTGATCAGGTATGCACCGGCAATCAGGTCTGTGACAACCCCTGCGGCGGCAAATGTTCCAGCTGCTATGTTCCGAGTTCCGGCGGTTCAGGTGGAAATATTTCCAGCGGCGGCGGTGGCGGCGGCTGGGGCAGCAGCTACGACGACAGCATGGGCTTTTGTGACGTATTTTCCAGTTTCTGTTAATTGCCGAGCCTGCCTGAAGCCCGATTTTCAGGCAGGCTCCATTTTTCAAAGAACAAATAAAGATGATAAGTTTTGAAGACGAACAACAATCCGGGTTCAAGAACTTTTTAAAAATCAATGACCGTCTGTGCCCGAAAATATTTGACGCTGAAGAGCGGATGCTCCCGGAAGTCCGCCAAACCCTGCTCAACATTGCCGAGTTTATGGACAATTACACGGCGAATATTTTCGTCAATCTGACCACAACCGACATTGTGCTCAGCGGCAGCATGGGCGGTTATACCTACAGCGAAGATTCGGACATTGATCTGATGGTTTTGCTAAAAACCGACGAAAACATAATCAGCGCCGAAGAATTTGAACAGCAGTTTATTTTTTTAAATTCCGGTCTGGTCGGCCGCGGCTATAAGTTTGACATCAGAGGCCACAACGTCGATTACAAATGGCATACGGACACACCGCCAAGCTCCGGTATCTATTCGGTCAAGGACGACAAATGGATAAGCTGGCCATTTAAACGCGCATATGACTTCACACCGGAACAATTTGCCGAAAAAATGACGGCGTTTGTGCAAAATGCCGACGATTTTATGGCGGCGCTTCCCCGCAACGAGCGCAACTTTCTGACCATGGAAAGCTGCGAAAAAGCGGAAGATTTTTACAAAAGCCTGCGCAAGGAAAACGACCGGGTTCTGACAACCTCGCCAGACAAGGAATTTGACATCGACTATGCCGTTTACAGGTGTTTTCGCAGGTACGGCAAACATAACAAACTAATGGAAGCCGTTACACGCTCTTATGCCGACAACTTAAGCAGCTAGGAGGCGGAAAAATGAGTTATGCGTTCGAAATCGCCCAATTGGCCGAAGAAGTTACAAAAACGCAAAAATTTCTCCACCCGATGATTTTTGACTTCAAAGGCAGGATGTATGAAGACATACGACAGAAGCTGCTCAATGCCGCCGATTTCTTTATCCGGAAGTCCATTGCCGACATATCGTCGCTGGAGGTCCGAGAGATTATTCTCTGCGGTTCCTGCGCCAGATACCTTTATAACAAAGACTCGGACATTGACCTGAAAGTTTTGGTCGGCGCCAAAGCCGGCGGCTGTATTCAGAATACGGAAAAAGCCATTAACGACCTGCTGTCGCTGATTGCCGTCAACTGTTTCGGGCGTAAAATATATCTGACTGTCAACAAAATGCCGCTGGACATTAAATTTGAAGCAAAATTTGACGATTTTCTCGGCTGCTATTCCCTGACGCACAACCAATGGATTGTTCCGCCGCAAAAACAGCCAGCTGACGGCGTCGACAAAGACAGGCTGATTAAAGGGTACTTCGGCAAGCTGGCCGAAATCAGCGGCTTTATGGCGGAAATGCCGATGGAAAACGGCGTCTACTCCCCGGCCGAGATTGAACGAATCAACGTTTTCTTCAGCGAAATCAACCATCCGGCGCTGAATGCCGAAGACTATTTCACCTACCGCCTGCTCTGCAAAAGCGGCAAAATGCAGGAATTCGGCACCGACTGCGTCAACGCCGCAGTCGACAGTTTTTCTCTGGAATAAGGAGGGAAGCAATGCTGCCCGACAGAAATATTTTGAAAACTGCCAAAACCATATTGAAAATTCAGGACAGGCTGCACCCGCTCCTTTTTGGGGAAGACGGATATATGCTGGAGGAAACGCGCCAGGAACTGTTGAAAAAAGCGAACTTCTACATTGCCAAAGTGTTGCGGACCATTCGGGACGTTGAAGTATCGGATATTATACTGGTCGGCTCATCGGCAAGTTATTTTTATTCGGCTGCTTCTGATTTTGACCTCAAAATCATTCTCAATCTGAGCCGTAACAGAGCTATCGGCAGCAATATCAAAAAATTTCTGAAAATACTCAACAACACATTTTACCGGAACAATGTCCGACTACGTTTATACAAACACTTCATTGACATAAAGTTTGACGAAGACGACAATTTTGTAATGGGCAACTATTCGGTTCTGCATAATCACTGGAACATCAAACCGCGATGCGACTTTGACCTTACTGGCGTTCAACCTGCATTATTAATCCAAAATTTTTACAAAAAGACAGCCTCGTCATACCGCTCTTTTGCGGAATTTTCTCCCCAAAACGGTTGTTTCCTGCCGGCAGAGATTCAAAAAGCCGCTCAAAATTTTACCGATTATTTTCAAGCCGACGCCCATGTCCGAGCCGACGTCGACAGCGGTCTGATTGATTTTCTGTCATTCAAGCTCATCCGTAAAACGCATTTTCTGCGGGAACTTATTAATTTTGAAAGACAAGCCAATAACGACCGTCTTTCGCTGAGGGAGGAATACGAAAGATGATCCCGCTGCTGCAAACGGCCAGAGAACTGTTGCAAATGCAGCCGACGCTGCATCCGAAAATTTTCAGCGCCGACGAACGTCTGCTTCCCGACGTGCGGCAAAAAATCATGGAAGCAGCCGATTTCATGATTCGGCAAAGGGTCAGCCGCTTTTACGGTCTCAAAGTTGCAGACATCGTCATTGTCGGTTCGGCGGGCGGTTATATGTATCATGAAAATTCAGACATCGACGTCAGAATATTTTTGGAGACGGATAATCCGACAATCAAAAATCTGAGTTTTTTCTGCCAATACTGCTGCTGCGCAGAACTGGACGGCGACGGAACCCCTCTGCCCGTTTTTTATATCAACGGCCTGTTTCTTGACATAGCCTTTGCTCCCACACGCTATGACAACGGCGGCAATTATTCGGTTCTCAATGACCGTTGGGCAACCAGACCCAGAAAAGACAATTTGGCAGCGCGTTTTTCGCCCGGGGAAATCGTCAAAGGCTATTATCTGTTCCGCCGCCGCATCGAAAAAACCATTGCGGAGTTTGATTTTTCGGACGGCAACGCTGCCGCACAGAACCTCTACAACCTCAACCGGCTGCGCCGTTCGTTCTTTTCCGCCAAATATAACCTGAGCCAGGACTATGACGCAAATATAAAAAAATTTCTAATCTATCGGCTTTTTGTCAGACGAAAAGAACTGAAACAGCTGGGGGTTCTGCTCTCGCAAATGGAAAACGACTTTTACTTCTCACCGGAAAGGAAAAACCATGGACAATAACGAAGACTACGTCAAGCAACAGATAAACGCACTGATACATGTTCAGGACAATCTGTGTCCGGAGCTGTTCTCTGCCAGCCAGAAATTGCGCCCGGAAGTGAGGGAAGTCATTTTGAACATTGTCGAATTTGCCGGTGAACTCGTCCGGGAGACATTTAAGCAGGTCAAACTCAAAGACGTGCTCATCTGCGGCAGCTGCGCCGGTTATCTTTATCTGCAGCAAAGCGAAATCGACGTGGTTCTGTTATGGGAAATGCCCGCGGCACTGCAGTCGCCCGAAGATTTTGAGGAAAAACTGAAACTCGGCAACGGTGGTTACCGCAACCGCGGTTTCAACTTCGAAATTTACGGCCGGCCGGTTAATTATGCCAGTTATGCAACCATGCCGGGCGGTTCCGGCATCTATTCCGTTACGCAGAACAAATGGCTGAGTTTTCCGGAAAGAAAACATTTTACCTATTCGCTGAACGATTTGTACAAACGTTATGTTGAAGTCGACGAAACCGTCAATAACTTTATGCGTTCGCTGCCCAAAAGCGAAAAAGACTTCATTGCACCGGCCGACTGTCTGAAAGTCGAAAACTTTTACCAAATGCTCTATGCTGACGCCTTAGACAATGAACGCAATACGAAAGAAAAGGAATATAACCTTGATTTTCAGGCTTTCAGACTGTTTCGGCGGCTGGGAAAAACCGAACAGCTGAAAAAATATGTTCGCGATTCCTATTTTATGTATTTTGCCTGAGGGAGAAATGCCATGGCAATAAAAGGTTGTGTCGAAAGGATTGCGCAAAGCCTGCTTTCTCCGAAAGAAAGACTTAATCCGCTGCTGTTTGACGAAAATGACGTTATGCACGAAGAGGTGCGCAGAAGCCTTCTGGAGTTTGCACAAACATATATCGACAACATTTACGGAAAATTTGAAAATACGGTCATTAAGGACATCAGTCTGGCCGGTTCGCAGGCATCATACTTCTATCATGACAATTCGGACATCGACCTCGTTATTGACATTCAGGGCGAAAACAACGGCTATCTGAATGAAGACTACCGCCGTTATTTCCATAAGTATATCGGCAACATTGCGTCCGAGTGGCTGCCTGACGACTTACAAAGCAAATGGCGCGGCATCAGCGTCGAAGTAAGCCCGGACCGTTTCAAGCACAAATACTCGCCCCAATATTCCCTGCTTCACAATCGGTGGATATTCAAATTTGACAATAACCTGTTGGACAATATTACCGTTCAGGCTGTTGCGGACGCTTACTACGACAAACTGACGGAAATTGCGCAAACCCTGCACGGCATAATCGCAAAAGAAACATCGGCAAAAGAAAAAAATGAAGCTTTGTACGGTTATTACAAATCGCTGATTTTTGACATGCGAAACGATACCTATCTTGTCAACATCGTTTACAAAATCCTTCGTTCTCAGCATCAGATACAAGGTCTCGGACTGATGATTGCCCTAAACAACCTGCAACGCATCAATAATCTGACGACCGGGAACAGACGTGCGGCAACCGAAACGCCGGAAGATACGGCACAAAGGCTGTTGTCTCCGCAGGACAGGCTTTCGCCGCTGCTCTTTGACAATGAAGCACATATACATGAAGACCTGCAAAAAAAACTGATTGATGCGGCAAAAATCGTTTTTGAACACACGGCGGGAAAATTTGACGGCGCCGTCATCAAAGACATCTGTCTTATCGGCTCCATGGCCAGTTACAGCTACAGAGCAGATTCAGATATCGACATCGCCGTTATCGTCGACTTTGACAAATGTCCGTACATCGATCTGCGAAACAAAGTAAGAGCCTTTGATTTTCTGACCGAAATTTACGCAGCTGCCGTCGACGTTCTGCCCCAATTCCGCATAGGCGGCAAAACGGTTGACATTACGCTGAAAACGGATTTTACGCTGGAACGCTATTCGCTTTTGCAGAATAAATGGCTGAAAGAACCGGTACGCGGCGGTTTTGCCCGAATATCGGCAACAGAACTTGCGGTTCGTTTTTATGAAGAACTGGAAAAACATGCGCTTTTCATGAAACAATTTAAAATTACCGACGGACACTACACCGTTTCCGACTGTCAAAAGATACGCGACAGGCTCATCAGGCAGATGAACTCGGACAATGACAATGCTCCCGACGTCCATCTGGTCTATACGCTGCTTTCGCAGCAGGGACTGATAAAATTATTCGGCAGCAACATGAACGACAGCCTTAATTTTGCATTGTCTCTGACGGGAAAACCTGCCGGGACATAACGTCGGCGTCGGTTTTTCCCCGAAACAGCTCCGCCGGATGATTATCCGCCCATTTGCAGAAATCATAACGGCTGAAACTTTGTCCGACCAAGCCGAAAAGGCGCAGATTTTCATCATAAGAGCGTTCCAGCTGCACTAAAAATTCCGGTTCCTGTTCAGCATAAACGCGATTGATTTCCTTACGGAAAGCAAAACGCTCCCATGGCTGAAAACGGGCAACAAACGCTTCCGCGTCTGCTATCTGCCGGGCATGCTGACGGTTAAATTCGCCGACCAGCCCGTCAAGCCGGTAATTATAAGACAGGCAATAGGCATACAGCGCTTCCGTATAACGGCGCTGATAAAGCATAAAAGCCGAAACCCGCTCCAATTCGGCCTGTTCATATGCCGTATCGGGCACATAAGTCGGATTAAATTTCCAGATAACAGCGCCGCAAACACCGGCGATAATCAAAAGTCTGCGTATTTTCATGTATGTATGCTACACCGTACAAGTTTATAAAAACTAAACTTCTGAACAAATTGTCATAAAACTGCAACGCTATTCCGATTGCGGCAAATTTTGTTTCATTATAGAATAAGATATTGTCATCAGATGTGGAGGTGCGCCATGAAAAAGAATCTTACCCGGACAGATGTTTTTTATTACAGCCGCCGCAAACTGGCGTTGTATCTTCTGTTTAACCTTGGCCTGCTGACTCTGGCGCTGTTTTTTACCTGGGTTATTTTTCCGCAATACGGCCTTGTTTACAGCTTTGCCGTTGGTACCTGTCTTTTGTCGGTTGCCGCAGCGTCGGCCGTCATTATCATCCATCATCCGCTGGCCGTCATTACGCCCGCATCAATAAAAATTGACCTGTGCGCGCCGCTCAAATGGAAAGACATCAAAAAAGCCCGCAAAATACAAGTCGGCCATCAATGTTGCCGGAGAGAAATAATCGTTCTGGAAGTGAAAGACCTGTCCAAACACCGTTTGAATTTTATGCAAAAACTGATTAAAAACTCCGAATTTTCGGCTTTCTCAATTCCGCTTTACGCTATGGAACCCCGCGACGCGGAAGCAATCGAGAGTATCGTCGGCAATTATGTCAGCCTTAAAAAGCCGGCTTAACGCAGACGGCGTTCCCAAAGCTCGTCAAACAGTTCGCTGCCGGAACGGTCAAGCCATTCAAACAGCACCATCTCGCGCGAAACGATGTCAATTCCGTTTTTGGCAAGACGCTGCAGTCCCAGCGCGTTCTGAAAATTGCTACGCGAAGAACAGGCGTCGGTCACGACAAAAACTTCATAACCGGCATTATGAAAATCTATTGCGGTTTGAAGCACGCACAAATGCACCTCCAATCCGGCAACAATAATCTGTTTTCTTCCGCTGTCCTCGACTACCTTGCGGATGGTATCGTTTTTGTAGCAGGAGAAAGTGTCCTTTTCGTAATATTTGGTATCTTTTTTCAAAACCCGCCGCAAATCAATCATCGTCTGGCCGAAAACCTTATGGTCCTGTTCGGCAATGACACAGGGAATATTCAATTCCCCGGCAACTTCAAGCAGGGTCGTGCAGCCGTTGATGACCTCGCGGGGACTTTCCTGAACCGGCGTCAGATTTTCCTGAACGTCAATGACCAGCAAAATTGAATTGTTTTTATCCATAAGCATGGCAGTCCCCCTCTGTTCTGACAAATATAAATTCATGTTATTCCGATATCGTTAACAAAAAATAAACGCCGCAACCCAAAGGCTGCAGCGTTCATTTTTATTATACCCTGCCGTTTATTTCGGCATTCATGTCTTGGTTGGCCTGATCAACCTTGTCATAATCAATGTTTCCTTCATGGTCATAAATATCCGGCCTGTCATTCCAGGAATGCGTCGAATCGACGTTATCCCAGTAATCTTTTATCGCCTGTTCCTGATGATAGCTCAGGTAATCGCCGTCCATATCACAGCTGCCTGAATCAGAACGGCTGCCTGACCGCGAACCGGACGATTTTCGACCGGAAAAAACATCACCGGCTCCCCAGTCGGAAAATTCCCGAAAATAAGCAATAATCAAATGAATGCTCAATATGATTACGCCCAGCCCGAACTGCCAGCCGCCGCCAATAATCGCGAAAGCAAAAAACACTGATATCCCTACAAATGCCAATTCGACATTTTCCTTGCTGCATTTGTCTATCCACCAATAAGGCGAAATCCAAACGAGCAGAACTAAAATACCAATAAATATTCCCATAAGGCATAAGTTATTAAAAGTTAATAATAAAGATAATACTCTCGAAATTTGTTACCGTTTTACTCCAATTTAGACAAAAAGGCAAGTTTTTATTGCTTCCAATAAGATAAGCTTTGCCGAGTAATTTGTGTATTTATTGCAGCTCCGGTGAGGATTGCCGGGCTAATCGGAATGGGGCCTGACGACAGCTAACCAAACAGTCCTTAAAACACTCTCCATAATGGGGAGTGTTTTCGTATTCATAAGCCTTAACATTTGGTTTTCCGGAAGCATTCCTTCCGAACCATTATATTCATTCGCTGTTCAAAAGGCTCAAAACCATATTTTTCATAGAATCTGCAAGCTCCGGTATTTTTGTTAAAAACGCCCAGCCTTATTTCGTCAACATTTTCATTTTTACAAAAATCATATAAAAAATCCATTAGCTTTCTGCCAATCCCGTTTCCTCGCATACCTGCCTTAACACCAAAATTTGAAACATTCACAACATTTGATTTTTCCAGATAGGGGCTGAATTTTCTTTCCGCTAACAAATAACCTTGAATTTCGTTTTCTTCTTCTGCCACCAGCGCGATAATCTTATCGCTTTCCAGCGACTGCATAAAACCGACTTTCTCCATTTCATCGTCTTGTTCCGCAAAATATCCCCCTAAAAATTCTCTATGATGATTACGTACTTCACGACAGAGTTCCAAAACCTGTAAGATATCCTCTTTTTCAAATTTTCTGATTTTCATTTTATTTGTCCTTTAGAAATAACAAAATCTGTCCGGCCGTTTCCTGAGGTGTCTGCATCCCGTTATCAATAATTAAATCCGCATATTTTGAGTTATGATATCCCTCACGGTACATTTCCTTAATTCTCTCAACTTCAGCCTCGGACAAACTTCTTTCTCCGCGCTTTCCGATGCAGATTTCTATTGGCGGCGCAAGCGTAATGTTGATAAATTTTGTGTTTTTATCTTCCCAGTTTTTCCACTCGTTAAATAGTTTTCCGGTCATAGGGTAAGCAAAAACAATATTTTCATATTGTTTTTTTCGTTTCTCCGTTCTGACAACTTCTTGCAAACGTCTTATCCTTTCCCGCCAGCCTTCCTCACGATTTAATCCCAGGACATGCCTCTCTTCATCCGACAGCAAATCATCAACTTCAATGAAACAAGCGGATTTCAGCTGCTGGACGAGTATTTTTGAAACCGTTGATTTTCCGGAATTTATCGGGCCATTAATATTTAAAATCAGCATATTTAATTCTCCATTCGCAATTAAACCTTAAAATTGAAATATTTTCAATCAATTTGATTTAGCCCTTTATTTGCTTCGCTCCAGCCCGAACTCTACTCGTTCGCCTTCGGGGATTACACAATACAAAAACCCCCTCTGACAGAGGGGGTTTTTGTATTGGTGATCCCAACGAGAGTCGAACTCGTGTTACAGCCTTGAGAGGGCCGTGTCCTAGGCCACTAGACGATGGGACCACATGAAACTTCGCATTACAAAACCGGCATTAAAACATTATCGCCGAGCGAAACATCATCTTGATAATCTAAAATCACAAAAGTTGCAAGTGTTTTTTTACGCATGATTGCTTTCAGAAAGAAAAACCTCTTCCCAAGTGCCCAATCCGGCCTTATTCCAATCCAGCGGAATATTGTCGACAATTTCCATTTCGACCGGATAGGTTTCCTTAATATTATCCAAAATCGTTTCAACCACCATTACCTGAAAAGCTTTGCGCAGCTTATCGCGGATTTCGGGATGGATATAGTCAAGGATAATTTTCTGCCGGGCATTGCGCAGGAAAATGGCATGATCCCGCCCGTCATAAATAATTTTCGGAACTTCGGGATGATTCTTTTTAGCCTCCATAAAGATATACAGCTCATTTCCGGTCGAGCCGCCCTCCGCAATCAAAAAACATCCTTCCTTGGTATAATTTGACATGGCTATCTTGAATGCCCCATAAATTTGTTAATTTTGTTGAACAAAGTGTTTCGCTCCGGATTTGCACGGTCTTCAGCAACATATTCCTGCGTGAGGGCCTGAAGTTCGTCAACGGCTTTTTTGGCGAAGGAAAGCGTCCTTTTGGAAGCCTTATACAATCCTTTTACACCATAAACGAAAGCCTTTTTGATTTCCTTGCGTCCGGTATAGGCCAAAATGACCGAGGCCATACCAAAACTGACGGCTCCCAAATCGTGTTTGTTCAGATTAACGGCCATTTCGCCTTCTCTGCCGCTCCAGGCCGAATCAACTTCGGTTATGGTGCGGTTCTGCTGCGCGCTGCCAAACTCTTTGACGCTTTTTTCGGCCGCGGCATAAATTCCCAAGGCAAAACCCATTCCTTTGGCCGCCTCGGCAAAGTTCGCCATCTGTCTTTTTCCGGTTTCGGTGTTCTGCTCAGCACCATTGGTATAAGCCGTATTCATATAGACCTCCGTTTTTATCTTTATTGATTTCATTGTATAATTTTAGACAAAATTTGTCAACAAAAAGTCAATAAAGAAAAATAATTTATACACAATATATATAAGGATCAAATAATTAAAAACCCCTTAAGAAAAGCGGCTTAAGGGGCTGTCAAACAGTTTTCAGTTCCATCTGACCAGATGGTCAAGAAAAGCTTCCACAAAATCGGGACGGCGGTTCTGATAATCAAGATAATAAGCATGCTCCCAGACGTCCACGGTAATCAGCGGCTTGTAGCCGTGTGCAATCGGCGTATCGGCATTGGCGGTTTTCATGACGCTCAGCTTGCCTTCTTTTTCGACCAGCCAAGCCCAGCCGGAGCCGAATTGTGTGGTTGCGGCGGTTTTGAATTCGGAACGGAAATTTTCATAAGAGCCGAAATCGCGTTCGATTTTTTTCTTCAGTTCGCCGGAAGGCTCACCGCCGCCGTCTTTCTGCATACAATTCCAGAAAAAGGCATGATTCCAAGCCTGTGCGGCATTATTGAAAATCCCGGTAAACTCCTTGCGGCCGGCAGTGTTTTTAACAACCTCTTCCAGCGGCATGTTTTCAAATTCGGTATCTTTGACCAGCTTGTTCAGATTGTCGACATATGCTTTGTGATGTTTGCCGTAATGAAACTCCATAGTTTTTTCGGAAATATACGGTTCCAGTGCGTTCATCGGATACGGAAGCGGCGGTAAATCAAACATTAGGGTTCTCCTTTTGACAGACGTTATTGTTTCTTTCTTTTTATATAGGCATTCGTGCCGATTTCATCAAGGGTTTTCTGCTCTTTGGCGTTGTTTTCCTTTTCGCGGCGCTTTTGACGATTGTCGTCAACAATCTCAAAAGTCTTCTGTTCCTTAAACATGTCGGCGATTTTGTCGCGAACTTTCTCAATTTCCGCCCGCACGGCCGCCAACTGCCGTTCGAAAGCTTCGCGATATTGCAGGTAGCGTTTGGTATAGGCGCCGAAATCGCCGGTGCCGGGATGCGCCGAAGCAAATTCCTTTTCCCGTTCATACTCGGTATTGAGCCGCTCCAGACTGCTTTGCAGCTTTTCTTCATTTGTCTGCAATTCGGCCAAAATCTTGCGTTGTTCGTCAATGTTGAACTTTTGGATTCGCTGAAGCGTTTGCAGAGAACTTTTCATTTACACCGCCCTACGATGCCTTATACGGCGTGTCGAGAATTTCTTTCAGCTGCATATAGCCTTCGGCCAGCGTAACCTTTTCGTTCTTTTTCTGCGTCAGGAAAGATTCAATTTTCGGATAATAGAAAATCGCTTCGTCAACCTCTTTGTTGGAACCTTTCTTGTAGGCGCCCAAACGAATCAGTTCGGCCATGTCTTCATAGGCGGCAATATAGCGGCGCGCCTTGCTGACAATATCGTTTTCCTCGTCGGTATTGCAGTCCGGCATGGTACGGGAAACCGAGCGCAGAATGTTGATGGCCGGATAACGGTTGCGTTCGGCAATGGCTCGGTCAAGCACGATATGGCCGTCAAGGATTGAACGGACGGCATCGGCAACCGGCTCGTTGTGGTCATCGCCGTCAACCAATACCGTGAATAAGCCGGTAATCGTACCGCTTCCGGCTCCCGGACCGGCACGCTCCAACAGGCGCGGCAGCTCAGCGAAGACGCTCGGCGTATAACCTTTGGACGCCGGAGGCTCGCCCACGCTCAGAGATATCTCGCGCTGAGCCATGGCAAAACGGGTAATCGAATCCATCATGCACAGGACGTCCTTGTTCAAATCGCGGAAATATTCGGAAACCGCCATGGCTACATACGCGGCCTGCCGACGCATCAGCGGGCTTTCATCGGAAGTCGCCAGAACCAGAACCGATTTGGCCAAACCTTCTTCGCCGAGCGTATCTTCCACAAACTCCTTGGCTTCGCGACCGCGTTCGCCAATCAGGCCGATGACCGAAACGTCGGCGTTCGAATGTTTGGCCAGCATGGACATCAACGTTGACTTGCCGACGCCGGAACCGGCAAATATGCCCATACGCTGCCCTTTGCAAATGGTCAGAAACGTATTGACCGCGCGTACGCCCAAATCAACTTTGCCGCAGACACGGTCGCGAAACTGCGCCGGCGGCGGCGACGCTTTGATAAAATAAGGCTTGCTGCCCTTCAAAAGCGGCCCCTTGCCGTCAATCGCCTCGCCAAAAGCGTTGATGATACGGCCAAGCCAGGACGGATGGGGATAAATTACCGGCGAAGCGTTTTCGACCTCGACGCGGCAGCCCAGGCCAATGCCTTCCAACGAACCATAGGGCATGAGCAGCAGTTTGTCGCCTTTGAAACTGACCAGTTCGCAGGGAACTTTCCGCCCGGCGGTACTAAGAACATTACAACGGTCGCCGATGGAAAGCCGGGTACGGATTCCGCTGACTTCAATAAACAGTCCCTGCACAGCGGTAACCTGCCCATAATAGGCAGAACCGTTCAGCGTATTGACCGAATTGATGATATTTTGCATTAACAGCGACATTGAGACGACAAAATCCTTATTTTCTGATGTTTTCTGCTTTTACTATAGCAATAATCCGGCGTAATTTAACACCTCTTTTCGATTATTCACATAAATTTTGTTAATAATTGTTAACAGTTATTTAAAAAAGTTAACAAATTAATTTTTAGAGTCTATTATCTAAGCATACTGAACAAGAATGATTACTTTTGGAGGCTTGGACATGCGGGTTTTACTGGTTGAAGATGACTACGCCGTTTCACAAAGCATTGAAACGATGTTGAAAAAAGAAGGAATGATTGTAGACACGACCGACTTGGGCGAGGACGGTCTCGAAATCGGCAAACTCTATGACTACGACATTATCATTCTGGACCTGATGCTGCCGGACATGAACGGGTACGAAGTTCTGAAGAGCCTGCGCGCCGCCAAGGTCAATACACCGGTGCTGATTCTTTCCGGCCTGTCCGAACCCGACAAAAAGGTCAAGGGACTGGGCTACGGCGCCGACGATTACCTGACCAAGCCTTTTGACAAGGCCGAGCTGCTGGCCCGTCTGCAAGCCGTCGTTCGCCGTTCCAAAGGCCATTCCAATTCAATTATCCGTACCGGCGACGTCGAAGTCAACCTTGACACACAGACGGTTACGGTGGGAACCAAGACCCTGCATCTGACAGGCAAAGAATACGGAATCATGGAACTGCTGTCATTGCGAAAAGGTTCAACCCTCAACAAAGACCAGTTTTTAAACCATCTGTACGGCGGCATTGACGAGCCCGAACTGAAAATCATCGACGTTTTCATCTGCAAACTGCGCAAAAAACTGGAAAAAGCCTCCGGCGGCAAGAATTATATCGAAACCGTCTGGGGACGCGGTTATGTTCTGCGCGACCCGGATGAACTTCCCAAAAAGAAGTAAATTTTCCCAGCCCCTCATTTGAGGGGCTTTTTTCTATGTCATGTTCGGGCTT
>FR885437.1 GCA_000436375.1 Azospirillum sp. CAG:239 | reverse complement strand
TGATGATCGCGGGCGTATCGCCGCCGGTAATCTTAAATTGTTGTAATTTCTAATTGTATAACCATATGTTGACAAGAAAACCTGACGTTTAACCGCGGCAGGTTTTTCTTTTAATTTGCGATTTACTTTGGTATATTCGAGAGAACAGGAGGTTTGTTATGAAAAAAATTGCGAGTTTTATGGTTAATCATCTTAAACTTGTTCCGGGTCTTTATGTTTCTCGGAAGGACAAGTTCGGAACGGAATTTATTACAACATTTGACATAAGAATGACCAGTCCGAATGATGAGCCGGTTATGAATACAGCAGAGGTACATACGATAGAACATCTCGGCGCAACCTTTTTGCGCAATCATCCCGAATTTGCGGAAAAGACGGTTTATTTTGGTCCAATGGGCTGCCGGACGGGGTTTTACCTGCTTTTGGCGGGAGACTACAGTTCCGAAGATATTTTGCCGTTGATTAAGGAGATGTTTGAATTTATTCGTGACTTTCAGGGAGAGGTTCCGGGAGCATCGCCGCGAGATTGCGGAAATTGTCTGGATATGAATTTGCCGATGGCAAAATACCTGGCCGGAAAGTATCTGACGGAAGTTATTGAAAATATTGCTGCGTTCAGATTGACGTATCCGGCATAGCTGCTGTTTGAAAAAACTTTTGCTGTCAGCCCTAACGAAAATTATAGCCATTGAATTGGGGCTGGAAGAACCTATTTAAATAACCGGAGGAGCTTATGGAGTGGGAAACAAAACATAAGATTGCCGCGGTTGCCGTGTTGACTGTTGTTGCAACGGCACTCGTATTGTTTAATTAGGGGAGAGAAGAAATGGTTTGGTGGCATTGGCTCATCATATTGGTTTTCGTTTTTGCAATTGTGATTTCTATGTTTTTTTAATTTTTTAGCTTGACAATAGTGTGGAAAAGGCGTATTTATGCACTGTCTTGCAAGAGACAGCGTTTATCGCGGGGTGGAGCAGCCCGGTAGCTCGTCAGGCTCATAACCTGAAGGTCGTAGGTTCAAATCCTGCCCCCGCAACCAGTGGGAAAAGAGGAAGTTTATACTTCCTCTTTTTTTGTTTCCCCA
>FR885436.1 GCA_000436375.1 Azospirillum sp. CAG:239 | reverse complement strand
CTGGGAATGGGAATACGAGGAAGTTCCCGAAGACCAAACCGAAATACCGGCGGAAAGTAAGGAAACGGCAACAGAAGCCGCCGCGGTTCCCTATGTGTCGGAGAATGACGAAGAAACGGCCAATCCTCTTTACAGCGGCGACCTTATTTTTCATGACGACGTCTATAAAAACGCTGACGACGCCTCTCCGCTTCCGATTGACGGTCTTAATTTGGGAATCGCCGAAATCGGCGATGAAAAAGAGAACAAAGAACCCTATATTCCTAAAGACGATATAGTTGGGTAAAGCTCATAGAAAACAATTTACAAAAAAACGCGGCTAAACTAGAGTAGAAGACGAGGAGCCAAATATGGAACAGAACACACCGCCGACGGGTGCCAGCAAGGAAAGCCTCTGGTATCTGGACAATTATATCCTGCTCAAGGATTATTACGACCGCACAATTTCAAGGATTGCAGCGCGTTGTATCCGTATGGGCAACATTGCCATGGAAGAATATAAGTACTACGGCTATATCCTTGACGTTCTGGAAGAAATCAGCGAAACCGGCGACTATATTCTGGAGCACAAGGAACTTTATCCTTATGTGGAGAAAAAAATTGCCGGCGGCATGGAAAGTTTCAAAAAAACATTGGCCGAGTATCAGCTGGAGCTGAAAAACAACTCTTCGCCGGACATGATTAAGGAAGACGCCCATGAAGTTGAAAAGATGAAAGAGGTTCTGGGCGAAATCGACAAGACGGTCGACCCGACGGTCGGCGCAGGGATGAACATGGACCAGCTGATGGAAAAACTGATGGCACAAAATAATATGGCCGCTACAGAAACAATGCAGCAGAGTACCCAACCGGCTCCGCAGCCCGTTCCGGCGGCACCCAGTCCGCAGATGCAGCAGGCCAGGCCGCAGCCTCAGGCCGCCGCACCGCACGAAGTCAAAAAAATCATCAAAATAAAAAAACCGGTCAGCCCCGACGCACAGCAGGCCATACCGGCAAAAGACGAGGTCAAGTAGTCGGAAATGAGAAGTTTTCTGTCCCACAGCGTATTCAAATTCTTCGGTATTCTGGCCGTTCTTGCAGCATTGTCCGCCTGCAGAACCGAAAAGCCGCAGCCGCTGCCGCCGCTTGACCAACGGTTGAACGCCGATATGGTTTATCCGCAGGATCCGAATATGATTCGCACGCCCAAAGGCGCCAACGAGCTGGATTTGGAAACACCCCTGCGTTGCAGCGTCAACTGGGACACGCAGCAAATGATACTGACCCTGCCCTATAACATGTCGGCTTTCAGGCTGGAGAAAAACGGCGTTAACGACCCTTTGCCGCGTTTTGAAGTTACCGGTTTTTCGTTTGAAAAAATGCCGGCAGAAAAAGCTCTTTACAAGCTGACTAAGGAAGCCGGCATCAAACTGGTTGCCAAGGACGCTCCTTATGCCAGCATTTCGGCCGAAAACCTGCGCGGCGAATTTTCAGAGGTCATCAATATGATTGCCGATGCCGGCGAAATCTACTATTCCTACGAGGCATCAGAAAAGACCATGCGCATCAGCCGCAAGGGTAACTTTACGCTGTATGTTCCGAAGTCGCGGCCGATAATGCTCGGACTGCTTGATGTTCTGCGCGGTTCCGGCATTACGGATATGACAACCGACTGGGCGGACTATTCGGTTACGTTTGAGGCTGATTTCGAACTTAAAAACAAAATCATGGACCTGATTAAATATTTTGAAAGCAATCCGACGCTGGTGGCTTATGACGTGAGCGTTTTCCGGATTTATCCCTATGACAAGGGCAAAGACGTCGAATGGAAAGAGCTGCTTAACGCCTTCTATTTCGGCACGGTTACGACGGCCAAAACCGGCGTTATCGGCCGGGTTCTGACAACCACCAATGAGCTGAACATCAGTACGCTGCGCCAGTTTTTAGGCAGACAGGCAATGGTTATGCCGGTTGCGGAAGGAAAATTCGTGGTGCCAAACCTGTGGTTTTCGCGCTTTGACATCGGCAAATGCGGCCGCCGCGATTCGATTGAAGCCGACTTGTCCATTCTGGCAAAAGCTTCCTTGGAAAAAGGCAACCGAATTTTCTCGGACATTACGCTGGAGGCGACCAACGGCCAGATTACACATTTTGACGTACGCAGCCGTCTGGGCGAAAACTTCCTGATTATCGGCATTCCGAACCAACTGTTTGGCGCAAAGTCACCCAAATCGGAAACCGTGGTCTTTATGGTTCCGCGGATTATCCGCACGCTGAAAACGACCAAACCGATTTTAGATAACTTAATTTAGAGGATTTAAGGAATGGCAGAAGATTTTAACAACATCAATCGACCTGCGGGCGGCAGCATGCCGGATCCGAACCGGCCCCGATTGAAAAAAGTCAAACGCCCGATTAAAAGAATTGTCAACCCGTCAAACGCCACAGGCGTGTCCGCCGCCATGCCGCCGAAAGCCGAACCGGTTTATCAGCCGCAGGCTCAACAGCGGGCACAGGCTCCGGCAGACGATTTTGACCTTGACGCAATTCTGGATGGGGGCGAAAATCTGCCGGCATTGAACAATACGCAGGAAGTCGCCAGCGATTTTCAACCGCAGTTTATTGACGAAAGCGACATCACGCCGCCGAAAGTGCCTCTGGCCGAACAGTTTATGGTTGACAACATGTTTACCAAAAAAGCCTTGTTTTTCGGCGCATTGTTTGCTTTTATCCTCGGCTTTGCCATTGCCAAGTTTTTCTTTGCGCAGGAAACGGTTGTTCGCGACGGTCTGCAAGGCGTCGTAATCAATCCCGAAGTTCCGAGAGGACGCGCCCGCTGCGGTGTTGCCGAAAGAACGCAGGGCTGCGTGCTGTATATAATGAATCCGCAGCGACAGGAACTTACGGCCAGAGATTTTTATGATCTGGCGTCGCAGCTTACCGGGAGACAGAGATTTGTTATTGAAACCGGAAACATGCGTTATTCAAACGTCAAAATCCGTCCCGGCGGCATTGCTCAGCTTAACATTCCGCCCTTGCAATAAACAAAGCCCCTCGGAAGAGGGGCTTTGTTTATTTGTCATGTCCGGCCTTATTTTTCTTTGTCATGTTCGGACTTGAACCGGACATGACATAGAGGAAAACGTCATGCTCGGGTTTAACCCGGGCATCTCCTTTACAGATTCCCG
>FR885435.1 GCA_000436375.1 Azospirillum sp. CAG:239 | reverse complement strand
TCATTATTTTATGGCTGTGAATTGATATTAAATTTTATATTGCTTTATCAATTAGTTAATTTAGCAACATTTCTTATATGAAGAAAATGTGAATATTAGATAATCAGTCTTTTATGCCCAATTCCTTACGAATATGCGCCTGAAATTTCAATATTTTCTTATTATTCTTATCGTGAGCCTTATAAAAATCTTTCCGATATTGTGTAGGACTTTTAAATAAATCTCCGAAGAAATCATAAAACAAATCCATTGTTTTCTTATTTCCCCAGATACATTCAACTTGAATTGTGTTAAATAAATCTTTGGTTTGTTTTGACATCCAATTATCTTTTCCAATACGAATATCTTTTTCAAAACGCATTAAAAAATCATACATTTTGGCATATAAGTCTTCTCTCTTTCTTTTCAGATACAGCTCATCATCTCGCTCCTGCTTTTGTATTTCTTGTTCTGCCATAAACTTAAATTGCTTTGCCATCGTTAAATAAGTAGCAAAACCTCCTACTGCGGCACCAATAATGCCTGATAACGATGATGTTATAATTTGTATCCAGTCCATTTATAAACCTCATCAATTATACAAATTCATTTTTCATTATTAT
>FR885434.1 GCA_000436375.1 Azospirillum sp. CAG:239 | reverse complement strand
ATTTTTTTCTGTCTACCATTAATGGAACCATATTTATTTTTGTCATCTTGGAAATCTTGCGATTACAATCGGTTACTTTTCCACACGGTTCCGCCCGTTTAAGATTTTCTGTTGCCATTTATCAAAGAGAGCGCTAACTTCAGACAGAACAAAAGGAATTTTAGAATGAATTCATATCTCCTGCGGCGGTTAGCCCCCTTCTTTGTCTTCAGTGTTCTTGTTGAATTTGGTTTCATGGCTTTGCAGCTGTACCAAAATGCGGCCAATGTCGACTTCTCGTTTCTGACCATGGTCAAAACCGGCGGCGTCCTTTTGCTTACCACTTCGGTATCATTCCTTTTTGTCATGCAGCCTTACGTTTTTTACCTGCTGATTCTACCCCGCCGGCGCCAGAACAGCCGTTTGGACAAGATTATTACCACAACCGCTTTCTTTATCTTTGCCTTTTCCACGCTTTGCGAAGAAGCCGCCTCGCAGATTTTCTGGGAAGAGTTTGCCAGTTCTTTCAACTTCATTGTCGTCGACTACATCATCTTTACGCATCAGGTATTAAGCAATCTTGAACACGCCTATCCGGTCATCAAAATTCTGCTCGGCATTCTGGCGGCCGCCGTCGTCTTCACGCTGCTGGCCTACCGCTGGCTGTTTACTGCCATTGAAGCGCCGAAATTCAACCGGCGTCTGTTTCAAAGCGTCATCTACGGTCTGGTCTGCATTCTGGCCTATCTGAACATCAACGTTGCCCAAATAGAAATCGCCCCTGATTCCTATAATAACGAAATCGCCAAGGAAGGCACATACAGCCTGTTCAGCTCGCTGCACAAAAACGAAATCGACTACGACAAATTCTACCTGACCCAGCCCCGCGAAAAAAATCTGGAAATCCTGCAGAACATTTTTGCCGGCAAAAATGTTACCTTTACCGAACCCAAAAAAGACATTACCCGGCAGATTAACTCTTTCCGCCCGGAAAAAAGAGCAAACGTCATTATCGTCATCATGCGCGGCATCAGCGCCGCTTATCTGGAAAAATCACATGCCGGATATATGCCGAACTTGCAAAGGCTGGCCGAACAGAGCCTTTATTTTCCAAACGCTTACGCCACCGGACGCAACAGCGCGCGCGCCATTGAAGCGATAGACTTTTCGCTGCCCCCGCTTCCCGGTCTGCCCATCCTCAGCCTGCCGGGCAGCAAAAAACTGCACGGTCTGGGCGGCATATTCAAATCCAAAGGCTACGACAACAAATGGATTTACGGCAGTTACGGCATGCTCGACCGCATGGACGGTTTTCTGGCCGACGGCGATTTTAAAATCATGGACCGCAGCCGTTGGCGCAAAGGCGAAATTACCTATGCAGATTTGCTCAGTGTTTCCGACGAAGACCTGTACCGCAAAACCATTGCCGAAGCCGACAAGTCCGCAGCCGGAGACAAACCCTTCTTTTCGCTGCTGATGACCTCCTCCAACCGCTATCCCTATGCCGTTCCCGACACTTTTGCCGACTTTCCCGCAAATGCCACCCGCCGTCAGAAAGCCGTCCGCTATGCCGACTATGCCCTCGGCAGATTTATCGAAGAGGCCCGCAGCAAACCATGGTTTGACAATACCGTTTTTGTCTTCGTTTCCGACCGGGCCGTCAAAAAAAACCGCACAGCCGAAGTTTCGCCGGAATCCTATCGGATTCCCCTGTTGATTTACGGCCCGAAATTCGTCAGGCCTCAGACTGTCAGGACACCCGTCAGCCAGATAGACGTTGCGCCCACGCTGCTCGGCTTGCTCGACTTCAGCTACGAAAGCCGTTTCTACGGCAGTGATGCCCTCAGTCCCGGCTATACGCCCCGCATTTTTTACAGCCGCTGGCAAAAAATCGGCTGCCAAAGCCGCGGCGTGGCGGTCAGTCTGACGCCGGGCAAAGGCTATACCGTTACC
>FR885433.1 GCA_000436375.1 Azospirillum sp. CAG:239 | reverse complement strand
GGTCGGACAAGGAGCTTCCTGCGGCGGAAAGTATCAGTCCTGCGCCTGCAAGAGTGAATATGCCTACAATACCTCCAACTGTACGTCGCCGCGTTCGCCGAGCGGGGACAGCTGCGGCGGCAAATATACGCAGTGTACCTGCCCGGCGGGCGTATCTGCGGGAGCGTACGGTTGTGAAGAATACTATCCGGCGCCCTGCAACACGGTCTGCAAGAAGGCTTATGCGGACAACTGCCGCAACCGCACAGCGGTTTCAACCCCGTACGGCTGCGTCGCGTATTTTGCGGATTGTTCCAGCAAGTGCCAGACGGCTTATACCGACAACTGCCGCAACCGTGAATCGGTTCCGGCTAACTACGGCTGCCAGACCTACTGGCCGGACTGCTCAACCAAATGCCAGATTGCCAAGACCAACAACTGTGACAATCGCACGCATAAAGACTGCACCTACGGATGTATGAGCACATATTCCGACTGCGAATTTAAATGCCAGACCTGTTACAGCGACAACTGTCGCAACAGAACGGCGGTCAGCACCCCTTACGGCTGTAAGAAATATTTCAGCGACTGCTCAAGCAAATGCGAAATCGCCTACAGTGACAACTGCCATAACCGAACCGACGTTTCGCACCCATACGGCTGCTCGAAATGGTGGTCGGACTGCCCGGGCAAATGCCAGACCGCAACCGGAAACCCGGATTGTGACGCAACTTCGTTATCCTGTTCGTACGGCTGCGCCAGCACCAACAGCTGCGGCAAGTGCACGGCCTGCAAGACCAATCCGGACTGCGACGTGACTTCCAAGTCCTGCCAGTACGGCTGCGCCACGACCAACTCCTGCGGCAAATGCACCGGCTGCAAAGGCAACCCGGACTGTGACAAGACCGCGGTATCCTGTCCGTACGGCTGTGCCAGCACCAACAGCTGCGGTGTTTGCGTTTCCTGTAAGTCGGATCCGGCCTGCAGCGTCACGTCGCTGAGCTGCACTTATGGCTGCAAAACGACCAACTCCTGCGGCAAATGTACGGCCTGCTACCCCGACAACTGCCGCAACAGAACGGCGGCCAGCTGTTCTTACGGCTGTCAGTCGTACTTCTCCGACTGTTCTTCCAAGTGCCAGACCTGCAAAACTTGTAATTATACGACAGAATGTGGTTCTGCATACAGAATGACCAGTTGTGCATATGGTGTCAGCGATTCTTGTACGGCCTGCGGTATAACCAAGTATGTATGCAAAGTCAAGCCGATTAATCCAGGGTTTATTTGCAACTCGCCGAGCCGGGTAATGAGCTGCAACGGTATGAAATGCTGCTGTCCGCAGGGCGTCAGCTGCACCACTAACTATAAGTGCTTCTGTGACGCCAGTACCATGCGACCCGAATTGAATTAGCGCATAAGTAGTGAGAAAGAAATCCCGGTGGAATTATCCGGGATTTTTTTATTGCTTGCAAAAAGATGCAATTATTCTAAACTCGGAATAATTTTTTACATGAGGAAAATATGAGTTTGGATTTGAACAAGGTCGTGCGGCTGCTGGCAGCCGGAAATATTCCGTCGCCGCGGCTGGAGGCCAGAATATTGCTGGAACATGTTGGCGGCAGCCCTTTTGCCGAAGTTGACGGTGAAGCGGAACAAAAATTGCGGCGGCTGGTCGAACGGCGGCTGGCGCATGTCCCGTTGGACAAACTGCTTGGCCGTCGTGAATTTTACAAAAACGACTTTGTCGTCAGCGAAGACGTGCTTACCCCGCGTCCGGATACCGAAATCCTGGTCGAGGCTGCTGTCGGGCTTGTCCGCCGAAACGGCTTAAAGCGTGTTTTGGATTTGGGAACCGGTTCCGGCTGCATTATCCTCTCGATTCTGGACGATTGTCCGCAGACCTGCGGCACGGCCGTCGACAAATCGGCGGCGGCTCTGGAAATTGCCCGCTGCAATGCGGCGCGGCTTGGCCTGTCGGAGCGGATTGACTTTGTCTGCGGCAGCTGGTTTGACGACGATTTTGTGCGGGAAACCGGAACGGGTTTTGATATGATTGTTTCCAATCCGCCCTATATTCCCACCGCCGATATTGCCTCTCTGGAACCGGAAGTGTGCGAGCATGACCCTCTTTCCGCGCTGGACGGCGGCGCCGATGGTTTTGCGCATTATGAAAAAATAGCTTCGCTTGCCCCTTTACTCTTAAAAAAAGGCGGCTATATTTTATTGGAAGCAGGCATCGGTCAGGCGCGGCATATATCGGAAGTCTTTGCCGGCCGCGGTTTGAGTGCATTGGAAATCAAACCGGATCTTGCCGGAACGGAAAGATGTGTTATTTTGAAAAAATGAATTGCATTTCACGTTTTTTTCTGTATGATGACTTTCGATAAGTGCCTTTAGAGAGTTGGTTTTGCACTTTTTTCCGAAATAAACCTTTTTTTAATGTATTTCCCGTAGCCTCAACTTTGAGGTGTTTCGGCTTGATGGATTATGGTATTAAACTTATGAAAAAAATGAACAACAAGTATCGTAACAATAACAACCAGATTTATTCTTTAAATTACAAGTTCGATTCGACCAGCATTGCCGGCAAAATCAGCGGTACGGCGCTCGATTTGATTAAAAAGTATAACGAGCTTGCCAAGGAAGCCCACGGCAACGGCAACTATGTCGAGATGGAAGTTTTCCGCCAGTATGCCGAACATTATCGCAAAATCGTTACCGAAATCAACGAGAAGAAAAATCAGAATCAGAACCGTTCTCAGGAAAGGCGTTTTGAAAATCAGGAAGAGGCCGGAGCGCCGGTTTGCAACGACAATGCCGAGACCGGAGAAAATGCCGGCAATGTTGTTGAGATGCCGGTTGCCGAAACTGTTGTTCAGGCGCCCCGCCGCGAGTTTAAGGTTATAGAGATTTCTTCCGCCGAAGCCAACGCGGCTGTTGCCGCCCAGGGCGAAACGGCGCCGGCCGGTGCCGAGCAGCCCAAAGCCAAGCGGACATACCGCAAGAAGGCTGCCGCTGCCGCAGTCTGAACTGTTTGAGGGGATTAAATGTACTTTGCCATAGCTTCCGCGATTATTGCCGTTGCCTGTTCGGCAATTACCATCAAGACTCTGGTCGGCTATTCCGATATTCGCCGTTCCCGCAAAATTATTGTCGGCTTTCTGGTCGTTGTCGGCTGGTTTGCTCCGTTGCTGGTCGGTCTGGCGCGTGACTCCGGTCTCTTTGGCTCTGAAGCTTTTGCCGTTGTTTCCAAAATCCTTTATCTTATGTTCGGAACGGTTTTTATCCTGTTTTCCATGCTTTTGTTCCGCGATGTCGTCTGGTTTGCCCTCTATTGGATTTACAGCAAAATCTTCGGCGAGAACTGGAAGCTTCACCCCAAAAACATCAATCTGCTGGACAAGGCCAATTTTATTGTCGTGCTTTTGACGGCTGTGTTGGCTTCTATGGCCGTTTACGGCGGTGCCAGGGAACCGGAGCTCAAAAGGCTCGAGTTCGCCAGTGCCCGTATCAGCAAGGACATGCGTATTGTCATGATTAATGACACGCATATCAACCGTACGACGCCGGTCGAAACGGTCAGAAAACTGGTTGACCGGGTCAATGCCCTTGATGCCGACGCCATTGTGCTGGTCGGCGACATTGCCGATGACAAGGTGGATGCCGTCAAGCCGCACATGAAAGAGCTGGAACGGCTGAAGGCCAAATATCCGCCGCTGTATACCTTTGGCAATCATGAGTTTTACAACGGTCTGATACCCTGGCAGTTCAAGTTTAAGAACATGGGCTTTCTGATTATGTTTAATCACGGCGTCCGTATTCCTGACCACAATGTTTATATTGCCGGCATTCCCGACGCGCACATTGCCAACAACAGCGATATCTGGAACGTCAACTTTCTGCAGGCCTTTAAAGGTGCCCGGAAAGGTAGCTACCGTATTCTGCTCTCTCATACGCCTGATTTTGCCGATTATCTGAGCAAGGACAGCGTGGATTTGCAGCTTTCGGGCCATACGCACGGTGGTCAGGTCTTTCCGTTCCAGATTTTGGCCAAATATGCCAACAAATATCTTTCCGGCCTGTACGACGTTAACGGCATTAAGCTGTACGTTTCTAACGGTGCCGGCTATTGGGGACCGGCCATGCGCCTGTTTGCGCCGTCCGAAATTACCGTGATTGACCTCAAGGCGCTGCCGCAGCCGCAAGCCTAAAAAATTCGTTGATAAACTTGATTTTGCCCTGCCGTCCTCACTATATTAATGTTAGAATAGGACATTAAAAACAGAGGGCAAAAATATGGATTTTGAAAAACTTACCAGCAAATCCAAGGAGTTGATACAAGACGTTATCAATCTTGCAGCCAAGGAAAAACATCAGTACATTTCTCCCGAACACCTGTTGAAATCACTGCTGGAAGACCGGCAGATTATTGACCTGATTTTGAAGTCCGGCGGTTCGCTGAGCCAGATTCGCCGCGAAACCGATGCCGAACTGGCAAAAATCCCGGCCGTTTCCGGTCAGTCGGTGCAGAGCATGATGTCGCAGGATTTTACCCGGGTCATGATGGAGGCCGAAAAGCTTGCCGACAAAGCCAATGACAAATATGTCACTTTGGAACGCATTCTGCAGGCGCTGTCCATGACCGACGGTACCAAAGCGCATGCCGTTTTGAGCAACGGCGGCGTTAATCCGGTCAAGCTTAATCAGGCCATCAACGAATACCGCAAAGGACGTTTGGCCGATTCTGAAACGGCTGAAGACAATTTTGAGGCGCTGAAGAAGTTTGCCGTCGACATTACCGCCAAGGCCAAAGAGGGCAAACTGGATCCGGTTGTCGGCCGCGATCATGAAATCCGCCGGACGATTCAGGTTCTGTCACGTCGTACCAAAAACAATCCGGTGCTCATCGGCGAGCCGGGCGTTGGCAAAACCGCCATTGTCGAGGGGCTGGCCATGCGTATCGTCAACGACGATGTTCCGGAAAGTCTGCGTCATAAGCGGCTGTTGGCTCTTGATATGGGCGCGCTGATTGCCGGCGCCAAGTTTCGCGGCGAGTTTGAAGAGCGCCTGAAAGCCGTTTTAAACGACGTTGAAGCTTCGGACGGCAATATCATACTGTTTATTGACGAAATGCACACCATTGTCGGCGCCGGCGCTTCCGAAGGCTCTATGGACGCCTCAAACCTGCTCAAACCGGCGCTGGCCAGGGGCGAACTTCATTGTCTGGGCGCAACGACCCTGTCTGAGTATAAAAAATACGTCGAAAAGGACGCCGCTTTGGCCCGTCGTTTTCAGCCGGTTTTCATTTCCGAACCGAGCGTTGAAGAAACCATTTCCATTCTGCGCGGCATCAAGGACAAGTTCGAGCTTCATCACGGCGTGCGCATTTCCGACAGTGCGCTTATTGCCGCCGCTACCTTGTCCAACCGCTACATCAGCGACCGTTTCCTGCCCGACAAGGCCATCGACCTGATGGACGAGGCGGCCAGTTCGCTGCGTATGGCGATTGATTCCAAGCCGGAAGAACTTGATGAACTTGACCGCCGTATTCTGCAGCTGAAAATCGAACGTGAGGCGCTCAAAAAGGAAAACGACGAAAAGTCCGGACAGCGTCTGGAACTCATCGGTTATGAGATTTCCGGGCTTGAGGCCAAGGCCAAAGGTTTGGAAGACAAATGGAAAGAAGAAAAACAGGGTCTGGCCGATATTACCGAAATCAAGGACAAGCTGGACAAGGCGCGGATAGAAGTTGACATTGCCAAACGGGAAGGCCGCTATGAACGTGCCGGCGAACTTCAGTACAGCGTTATTCCGCAGCTGGAACAGAAACTGCAAAATATTGAGGAAAAGGCCAAAGACGCCAAAAGTCACGTTCGGGAAGTCGTTACCGACGAGAGCATTGCCGCGGTTGTTTCCAAATGGACGGGCATTCCGGTTGACAAGATGCTTGAAGGCGAAAAGGAAAAACTGGTTCATATGGAAGATTTTCTGGCCAAACGCGTCGTCGGTCAGAAAGAGGCGATTGCCGCGGTTGCCAATGCGGTTCGCCGCTCCCGCGCCGGCATTTCAGACCATCGGCAGCCGATTGGTTCGTTCCTGTTCCTCGGTCCGACCGGCGTCGGCAAAACCGAACTGAGCAAGGCGCTGGCCGAGTTTTTGTTCAATGACGAAAGCGCCATGCTCCGCATTGATATGTCCGAATATATGGAGAAACACGCGGTTGCCCGCCTGATCGGTTCGCCTCCGGGATATGTCGGCTATGAGGAAGGCGGCGTCTTGACCGAAGCCGTTCGTCGTCGTCCGTATCAGGTCATTTTGTTTGATGAGGTCGAAAAGGCGCATCCCGACGTTTTCAACATTCTGCTTCAGGTGCTCGATGACGGCCGCCTGACCGACGGCAAAGGCCGCACGGTTGACTTCAAAAACACCATTATCATCATGACTTCCAACCTGGGGTCCGACATTTTAGCCAATGCCACCGGCGCCGACGACCCGAAAAAAGTCAAAGCCAGAGTCATGGATATTGTCAAGGCATCGTTCCGTCCGGAGTTTATTAACCGTATCGACGAAATTACGCTGTTCCACAAGCTGGACAAGAGCAATATTAAAGAGATTGCCGACATTCAGATAAAGAACATCGAAAAACGGCTGGCCGAAAAGAATATCCGTCTTAATGTCAATGAAGCTGCTGAAGTCTGGATTGTCAACAACGGCTATGATCCGGTCTACGGTGCGCGTCCGCTGCGCCGTCTGCTTAAGAATCAGATTGAAAACAAGCTGGCCATGAAGATTCTGAACGGCGAAATCGGCGAGAATGACACGGCCGACATCATCGTCGCCAACGGACAGCTCGATGTCGTCAAAAACAAAAGGAAATAAACGATGGACTTATATAAGCAGGCGATGACTGTTGCCGAAACTTTTGACGTTTCCTCGCCGGAAAATTCGGTTGTGTTGTACAGCATCAGCTATCTGCCCACCACCCGCAACCGCGATTTGGCTTTTGATTGCGTCAGGTCTAATCCGGGAAAGATGATGATAGAACACACGGCCTGCGGCGCCGAACTGGTCAGGCTGGGGCTTGATTCTGCAGATAAATGCAATTTGCCGTCAGAACAGATTGCCGCCGTCTGGAAAGCGGCTTCCAAAAGGTTTATTGAGGCCGCTTCCGGAAATGTTTGTGCCTTTGTCGAAAAAGCCGACCGCCGTAGCGTTTTCCGTTCAATGGAGCTTCCGACTATTTTGCAAAATGAACGTATTCGAACCGTCAACGGTACGGACAAATACGAATTTGCCAAAATCTTCAGCGATTGACCAAAGCCCCGCGCCGCGGGGCTTTTTGTTTTTTATTCGCAGCGGTAATTACCTTCTCCGCCGCTTCCCCCGCGTATCGGACAACTGTCAAGCAGGCAGGAACAGCTTAAAAAAGAGCTGGAACCTCCCGCCGCGGAGCAGGCTGCATTTGCTTCTGAACAAGTCGTTCCCCCTTGTTCTATACAATAACTGTAGTCGTTACAAAGACCGGTACAGCAGGAATAGTAATAAGGCGAAAAGTTGGATGTTTCATTGTCAGTATCTCCGCCGTCGGATGACGAAGAACCAAGGTACTCACATTCAACCGAACAATATCCGTTACGGTAATCGCCGTAACAGGAACCGTAATCACTGCCGCAGGAATACGGAAAGTGGTCGCTTTCGCAGTAGGTGCTGCAACGTGAACTGTCCGCGGAACAAACGCTTCCTTCGCAGTATTGCCAGCTTCCGCCGCAGTCATAATAACCCGCACATGGGTCGCATTTTTTGCAGGATTTAAATTTTTGGATTGATCCGGAGTAAC
>FR885432.1 GCA_000436375.1 Azospirillum sp. CAG:239 | reverse complement strand
TCGCATCAATCCACCACGGCGCCATAATTTGACCGCCGACACCGTTATCGTTGACATAAACCACAATACCCAAAACCGTTTTGCTGGTTGTATAAGCGGCTGGTGCCGAACAGGTGCCGTCACTGTAATAAATCCAGCCGATTGCGCATGAAGCACGGTCAGCCACGCAGCTGCCGCTGCTGCTGTCCCAATGCGTACCCGTCGCGCAGTTACACATGCTGTACTTGTCGCCACATTTGGCTGAGCTTGGGCTTTCGTTAGTTCCTGTACAGGTGTATATGTAAGAGGCGTCACAGGGGCAGTACCAAGCCTCGCCAAATGGGCATTTTATGCCCTTTCCCGAGTCGCAGCTGCTCTGCTTATATCCCAAAGTGCTGCAATCCTTGGTCGCCACACATTGCGCCCAGGCTTCCGTACCGAAAAAAAGCCCGCAACATACTGTACTTAATAAAATATACTGATTTCTCATCGCCTTTCTCCCCTGAATTAGTTCCTCTTGCAACCCCTCACAAAACCTCTGTCTGCCCTGTTCCCTCTTCCGCCATGCCAAAGCCTCTTTTTCCTCCTGTCATGTTCGGATACTTTCTTTTCTTCTTCGTCATCCTCGGGCTTGACCCGAGGATCTCTGGATTGTCGGCTCAAGGCCGACAATGACAAGTAAATAATTGTCATGTTCGGGCTTGTCCCGGACATCTCCTCTCTAGATTCCCGTGCCAAGCACGGGAATGACAGTACTTTTTTTCCTCCTGTCATCCTCGGACAAGCGTAGCGCGTTCCGGGGATCTCTGGATATTCGGGTCAAGCCCGAATA
>FR885431.1 GCA_000436375.1 Azospirillum sp. CAG:239 | reverse complement strand
TGGAGCCGCCGCTATAAAGTCAAGGTTCACGGTTATGTCGACTTGAAAAGACTTTCGGCGCTGGAAAAGGGCGCGGTTGTCGACGGCGTCAGCTATGGGCCGGTCAAGGCTGAGGTTGAAACCGAAAAAGGTACCAACGCCTGGCTGATTGTAACTTTAAGCGAAGGCAAAAACCGCGAAATCCGCAAATTGATGAAATCAATCGGTTTGGACGTCGCCCGCCTGATACGTTTGTCATACGGGCCTTTCCAGCTCGGTTCGCTCAAAAAGGGCGAGGTTCGCGAGGTTCCCGGCAAAGTGCTCAAAGAACAGCTGGGGAGCAAATTTCAGCTATGAGAATAATCGGCGGCGCATATCGCGGCAAAAAACTGTATTCGCCGGAATATGAAGGCGTGCGGCCAACGTCCGATCGTGCCCGCGAGGCCGTGTTTAACATTCTTTCCTCCAAACTGGCTGGCGATTGGGCCGCCTGTGATATGCTGGACGTTTTTGCCGGTACCGGCGCCGTCGGGTTGGAGGCTTTGTCGCGCGGCGTGCGTTCGGTAACCCTGCTTGATGTCAACCTGCAGATGGCTCGTCGCAATGCGGCGCTTTTTGCCAAAGAAAAAGACCGTATCAGCCTGATTTCCGCCGACGCTTCCCGTTTGCCGCCGGCGCCGCGTCAATATAATCTGGTGTTTCTAGATGCCCCCTATAACAAGGGCTTAAGCGTTGCCGCCCTTCGGTCGCTGGCCGGGCAGGGCTGGCTGGCCGAAGATGCCCTGGTGTTGGTTGAACTGGAGAAAAACGAGCCGCTGGAAATGGAAAGCATACCGTTTTTTGAACAGGTCGACGAACGTCGCTACGGTTTGGCCAGAGTGGTTTTTCTGCATTTTTTGCCTGCGAAGAAATAATCAAAAATATTGTCATCTTTTGCAGTTGTGCTATTATCTTTCGCCGGTAAAGGAGAACAAAAAATGCCGAAAGAACAATCAGCGGATATGCAAAAGCAAATTGATGAAATCGACCTTAAACTCTACAATCTTCTCATTCACAGAACCGAACTCGTCGAACGGCAGCCGGTCAATCCCGTCGAAAACACGCTCGGCAAAGAAGCGGCCGCCATCAAAAATCTGCTGAAATTTCATCGCGGCAATTTTCCGCGTTATGTCATTGCCAAAATCTGGCGCGAAATACTGAGTGCCAGCGCCTGCCTTCGTGAAAAGCTGAAGTTTTCGGTTTTTGAAACCGATTCCTGTGATGATTTGATTAACATTGTGCAGGAGCATTTCGGCAGCTATGCCGAATATGTTACGCGCAGTTCTTTCGGGCAGGTTATGACGGTTATAACCAATCATGAGGCGCAGCTCGGCATCATTCCCTGCGACAATCATGAAATGAACCTCAAGCCTTGGTGGTCGGGTTTTTCTTCCACCGGCGAAGGGCTGAAAATCATTGCCAAGCTGCCGTTTCTCAAACGCAAGGAAAATCCGCTGACCGAAAGTGACGTCTATGTCGTTGCCCTGACTCACCCGGCACAAAGCGGCGACGATGTCAGCCTGCTCGGTATCGAGGTCAATAATGACGTCAGCGTGTCAACGATAGTCGAAGCTTTGGAAAATGCCGGTTATCGCAATCCGAAGATTCAGCTCATGGCTAAGGTCGACGATGAAAACAAGTCCTATTTGGCTGAGGTTGACGGTTTCCTCAAACCGAACGACGACGGCCTGAAACCGCTGCGCGCGCAGTTCAACAACATCAATATCGTCGGCTCCTATGCCCGCCCGATAGAACTTTAGACCTAGAATTTTTTCAACGGAATATTTTCGATTAATATCTGGTTGGCATTGACGTTAACCGGCGTCGTTACCGTATAGTAGCGGTCGTCTTTGTTCAGTTTGAACGCTTTGTTGTTGAGCAGAATTTTGGCGACAAACACGCCCTTGCGCTCCAGAAAATTGTCCTGCAGCATGTCCAGCGTTTCGTTCAGCCCTTTAGAAGAGGTGTTCAGGTGCAGATTCGGTTCCAGTTTTTCGTTAAAATAAAGGTCGCCGCGCGCCACCATCGTCAGCGGCGCCCATTCGACAATCAGCTTTCTGATGTCAATGACCCCGCCCAGCCGCAGCCAGGCCGACAGGCTTTCGGTATAGGTCGGCTTGGACGTCATCATGCCGATAATGTTGGCATTGGCATAAATGCGGTTGATTCTTTTGCGCAACGGAAAATCAACGTCTTCCGAAATCTGAACGCCGGCAACTTCCAGATGATTTTCAAAAAACGGCGTCAGCTCGCTGATGTTTAACGGCGCCATGCGCTGAGCCGCCAGCCGCAGACTGTCTACCGTGCCCAGACCGCGGATGTTCCAGCCCATGCCTTCGATGCTGGCTTCCTTGAGGCCGAGCGCCTTGTCAAAATAAAGGTCGATGTCCAGCACCGGAATTTCGGCCGGATACACCTTGCCGTTCAGTGTCAGGGTCTGTTCCCGCGAGGCTTTCGGCATAATATGCCCGCAGTTGAACAAACCTGCGCCGATTTTAAGTTCTTCGGTTTTCCATTCCTTGCTGCCGTCCAACGCATAGAGCCGGAAGTTTTGAAACGTCAGCGGCGCAAACAACGGAAAAGTCGAACTCTCGGCTTTGTCATAAGCCATGTCCCAGCCGGCTTCCAGCAGTGAGGCCTGAATTTTGTTTATTTCGCGGTTCAGCAGATTCAGACCGTAAACCCGCTGCAAATATGCCCAAATGCCCAAACCGACAACCGCGAAGCTCAAAAACGCCGTCAGCAGAACGAGCGAATTTGGGCGGGGAAGGCGGGGCAGTTTGGCTTTCAGGCGTTTAAACATGGCTTTTATCCGAGGTTGACTTTGGTATAAGGATAGTTTTTCAGGGTTTCGGCATTAAGCTCGGCGCATTTGCCTTCAATTCTTTTTTCCAGCTCGGCCATAAATTCCTTTTTGTCAGAAATCTCCGGCATCGGTTCCATAAATTCGATGATAACCTTGCCCGGATACCGCAGAAACGAATTTTTAGCCCAAAACAGGCCGGTATTGAGCGCCACCGGAATAACCGGCGCTTTCAGCTGCTCGGCAATGAACAGCAGTCCCGGCTTGTAGCCTTTGGTTGTGCCCGGCTTGCAGCGCGTTCCCTCCGGAAAGATGATAATCGGGCGGCCTTTGTTCATGCGGTCTTTGGCTTCTTTCATCATCGCTTTCATGGCCGAACCGCCGGCGGCGCGGTTGACCGGAATCATGCCGTAGAAATGCTGTGCCCAGCCGAAGATCGGAATATAGGTCAGTTCTTTTTTGAGAATGAACACCGCTTTTTTGATGAACATTGACATGCAATAGGTTTCCAGCGCCGATTCATGCTTGCTGGCATAGATGACGCCGTCCTGACGCAGATGCTGCCGGCCGCGGATTTCGATTTTGATGCCGGCGGTCAGCCGCAGGACGAACATCGTGACCGGAATCATGAAATAGTTCCAGAAATAGATGGTCGACTTGCGCGAAATCAGCCCCATTGCCGAAGAAACGACGCAGCCGAACAGCAGGCAGCCGTAAACGCCGATGTTGGCAAGAGTTGAGCGGATATAAATCATTTTAGTTTCCTTTTAGTCTGGTTCTGAGATAAACGTACAAAAACTTGTTGTATTCCGAGGCAATCAGACAAAAGCTGCCGCGGTTTTTCCACCATTGCGGCGACACGTTGTCCGAATATACTGGATGCGGAACAATCTTAATCTGCGGATTCTGCGACCGAAATTCTTCCAGGCTCCGCGGAATATGATAGTTTGAAGTGACCAGCCGTATGGACCTGACCTTGTTTTTTCTAATCCATTCACCGGTTTCGATGGCATTTTCAACGGTGTTGGTCGACCTGTTTTCAAGCTCGATTTTGCCTTTCCGGGGCATGTCGACTTTCTGAATCCGGCTTATTTCCTTGAGTGAAATGTCTTTCTGCACGCCGGAGATGAACATCTTGCCGGCCAGCCCGCGTTTCATCAGCTGCGCGGCTTCGGCGATGCGGTTTTTGCCGCCGGTCAGGGCAATGATGGCGTCGGTTCGGGTCTTTTCGTCCGGTTTGTAGCTGTTGATGCGGTAATTGAAAGCCAAAAAACCGGCAAACCAGACGACGGCGCCGACAAGCAATATGTAGAGCAGCAGTTTTTTCATCACATCATCTTTTCCAGCGTGCGTTTAACCGTATAGTAGGCCGTAATCATCGCAATCAGCGAGGCGAAAACCGGCAGGCTCAGAATAGCGCCCCAGGCCTGAACCGAGAGCGTGGCGTCGCTGATAATGCCGCCCTCAATCTGCTCGGCCAGCCTTGAAATGGCAAAGATTGAGGGGATGGCGAAAATCAGCCCGATGACCCCGCCCACAAAACCGAGCTGTGCGGTGCGGCGGGCATATTGCTGTGCAACATAGGCGTCTTTGGCACCCATCAGGTGCAGGATTTCGATAATATACTGGTGCAGCCCCAGACTGGTCTTGGTCGAATAGAATATTGCTCCCGAAGTGACTACGACAACCAGCAGCAGAACGCTCAGCGCCATCATCTTGAGGCCGTCGGCAAACTTAATCAGCTTGTTTAGCCAGAGCTTGTGGTTGTCCAGCGAAGCCTGCGGCGAAACCTCGGCCAGTTTTTCGGCCAGCCCGATAAAGTCGACCTCGGCGTTTTTCTTCAGCCGCACGTCAATCAGCCGCGGCACCGGCAGGTCTTTGATGTTGACGCCGTCGCCGAGCCAGGGCTTAATCAGCTGCTCGAGCTGTTCGTCCTGCAGGGGCGTAACCTTTTCAATTTCGCTGCGCCCTTCCAGAAAACGCACCGCGCGCGTTTGATGGTCGAGCGTTTCTTCCTGGGCTTTTTCCTTGTTGATGTTGTTGACCGGCATAATCTGCACGGTCAGCGAACCGAGAATGCTCTGGTTCCAGTTCAGCAGCATGGAGTTGATGGACAGCACGCCGGCCAGCGTCACGGCAAACAGAAAGACCGCGATGGAAATCATCACTTTCAGAAACAGGGTGGAACTGTCGTCTTTGAGCGGCAGCTCCTGCTTGCGGGTTATGATGTTGGGCCGGGTGCTCATATCTGACCTCCGAAACGCGAGTTGCCGGGATATAGGATGTGCAGGCCGTGGTTCTGCAAATGCAGCCGCGGATAGCTGAAATCGTTGATGAGTTTTTCCGAGTGCGTGGCAATGACGACGGTGGTGCCAAGCTTGTTCAGTTCCACAAACAGCTTCATCAGCTTGGGAGCGATGTCGTTGTCGACGTTGCCGGTCGGTTCGTCGGCCAGCAGCAGTTCCGGTCGGTTGATGACCGCGCGCGCAATGGCGATTCGCTGCTTTTCGCCGCCGGACAGGGTTGCCGGCGTGTCCAGAATATGCCGGTCAAGCTCGACCCATTGCAGCAGTTCTTTCACGCGTTTGCGCACTTCGCGCTCTTCCATGCCGCAGACGCGCAGGGGCAGGGCCACGTTGTCGAAGGCCGACAGATGGTCGAGCAGGCGGAAGTCTTGAAACACGACGCCGATTTTGCGGCGCAGCATCGACAGGCTGTCACGGTTGGTGAAGTTGACGTTTTTGCCGAAGACGTTGACAATGCCGCGGCTCGGTTTCTGTGCCAGATACATCATGCTCAGCAATGAGGTCTTGCCGGCGCCGCTTTTGCCGGTCAGAAAATGAAACGAACCTTTTTTGAGCGAGAGTTTGACGTCGCTCAGAATCTCCGGCCCCTGGCCGTAGCGGATGCCGACGTTCTGCATCTCGATAACCGGCGGTATGTTGCTGCTGTCTGGTCTGGACAAGGTAATGACTCCCTCAAAATCTTTTTCTCTTAAGATAGAACAATATTATATTTAATAAAGTATTTTTTTTCTTTGATTAAATGCTTTTTATGCATATAGTTTATGCAAAGAGGTGTAAAAGATGCTAATCCGTTGTCCAAAATGTAATGTCAGCTATGATATCGGCGCCGCGGCCATTCCGGCGGATGGTAAAAAAGTACGCTGCTCGCAGTGTGGAGAAGTATGGATTTGCATGCCTGCCGACCTGTTTGAACAGCCGCAGCCCGAACCGCCGGCACCGGAAACGGAAGAGCCGCCCGTACCGGAAACGCCCGCCGCGGAGGAAACCGGAGAGGCGGAGACGCCGCAGGAAGAGCCTGTTCCGGCCGGAAAGTCGGAAATGCAGGAGATTTTTGCCCGCCTCGAAACCCAGACCGAAAGCCTTTTTGAATATGAGAAAAATCTGCCGCCGCATTTGAAAGTCTGGTCCGGCGTCAAAAGCGTTTTGGGCTTGCAGCGCCGCCGCAACCGCCGCATTTTGGCCGGTGCCTCGGTGGTCTTGTTTTTGTTGCTGCTGTTTTATCTGCGGTTTGACATTGTCCGCGCTGCCCCGTTTATGGAAAGGGTCTATGCTGCCCTTAACATCGAAAGCGTCATTCCCGGCGAGGGTTTGGAGTTTCAGAACATAACCCGCAACGAATATGAGGAAGATTATATCAACAAAATGGAAGTCCGCGGCTTCATCGCCAACGTAACCGGCAAGACGGTAAATATCCCGACCATGCAGATAGAGCTGCTTGACAAGAATGTGCAGGCGCTGCAGGTCATCTATCAGGAACCGCCGGTTCCGCGGATTGTCGGCGGCGGCAAGGTCGCGTTTCGGATTGTCATAACCAAACCGTCTTCTTTTTCCAAATACGTTTACCTGACCTTTACGCGTGAACACCCTAAGGAAACCCTTAAGGCCGTCAACGTCCGCCCTGACGAAGTTTAAACTTGCGGCCTTTAGGCGCTTTCGGCTTAAACTTGTCTTTTTGCTGTCACGTTCGGCCTTTTTTTCTTACAGTCATATTCGACCTTTTTTTCCTTATAGTCATATTCGGGCTTGACCCGAATATCTCCTTTACTGCTTCCCCAGTCAAGTACTCTCTCTGTCATTGCCGGACTTGTTTTTATTACTGTCATGTTCGGCCTTGAGCCGGACATCTCTTTTTAGATTACCGTGCCAAGCACGGGAATGACAGTATTATTTTTTCTTCTGTCATCCTCGGACAAGCGTAGCGCGTTCCTGGGATCTCTGGATATTCGGATCAAGTCCGGCAATGACAAAAAGAAAAACAAGTCCGGCAATGACAGATAAATAATTGTCATGCTCGGGTTTAACCCGGGCATCCAAAAAACACAAGGCACTTGCTCACGATATGTACATAGGAAGCAACGCGCTTCAACAAAGGTTCGTACCACAGCCGGTGTTGCGGTCAAGCTGGCAACAGCTTGTTCTGGAAACCGTTAATCGGCCTTGAGCATATTCCGGCGCCTTAAAGCCACGAGACAATTTCCTTTTTTAGAATGGCTGGGATGCAATTTCCATCGCAAACTTTTTCTGTCCCGGGCATGAATTATCAGTTGCAATTAATTTTTTTCTAATATAAAATAATCCTGCATTCGGAGTGGTTAACTGAGTGTGGAGATCACAATCCTTACCAAGAACAAACCTCCCTCCTCTTTTTGATGGGGGCAAGAGACATAAGCCGCCTCGAAAGAGGAGGTCGAATAATCTGGCTATCTTGGTATAGTGTGATCCCCCATCGCCTTAAGAACCATTAAGGTGATTTTCTTTTTTAAAGAACAACCCGGCGGCAGCAGATGCCGCAAAAAGGATAACCAGCCGTAGTAAGAGACGGCCGGTTATTGAACTTAGCGGTTCAGAGAGCATTGAGACGCTCTTCCCATGCAGACAAGACGGTGGCGGACGAATAATCCGTCACCGATCTGCCGGTTTTTGGCCAAAAACCGGTAGACAAGCCGACAACTCTGGCATATTATGCGGAGGTCGGAGCCAACTGCTTTTTGCAGTTTCCCTGTCTGCTGGGACGTCTCAAGGGTTCCGGCCGCCGCCCTCGTCAAACAGGGCGGTTTGTTTATTTAAAAAACCGAGGATAATCAAAATGAGCAGAAATCATTCCCGGACTGTTTCTATCAATACTCCCAGCCATTCCAGCCGCGGCCGCACGCCGGAGGGCGAACCGAACCCGGTTGACGTTTATGTCGGTTCGCGCCTGCGTTTGCGCCGCACGGTTCTCAATCTTTCGCAGGAGAAACTGGCCGCGCTTGCCGGGCTGACTTTTCAGCAGATTCAAAAATACGAACGCGGTATGAACCGCATTGGCGCCAGCCGTCTGTACGATTTTGCGCAGATTCTTGAGGTGCCGGTCAGTTACTTTTTTGCCGAAATGCCGGAAGAGGTTGCGCAGCACAGCCCGCGCCGTTACAACGGCATCAGCTGTTGTAACGGCGATGTGCCGCAGTTGCCGGAAGACCCGGCGCACAGCGCGGAAATTCAGTCGCTGATTCGCGCCTACAGCCGGATTACCAACCGCGAAGCCGCGCGGGCGCTGTTGGCACTCTCCGAAAAAATGGCGCCGCTGGCTGCCTGCATTGATAAAAAAACGGATATGGCCTGAAAAAAACGTCTGTTTCCACCGAAACAGACGTTTTTTTATCTTTGTCAGAAACCGTTAACCGGCCTTGAGCATGACTTCCGGCGCCTTAATGCCGAGCAGATAGAGCAGCAGGGTCAGAATGTCGCGGGTCAGTTTGGCCAGTTTCAAACGTCCGGCCGCTACCGCGGCGTTTTCTTCGCTCATAATCGGCGAGGCGTTGTAAAAGCTGCTGAATGTTTGCGCCAGCGTATAGGCATAATCGGAAATAATGCTCGGCTCCTTGTCGGCTTCGGCGCGCATAATTACGTTGTTCAACTGTGCCAGTTTCAGCGCCAGCACCCGTTCCTCGGCGTTTGTTATCACGATGTTTCCCGGTTCCTTTCCTTTTTCTTTTGCTTTGCGCAGAATGGAATTGATGCGGGCAATCGCATATTGGATGTAGGGGCCGGTTTTGCCTTCGAATTTGGCAAAGTCTTCCAGCTCAAAGATATATCCGGCGGAAATGGTGTTTTTCAAATCCTGAAACTTGATGGCGCCGATGGCGATTTCGCCGACCAGATTTTCAATATAAGCCGCGTCATAACCGTCGGTTTCTTCCGGTTTTGGCATCGATTCGCGGACTTTGTCCTTGGACAGGGCAATCAGGTCTTCCAGATTCATCACGCCGCCGTCGCGGGTCTTGAACGGTTTGCCGTCCGCGCCGTTGACCGTACCGAAACCGATGTGCAGCATTTTGACCCCGGGCGCAATCCCGAGTTTTTCGGAAGCCTCGAAAACCTGCTCAAAATGCAGCGACTGCCGCTTGTCCACGACATAAATAATTTCGTCGGCCTTAAGGTCGTCATAACGCATTTTAATCGTTGCAATATCGGTAATCTGGTAGCCGAAACCGCCGTCGCTCTTAATCAGGATAACCGGCGGCTTGGGCTTGTTGCCTTCCTCAAGCCGGATAATCAGCGCGCCGTCGTCCAGCTCGGCCAGTCCTTTTTCTTTGGCAATTTTGACAATCTCGGAACTAGCTTCGTGTGCGTCGCTTTCGCCGAGCCAGAGGTCAAAATGTGCCTCAAGGTCGTCATAGTTCTTTTTGACCGCGTTGACCGAAACCTCGCGCAGATGCTTCCAGGCCTTGCGGTATTCCGGATTGCCGTCCTGCAGCTCGGCGGTAATCTGCCGCGCTTTTTCCTTGGCAGCTTCGTCTTCCTTGCAGCGGATGTTGGCTTTTTTGTAAAAGGCGCTGATGGCCTCAATGTCATAGCTTTCCGTTTTGGAAAGGTCGCCGTCCTGATTGATGATTTCGGCCAGAATCATGCCCATCGGGGTTCCCCAGTCGCCGAAGTGGACGTCGGAGATGACTTCGTTGCCGTAAAAACTCTCGATCCGGCGGATGGATTCGCCGATGACCGCCGAACGCAGATGTCCGACATGCAGCGCCTTGGCGACGTTCGGGCCGCCGAAGTCCATCACGATTTTTTTCGGCGTTTCGGTTTTGTCGCAGCCGAAACGCCCGTCGCCGGCCATGGCGTCCAGTTCGGCGGCAATGAAGGTTTCTTTGAGGCTGATATTGATAAAGCCCGGCCCGTCGACCGATATTTTGGCAATGTCGGCGTCCTGTTCCAGTTCGCCGGCAATCAGCGCGGCAATCTCACGCGGGTTTCTGCGCAATGGCTTGGCCAGCGCCAGCGCGCCGTTGCACTGAAAATCGCTCAGGTCCGGACGGTCGGAAACCTTGACGACGGCAAATTTGGTGTCCAGGCCGTGTTTTGCAAAAATGCCGGCCAGTTTCTGGTTGAGTAGTTTTTCTAATGATTGGGCCATGTTCGTTCATCCTGAAATTAGTCGTTTTGTGCGACACTTTATAAAAAAAATCGGCTGATTACAAGTCAAAAAGACAGGGGATTACTGTACGCATCGGAAATATATGTGATTTGGAATCAGCAGTCGGCAGGTAAACGACGTCATGTCGGTCGGTTCGGCGTGCGTTCCGGTCTTGTGCTTGCGGCATTCTTCGTCGGCGAGCTTTTTGACCTCGTCGTAAGTGGTTGTCCAGCCGTTGTAGCAGACGGCCGGATTTTCGGGCGTCGAGCGTCCGACATAGAGTTTGCTGATGTCGTGCACACCGGCGTTGCGCTGGCGGTCAATAAAAGGCGGCAGAAAACTGCAGGCGCCGAGCAGCAGAAACAGGGCGGCGGCAAATCCGAATTTTACTCTGGACAATTTAAAAAACTCCATTACTTTATTCTTATCATATCAACATATATACGAAGAAGAATAAAATGGAAAGTCAAAACAAATATATTGGTGATGAAAGTTTCAAAAAATTTCTCGGGCATTACGGCTGCCCGACGCCGCTGCCCGTGGTCAAAATGAAGTTTGCCGGCGCCGTTTGCAGCCCCAATCTTGACCTGCGTCCCGCCGACGTCATTTCTTCTTTTTGGCCCGCAGGCCAGGCGCCCCGGCTCGAAACCAAAAACGAGGCCGATTTGTTCTTCAAGTTTTTTATGGGGCTGTGGGACGAGGTTTTTCAAAAAGTCAGAGAAAACAAAATTAAACTGGAACCAGTAAAGCTTTCCGGCCGCGAGCAGATACGCGAGGCCTGCGCCGCCCGCTTTGCCGAGGTCGAGGGCGGTTACGTCGAAGGTTTCTGGGGCGGCCGCGAGGACTTCAAACTGCCGGCCTTTATTGCCCAGATGATAGACTCCCTGACCGAATTGTCCGGCGTTTACAATACGTTGGCAAAAAAACTTGACAAGGCCGAAAATCTGGAAGAAATTTCTAATACTTTCCGCTACACCGACAAAATGGTGGAAAAAGCCGTCAGCTTTATTATTGAAAATTCGGTTTTGCCGAGGATTGACAGCCTGCAGAGAGTCGTGCATTAACAAAATAAGGATTTTATATCATGGAAATGATGGAAGGTCTTATGACCCGCCGTTCAGTTCGCAAATATACTGACCAGAAGATAGACAAAGCCACCCTTACCGAAATCATCAGAGCCGCCCAGTATGCCCCGACCGCGCACAACCGCCAGCCGTGGGAGTTCCTGGTCGTTGACGACCGCGAGGTTCTGGCCAATCTGCGCCACATTCAGCGCTGGACGTCCTTTGCCAAAGACGCCGCTTGCGTCGTATTCGTTCTGGGCGATGTCAGCCAGTCGTTCAACCGCGACAAGGAAAACGAAAAATGGAGCTTTGTCGACGTCGACTGTGCCATTGCCACCGAAAACCTGATGCTGGCCGCCTGGGCCAAAGGCATCGGCACCTGCTACTGCGGCGCCGCGCCCATGCAGCGCGTGGTGGACGATTTGAAAGAATATCTGAAACTGCCGGACAACATCCGCCCATTTGCCATTGTGACGATGGGCTATCCGGCCGAAACCCCGAAGCAGCCGGAAGGCCGTTTTAAGGAAGAAAAAATCCACTGGGGAAAATATTAAAGTTTTTGAGCCGCCGCGTCAGCCGCGGCTCTTGTATTATTGTCTGATAAGTTAAAAATAGCTTGAAAAAAATCAATTAAGTGCTACATTAGCACCGAATTAAACAAACCCGTAAAGCGCAGGGTTCCCTGTGCTTGCATTCTAACAAGGAAGGAAAAATAATATGACAATTCGCGTCGGTATTAACGGATTTGGCCGTATCGGCCGCCTGGTTTTCCGTGCCGCTCAGGAAAGAAATGACATCGAAATCGTCGGCATCAACGACCTGATTGATGTTGAATATATGGCTTATATGCTGCGTTACGACACCATGCACGGCCAGTTCAAGGGTTCCATTGAAATCAAGGACGGCAAACTGGTTGTCAACGGCAAGGCTATCCGCGTTACCGCAGAAAAGAACCCGGCCGACCTGAAGTGGAACGAAGTCGGCGCCGAATACGTCGTTGAATCTACCGGTCTGTTCCTTACCAAGGAAAAGGCTCAGGGGCATATTGACGCCGGTGCCAAATATGTCGTTATGTCGGCACCCTCCAAGGACGATACCCCGATGTTCGTCTGCGGCGTAAACACCGATTCTTATGTTAAGGGCACTCAGTTTGTTTCCAATGCTTCCTGCACCACAAACTGCCTGGCTCCGATTGCCAAAGTTCTGAACGACAAGTTCGGCATTGTTGACGGCCTGATGACCACCGTTCACTCGACCACGGCCACACAGAAAACCGTTGACGGCCCGTCCATGAAAGACTGGAGAGGCGGACGTGCCGCTGCCGGCAACATCATTCCGTCTTCGACCGGTGCCGCCAAAGCCGTCGGCAAGGTTATCCCGAGCCTGAACGGCAAACTGACCGGTATGTCTTTCCGCGTTCCGACGCTGGACGTTTCCGTTGTCGACCTGACCGCCAACCTCGCCAAGCCGACTTCTTATGAAGAAATCTGCAAAGCCATGAAAGAAGCTTCTGAAGGCGAACTCAAAGGCATTCTCGGCTATACCGAAGATCAGGTTGTTTCGTCTGACTTCCTCGGCGATGCCCGCACTTCTATCTTTGACGCCAAAGCCGGCATTCAGCTGACCCCGACCTTTGTTAAGGTTGTCAGCTGGTACGACAATGAGTGGGGTTATTCCAACAAGGTTCTCGACCTCGTTGCCCACATGGCCAAAGTAAACGGATAATCTGAAATAAAGCAAACCCTCTTGGCTTATCAAGGGGGTTTTGTTTTTTGTAAAGGAAAAACTTATGGAATACAAAACGATTGATGATTTGGGCGATTTAAACGGCAAAGTCGTTATGCTGCGCGCCGATTTGAACGTCCCGATGGATGAAAATTTTCACGTTACCAACACGGCCCGCATCGACCGCACCGTTCCCACCGTTAAGGAACTGATGGGCAAAGGCGCCAAAGTTGTGGTTATCAGCCACTTTGGCCGTCCGGAAGGCAAGGGCGACCTGAAGAATTCGCTCAGCCATATTGTCAAGGACATGGAAAAGGCGCTTGGCCGCAAGGTTGTTTTTGTTGACGACTGCATCGGCCCCAAAGTTGAAGAAGCCGTTAAAAACATGAAAGCCGACGAAGTTCTTCTGCTCGAAAACCTTCGTTTTTATAACGAAGAGAAAAAAGGCGACGAGAAGTTCGCCGAAGAACTGGTCAAACCGGCTGACGTCTATGTTTCCGACGCTTTCTCGACCGCGCACCGCGCTCATGCTTCAATGGTTGCCGCCGCCAAACTGCGTCCGGCTGCCATGGGGCGTTTGATGGAAGAGGAAGTCAAGGCTTTGTCCAACGGCTTGAACAATCCGCAGCGCCCGTTGATGGCCGTTGTCGGCGGTTCCAAGGTTTCCACCAAGCTTGACTTGTTGAACAACCTGGTTAAGAAAGTAGACAAACTGGTCATCTCCGGCGGCATGGCTCATACCTTCATGAAGGCCAGCGGCATCAATACCGTCAACGAAGCCAACTCTTTGGTGCAGATGGATATGATTGACACGGCCAAAGAGATTATGAAAGTTGCCAAGGAAAACAACTGCGAGATTATTCTGCCACAGGATGTCGTCGTTTCCAAAGAATTCAAGGCTGACGCCGAGCACAAGACGGTTGACCTCGAACACATTCCGGCCGAAGGCTGGATTTTGATGGATGTCGGCGAAAAGACCATCGCCTCCATTAACAAAAAGCTGGACGAATGCAAAACGCTGGTTTGGAATGGTCCGCTGGGCGTATTTGAGCTCAAGCCGTTTGACAATGCCACCAACAAGGTCGCGCAGCATGCCGCCACCCTCACGCAGGAAGGCAGGCTGATGACGGTTGCCGGCGGCGGCGATACCGTTTCGGCACTGGACAATGCCGGCGTTGCCGATAAGTTCAGCTACATCTCAACGGCCGGCGGCGCTTTCCTCGAATGGATGGAAGGCAAAGAACTCCCCGGTGTTGTTGTCCTGAAGAAATAATCAGACAGTCAAACAAAACAAAGCCCCGCACCGCGGGGCTTTTTGTTCTCTCTGTCATATCTGGGCTTCTTTTTCCTTATAGTCATGTTCGGGCTCTTTTTTACTACAGTCACCCTCGGGCTTGACCCGGGGGGCTCTTCTCTGTCATGTTCGGGCGCTTTCTTTTTTATTGTCATCCTCGGGCGCTTTCTTTT
>FR885430.1 GCA_000436375.1 Azospirillum sp. CAG:239 | reverse complement strand
AAGGAAAAAGAGGACGAACATGACCAAGAAAAAGCCCTCTCATTTGAGAGGGCCGAGGGTTTAGGCTTTGTTGGTTTTGTTTTGCAAATCCTTAATCAAATCGTCTACGCCGCCGGGCGCCGACTTGATGTAAGCCGTATATTCGTTGCGGGCGGTAATAGCCAGACTGACGTTTTCAATGATGATGTCGACGATTTTGAATTTGTCGCCGGTCTGTTTGACGCGCCAGACGACTTTGGCCGGTTCGCCCTGATCCATCGGCACCAGAGAATTTACGAAAATCTGGTTGGCCGAATTGGACGGTGACGTGCCTTTGAAGATGAATTTCTTGCCTTTGAACTCGTCAAAACGTTTTGACCAGGTTTTGATGTTCAATTCGCGATAAGCGTTGATAAATCCTTTTTTCTGTTCGGGGGTAGAGGTACGCCAATAGCGTCCGAGGACAAACTGTCCGATGAAATTCAGATCCAAAGCGTTGTTGAAAAGTTTTTCAAAACGCTGATCCTTTACCGTTTGCGATACGTTGGCGTTGATGATTTCCTCGATGCCTTCCCGAGTAACCTTTTCTACAAAAGCTTCAGCCTGAGCGGCGTCAACGGCAGCGTTGGCTGCGGCTGAAAACATAAAGACTGAGGCAAAGAGTGCGGCAAATAAATTTTTTTTCATTATCTTGTTGCTCCGTTTAATTTTTGATTATTCTGATTCCATTTCATCGAAAATCTGGTCTTCTTCCTCATAACCGAAGTCGAAGTCGTAGGAAGCGTTGCCCTCATCGTTAAAGCAGCCTTTGTTCTGGCGGTTTTGCAGGAAAGCGGAACGCATTGTCGTATAAAAATCGACCGAGTTTCTTTCAAGATCATCCATCAGGTCAAGCGCAGACTCGCGAAAAGCGACAACCGAAACGGCGGTATAGCCGTAGCTGATTTTGTCTTTGGTTCCGGACGGGGCATTGAGCGTTGCCAGATAAACTGGATTGGTAACGCTGTCGACAATCAGGCCGACGGTTGAACGCGGTGTGGCCGGTCCGAACAGCGGCAGAACGATAAACGGACCGTCTTTGATGCACCATTTGGCCAGCGTGTCGTCAAATCCGGCTTTGGACTGTTGCAGACCCCAGCCTCCGGCGACATCATACATGCCGGCAAGGCCGAGTGTCGTATTAATGACCAGCCGCGACAGGTTTATGCCGCTTTCCCTGAATTCACCCTGCAGAATGTGGTTGAAAGCGGAAATCGGCTCCTTAATGTTGGCGAGGGCGTTGTTGACGCGTTCGCGGACATAGGGGGTGGTAACGGCGCGATAACCTTTGGCAACCGGCTTGAGGACATATTTGTCCACCTGATAGTTGAATTTGAACATGCCGCGGTTATAGGTTTCAAGCGCTCCGTTTTCCTCCTGGGGGATTCCATGTGCATTCTTGTCATTCTGTGTGGCGCAGGAGGCGGTTGTGAGTGCAATGAGTGAACAGGCGGCAAGCAGTCTAATTTTTCCACACACGTTATAAATTCCTTATTCTGGAGTTTTTGCAAAAATCACTCTAAATATAGCAGTAAATTTGCGTAAATCAATAAAATTGTTTATTTTCGGATAAAACGGAATGTTTATTTCGTTTTTCGGCACTTTTGTTACAAAGCGGAAACCTTTTGTGTTTTGCATTCGGACTTTTTTTGCCGTAGTATCAGCCTCAGTTAAAACTTACAACAAAAGGAACTTTACAATGACCAATAAACCTTCTAAACCGATTAATCTGTTTGACGTTCAGGCTTCGCAGAAAGTAATCGGTCAGGAAAATTTTCTGAAAGCATTTGAAACCATTTTAAATCACGGCGGTTATGCCCAGGGTCCGGAATGCCGCGAACTGGACGAGAAGCTGGCAGCCTATTCCGGTACGAAATACTGCTCGACCTGCGGTTCGGGCACCGATGCGCTGACGCTGGCTCTGATGGCCTGGGACGTTAAGGCCGGCGATGCCGTGTTCGTTTCTTCCTTTACGTTTGTCGCTTCGGCCGAATGTGTTGCCATTGTCGGCGCTACGCCGATTTTCGTCGACTCCGACCCCAATACGTTCAATATGGATCCGAAAGATTTGGAAAAAGCAATCGCCAATGTTAAGAAAGAGGGCAAACTGAATTTGAAGGCCGTTATTGCGGTTGATATTTTCGGCAACCCGGCCAACTATGACGAAATTATGAAAATCGCCCATTCCAACGGTATGAAGGTTCTGGCGGATTCCGCACAGAGCTATGGTTCGGAATATCACGGCAAGCGCGCCGGCAACATTGCCGACATGACCGCGACCAGCTTTTATCCGACCAAACCTCTGGCCGGTTATGGCGACGGCGGCGCTGTATTTACCAATAATGTTGCCGAAAACGATCTGGTCAAATCCTGCCGCGTTCACGGCATGAGTCCGGAAGACCACTATGACAACGTCCGTTTGGGTATGACCGGCCGCATGAACTCTTTCCAGGCTGCCGTAATTTTGCAGAAATTGAAGGTGTTTGAACAGGAACTCAAAGACCGCTATACAATTGCCAAACGTTATGACGACGGTTTGAGCTCATATTACGGCAAACAGAAGGTTCTGGACAACTGCAAATCGGCTTATGCGCTGTATACGGTTACCTGTGAAGACCGCGACGAATGTCTGGCATATCTGAAAGAAAACGGTATTCCCTGCGGCGCTTATTATCCGCGTCCGGTCAATACGCAGACCGCCTATGCAAAGTGGAATACCCGTTCGTTGCCGGTTTGCGAAAAGCTTGCGAAGACGGTTCTGAGCATTCCGATGCATCCTTATCTGGATAAGGAATCGCAGGATTACATCATCGAAACGATGAACGCTTTTGCGGCCAAGAAAGCTTCCAAAGCAGCGTAAAATTTGGCAAAGTTAAAAAAACTCCGCTGGAAAGCGGAGTTTTTTTGTCAGCCGGCATATAAAAACGTCGCGTGCGTTTCCATAAGGGACTTAGACATTTTTGGAAACAACGGTGCCATGAGCTCATTTCTGCGGATAGAAATGTTCATAAACTTTCAGGTAAATGACAATCTGTATCAGGCTCATCAATGCGGATACTGCGGCGACAACTCCGGCAGAGTATCCCCTGAAAACGAGAATAGTCAGTGGGAGTATGCCGTAGATGAGCAAGAATATGACAATCAGGCGGACATAGTTTCCTTTGGTGCGGACGAACGTCATGGTAATGGAAGAATCGCCACCGATGACAGCGGATATCCAGGCAAAAGCCGGAATAAAAAACGTGAAACTCAGAATGATGAACATAAAGATCGGCAGAAACCATGCAAAATACGGCGATACGAGCAGTCCCAAATAGGCCAAACGAAGCCGTTCGTAAAATTCGGGAAAGGCTTTGAGGGTGCCGGCAAGGAAAAACAGAATTTTGAAACCGATTTTAAGCGCGAGCAGCGCTGCAAAGGCCAGCAGCAGAATCGCCAGCATTCGAACCAATGCGTTGCCGAAACGGCGCCGGCTGAAAAGCGGCTGCCGTCTGAAATAAAAACAGACAAAGAAGTAATAGAAGAAATATGTGTAGACGAGGTAGGCAAACATAACCGGCAGGTCGGTCGAGATGCTCAGCTTTTGAGCATAGTAAACCGCACCATAGGCGAGAAGGAAAAAAAGTGCCGACAGCAGAACGTGCCGACCCATGAAAACCAGGCCGCCGCGTATTGAGCCGATTAGGGATAGCTTCTGATTCATTATGCCTCGCTTGTTGTTTCAATCTTCATCATAAAGGCAAATGCGCAAAAAAACAGCCCCAAAATTTCGGGGCTGTTAATAGTTATTTGCCGGAGGCCTGTTTCATTTTTTCCATGAATTTTTCGAGCCAGTGAATGTTGTATTGACCGTCAATAAACTCGGCCTGGGAAATAATTTCCTGGTGGAGCGGAATGGTGGTCTTTACCCCCTCAATCACAAACTCTTCCAATGCCCGGCGCAGACGCATCAGCGCGGCGTTGCGGGTTTTGCCGTGAACAATCAGTTTGGCAATCATGCTGTCATAAAACGGCGGAATCGAATAGCCGGAATAAATTTCCGAATCGACACGAATGCCGAGACCGCCCGGTGCATGCCATTCGTTAATCTTGCCGGGGCAGGGAACGAAAGTTTCCGGATCTTCGGCGTTGATGCGGCATTCAATGGCGTGTCCCGAGAAGGTTATGTCATCCTGTGTATAACCCAAAGAGGCGCCGCTGGCAATGCGGATTTGTTCGCGGACGATGTCGATGCCGGTTACCGCTTCGGTAATCGGATGTTCGACCTGCAGACGGGTATTCATTTCCATGAAATAGAAACGTCCGTCTTCATATAAGAACTCCAGCGTACCGGCGTTGGTATAGCCGATTTTTTCAATCGCCTTGCGGACGATTTCGCCGATTTCGCGACGCTGCTGGTTGTTGAGCGCGGGAGACGGACATTCTTCGATGACTTTCTGGTTGCTGCGCTGGATTGAGCAGTCGCGCTCGCCGAGATGAACGACGTGTCCGTATTTGTCGGCCAAAATCTGCATTTCGATATGGCGGGGTTTCTGGAGATATTTTTCCATATAAACCACGTCGCTGGTAAAAGCTGCTTTGGCTTCGGCGCGAGCCATGGTGTAGGCTTCCTTCATTTCCTCGTCGTTGAAGGCGATTTTCATGCCCTTGCCTCCGCCGCCGGCCGTGGCTTTGACGATGACCGGATAGCCGATTTTGTTGGCCCATTCAATGGCCATTTCGACGCTTTCCAGCGCCGGGGAGCCGGGGGTTACCGGAATGCCGGCTTCCTGCGCGACCTTGCGGGCGGTAATTTTGTCGCCCATCAGGCGCATTTGTTCGGCAGTGGGGCCGATGAAGGTAATGCCGTGGCGTTCGACCATTTCGGCAAAGTCGGCGTTTTCGGACAGGAAGCCGAAACCGGGATGGATGGCGTCGGCGCCGGTAATCAGCGCGGCGGAAATAATTGCCGGTTTGTTTAAATAAGAATCGCTCGAGCGGGCCGGGCCGATGCAGACGGCTTCGTCCGCAAGCCGGACGTGCATGGCGTCGGCGTCGGCTTCCGAATGAACGGCAACGGTTCTGATGCCCATTTCGCGGCAGGCGCGATGGATGCGAAGAGCTACTTCGCCGCGGTTGGCAATCAATACTTTTTCAAACATGTGATAATCCTAGAAGTTATTATTCAATGATGATTAAGGGTTCGCCATATTCTACGGGATCGCCGCCGGCGACCAGAATCTTGGTTACCTTGCCGCCCTTGTGAGCCTTAACGGGGTTGAATGTTTTCATTGCTTCAATCAGACAAACAGTGTCGCCTTCGGCAACGCTAGAACCGACCTTGACATAATCGGGAGAGTTGGGATCGGCAGAGAGGTAAACAACGCCTACCATCGGCGATTTGACGCAGCCGGGAAGCTTGGCATAATCTTCTTCGGAAGAAACAGCCGGGGCAGCGGCCGGAGCGGATACGGCGGGAACAGGCGCCGGAACCGGCGGAAGGGGAGCCATCGGCGCAGGCATCGGCGCGGCGGCCGGGCCGGCAATGCGGCCGGAAAAATCTCTGGTTAGGCAGATGCGGCAGCCTTCGTCTTCATATTCAAGTTCGGTGAGGTTGCTTTTATCAAGAATTTCAGCCAGTTTGCTGATAACTTTGGTGTCCAGGGGGTTTGACATAATTTGTTTACTCACTTTGTTTGTTAATCAAAAAATACTTCTGACTCATACCTCCTATTTCAGATAAAAACAACAAAAATATTCGGATTTTGAGCAAAAATGTCGTTTTTTTGCACAAAATAAGCTGATTTTTGCCCTTTTTTGTTTAATATGCAATATGCTCAAAAATTTGGTTGTCTTTTTATTTTTTTAACAACTTATGGCTAAATAAGAGAATGGTATGATTATTGCATGATAGAATAAGGAAAACTTTTTAAGGAGAAGACGATGACAGAGCATTTGTGGCTTGTTTATGCGGTTTTGTCGGCCGTTATGGCGGCGTTGGTCAGCATTTTCGGCAAAATCGGCCTGCAGGGGCTTGACGCCGATACGGCAACGGTTATCCGCGCCGTTATCATGGCTTTGTTTTTGATAGCGGTGATGGCGGTTCAGCGCAATTTCGGGCATGTCGGCGAAATTTTGGCGGACCGCAGAGCGCTGACTTTCATCATTTTGAGCGGTACGGCCGGCGCAATGTCGTGGCTGTTTTATTTTGCGGCGCTGAAGTACGGTCGGGTTTCGCAAGTGGCGCCGGTGGACAAACTCAGCGTGGTTATTGCCTCGGTTGCCGCCGTCGTGTTTCTGGGAGAGAGCCTGTCGATGCTTTCCGCTTCCGGGATTGCCCTGATTACGGTCGGAATAATTATGGTGGCGCTCGGATAAAATCGGCACGGAATTTGCATGAAGAACCATAAGGTAAATTTTTAGGTGAAAAGAGATGGCTTTAAGTATATTTTCTCCCTCGGTTTCCGGTCTTAACGCCCAGTCGCACGCGTTGGAAACGGTAAGCACGAACCTGGCGAACATTTCAACGACCGGTTACAAGTCGGCCGAAACGATGTTTTATTCGCTGCTGGGGTCTCAGCCGCTGGTTAAGAGCAACTCAAGCGGTTTGTCGTCGTCGCGCGTGGATATTGACGGCGTAGGGTATTATGATCGCACCAGCATTACCAGGGCAGGAACGATTTCGGCGACGGGAAATCCGTTTGACGTGGCGATTGAGGCCGGCGACAATGCTTTTTTTGTGGTAAAAAATTCCCTTAACCAGACATATTATTCCCGAGCCGGCGATTTTACCACCCGCAGCGAAAACGGCACGACCTATCTGGTTAATTCCAGCGGTTATTATGTTCAGGGTTTTGCAGCCAATGAGGACGGCACCTTTGCTTCTGATTTGTCGAACCTGACGATTCAATATCCGGACAAAATTCCGGCGGTGCCCACCTCTCAGATGGAAATCAGCGCCAACGTGCCTGCGGATGTTGACAACAGCAGTTACGGCCTGACCTTTTACGGCGAAAACAATCAGGAAAAAACCGTTAATATGCTGTTTCAGAAAGCCGAGGGGCAGAATAATGTCTGGAACGTGACTTTTAACATGGAAGGCGGAACGGTAACGACAGCTGAACCGCTGGAAGTGGTCTTTGACGAGAAAGGCGGGATCCTGTCGCCGAAAACCTTTGACGTCAGCGTTACCTGGCCGGACGGAACCGCAAGTACGGTGGCGATGGATATTTCGCATATGACGCAATATGCCGGAAGTTCCGAAATCGTCAATGTTTCCCAAGACGGGCGTGTCGGCGGCGACTATCAGTATTCGTACATTGACAGCGGCGGTGTCATTCAATCCAAATATACCAACGGCGAAACGCTTGCCAGCGGAAAACTGGCGTTGGTCGGGTTTTCGGCGCCGGAAAATCTTATTCCGATAAGCGGAACGCTTTTTGAAGTATCCAACGATGTCGGCGAAAGCTTTTTTGTCGTTGATTCGACGACCAACGACAATACGGCCTTTCGCTCCGAATCGCTGGAGGGGTCGAACGTTGATCCGTCTAAGGAATTTTCCAATCTGATTGTGGTGCAGCGAGCGTATAACCTTAACGGTACGGCTTTTACCACGGCTAACGAGATGACGCAGACGGTTGTTAACCTTAAAACGTAGGACGGTTAATAATATTTGACAAAAAACGCTCTTTTGTTTATATTTTGGCATAATATGCGAAAGGGCGTTTTTTATGGCTGACAATTCGGTGCGGATTAATTTTATTAAGACTTTTGTCAATACGGCGGGCGTTATGATGGACGGACTGCAGATTGAAAAAGGCCGGGACATGTGGTATTGGCGTTCGGCACGGGAGGTTGCCGAGCTTTATCCGGCGTTGAAACTGGCGGCGGCCGAGCTTAACCGAAACTGCGGTTTTCGAGTATCCGTTCCCGATGACAGTCCGCAAGGGGCTTTTCCCGCTGCGGAGGCGTTTTATTATCTGTACCGCGAAATAGCCGAACAAGGGGAGCGCAACGAAGATTTTGTCCGGGCTCGGGTTTTGTTTAATCCGGGCAATGGGGATTTCGCCAAAGACGTTAATGCCGTTTCCGACTGGGTTGCGAAGAGCGGCAGCGAGTTTGACCGTTATTGGCTGAATCGGGGCATGGTTTTGTCGGAGGCGTTTGCGGGAGAGATGCAGGATGAAATTTTTTCCGGAATGATGGACGAATTTTTGGAGACGCGTCTGGCCGAACGAATGATGTATATGGTTATCCGCCGCGGGGGCGTTATCAATGCTTCCGATGTGGAAGGCGTGCGTTCGGTATTGGCCGATGCCGCGGAAAATTTTTCCAAAACGCCGGGATTTGTCAGCGAAAAGAAAGTTGCCGCCGAGGTGGCGAGACGTTTGCAAAAAGAATGCAGCTGGGATGTGCGGAGCGAACCGGTTCGAAAAACGGTAGCCGAATTTACGGATCAGTTTACGCAGATTGTTGCCAAAAACCGTGCCGATTTTTATCTTTACTATCGTAATCAGGATGCAGCCCGGGCAGCGGCTGCCGATTTTGACAACGTAATGAGCGACGAAACCTATTTCAGACTGGAGAGAAACAGCCGCCTGAATCAGCATTTGGGTATCAGAAACGCTGATTTTGAGATTCCGGAGCATTATGATTTGAAAAAAATTTTTGCCGAGGTTGACAATGTCGGCAGTTTTGCAGCGGATAAGCCGCTTTTTAAGCCGGGGTCGCCGGAAGAGTACTGGGACAATTATGAAAATGCCGAAAACATCAGCGGGGCGCTGGCCGAAGACGTCGAAAAGATGATTGCTCAGATTATAAGGGCCGCGGACAATGATTTGTATGAAACGGGCGTTTTGCTGAATGAGCTGGAGGACAGAAGTTTCGACGACGAAGACGAGGACGATGAGTTTGCCGAAAGCCGGCGTCCGGCAGAATATGCCGATATGTCCGGAGATTTGGAAAAGAAAAAAGCCGTTTTGGATTTTGCCGCGGAAGTTCTTGACATTGCGGCAGTGGTAAAGAGCTATTATGACATAGAATTGAACGATACGCCGGTTGACCGGAAAGTTGTGAGGGGATTTAAGCCGGAAGGGTTCTGGGATGATTTTACGTTCAGTTCTCTGCATATGCTGTTTAATGCCTTTGACCGTAATCTGGGTGAGAATCAGGCCGTTTTGCTGTCTTCCCGCGGTATCAGATATGAGTCCGTCGACGAGTTGGCCGCTTTGCCGCAGAGTTTGGAAAAGCGTAATGCGCTGAAGCTCTTTGACAAAGGTTTGCGCAAAATGGAAATCAGCGCCATTGAGAATAAAAAACGTTTGGAATCCGACACGGCGGAAGATTTTTCGATTTATCATCAGGAAGACTATCGGCAGTTGGTCAGCGAGCTGCGGTGGGGACAGGAAGTTTTCCGCAGCCTGACGGACGATGTTGTCGGACGGTTGGCTGTCGATATTAATGCCGCAGCGGTATTAAATTATGTTTTGCCTGTTTATGACGATACGGCGCCGGATGTTTCCGCGCCGCGAAGCACGCTGACCGGTATCGGCGATTATGAAAGACAACCGGGAGAAGTTCAGAAATATATCAAAGGGCTGACTCGCCGGCATATTGCCAGAGTGTTGAAGACGCATCGCCGGGTGTTGGACGACGGTGATTTTGACCGCGGACTGTTTGCCGATATTGAAGCGCTTGGTAAAAGCCAGCTGACATTAAAGAGCATTGTCGCGGCAAGACGGAACAACGAGCGGGCGCTGGCGGCGGAAGAAACTGTTTACCGCCGATATCGCACCTTCAGAAAGACGCATCCGGATCGGGCGAAACTGTTGGCAAACGCTTTATGGCAGGGACGGATATGCAATAACTGATAAAAAAATATTAAAAATTTAATTTTCTGCTGGACAAGCGGAAAAATATGAATTATAAACCTTTTCGTCAGTTGATGCTCGGGTAGCTCAGTTGGTAGAGCAGAGGACTGAAAATCCTCGTGTCGGCGGTTCGATCCCGTCCCCGAGCACCATTAAAAAAAACCGCCACTTAGGCGGTTTTTTTTGTAGCATACCGCGCGATTTTGGACTTTTGGCCGTTTCTTTCAGAGGGGAATTGCAACGGTTGCTTTTTGGGGAAACCGGTTTTTTGTTGGGTCGGTAAGTTTTGTTTTTGATATGAGGGGCGGCTGCCGACATGCGATATTGGGGTGAATTTCTGTAGATTTGCACGTTTGTTGGTGGTAAAGTGGCGATATTATAAGCGGTTTGGCTTAGCGGGGGTATATGAAATGCTGTCAAAGATGACATTTGCGGAAATAAAGTCTGAGTATAATAACCGGCGGGAAGAAGAAAGAAAAAAGATCATTGATTTTCTGGCACGGCAGAAAGACGAAGAAGGCAGGCCGCTTTTTTATAAGGCTGACGGAAAAAGTTATGACAACCGGCCGTATGCCGGCGGGCAGGGGCTTTCCAGATACGGAAGCGGGCGTTTTAAAACGGCATATGATTTGCGAAACTGGAAATGGGTGGCAACGAGCTGCAACGGTATTTATGTGCTTATTTCGCTACAGGCTTTTGACATTGACCCGGGAGATACGAAAAATCTGCATGTATTGTATGACCGGCTGGGTATCTGTATCGGAACCGGCTGTAACGAAAAAACCGTTGTCAACGGGCGAACGATTTCGACAATGTTTTTGAAGATGCAGAATACTGATTTTGAGTTGCCGTTGTCAGAAAGCGATTTGAGCGAACTGGCTGATTATATTAAAGAAAGGTGCCAGAATCATAAGATGCCGTAGAGTCTTAACTGTTGCCAAATTTTCAGTCGGCAGGTACAGTCGGTTCGGGGGCTGATTTTTTGTCTGTTTTCATTTGGTTAATCAGTTCTTGGGAAATCTCGATAAATTCCGTTTCAAAGCGCAGGCCGGCCGCAGACATTCGATATTCGGGGTAATTCCAGACATAGGTTTCGGGCAGGTAATCCGGGGCCAGAATGTAAATTTCAGAATTGAGATTTTCCTGCGGCAATTGCCGTTGGTAGTCAACAATCAACAGCTTGAACGGTTTATTTTTTCTTTTTTGGAGAAGAATTTCGAATAGTTCATTATATAAATCAACGGCTTTTTCCTTGGTCAGGTTTGAAGCCGGACAATAGCGATTGATAAAGAGTATCGGAACGTCGTGGCTGATTACGTTTTGAAAGTTTTTGATACGGCGGGTAAAACGTTCGCGGATTTTGTCGTCGTCATTTTGTCCGCAGTCGTCTTCATGACAGAAGAGAGAGTCACTTTGCGGAAGATACCAATGTTTTCCGTTAAAGTACATATTGGTAAAATATTCTGAAAAATCTTCGCGAAGATTTTTCAGAATACCGGGCAGGGCGTTGTTGCTGAGGTCAAACGGATATCCAAGTTCTCCCTGATTTTTACGCGGCTTTAGTCCCCATAAAGTGGGAATTGTTCGGCAGAAACAATCACAACCCAGTGAAACGATATGGTAAGAAAAAAGATCTGTATGGGCAAAATGTTGCAGGCTTTTTCTTTGGGCCTGCCGGTAACGGTGTCGTTCGGCAAAACTTTCCGGTTTTAAATCTATACCAAACCAATAGCGCAGATTACGTTGAATTTGTTTGCGTAATGGTGGGATGAAAATCCAGAAAGTCAGTATTTTTACAATATGTTTTCTTATCTTATAACTTGCGGCTTGTTTTGAGGGAAGGTTATGACCGCGCGGATTGGGAGGCAGAATATGTTTTGGCATTTTTTTTCCTTTGTTTTTTTATATTTAAGGAAAAAAAATGATGACTGATCAACAATTTTGAATTGTATTCTTTCTCTTTTTGTACTATTTGTGTGTCAGCACATTTTTTTGTCAATCCGCAGAGGACTGAAGCATTAGTCGGATGAGATATTGAGAGATGTCGATAAATTCCGTTTCAAAGCGCAGGCCGGCCGCGGAGAATTCGAATTCGGGGTAATTCCAAAGGTAATCGTCCGGCAGATAATCCGGAGCGAAAAGGCAGATTTGGGGAATGAGTTCGGCGGCGGGAATATAATTGCAATGGTCGACAACCAGCAGCCGGAACGGCAGTCCGCAGCGTTTGTCGTTCAGCAACTGCCAGAGGCGGTTTAGCAATTTTGCCGTTTCATCGGGAGTCGCGTCGTTCAATCCTCGGATAAAGTGATGGACGAACAAAGCCGGCCTGACATCCGCCAGTGCGCGGCGAAAGTTGTCGATACGTCCTGAAAACCTTTTGCGGATGGTGTTTTCATCATTCGGTCCGCAGTCGTTTTCGTGGCTGAAAACGGTGTTGCTGCGCGCGATTTCCCAAAAGCGTCCGTTGAAATGCAGCGTATTAAAATAGTTTGCGAAGTCTTCTTCAATATTGCGGACGATTCCGCTTAGAAAATTGGTGCTGAGGTCAAACGGGCAGCCCGGTTCTCCTTGTCTTTTACGCGGTTTGACACCCCACAGGGTCGGAATCGTACGGCTGAAACAGTCGCTGCCGAGAGAAACAATCCGATAGGCGAAGATGTTTTTTGTTGCGGCTTCTTTGCGTGCCTGTTTTATGTGACGCTGATAATTCAGACGTTCAGCCAGCGTTTCGGGTTTGGCGCCGATGCCGAGGCGCCAACGCAGGCGACGGGCGGCATATTTGCGCAGAATCTCGGGAAAGATCCAGAAAGTCAGAAATTTGACGATGTGTTTTTTCAGGATATAGCCCGGTTGTTTGTTATCGTTTGTCATGGTTGCCTGTCATTATTTGTCTGTCTGTCAGAATAGTCTAATGTCCGGCGGAGTCAACCGTCGGTTTGAGGCGGAACTGGAAAATCTTTGACATTTTATGTGGATAGGATATTATTTGCCCAATTTTGTCGGAGATTTTTTTAATGAAGAAGACATATGATTTGATTATTCCCATCGGCAGCAAATGCAAGTGTTCTTTCAATCTGCGGCGTTTGCACCTTCAGTATGAATCGTTTCCGTTCGACTGGATTTACATTAAAAATCCCGACGTGGTTGAAAAGCTGCTGCAAACGGATTTTAAAGATTTTCTGCTCGAAAAGAATTTGCGTCTGCGTTCGAAACAGCCCTGCTTTGACGAAGTGGACGATTTGGCGACCGGCATATATTCCGCGCATGATTTTGATACCGGCCGCAGTATTCATGAGTGTTATCCTGCTGTGAAGGCAAAATATGACCGCCGGATTGCCAAACTCAAAAATAAAATTGCCGCGGCGCGGCGGATTTTGCTGGTGCATTGCGCCGAGGACGAGATTTGGGACGATGCGGAAATCATTCGGAGCTATCGGGCGATGACGGAAGCCTTTTCTGGCAAAAAGACAGATTTGCTTTATATATATCTGTCTGCGGTCAAAACCGGCTATCGTGAGGAGAAGCCGGCCGACGGCATAACCAAAGTTACGTTTTACCGTAATCCGGCCTGTGAATGGCAGGGAGAAGCGGAACTTTTTGACCGGGCTTTGCACAATGTGCGGTTGAGCCTGTCGATCAGCCTGAAATGGTATTGTTCAAAAATATATCTCGGCGGACTGCTGAAGAAGCTGAAACGTCATCTGCTGGCTGCCGTGACCTGTCTGTTGCCGTTGAAAAGCCAGCGAAAGAGGTTTAGGGAAAAATATCTGGCCAAAAAGAATCATTTCAACTGAAAAAACAAACCCCTCAGACGAGGGGTTTGTTTTATTTTTTAGCGCTGATTATTTTCAGTGCATCGTCAAGCGTCAGTTCTTTGTCTCGATACTCTTTCGGAATGGCGTAATTGTTTCTGCCCCACTTGAGGTAAGGGCCGTAACGTCCCGAATTTAAAGTAATGTCGGCTTTGTCTTTCGGATGCTGTCCGAGAATTTTTCCGGCCGGACGTTCGGCAACGCCTTTGAGAATTTCTTCGGCGCGTTCCAACGTGATGTTGAAGATGTTGTCATTGCCGGTCAGCGATTTTGATTTGCCGCCCTGTTTCAGATACTGGCCGAATTTGCCGATGTTGACCTCAATGCCGTTGCCGAGTTGTTTAGGCAAACTCAACAGGGTAGACGCCTGTTCTAAAGTAACATCTTCAGGTTTCAGAAATTTCGGCAGGGAACTGCGTCTGGGTTTTTCGGTTGTGGCGGTGGCGTCTTCGCCGAGCTGGACATAATAGCCGTAAGGGCCTTTTTTGAGGTAAACCTTCAGGCTGTTCATTTCGCCGAGAACCTTGTCTTCCGGATTAGCCGGGCGCGGCGTGTCTTTCATTTCCTCTTCCTTGACGTCGGTCAGCGGTTTGGTGTATTTGCATTCCGGATAGTTGGAGCAGCCCAGAAAAGCGCCGAATTTTCCCAGTTTGACCGAAAGGCGGCCTTTGCCGCACTCGGGGCAAACGCGCGGATCGGAACCGTCTTCGCGCGGCGGAAAGAGGTGATAGGACAGAACTTCGTCGATTTTTTCGATTACTTCGCTGATTTGCAGCGGTTTGACGGCATCAATGTTTTTGATGAATTTGACCCAGAAACCGCCCAAAAGCTTTTTCCATTCCATTTCGCCGGCGGACACGTCATCCAGATATTCTTCCAACTGGGCGGTAAAGTCATATTCGACATATTTTTTGAAGAAGTTTTCGAGAAATACGGTTACGATGCGGCCGCGGTCTTCGGGAATGAAACGCAGTTTTTCGACACGGACGTATTTGCGTTCCTGAAGCACGGCGATAATCGAGGCATAGGTCGACGGGCGGCCGATGCCGAGTTCTTCAAGCTTTTTAACCAGGCTCGCTTCGGTAAAGCGCGGCGGCGGCGTGGTAAAGTGCTGTTCGGGAATAATGTCGCCCTTGCTGACGTTTTCGCCGTTTTCGACGTTCGGCAGTATACGGTTCTCGTCATCGTCGTCGCTGTCGTCCTTGCTTTCCTGATAAAGTTTCAGGAAACCGTCGAAATCTATGACCTGTCCGGTAGCGCGGAGGATGATTTTTTCGTCGGCGGAGGTCGAATCGATAACGACCTTGTCCAGTACGGCCGGGTTCATCTGGCAGGCAACGGTGCGTTTCCAGATAAGTTCATAGAGTTTGTGCGCGTCAGAATCGAGCTTGACTTCCAGTTTTTTGGGCGTGTCGGAAACATGTGCCGGACGAATGGCTTCGTGCGCTTCCTGCGCATTCTTTGATTTGGTTTTGTATTCCTTGGCGGTTTTGGGCAGGTAGGCTTCGCCGAAATACCTGACGATTACTTCACGGCAGGCGGCAATGGCTTCCTGCGAGAGGTTGACGGCGTCAGTACGCATATAGGTTATAAAACCGTCTTCATACAGTTTTTGCGCCACCTGCATGGTTTTCTTCGCGCTGAACCTTAACTTTCTGGCCGCTTCCTGCTGCAGGGTGGAGGTGGTAAACGGCGGTGCCGGATAACGGTTGGCCTTTTTGCGTTCGACGTTGGAAACATGGAATTCCTGCGCTTCGATTTTGGCTTTGGCATCCATGGCCTTAGCCTCGGTGTTGAGGTCGAATTTTTCGAGCTTTTTGCCGTCGAGGGTTATCAGGTGCGAGCGAATCAGCGCCTGGGTTTTGGTAATGAGGTCAACGTCGACCGTCCAGTATTCTTCGGGTTTGAATTTTTCAATTTCGTTTTCGCGGTCGCAAATCAGACGAAGGGCGACCGACTGAACACGGCCGGCCGACTTGGAACCGGGAAGCTTGCGCCACAGCACCGGCGAGAGCGTAAAGCCGACCAGATAGTCGAGCGCACGGCGGGCCATGTAGGCGGAAACCAGATTGTCGTCAATCTGGCGGGGATTTTTAATGGCTTCGGTAACGGCGGATTTGGTAATTTCGTGAAAGACGACGCGTTCGATTTTCTTGTCTTTGATTTTCTTGCGGGCGGTCAGTTCTTCAAGAATGTGCCAGGCTATCGCTTCTCCTTCTCTATCCGGGTCGGATGCGAGGACAATCGTGTCGCAGTCCTTGAGCGCGGCGATGATGTCGTTGAGGCGTTTTTTGCCGCCGGCGCTGAGCTCCCAGGTCATGGCGAAACCGTCGTCCGGGTTGACGGAGCCGTCCTTGCTGGGCAAATCGCGAATGTGGCCGAAACTGGCCAGAACCTTATAATCGGAGCCGAGATATTTGTTGATGGTTTTGGCTTTGGCCGGGGACTCAACGATAACTAATTTCATATTGCGTCTTTCTTTGCTCGTTTGATTAATGCCACTTTGTTGCCGACTTGGCGCTCAATCCTGCCGGCCATTTCGAGTTCCAAAAGCTCAAGGGAAACCGCGGCGGGTTCCAACCCCGTGGCGCGGATGATTTCATCGACATAAACGCCTTCCGCGGTAAGAAAGTCGATGACTTTGGGCTTTTTCTCCGTCTGGTCCGGCTGTTGAGGAATATCGACATTATTTTCGACTTTGTCAAGCGGTTTTGCAAATAAATCTTCCGCGGCAACCGGCGGCAGCGGCTTTATTTTCCGGCAGCGGGCGAGGTTCAGGCCGTTGAGGATATCTTCGGCGCCCTCGGCCAGAAAAGCGCCGTCGCGGATAAGTTTGTTGGGACCGGCGGCGCGGGCTTCGACCGGCGAACCGGGCACCGCAAAAACGTCGCGTCCCTGTTCCAATGCCAGCCGGGCAGTTATCAGCGAGCCGGAATGAATGCCGGCTTCGACGACAAGGACAGCGTCGGCCAGCGCAGAGACTATGCGGTTGCGGCGCGGAAAGTTGCCGCTTTGCGCTTCGGTGCCGAGCGGAAATTCGGAAATGACGGCGCCCTGCGCGGCAATCTGCTCATAAAGGGAAAAATTTTCTGCCGGATAAACGATGTCCGCGCCGGTTCCGAGCACCGCCACCGTCGGCCCGTTTTGTTCAAGCGCATACATGGCGCCTTTGTGCGAAGCCGCGTCAATGCCCCGCGCCATGCCGGAGACAATCAGAACGCCGGCGCCGGTCAGATCGTAGGCAATCCGGGAGGCCAGTTTGCGGCCGTTAATTGAAGCGTTGCGCGCACCTACGACGGAAACGGCCGGCGACCGATTGAGGATGTCGGTGCGGCCTTTGACGTAAAGAAAAGGGGGCGCGTCTTCCAGTTCGCGCAGTTTCTGCGGATATTCGGGATTGTCGAAGGCCAAAATTTTAATGCCTTTGGCGCGGGCCAGAGAAATTTCGCGTTCGGCGGCGGCAAGCGGGGCAGGATGAAATTTCGGCGGCAGGCTGCGCAAAGCGTTTTCGGCACTGCGGCATGTTTTCAGCAGTTTGTAAAAGGTAACCGGCCCGATGCCGTCGGTGTTAATCAGGCGGAGCCGGGCGAGAATTTCCGTATCCGTGGCGGCCAAGGCTATTTCTTCTTAAAGGTTATTTTGCTTTCTTCGCCTCTGAACAAGCGCCGGATATTGGCGTGATGGCGGATGACGACCAGCACGGCGATGAAGCTGTAAAAGAGAGCGTAAACCGGTTCGACCATGAAAAAGGAGAAGACCGGAACCGAAACCGCCGCGGTAAGGGCCGCCAGCGAAGAATAGCGGAACAGAAAGGCCATTATCAGCCAGACACCCAGTGCAAGCAGGCCGACGTGCCAGTTGGTAACGACGATGAAACCGAATGCCGAGGCAACGCCTTTGCCGCCTTTGAAACCGAGCCAGACCGGAAAATTGTGGCCGAGAACGCCGACAGTGCCGGCAAGCAGCGACGCGACGACGTTAAGCTTGGTAAACAGGCCGAAAAAAACATAATCGGCAGCTGGTACGAAGCGGTATGCCAGCCAGGCTGCGAAGCCGGCTTTAAACGCGTCGAGAATAACGGTAAGCAGCGCCAGGGTTTTGTTGCCGGTGCGCAGAACGTTGGTGGCGCCGATGTTGCCGGAGCCGATTTTGCGGATATCGCCGTAGCCGGCCATGCGGGTCAGAACCAGGCCGAAGGGAATGGAGCCGAGCAGATAGCCGCCGAGGGCGCAGAGGAATAAAACGGTGTGAATTGTCATGATAAAACGTCCGATATAATTAAAGTATGGTTTATTCTTAAACTCAACGCGCCTTTTTTGCAATTTAAAAAATGGCGGCTTGTGAATTGTGGCGGCGCGCGCCTAACTTTTTTGCCGAAAACTGTAAAAATATTGATGACAAAGCGGATTATTCGGATAATATACGCGGTAACTATATAGTCAAATCGCGAGGAACTGATGGATCCAAAATACAAGCGCATACTGCTTAAACTTTCCGGCGAGGGCCTGATGGGCGACAAAAGTTTCGGAATGTCGGCCGAGGTCATTGATGCTTTGGCGCGGCAGATTAAAGACGTACACGACAACGGTGTCGAAATCTGCGTAGTGGTCGGCGGCGGCAATATTTTCCGCGGTGCCAAGGAAGCTTCCAAGGGCATGAACCGAACGGTGGCCGATCAGGTCGGCATGCTGGCGACGGTTATGAACGCCCTTTATGTACAAAGCGCTTTGGAGAAAATCGGCGTTTCGGCAAGGGTTATGTCAGGCATTCATATTCCGGCCGTATGCGAAGATTACATTTACCGTCGGGCGGTGCGCCATTTGGAAAAAGGACGGGTCATCATTTTTGCCGGCGGCACGGGAAATCCTTATTTCACTACGGATACCGGCGCCGCCCTGCGGGCATCCGAGATGCAGTGCGACGCGCTTTTGAAGGCGACACAGGTCGACGGCGTTTATGACAGCGACCCCAAGCAGAACGAAAAAGCCAGAAAGTTTGCCGAAGTCACTTACGACGAGGTTATCGCCCGCCAGCTGAAGGTTATGGATACGGCGGCGGTGGCGCTGGCACGCGAAAACAATATTCCGATTGTGGTTTTTGCCCAGACCGGCGAAAGTTCGCTGGCCGATGCCGTCTGCGGCCGCGGAAAGTTTACAATTATCAAGAAAGAGGTATAAAACAATGGCAGATTATAACGAAATTAAAAACGACGCTAAGACCCGCATGGAAAAGAGCCTGGAATCGCTGAAAGCCGATTTCGGCGGCCTGCGTGCCGGCCGGGCGCACGCCAGCCTGCTGGACGGCATTCTGGTCGAGGCATACGGTTCGATGACGCCGCTGTCGCAAATCGGCACCATTTCGGTTCCGGACGCCCGCACGCTGTCGGTCAGCGTGTGGGACAGAGGTTTGGCCAAGAGCGTTGAAAAGGCGTTGCGGGAATCGGAACTCGGGCTTAATCCGGCTTCCGACGGACAGCTTATCCGCATTCCCATTCCGCCGCTTTCCGAAGAGCGCCGCAAGGAACTGGTCAAAATTGCCGGCAAGTATGCCGAGCAGGGCAAGGTTGCGGTTCGCAACGTGCGCCGCGATGCGCTCGACGGCATTAAAAAGCTGAAGAAAGACAACGAGATTTCGGAAGACGAAGAAAAAAGATATGAGAACGAAATCCAGAAGCTGACCGACGAGACCATCAAAAAGATGGAAGAGGCTTTTGCCGTTAAAGAAAAGGACATCATGCAGGTCTAAAACCGTTTTACAGAGTATCCGGAGCGATTTTTCCGGGGTAAAAATTCAAGGGCTTCGATGCTGTGGAATTTTTCTTTCCCGCAAAATCAATCCAGACATCTCTCTAAAATGATTTATTTCTGTCAAAGTAAAACAGGGCTATGGTTTTGACAAAGGAAAACAATAAATTAGAGCATTTGGCCATTATTATGGACGGTAACGGGCGCTGGGCTGCCAGACGCGGACTGCCTCGGTCCATGGGACACAGAAAGGGCGCCGAAGTCGTTAAGGAAATTACCCGCGCCGCCGGAGAACTCGGCATCAAATATCTGACGCTGTACGCTTTTTCGACCGAAAACTGGAATCGCAGCGAGGATGAGGTTAAAACGCTGATGGGACTGTTGCGCGACTATCTGCAAAGCGATTTGAAAGAAGTTCAGCAAAACAACGTTCGCATCCGTTTTATCGGCGAAAGGGAAATGCTTGATGCCGACATTGTCAGGAAAATGGCGGAAATTGAGGCCGATACGCTGCGCAATACGGGGATGACGCTTTGTATAGCCCTGAGTTACGGTTCCCGTCAGGAAATCGTCAACGCGGTCAAAAAGACGGCGGCGCTTGTAAAAGAGGGTGATATTTCGCTGAATGATGTTGATGTTAAGTTGTTTTCTGATATGCTCTACACCAAAGACATGCCGGACCCGGATCTGGTTATCCGAACCAGCGGCGAGCAGCGCATCAGCAATTATCTTCTGTGGCAGATCGCTTATGCGGAATTTTTCTTTACCGATGTGCTGTGGCCGGATTTCAACAAAAAGCTGCTTGAGGATATTATTAAGAACTTCAATATGAGGGAGAGAAGATATGGAAAAGCCTAAAAAAAGTTCATTGTTTAAGCGTGTGGCAACGGCGCTGGTTCTTGCTCCCCTGACAATAGCCCTCATTTATGCCGGCAGCCCGTGGATTAATGTTCTGGCTTTGGTTTTCGGCGCAATGCTTTCCTGGGAATGGGCACATATGGTTCCCAACAGAAACGCGCCTTTTTATGCGACGGCTTACACGGCCTCCCTGTCGGCGGCCGTTCTGTTGAATTGTTCGGCAGCCGTCGCGGCGGTTGTCGCCGGTGCGTCATTGCTGGTCTGGTTTAAGGCCCGCGGCGAAGAACGCCGTAATCTGCTGACACTCGGCGTGCCTTATATTTCCGTCGGCATCGGGTCGCTTATCTGGCTGTTTGGCACCGTCGGCTTTGTAACGACGCTGTGGTTTCTGATAATGGTCTGGTGCGTTGACATCGGCGGTTACGTTGTCGGCTGCAATCTCAAAGGGCCGAAACTGGCGCCGAAAATCAGTCCGAACAAAACCTGGTCGGGATTAATCGGCGGCGTAGTCTTTTCGGTTGCGGCGAGCGTTGTGTTTTCCCATTTGTTCAGCCTGCATGCCAATGCGCTGTTTTATGCCGTTTTCGGCGGCGTTATCGCCGTAATCGCGCAAATCGGCGATTTGGTCGAATCTTATATCAAGCGCAGTATCGGCATTAAAGATTCCAGCAATCTGATTCCCGGGCACGGCGGCGTGTTTGACCGGGTGGACGGCCTGATTTTCACGGCGCCGCTGGTCGCTTTGTGGTTCAAGTTCGGTTTGATGTTGTTTGAGGTTAGGTAAAAAAAATGGAATGGCTGATTAACGCTGTTTATTATGTCGTCCCGTTTGTCGTTGTTCTCGGCATTCTGGTTTTTGTGCATGAACTGGGGCATTTTGCGGTTGCAAGGATGTGCGGCGTCAAGGTTGACGTCTTTTCCATCGGTTTTGGCAAGGAACTGTGGGGACGCAGGGACAAGCAGGGAACTTACTGGAAAATTGCCGCGGTTCCGCTGGGCGGTTACTGTCAGTTTCTGGGCGACGACGATGCGTCGTCGGCCGGTGACGGCAAAGCATCCGAACTCAGCGAGGAAGAGAAGAAATTTACTTTTCAGTATCAAAGCCCGGCAAAGAAGCTGGTTATCGCGCTGGCAGGACCGGTGTCTAACTATTTGTTTGCAATTTTGATTTTTGCCGGCATTTTTTTCTTTTTGGGCAAAATCAACTTTCCGCCGGTGGTCGGCGAAGTTTTTGAAAATTCGGCGGCGGCTAAGGCCGGCATTGTTGCCAACGACCGGATTTTGACCATCAACGGCAACAAAATTGACAGCTTTGACGACATTCGCAAGGAAGTCGATTTGACGGTCGGCAACGAGGTTGTGGTTGAGCTTCTGCGTGACGGCCGGGAAATTCGTCTGCAGTTTCCGCTGATCGAAATGGAAGTTCCCGAAGCTAACGGCGAAATGACCAAACGGCCGATGCTCGGCGTCAAGTCGGTCAACGTTATTGAGCTTGACCATGAGAAGCTTTCGCTGCCGCAGTCTTTAAAAGAGGCGTTTATGGAAGCCTGGAATGTGACGGAAGCGACTTTGCGCGGTGTCGGACAGATGATTACCGGCAAGCGCAGCGGCGAAGAAATCGGCGGCGTTATCCGCATTGCCGAAATGTCGGGAGACATTTCCAAACAGAACGGAATTTTGGATCTGGTGGTCTTTATGGCGCTGCTGTCGATTAACCTCGGTCTGATTAACCTGTTTCCGATTCCGGTTCTGGACGGCGGCCATATCGTTATCTATTTGGCCGAAATTGCAGTCGGAAAAGAAATTAACACCCAAATCAAGGACGCTTTGTTCAAGGTTGGTTTCAGCCTGATTATCGCATTGATGATTTTTGCAACCTGGAACGATTTTGTCCGTTTGTTTCACCGCTGGTTTGCCTGACAAAGGCCGATCGGTATTGTTGAGGAATATTGAATAATGAAAAAACTGTATTTTGGGACTTGCCTGTTTGCACTGTTTCTGAGTCATGAGGTTTCGGCCGCCGACGTCTATGTCCGGCAGATAGCGGTAAAGGGTCTTGAACGAGTGGAGCCGGAAACCGTCGCGTCGTATCTGGACATTAAAAAAGGGCAGAACGTAAGTCAGGAAAAACTCGACAGCTCGCTGAAACAGCTGTATGCCACGGGGCTGTTTAATGACGTGGTCTTCAATATTTCTCCTGACGGGACGCTGATGATACGGGTTATGGAGAATCCGATTGTCAACAAACGGGTTTTTGATGGCAACGACAAGGTGGACGACAGCCTGCTCGAATCGGAAGTGCAGCTTGCCGCCGGTTCCATTTACAACCGAGCCAAGGTGCAGGAAGACGTGCAGCGCATTCTGGAGGTCTACAAGCGTTCCGGCCGTTATGCCGTCGTGGTTGAGCCGAAGATTATCCGCCGCGATCAGAACCGCGTCGATTTGATTTATGAAATTGACGAAGGTCCTTCGGCCGCAATTACCAAGGTTAACTTTGTCGGCAATCTGCATTATTCCGACGAGGATCTGGCCGGCGAAATCATGAGTAAGGAAAGCCGCTGGTACCGCATTTTCTCAAGCGCCGAAAACTATGATCCGGAAAAGACCAATTATGACAAAGAGCTTCTGCGCCGCTTTTATTTGAAACGCGGCTATGCCGATTTCCGCGTCGTTTCGGCGATTGCCGAACTCAGTCCCGACAAAAAGTCTTTTGTGCTGACTTTTGTCGTTGACGAGGGCAAGCGTTACAAGATTGACAATGTTACGGTTAATTCGCAGATTTCCGATGTTCAGGTCAAGCCGCTGTATGACGAGATTTTGTTCAAAAAAGGCGATTGGTACAATGCCGAACTCGTTGAAAAATCGGTTTATGCGATTACCGACGAGTTGGGCAAGAAGGGCTTTGCCTTTGTCGACGTGGTGCCGAATCTGCAGAAAAACACGCGTACCGGCGAGCTTGACGTTACCTTTGACGTTCGCGAAGGCGACAGGATTTTCGTTGACCGCATCAACATTCACGGCAACACGCGCACGCATGACGAAGTTATCCGCCGCGAGTTCCGCATTGACGAGGGCGACGCCTTTAACCCTGCCAAAATCAGGGCTTCGCGCAAGAATATCGAGAATCTGGACTATTTCAGCAAGGTAGATATCAATACGGTGCCGACCGATGACGAAAACAAAGCGGACATTGACGTTAAGGTCGAAGAAAAATCGACCGGCTACTTTAACGTCGGCGTCGGTTATTCGACGGTTAACGGTGCTTTGATCCGTGCCGGCGTTACCGAAAACAACTTCCAGGGCAAAGGTCAGCAGCTGGGATTGGACGTCGGTGTATCGCAGCGTACGTCGGATTACAACATCAGCTTTACGGAGCCGTATTTCCTCGGCCGTCGTCTGAGCGCGGGTGCCGATTTGTTCAGAACCGAGCAGGATTATCAGGACGAGGGTTCTTACGACAGCGAAACGACCGGCGGCAGAATCCGTCTGGGCTGGAACTATACTGACGATTTGTCGCAGTATGCCCGTTATACGCTGCGTCAGGACAAAATCAGCAACGTAGATTCGCTGGCTTCGGTTTACATTAAGGAAGAGGCCGGTTCTTCTACGGCTTCGTCCATCGGACAGACGCTGGTTTATGACAAGCGCGACAGCGCGATTAATCCGAAAGAGGGCTATTATCTGTCATTCGGCAACGATGTTGCCGGTTTAGGCGGCGATGAAAAATATCTCCGCTTTGACGGTAAGGTTTACACCTATTATACGCTGGCCGACTATTATACGTTCAAACTGTTTGTCAATGCCGGTTATATTGAAGGTTACGGCGATGAAAACGTTCGTTTGTCGCAGCGGTATTATCTCGGCGGTTCGACCCTTCGCGGTTTCGACACGGCAGGTATCGGCGCCCGTGACAAATACACCAAAGACGCGCTGGGCGGCAACTGGATGGTTTATTCCGGTGCGGAAATGTCTTTCCCGATCGGTTTGGACGAACTGGGCATCAAGGGACGCACCTTTGTTGACATGGGTATGCTCGGCAAGCCGGACAACATTGACCGCGCTATCGTCGATTATTCGTCAAGCCCGCGTGTCGCTGCCGGTTTCGGTTTTACATGGCAGTCGCCGATGGGGCAGATTGACGTCGATATCGCCTTCCCGATTGTTAAGGAAGATTATGACGAAACGCAGGCGTTCCGCCTGAACTTCGGCAGCCGTCTGTAAGCGGCGGATGCCGGTGTTTGAGAAGTGTTCGCATCGGGAAAAATTCGGAGCGGTGCAGCCGTCCGTTTTTCCCGTTGCGGGCTTCGCGTCCGGCAAAAGATATTATTATTCTCTTAGCTGAGGAAATTAAGGAGCAGGATAATGGTTGACACCAGTTTTTTTATCAATAACGGACCTTTTACGTTGCAGCAGGTGGCCGAGATATGCGAGGCCGAACTGCAAAATGCGGAAAAGGCCGGCGTTACGGTTAACAACATCAATACGATGGAAAAGGCAGGCACCGGCGAAATTTGTTTTTTCTATGACAAAAAAGCAAAGGCCAAGGGCGCCGAAATCAAGGCCGAGGCCTGTGTGACGACGGCGGAGCTGGCACAGTTCGTGGCCGAAAACGTTATTGTCCTGATAAGCGCCAATCCGAAACTGGCTTTTCTTAAACTTAATTCCCGCCTGTATGCCGAATATCAGCCGCGTGCCGATATCGCTTCTTCGGCAAGGATTCATCCGTCGGCAATTATTGGGCAGAACTGCAGCATTGCCGACCATGTGGTTATCGGTGAAAACGTCAAAATCGGCGACAACTGCATTTTGGAAGCCGGAGCGGTTATCAATCGCGGCTGTCAGATAGGCAACAACTGCCGCATTGGTTCCAATGCAAGCGTTTCCTATACGATTATGGGCAATGACTGCTTTATTTACAATGGCGCTAGAATCGGTTCGGACGGTTTCGGTTTCCTGATGGTTGCCGGCCAGCATAAACGTATTCCTCAGGTTGGCCGCGTGATTATCGGCAACGACGTCGAAATCGGCGCCAATTCGTGTGTGGACAGAGGGGCTCTGGACGATACGGTTATCGGTGACGGCTGTCGTGTCGACAATCTGGTTCAGATTGCCCATAACGACAAGCTCGGCCGCGGCTGTGTCGTGGTTGCCCAGACGGGCATTGCCGGCAGCTGCACTTTCGGCGATTATGTCGTCTGCGGCGGGCAGACCGGCTTTGCCGACCATCTGACTATCGGTTCCGGCGCTCAGATCGGCGCTCAGTCCGGTTTGATGCGCAATGTGGAACCCGGAGCAATCATGATGGGTTATCCTGCAGTCGGCATTAAGGATTTTATGCGCCAGACAGCCTACTTGCAAAAGGCGGCGAATGGTGATAGAAACGACAAGAAATAAACATTTGTGACGAACTAAGAAAGGAAGACAATGTCTGAAGTTAAGACTTACCGCATTGAAGAAATTATGAACATGCTGCCGCACCGGTATCCGTTTTTGCTGGTGGATCGTCTGGAGGTCGAGGTTCCGGGTGAAAAAGGCGTCGGCATCAAGAACGTAACGATGAACGAAGAGTTTTTCCAGGGACATTTTCCCGGAAATCCGGTTATGCCCGGCGTTCTGCAGATTGAAGCCATGGCTCAGACAGCTGGCGCAATAGTTTCCTGCGCAAAGGAAGACTATGCCGAACACAAGGCCGGCGTTTTGTTTATGTCGATTGACGGCGTAAAGTTCCGCAAGCCGGTCAAGCCGGGCGACCAGCTGCGCATGCATGTCGAGAAAATCAAAGCCCGCCGCAATGTTTATGTTTTCAGAGGCGAGGCGAAGGTTGACGGTCAAGTTGTTTCCGAGGCCGAATTTACGGCCATGATTATGGAATAAGGAAGCAGACCTGAGTTTGTATGCGAAAAGTCCTCCCTTTGGGGAGGACTTTTTTTGCCAAAAAAGAAGATTGTCATTGGAAGTCAGCAGAAAAGAAATAATTTGTAGGGAATTGTGTTTTTACATTGCAATTAAAAGCGGGTAGCTTATTATCAGTCTATTCGGTTTAACTTTATATAAGGAATTTGTTACAATGTCCAATATTCATCCTTCCGCCGTTGTTGAAGACGGTGCCCAGATTGCCGCCAGCGCTAAAATCGGCCCTTTGTGCTACGTCAGCGGCAAGGCGAAAATCGGCGAAAACGTTCAGTTGATTGCTCATGTGACGATTTTGGGCGACACGACCATCGGCGAAGGAACGATTGTTTTTCCGGGAGCCGTTTTGGGAGCCGGTCCGCAGGACCACGGCAATGAATTTAAGGAAGAGGCCAAGCTGATTATCGGCAAGCGCAACATTATCCGAGAGAACGTTACCATGCATGCCGGAACGCCGAAAGAGCACTTTACGACGACGGTCGGCGACGACGGCATGTTTATGATTAACTCGCATGTTGCGCATGACTGTGTGGTCGGCAACAATGTGATTATGACCAACAATGCGGTTATCGGCGGACATGTCCGTATCGGCGACGGTGCTATTCTGGGCGGAAACTGTGCGGTTCATCAGTTTGTCCGCATCGGCCGTAAGGCGATGATCGGCGGCATGACCGGCGTTGACCGCGACGTTATTCCTTTCGGCATCGTAACCTGTGAACGCGGCAAACTGCGCGGTCTTAACGTCATCGGTCTGAAACGCAGCGGTTTTGAGGAAAAAGTCGTCAAATCCATCAGCCATGCTTACATGTATATCTTCAAAGGCAAGGAAGACAATTTTGAAACCCGTCTGGAAAAAGCCAAGGAGAAGTTTAAAGACAATGACATGGTCATGGAGCAGATTGCCTTTATTGAGGAAGCTTTAAGCGGACGCCGTAAGATTATGGTTTCTGACTAGAAACGGGGGAAAGCGTCTGCCGAGACCTTGGCATTTGTCGGCAGACGCTTTTTCTGCTGATTGTTCCTTATTTCAAAATCGGGTTTAGACTATGACTTCTGACTTCAAAAAACTGGGAATTATTGCCGGGGGCGGAACTATTCCGAAAATGCTGATTGAGCATTGTCAAAAGCTCAACCGGCCTTTTTTTGTTTTGGCGATTGAAGGCAATGCCGACAAGGCTTTGATTGACGGCAGCGTGCCGCATTTGTGGATACGCATCGGGCAGGCCGGAACCGGTTTCAAAAAGCTTCATGACGAAAAGGTCGAAGAAGTGATTATGATTGGCACTATCAAGCGTCCGAGTTTTTTTGATTTGCTTCCGGACATGCGGACGACGGCCTTTTTTGCCAAAATCGGCGCCAAAGCACTGGGAGACGACGGTATTCTGCGGGCTTTGGTTCGGGAAATTGAGGCCGAAGGCATGACCGTGCGCGGCGTGCATGAGGTTATGAGCGGATTGCTGGTCAGAAAAGGCTGTCTGACCAAAAACAGGCCGGACAAACAGGCTGAAGCGGATATCAGGCGCGGTGTCGAAGTGGCGCTGGCTCTGGGGCAGCTTGACGTCGGGCAGGCGGCGGTCGTACAGCAGGGGCTGGTGCTGGCCGTTGAGGGAATTGAGGGAACGGACGAATTGCTGCGCCGCTCCGGCGGTTATAAACGCAAGGGTGCCGGCGGCGTGCTGGTTAAACTGCGGAAGCCGCAGCAGGATATGCGCATTGACCTGCCGACCGTCGGTCTGCAAACGGTCAAGCGCGCCAAGGAAAGCGGCTTGCGAGGAATTGCCGTCCATGCCGGCAACGGATTGATTGTCGATGAAGCAGAAGTTGTCCGGCTGGCCGACAAAGAGGGACTTTTTGTAATAGGAGTTGATCCCAGTGACTATGCCGAATAGAAAACTGAAAATTTATCTGGTAGCGGGGGAACCTTCCGGCGACGCGCTCGGGGCCCGGCTGATGCGCGCGTTAAAGAAAAAAACGGACGGGAACGTCGCGTTTTCCGGCGTCGGCGGCGATTTGATGGAAAAAGAAGGCCTGAAACCGTTGTTTGACATTTCCGATTTGGCAATTATGGGGCTGGCAGAGATTATCCCGAGCATTCCCAAAGTCTTGCGCCATATCAGAAATACGGTCGACGACATCGTCCGCGTGCAGCCGGACGTGGTGGTTACGATAGACAGCTGGAGTTTTGCCTCCCGGGTACAGAAGGCTCTGCGCAGAAAGAAGACCGGCATTCCGCAGGTGCATTATGTGGCGCCGCAAGTTTGGGCGTGGAAAAAGAAACGTGCCAGAACCATGTATAAATACGTTGACCATTTGCTGACGTTGTTGCCGCAGGAACCGAAGTATTTTACGCCTTATCATCTGCCGACGACTTTTGTCGGGCATCCGGTTATTGAAAGCAATGTGACGCGGGGCGATGCTGCGGCTTTTCGCAAAAAATTCGACATTGCGCCGGAAAAGAGGATTATAACGGTGCTGCCGGGGTCAAGGCACAATGAGGTTGCACGCCTGCTGCCGGTTTTTTTGGAAACGGCGCGTCAGCTGAAGCAAACGGACGGGAATTTTTATTTTGTCGTTCCGACCGTTAAGACGGTTGCCAAGCGGGTTAAAGAAATGGTGCGCGGCAGCGGGCTTGAGATTTTGGTGGCGGAAAGCGAAGAAGACCGGCACAATGCCTTTGTGGCTTCGGAAGCGGCAATCGCCGCCTCGGGAACCGTGGCGCTGGAACTGGCGATTGCCGATATTCCGCATATCGTCGCATATAAGGTTTCGCCGTTTTCGGCACTGCTGGTTCGGCATTTTCTGCATATTCAGTTTGTAAACCTGTCCAATATTCTGCTGGGACGGGAGATTATTCCCGAACTTTTGCAGGAGCGCTGCATTTCCGGCAATATCCTGAGCTATATGAAAAACATACTGGAACACGGCGACTGGTATGACAAGCAGAAAGAAGGTTTTAGAAAAGTCCGCGCCATTTTGGGCATGGGCGAACAGACGCCGAGCGAAAACGCTGCCGACGTAATTTTGAGCCTGATTAAAAAGTAACCTGCATATTTGGATTTGACACCAGGGGCAAAATATCTTATTTTAATCACGTTTGTGATTTTAAGACTATGGATATATTAACCTGTGCGGAACGTTTTGTTTTGCGCGCTAAATCTATTGTTATGCGATTTATAAAAACTTTGTGGGCGGCTTTGTTTCCGAAACCGGAATATCCCGCCAGCGACAGAGACGTTATTGCTCTTATCCGGAGCGAGTTGGAAAACCGCCATATGATTTCGGACATTTCGCCGGCAGACTTATCATTTGGTTATCTGCGGCGGGACGGTCGGGAACAGATGGTTGTTTTCAGCTATGTATGCGGCAGTTGTTTTGTCGTGCGAATGGACAATACGGTTCATGTCGTTCAAAAGCCCGAGGCCGTCAGGTTTATTGCCCCGGTGCCGATTAACCTGTCTGTGGATCGTGACCATCAGATGGAAGACAGTTCTCATTGCTGGGGAATCTTCGTAGACGGCGGTCATTTCAGAATTGACAGATTCAGAAAGGATTAAAGGCAGAAAGTTTTTTTATAAGGTAGGAAAACTGCCTGTCAGAGGCAGGGATTGTTTAACTAAAACCAACAGGATGATTAAAAATCTGATGCAAACGATGCTTTTTCCGTATTATCTGCGGCGGGGGCGGTCGTTGAAGCTTGAGGAATTTAAGAAAATCCTCGGAGATGAGCTTCGCAGAGAGCTCGGTAAGGAAGTAGAAATCAGGGAAGAAGACATTCTTCTGGATTTTTACAAAGATGACGAAGGCAGGATTTTTCCGGCGCTTTCCTATAACTACGACAGCAGTTTGTGGCTGGTCGGGTTTGACAGAAAGGTGCAGCGAAGAAACTACCGCTGGGTGGACGAACATCGTCAAAGGGTTTTCGTTCAAAGCAGACTGAACGAGAAACAGATAATACCTTTCGGCGGCAGCGGAAAAGTTTTGTTAAGGGGAAAACGGGGCGGCAAGGCTTTTGTGTCCCTGTTTTGATATTGAAAAAGTTGGCAGGCTGTTGAAGTCTGGCAACTTTTTTTTGCATTCTGCCGCAGATGGCATTACATTGTAATAAATTGTCTGACGGAGAAAAAATGCGAGTTTTCCTTTATAACCTGCGGGAAATGTTTTTCGGCGAAAGAGAGCGCTGGTTTATGTGGCTGCCGGTGTTGTTTGCCTGCGGTATCGGCGTCTATTTTCTGCTGCCGGCGGAACCGTCACGCTGGATTATTCTTGCCGTCGTCGAAATTCTGCTGGCGCTGGCTTATGTCTGGCGGCATCGGCCGGGGCATCTGGCCGCGGTTCTGGTTCTGACGGTTGCTGCGTTAGGTTTTGCCGACATTCAGCTGCAAACGATTTATCTGAGCCGTCACGGGATTGTGCCGTTTGACCGCAAGCTGTATCTGACCGGGAGAGTTTCCGAACTCGGCAGAAATTATCGCGGCAATCCGCGTTTTGTGTTGGAAGACATTGAGGATTTTGACGGAAATTCTTTACCGGGGAGATACCGCGTCAGTCTGACCTCGAAAAGTTCGCAGCCTGAAAACGGCCGTTGCGTCGAACTTATCGGCACGGTTTCAGCGCCGCCGCACCCGAATATGGTTGGCGGGTATCAGATGGACAGGAAACTTTTTTATGAGGGCATCAATGCCAGCGGCTATGCCGCGTCGCGAGCGCTTCCCGTCGAATGTTCAAAAGAACCGCCGTTTACTGCCGTGCTGGAAAAAGCCGCGTCGGATTTGCGCGGCCGGGTCGTGGCCAAAATCAATGCAGTTTTGCCGCCCGACGAGGCCGGAATTACCGCGGCCATCGTTGCCGGCGACCGGAGCGGCATAAGACAGGAGATTACCGAAAATTACAGAAATTCCGGATTGGCGCATTTTCTTTCGATATCCGGGCTGCATATGAGTATGCTGGCCGGTCTGATGTTTTTTCTGGTGCGTTTGCTGCTGGCATTGATTCCGCCTCTGGCACTGTGTTATGATTCCAAAAAGACTGCGGCGGTTTTCGCGATTTTGATGAGTGCGGTTTATCTGGTGATTTCCGGTGCGGAAATTCCCAGTCAGCGGGCATTTATCATGACATTTATCGTGCTGCTCGGGGTTTTGTTTGCGCGTAAGGCGATTTCCATGCGCATGATTTCGTGGGCGGCGCTGATTGTGCTGGTTATTTCGCCGCAGGCACTGATAAGCGCCAGTTTTCAGATGTCGTTTGCAGCGGTTGCCGCTCTGATTGCCTTTTATGAACGTTTTGCCGGAGGTTTGCACCGTTTTCTGAACGGGCATGAGAACGCGGAAATTTCGCTGCTGTCGAAAGCGGTCAGAATCGTTTTTGCTTATGTGGCCGGTATTCTGGTTTCGGATTTGGTGGCGAGTCTGGCAACGCTGCCGTTTTCTATTTATCATTTTAACCAGATTGCCGTTTATACGACTTTCGGCAATTTGCTGGCCGGACCCGTCATCGGTTTGATAATTATGCCGTTTGTTCTGATTGCGTTGCTGCTGATGCCGTTTAATATGGAAGTCTGGGCATTGAAAATCGTCGGTTTCGGAGTTGAAAAAGTCAATGAGATAACCGCTTATGTCGCGTCTTTGCCGGAAGCTGGGTATCGGGTGGCGGCAATGCCTTTCTGGGGGCTGATGCTGATTGTGTTCGGCGGTTTGTGGCTGTGCATCTGGCGGCTTAAGTGGCGCTGCTGGGGCTGGGTTTTGTTTTTGGCCGGGAGCCTGAGCATATTTACGGTTCGCATTCCCGATGTCATGGCCGACAAATACGGCGAAGTGTTTGCGGTTAAGGACGAGCAGGGCAGGCTGGTTATTCTGCCGTCGCGCGGCAACGCTTTTACCAAAAAAATCTGGCTGGAAAAAACGGCTAACCGAAAGTTGTCTGTCAAAGAAAGCCGGAAACTGAAGGATATCTATGACGGAAAGAAAACCGACAGAAGCTGGATAGACATGGAATGCGACGAAAGGGTCTGCGTTTATAAAGACGCGGTTGTTATCGTCAAGTTCGGCGGAATTGAAATCGGGGAACGTGATTTTGATTTGTATGCTGCGGAGGGCGCACAGTTTTTTGTCGACGGACACGGAAAGGTTCAGGCGGAAACGGTGCGAAGCTATATCGGCCGACGGCCGTGGAATTGACAAAAACTTTGACAGTCCGCCGGAAAAAAGATATAATGGGAACAGTTTTGAACAACAGAGGATTGAATGATGAGTGCAGAAGCCGTATTGCAGTATCCGTCGCAGGCGGCCAGAAATTTTGAACTGCTGGCCGGATTTATGAAAAGCGCGGCGGATTTTGCCGACGAGGCGGGACGTAAGCTGCTGAAGGTTTTTAAGGCGGTGGTTATTACCGGCGACGAAACCGGCGAATGCCGCAAGGAAGACATGATTGACCTGGCGCGGCATGAGGCTTTTCTGGAGCTGGTCAAACGTCCGGAAACCGTTGACGAAGAAATGTATCGCAGGGTTTTTTACGAAAAGCTGAAACGGGTGTTGACCAATCTGGTTATGCTGGAAGACATTCCGCTGTATCAGGTGTTGACCGAACAGGAGCAGAAAGTTATTGACGGCGTATTTGACAAGTTGCTGAAACTGGCAGACGCGGAGGGATAGACATGGCAATAGAAGTTTCCAGAGAAAAATTCAAGTCGACGGTTGCTGCCGGATTGGCACGGGCGAATAATGAAATGCATGATGTTCTCGGAGAACTGCGCATTTATAACAAAGAACGGCGTCAGGAAACGCCGGAAGCGAAAAATGAGCCGAATTCACAGATTTTGAGCAGGATGAGCGACAGAGAATATTAGAGAAAGCCCCGCAATTGCGGGGCTTTGATTTTTAGAATTCCAACACCGGGTGAACGTAGTTATCGAGGCTCTTGCTGTCGTTGTCCAAACCGTAACTTTCGTCAAGGCGAGAGTACCATGCGTCGAAGTCGTCAATCTCCGACGAAGACCAGATACAACAGTCCAGATAGGAAACACCTCCTACTTTCGAAATTGCATCCTGAATAGTACCTTGGTTATTATAGATGTTAATCATAATACCAGCTGCCGGCAGACACCACTTACCATTGGTCGTCGACGTCGGGGCA
>FR885429.1 GCA_000436375.1 Azospirillum sp. CAG:239 | reverse complement strand
TTAATGACACCACAAATTTTTCTGTCTACCAATAATGGAACTACCTTTATTTTTGTCGTTTATTTTTCCTGTTTATACACACCGAAGTCTGGGCGGTTGCAAATTTGCGTGTTAGTCCTTATAACTTTAGGTAAGCAAGGAGAATTAAAATATGTTCTTTTCAAAGTTTGAGAGGCTGGTGGCGCGGCGGTATCTGAAAGCCAAGCGCCGCGAGGGCTTTATTTCGGTAATTACCGGCTTTGCCTTTACGGGAATTGCGCTTGGCGTAGCGACGCTGATTATCGTAATGTCGGTAATGAACGGTTTCCGGCATGAGCTTTTGTCGCGCATTTTGGGTATTAACGGCCATATCGGCATTATGGCGGTGGCGGGCGTGCCGTTCAACAATTATCCGGAGGCGGTCAGGGAAATCGGCACTTTTGAACATGTGCAGACGGTAATACCGATGATTGAGCGCCAGCTGCTGGTTTCTTCCGGCACGACGGCGGAAGGCGCGATGGTGCGCGGTATCGCCAAAGAAGACCTTTTGAAGAAAAAAATTTTGAAAGACAGCCTGATTCATGTCGATGTTGACGATTTTTCCGGAAACAACGTTATTGTCGGCGCGCGTCTGGCACAGAAGATGGGGCTGATTCCGGGGGACGAAATCACGCTGATTTCGCCGAACGGCAAAGTGACGGCTTTCGGCACGGTGCCGCGGATGAAATCTTACAAGATTATCGGCACTTTCGAAGTCGGCATGTATGAATATGATTCGAATTTTATCTTTATGCCGCTTGCGGCGGCACAGACCTATTTCGGCATGAAGGGCGCTGTCAGCAATATTGACGTGACGCTCGACAACGACGCGCATCTGCGCGAGGTGCGCAAGGCGATTGAGGAAAGCGTCGGCGCCGGCGCGTATATTTATGACTGGAAACAGACCAATTCGGCTTTCTTTAATGCGATTGCGGTCGAACGCAACGTGATGTTCATTATTCTGACGCTGATAATTCTGGTGGCGGCGTTTAATATTATTACCGGACTGATTATGTTGGTTAAGGACAAGGGGCGCGATATTGCCGTTCTGCGGACGATGGGGGCGACCAAGGGAATGATTATGCGCATCTTTTTTATGGACGGGGCTTTTATCGGCGTGGTCGGCACGGCTATCGGTCTGGCGCTGGGCGTGTTGTTCTGCAACAATATTGAGGCAATCCGGCAGTTTTTGCAGAACATTTCGGGACGGGAACTGTTTTCGGCCGAGATTTATTTTCTGTCGCAGCTGCCGGCCGAGATTGATTATGTCGAGGTTTCGGTCGTGGTGATAATTTCGCTGCTGCTTTCGTTCCTGGCAACGATTTATCCGGCCTACAGGGCGGCCAAGTTTGATCCGGTGGAGGCTTTGCGCTATGAATAATGTCAAACCGACCTTGTGTCTGAAAAAAATCAGTAAAAGCTTTAAGCAGGGAAGCCAGAATCTGGAGGTGCTGAAAGGCGTTGATCTTGAGATTATGCCGGGCGAGATTGTGGCGCTGATCGGCCCGTCGGGTTCGGGAAAGTCGACCTTGTTGCAAATTGCCGGGCTGCTGGACCGGCCGAGCAAAGGCGAAATAACGCTTGACGAAATGAAATGCAGCAAACTCGGCGACGGGATGCGGACGGCATTGCGCCGCGATTACCTCGGTTTCGTTTATCAATACCATAATCTGCTGGCTGATTTTGACGCGATCGAAAACGTGATGCTGCCGCAGTTAATTGCTGGCGTCAATGCCGGAACCGCCCGCGAAAAATCGCGCTGGCTGTTGGAACGTCTGGGTTTGGGCAAACGCCTGAAACATCGTCCGGCGGAGCTTTCCGGCGGCGAACAGCAGCGTGTGGCGATTGCCCGGGCGCTGGCCAATACGCCGAAGCTGCTGCTGGCGGACGAACCGACCGGAAATCTTGACCCGAAAACCTCGGAAAGCGTTTTTCTCGAATTGCTTTCGATTGTCCGGGAAACGGGGCTGTCGGCGCTGATTGCCACGCATAACTTCGAACTGGCCGACAAAATGGACCGCAAGGTCAAGCTGCAGGACGGCAGGCTGATTGATTTGAGGGCACAGGTTTTTACGCCGGGAGAGAATTTTTATTAACAGCAGGAGGAGAACGAAAATGAAAAAAGTTTTTGCGTTGTTTGTTTTGCTGGGAATGGCCGGAATTGCGGAGGCCAAATATAATGCGCCGGAAGGGATTGTTTCCCGTTCGGACAAAATCGCCAACTGGCAGCTGGGCGAGCTTGATGCCGATGGCGACGGCAAGCTTTCCCTTGACGAGTTTAAGCGCAAGACGGAGAACTATGGCCGGGACGAGCGCCGCAATGTGCGCCGGGCCAAAAAGGAGGGAATCTATATGTCGCCGGAACAACAGTTTAAGGCTGCGGATACCGACGAAGACGGTTTCCTTTCCGATTCCGAACTGGCCGAGTTTATCAGAAAACAGCGCGACGCGCACGAGGGGCTGTATTATTAAGGCCAGAGGAGCGGATTATTGAAAAAAATCCTTGCAATATGAGAATCTTGAGTGTATAAAGCATTTGTTTTGAGCATTTCAGAGCTGATATGGCATGCCTGAATGCTTGTAAAGCATCCAAACGATAAACTTTATAGAAAGGAAGCAAAATGCCTAAGTTGAAAACTAAGAGTTCCGCCAAAAAACGCTTCAGCGCTACCGGAACCGGCAAATTGAAGAGAAACTTTGCAAAAAAGAGACACTGCCTCTTCTGCAAAACACAGAAAATGAAAAGACAAGCCCGCGGTACCACTCTGTTGTCTGAGTCCGATACCAAGATTGTTAAACAGTTTTTACCTTATTTGTAGGAGGATAGTTAGATGTCTCGCGTTAAAAGAGGCGTAATTGCTCACGCACGCCACAAAAAAATTCTGAACATGGCCAAAGGTTACAGGGGCCGCAACAAAAACGTTTTCAGAGTTGCCGTTGAAAAAGTCGAGAAAGCATTGCAGTATGCTTACCGCGACAGAAGAGCCAAAAAGAGAAACTTCCGTTCTCTGTGGATTCAGCGCATCAACGCCGCAACCCGTCTGCATGACATGACTTATTCTCGATTTATCAGCGGGCTTAACAAAGCCGGCATTGAACTCGACCGAAAAGTCCTTGCTGATATTGCTTTGAAAGAGCCCGCTAACTTTGCCAAGCTGGTTGAGGCTGCCAAAGGTGCTTTAAGCAAGTAGTCTGTTTGTCAGAGCAAAATTAAAGAAAGAGTTGACCTCGTTTTTCGGGTTGACTCTTTTGTATTTTAAATTCAGGCCGCCGGCCTGCAAAATTAAAGTTTAGGTTTAATATTTAGGTGAAAATATGGAAAACATGGATGATTTGAAAAAGGAGCTTCTGGCAGCGGTAACCGCCGCGGCGGACATGAAGTCCCTTGAAGAAGTCAGAGTGTCCGTTCTGGGCAAAAAAGGCAGAATTACCGAACTGATGAAAAGTCTCGGCAGCCTTTCAATCGAGGAAAAAAAGGAGAAGGGCCGGAACCTCAATATTCTGAAGTCGGAAGTGGAACAGGCGCTTGACGCCAGAAAGGAAGAACTGGCGGCCAAGGAACTTGATGCCAAGCTTGCGGCCGAGAGAATTGACGTAACGCTGCCGGTTCGTCCCGAACAGCAGGGGCGCATTCATCCGGTCAGCAAAATTTATGAGGAAGTTGCGGCGATTTTCGGCGAAATGGGTTTTGAAGTTGCCGAAGGACCGGATATTGAAGACCAGTTCCATAATTTCAATGCGCTGAATATGCCGGCCAACCATCCGGCTCGTCAGATGCAGGATACCTTTTATATTCCGAATCCCGACAGTGAAGACAAGGACGACAGCTTTGTGGTCAGAACCCATACGTCGCCGGTGCAGATACGCACGATGGAAAACCATCCGCTGCCGATACGCATTATTGCGCCGGGACGCACTTACCGTTCTGATTACGATGCCACCCATACCCCGATGTTTCATCAGGTCGAGGGGCTGGTTATCGACAAGACAACGACCATGGCTCATCTTAAGGGCTGCCTGTATGACTTTGTAAAAGCGTTTTTTGAGCTGGAGGAAATTCCGGTTCGTTATCGTCCGTCGTATTTTCCGTTTACCGAACCGTCGGCGGAAATGGACATTGGCTGTCTGAAAACCAAAACCGAACTGAAAATCGGTGCCGGTACCGACTGGCTGGAAATTCTCGGCTGCGGTATGGTGCATCCGAACGTGCTGCGCGCCGGCGGCATTGATCCGGACGAATATCAGGGCTTTGCTTTCGGCATGGGGCTGGATCGTCTGGCCATGCTGAAATACGGCATACCGGATTTGCGCACCTTTTTTGAATCGGACGTGCGCTGGCTGAAGCATTACGGATTTCTGCCGCTTGACGAATCGTCAATGACCGGCGGTTTAAGCAATAACGGAGGATTGGCTCGATGAAATTTTCTATTTCGTGGTTAAAAGAACATCTGGATACGGCGGCGTCGGTTGACGAGATTGCCGAAACCCTGACTAAAATCGGCCTTGAGGTTGAAGAAGTTTTCAATCCGGCCAGCCGGTTAGACGGATTTGTTACGGCAGAAGTTGAAACTTATGAGCGCCATCCGGATTCGGATCATTTGGGGTTGTTGACGGTTAATACCGGCAAAGAAAAGCTGCAGGTCGTTTGCGGTGCGCCAAACTGCAAACAGGGGCTGAAAGGCATTTTTGCGCCGGTCGGCGTCGTTATTCCGTGTTATAACGAAGAACTGAAAGTCGGCAAAATCCGCGGCGTGGAGAGTTTCGGCATGATGTGTTCCGAAAAGGAGCTTGGCGTCGGCGAAGACCACAACGGCATTGTCGAGCTGCCGGCAGATACGCCGATTGGCCGTCCGGCGGCGGAAGCGCTTGATATTGATCCGGTAATTGAAATAAACATAACGCCGAACCGCGCCGAATGTCTGGGCGTGCGCGGCGTGGCCCGCGATTTGGCGGCGGCCGGGCTGGGAACCCTTAAGCCTCTGAAAATTGTCAGGACTGCCGGAACCTTCAAAAGCCCAATTAATGTAAAAGTTGAAGATTTTGCCGCCTGTCCGGTATATGTCGGCCGTTATATCAAAAACGTCAACAACAAGGCCGAAACGCCAAAGTGGATGAAAGACCGTCTGACGGCAATCGGGCTGCGTCCGATTTCGCCACTGGTTGACATTACCAACTATATCAACTATGACATGGCGCGGCCGCTGCATGTGTTTGACGCCGACAAACTGAAAGGCGACATTACGGTCAGAATGGCGAAAGACGGCGAAAAGTTCGTTTCGCTGGAAGACAAGGAATATATGCTGGACGACAAATCTCTGGGCATTTGTGACGAAGAGGGTGTGCAGTGTCTGGGCGGCATTATGGGCGGCGCGGCAAAAGGCTGCTGCGACGAAACCCAAAACGTTTTTCTGGAATGCGCCCTGTTTACGCCGGAGTGCATTGCCCGCACCGGACGAAAGTTCGGCATTGATTCCGACTCCCGTTATCGTTATGAGCGCTGGGTTGATCCGAAGTCGAATATTCTCGGTTCCGACTATGCAACGCAGATGATTTTGGACATCTGCGGCGGCGAGGCGTCGGAGGTTGTCATTGCCGGCAGCGAGCCAGAGGACGAGCGGGTTGCCTATATTCGTCCCGGCCGGATTAAAGATTTAATCGGGATTGATGTCAGCAAGGAAAAAATTGTCGAAATTCTGAATAATCTCGGTTTCAAAACCAGTGAAGAAGACGGCAAAATCAAGGCGGTTTCGCCGACGTGGCGCGGCGACATTGAAGGCGAACATGATTTGGTCGAAGAAGTCGTGCGCATGATCGGGCTGGATTCAATTCCGGCGGAATCCCTGCCGCACGGAAAGTTTCCAAAGCAGGTTTTGTCGCCGGCGCAGCGCCGGGCGGTAACGCTTAAACATGAGCTGGCCTCCCGCGGAATGTACGAAACGGTAACCTGGAGCTTTACGGATTCAAATCTGGCCAAGGATTTTCGCAAGGGCAGAGAACCGGTTTTGCTTTTTAATCCGATTGCTGCAGATTTGGATGAGATGCGTCCGTCGGTTTTGCCGAATTTGCTGCTGGCGGTTAAGAATAATACGGCGCGCGGATATGGCAACGTTGCTTTGTTTGAGGTCGGACCGGAATTTTACGGACGCAAGCCGGGCGAACAGAATCAGGTCGCGGCAGGCGTTCGCTGCGGCATGACGGCGAAAAAGGATTGGAACGGTTCGGCGCGCGCTTATGACGTATTTGACGCCAAGGCCGATGCGCTGGCTGCGATTGCCGCCGCCAACGGGCCGTTTGAAAACGCGCAGATTACCCTTGACGCGCCGGCCTATTATCACCCCGGCCGTTCGGGAACGCTGCGTCTGGGCAAAAACGTGCTGGCTTATTTCGGTGAGATACATCCCGGCGTGCTGAAAAAATTCGGCATTAAGCAGCGCGTAATGGCTTTTGAGGTTATTCTGAGCAATATTCCGCTGCCGCGGTCAAACAATGACAAAGCCAAGAAAAAACTTGAATTGTCGGCATTCCAGCCGGTGGACAAGGATTTGGCTTTTGTCGTCGACAAGACGGTGCCGGCTGTTAACCTGATGACGGCTGCCAAAACCGCAGACCGGGAGTTTATTGCCGATGTTCGCGTCTTTGACGTTTATGAAGGCGAAAACCTGCCTGAAGGCAAAAAGTCGATTGCTCTGGCGTTGACTTTCCAGCCCAAGGACAAAACCTTTACCGATCAGGATATTGAAAATCTGATGAATAAGGTTATTCAGGAAATGAAGAAAAAGTGCAACGCCGAACTCCGGCAGTAATTTTTTCGGTTCGAAAGAAAGCCCCTCTGATGAGGGGCTTTCTTTGTTATTTGATTGAACATTGTACCCAACGTCCCGTTGCAGGGTCACGGTAAGGCGTACATGTATCAGAAGATGTGTTAGCGGTACATTTATAACAGTTCAAACCATTGACGGGCATTGGTACACATGTCCAAAGCCGGACGTTTTTAATTACCGAAGAGTACCCGTAATCGGCACAGGTTTTCTTTTCCTGAACGCAGCTTGC
>FR885428.1 GCA_000436375.1 Azospirillum sp. CAG:239 | reverse complement strand
TACAGGATTAGCAGATAAAATGAATCCTTATTATTTCCCCCGTTCTCCGAGTTTTTTTATTTGGTATTTTAAAATTTAAAACTTTTTGTCAGTTTAAACTCTTTGACGACGAATTATATGATTCTTCGGTTTCGGTCTTTGGGGCGGAACGATTTAACACTTGTGTTTAATAATTTGCGAGGAATCTACAATGCTAAGAGGTACGGTTAAGTGGTTTAACAACAAAAAAGGTTATGGTTTTATTAATCCCGACGGCGAAGAAAAAGACGTGTTTGTTCATATTACGGCATTGGAAAAGTCCGGACTGCGCAGTTTGTCCGAAGGTTCGCGGGTCAATTTTGACATTTATGACGACCGCGGCCGCAAGGCAGCCGGCAACATTACCCTTTTGAATTAACTGTTTGGAAGGATGGAAAAAGCCCCTCTGCTGAGGGGCTTTTTTCTTTGTTATGTTCGGGCTTGTCCCTAATATCTCTTTTAGATTCCCGTGCCAAGCACGGGAATGACAGGGGAGAAGAAAAGAACACGGGAATGACAGGAAAGAATAAAAGCACGGGAATGACAGAAGAGGAACTGTCTCTCTTGAGCGCAGCTTCCTTTATGTCATCCTCGGCCTCTTCCCTGTCATATTCGGGCTTGACCCGAATATCTAAGAAATAGATGTCCGGGTTAAACCTGAGCATGACGCTTTCCTCTGCTTGACTTTTAATATCGTTGCTTTTTTGTATGACAAAAATAAATATGGTTCCATTATTGGTAGACAGAAAAAAATGT
>FR885427.1 GCA_000436375.1 Azospirillum sp. CAG:239 | reverse complement strand
GGGCGAAGTCGTAACAAGGTAGCCGTAGGGGAACCTGCGGCTGGATCACCTCCTTTCAAAGACAAGAAGACGAATATTCGCTGTCTGCGTATCCTCTTAAAGATTGAAGAAACTGGTGAGAGACCGTTAAGTTGAAGACTTAAGGGTTTGTAGCTCAGGTGGTTAGAGCGCACGCCTGATAAGCGTGAGGTCGGAAGTTCAAGTCTTCCCAGACCCACCACTCTTAGAGGGGGTATAGCTCAGCTGGGAGAGCACCTGCTTTGCAAGCAGGGGGTCAGGAGTTCGATCCTCCTTACCTCCACCAAGGCTTTGATCTGGATAGTTATAAAACATTGTGAATAAGAAGAAAGAAATGAGATTGTTATTGTTGATAGAGATATTGACGATAACGACGACATTTTGGAATTAGAATAAAATCTAAGGAAAAAATTAAGTATGAAAATATACACCTTTTAATATGATAAAGTATTAAAAGCGGGTAGATTTTTGTTGAGAGTATGAATGGTTTGTCCGAGAGGGCGGATTATTTATACGTTAAGAATCAAGCGATAGGTAAGGGCATTTGGTGAATGCCTTGGCAATCAGAGGCGAAGAAGGACGTGGTACACTGCGAAAAGTTACGGGGAGTTGTGAACAAGCATTGATCCGTAAATATCCGAATGGGGAAACCCACAGAGCAATCTGTACTGCATGATGAATAAATAGTTATGCAGGGCGAACGCAGGGAACTGAAACATCTAAGTACCTGTAGGAAAGGAAATCAACCGAGACTCCGAAAGTAGTGGCGAGCGAAATCGGACCAGCCGATGGATAGTCAGTAAAGAATCAGAATTACCTGGAAAGGTAAGCCGGAGAGGGTGACAGCCCCGTACGAGTAGAAAAGCTGACTGTTCTTGAGTAAGGCGGAGCACGAGAAATTCTGTCTGAAAATGGGGAGACCACTCTCCAAGGCTAAGTACTACTGATTGACCGATAGT
>FR885426.1 GCA_000436375.1 Azospirillum sp. CAG:239 | reverse complement strand
TTTTTTCTGTCTACCAATAGTGAGGGTGGATTTATTTTTGTCTTGGTTCTTAAATCGCAATTTCCGGCGCCAGCTGTTTGCGCTTAAAGGCCTGGGAATGATAGCGTTTTATTGCCCATCGGACTGTTTCTGCCGCATATCCGGCCGCGACGATTTCGGCTTCTGATTTTTGTTCGTCCAGATACAAAGCCAGAATGCCGTCCAGAATGTCATAGGGCGGCAGGCTGTCCTGGTCTTTCTGGTTGGGTGAAAGTTCGGCTGTCGGCACGCGTACGATAACTTCGGTCGGCATCGCCAGAGACTGGCTGTTTCGCCATTTGGCCAGTTTATAGACCTGTGTTTTGTAAAGTCCGGCAATCGGTGCCAGCCCTCCGCAGGTGTCGCCGTACAGCGTGCAGTAACCCATGGCCGTTTCCGACTTATTTCCACAGGCCAGCAGAAGATAGTTACGCTGGTTGGAAACCGCCATCAGAATTTTGCCCCGTTCGCGGGCTTGCAGATTTTCCAGTACAATATTTTTCGGTTTCTCGTCAAAGAGGCCGCATAGAAAATCGTTCTGTGCGTCGATAATTGGCTGAATGTCGACATTTCTGTAGTCAAACCCGTTCAGACGGGCAATTTCGGCGGCAATCTGCGTGCTCAGCGAAGAGGTGTTCTTGGTACGCATCATCAGCGCATGCACATGTTCCGCGCCCAGTGCATCGGTAGCGATAACAGCCGTCAAAGCCGAGTCAATACCGCCGGACAAGCCCAGAAGAACGTCCGAAAAACCGTTTTCGCGGCAATAGTCTTTCAGTCCGGTCGTCAGTTTCTGCCAGAGTTCCCGCATTTAAATCATTCCTTTGTTTTGGTTGTTGATATAAGCTTCAATTGCAGCATGGTTGCGCGGATTGACAAAGTCTTTCCAACGCCGGTCGCCGATGGTAATCATGTCCCGCACCATGGAACCGGAAACGTACGGAAAACTGTAATCGGTGCGGTCGATGATTTCAAAATGTGCGAAAATGTTTTTAAACCATTGCGCGTCATAAGCGCTGCCGGCAAAATAAACGTCCGGTTTTTCCAGATCGGGAAAGGCTTCTTTCAAAAAATCGAGCACAAAATTTCCCCATTCCGTCGGGTTGTTTATGTCAAACAGGCCGATAACCCGCAGCCTCTTGCTTTCGGTTTCGGTATCGAACACGTTTTTTATCATCTGCTTGCGTTCCGTATAGCTGAACAGATTGCGCGCCGTTCCCTGTTCCTGAATCGAGCCGAGAATAATCGTGACTTTGCCGCATTTTGCCAGCATGTCGCGGATGACTTTTTCGTGGCCGATATGCAGCGGCTGCGCCCGCATGACCGCCAGTCCGTGCCTGTATTGATGATTTTCCGGCATTGGCTCCTCCTTAAAACTGCCTTAAAGTATGGCCGCAAAGTTGCAAAATTGCAAATACAAAATATATTGACTCATGCCTTGTGCCCTCCTAAACTCAAAAAGAATTTTTTAGTAAGGTAAAACTGATGAAAACAAAATATCTGTTTGGCTTTCTCTGCCTGTTTGCCGCTTTTCCGGCCGCGGCCGGCGAATGGAATTTCGACGCTTCGGGCAGCGCTTCCGCGCTGTATGGCTACAGTGATGTTGACAGCCGCTATAAGAAGCTGAACGACAACAACCATACGCCTTCGGAAGCCGAAATCAGCCTCTCGGCTGAATATACGTTCGACGACAGCGCCTATCGCGCCGGTTTTTATCTTGATACCATGGCCGGTACCGACAAGGAATTGGAAGACTATACGCAGGGCAAATGGGGCGAAGAGGCTTATGCGATTTTAGATATGCCTTACGGCCGCGTGATGGGCGGACAAACCTGGAACGTCGCCTATCAGTTTGGCGTCGGCGCGCCTTCGGTCGGGCCGCTTGGCGTCAATAACAGCGATATCGTCGACTTCATCGCCAATCCGAACTGGCGGCGCAACAAAACGGGAACCGCTTTCCGCACTCTCAATTCAACCGACATCAATACCGACGGTACCGCGCCGAAAATCAGTTATATCACGCCCGAATTTTATCAGACCGTTGTCGGCCTAACCTATGTGCCGGACATTTATTCCCGCGCCGGTCTGGTCAGCCGCTATGCCGATTACAAAAATGAAGACGGCTATGTTGCCGCCCTGTATAACCATGCCGAATTCGGCAGCTTAAGTTTGGAAACTTCGCTGGGTTTTGCCGTTTTTGCCGATGATGACCGCGAGTTTTCAGCCGGTATGAGCTTGTCCCGCGGCAACTGGACGTTTGGCGGTTCCTACCGCCGCGCCTATGTTGACGGCAGTGATTATCCGCAGAATGTCCGGCGTAAGCCGCAGCGTATGCCGGAAGGCTTTGACGACTATCGTGAGGGATATGCCTGGAATGTCGGCGTCGGCTATGCTTTCGGCCCGTATCAGGCCGGTCTGAGTTATTTTAATTCCAAGGCTGACCATACCGGCAATGAAGACCGCATTGTGCAGTTTTCCAACCAGTACCGGCTGAACAAATACACGGACCTGTATCTGATTGCCGCCCATGTTGACTATCGCGGTGCAGATGATGATGTCCGCGGCAATGCAAAAGGTTACGCTTTCATTGCCGGTGTCGGTTTTAACTTTTAGAGGACCCGTCTGATGCCCAATCTGCTTTTTATTTCCGATAACGCTTCTTTTGCCGAGGACCTGTGCGGCCAGATTAAGTATTATGCGCCGGAGTTCAGTATCGTCGAGGAAAAGGACGCCGGCATTCTTGATATTGTCGTTTTGGACGACAAGCCCGCGCTTTTAAAAGACATTCGCGCCAGCCATCCCAAAACGCCGGTTTTTCTGCTGCTTTCGGAAACCGATGAAGCTTTTGGAAACTCCAATCTCAACATAACCGTGGCTAAGCCGCTGCAGCTTGACGTTTTTCTGAACCAGCTTCGCGCCGGCAGCAATCTTCTCGATAATTCGGCCGACGGCTATCTGCATTTCAACCGCTATGAACTGCGTCCGGTCGCCCGTGAGATTCTGAACCTCCGCAACGATGAAACCGTCAAACTGACCGAAAAAGAAGTGGCAATAATCAAATATCTGTATAAGGCGAAAGATAAGATCGTTTCCAAAAACGAACTTTTGCAGGAAGTCTGGGGCTATAGTCCCGACGTCAGCACCCATACGATAGAAACGCATATCTACCGCCTGCGCCAGAAAGTCGAACACGAAGATCCCGACGCTCAGCTGATTATGACCGAAGACGGCGGCTATAAATTGAAAATGTAACTGTCAGCGTTTGATTTCCGCAATAACCGGCACATGGTCGGAGGGACGTTCCCAATTGCGCGCTTCCTTGAGTATTTTAACCGAAATCAGCCGGTTTTCCAGATTCGGCGTCATCCAAATGTGATCCAGGCGGCGGCCTTTGTTGTTAGTCTGCCAGTTCGGATTGCGGTAGCTCCACCAGGAATAGACTTTTTCCGGTTCCGGATGAAATTTGCGCAGTACGTCGACAAAGTTCAGCGAATTTTTCAACCTTGTCAGCCTTTCGATTTCTACCGGCGTATGCGAAACGATTTTCAGCATTTGTCTGTGATTCCAAACGTCGTTTTCCAGCGGCGCGACGTTAAAATCGCCGCAGACAATCATTTTCCTGCCGGCATAAGTCTTCCGATGCTGTTCCCACCATTCCGCCACGTCGTCCATAAACGTCAGCTTATGGGCAAAGGAAAGGTTGGCTATCGGGTCGGGAATATCGCCGCCGGCCGGAATATAGATGTTGTTGATTTCAATATCGTCGAAAACTTTGGCGCAAATATGCCGGGCATCGGTTTTGCCGACCCAGTTTTTCTGTTCGACGTCTTTCAGCGGCGTTTTGGAAAGAATGCACACGCCGTTGTAGCCGGCCATGCCGTACAACGCAATATGCGGATAACCGAGTGCCCGCACCTCTTCAAACGGAAAGTCTTCTTCCTTGGCCTTGACTTCCTGAATGCAGACAACGTCCGGATCTTCCTGTGCTGTAAATTTTTTCAGAAGCTCCATGCGGATTCGAATGGAGTTGACGTTCCATGTCGCCAGTTTAAAAGTCGTCCCGTCCATTTATTTTTTTCTGCCTTTGTAGTTCAGCGGCGAAGAACCGCCTTTTTTGAATTTAAACAGGTTTTCGTCCAGCGGCAGGTCACGGGCGGTGTCATACAGCGAAACCGTAACTTCCACGCTTTGCGGGTCGACGATTTTCCATTGCTTCAGTTCAAAGGGGTCGTTGCCGAAAGTCAGCGTAATCGGCCCGATATCGCCTTTTTCCTTGTAGTCGAGGGTAACCGTGGTAATGCCCGCATCTTTGTAAAAGTCGGTAATTTTAACCTTTTTGCCGTCAATTTTGATGTCGTTTGCCAAAATCAGGCTGGCCGGAATGTCGTCATAGTCTATATGCGTAACCTGGTCGAGTTCGGTATCGTTGTAGACGATGAAATTGCCGTCGCCGACAATCAGTACCGAAGTGGGTGCATCATAGGTCATGCGGATTTTGTTGGGTTTTTCGATATAGAATTTTCCTTCTGCGGTATTGCCGTTGCTGGCCGTCTGCACAAAGCGCGCTTCCATGGTTTTAATTCCGTTCAGATAATTCTCAATCTTTTTGATGTCGTCGGCGGTCTGTGCCGCGGCGTTGCCTGAGCAAAACAAAGCCAGTCCGAAGAAAGCAGCTGCAATTTTTTTCATTCTCGAAATCCCGTAAAATTTTTTCACTTTTCACAATATAATCGCTGGATTGTCATTTGACAACGAAAAACCTCCGCCCGGTTTAAAATCCGAAGCGGAGGCGGAGTTTATCGGATAGGCTTATTCGCCGCAGCCGCAGCGTCTGTCGCTGCTGGATTTTTTCGAACCCGAGCTGGAACCTGAAGAGCTGGCGGATTTAGAAGATTTTGAACTTTCGGCACTGGCAGATTTCATTGAACTTTTCTCGTTTTTCATAATCTTACTCCTTGTTAAAAATTATTTTAAACTGTCAACGTAACGACATGATAGAAAATAATTCCGAAACTTCCGGAAACAAGGCTATAGCTTACAGATATTTAGTTATAAGGAGGTTTTCAGGCAAAATTTCTCGCTTTGAAGACGCCGTTTTCAAAGCCCTGAATGGTACGGTTTGCATCGGCGTCTTCCAGCCGTTTTTCGGCAATGGCGGCATATTCTTTTTCGCGTTCGATGCCGATGTAGTGCCGCCCGAGTTTCTTTGCCGTAACGGAAGTTGTTCCCGAACCGAGAAACGGGTCGAGAACAACGTCGCCGGCATTGCTGGACGCCAAAATGAGTTTGGCAATCAGTTTTTCCGGCTTTTGAGTCGGATGCGGCGTATTTTCAGGCATTGACCAGAACGGAATGGATATGTCCGTCCAGACGTTTGACGGCGCGGTCAGTCGGTAGCGGCCTTTACCGTCGTCTACCCAGTCCTTGGGGCGGCCCGCTTCGTCGCGGTAAGGTGCAATTACCGGACGCTGAACCTTAACCGCATCCAGATTGAATTTGTAATTGCGGCTTTTGGTAAAGAACCAGATGTCTTCCAGACAGTTTTTCCAGTTGTTCAACGCGCCGCGGCCTTTTTCGCGCTCCCACGAAATCCGGTTTTGCAGAATAAAGTATTTGCCGGCAATTTCGGGAATGGCAATGGACGTTTTCCAGTCTGCGCAGATATAGACGGAAGCGTCGTCTTTCAGCAGCCGGACGGTTTTGGCCAGCCATTTGTCCAGCCACAGCTTGTAGGCGTCAAAGTCCATTTCCTTAAAGGTGCTTTTGCCGAAAATTTTGGTAAGGTTATACGGCGGGTCGGCAATCAGCAGGTCGGCGCAGGCATCGGGAAGCAAATCAAGCGCCTTGAGCGCGTCCTGACAAATAGTCTTGTCCAAAACTTCGGAAAGCGCCGCCGTCCTGGTCAGTCGCACGGTTCTCGCCGCATAGGCGGCGGTTTCTTTTCCGGTCAGACTGATAGTTTTGTTGCGGGGCGCTTTCTTCTTCATGTTTTGCGAACTTATTCTTCGCCGAATTTGCTGTCAATCAGCAGGGTAAGCGCATCAAGGGCTTCCTTGGCCTGATTGCCGGCGCAGGTTACTGAAATCGTTGTGCCTTTGGCGGCGGCCAGCATCATCAGTCCCATAATCGAACAGCCGTTGACTTTCTGGCCGATTCGCTCAACGGTCACCTCGGCGTCCAGATCTTCGATGGCCTTGACGAAAGCGGCGGCGGCTCTGGCATGCAGGCCTTTTTTGTTTTTGATTTCCAAAACGGCGGAAACAGTCTTGTCAGTCATTTTACATTCCCAAAAGTTGCGAGGCGATGTTAATATATTTTTTGCCGGCTTCCTGCGCGCCTTCGACGGTTTCTTTCAGCGATTTGTCTTTGCGCAGCGAGGCCAGTTTTATCAGCATCGGCAGGTTAATGCCGGCGATGATTTCCACTTTTGCGCGGTCCATGATTGAAATGGCCAGATTGGACGGGGTGCCGCCGAACATGTCGGTCAGCACGATGGCGCCGTGACCTTTGTCGACTTCGCCGACTTTTTTCAGAATTTCGGCGCGGCGCATTTCCATATCGTCTTCCGGGCCGATGCAGACGGCTTCAACCTGCTCCTGTCTGCCGACCACATGCTGCATGGCGGAAATAAACTCTTTGGCCAGATTGCCGTGTGTAACCAGAACTAATCCTATCATTGTTTGCCACCACAACTCCAGCTGCGGATAGCGCCGAAACTCTTCATGACATCTTCTTTGCTCTTGGCTTTGACGATTTCGTCGGCGCGGGTCTGGCGTCCCTTAAATTCGATTTCTTCAACATTTTCAACCGGTACGCCGTAGGTTCTCTCAACCATTTTGCCGTTGAGTTCGACAATCAGCACAAATTCGGCTTCGGCCAGCGGGCCTTTGGTTTCCTCGTCGATGTTGTCCAGACGCACGGCCAGCCGTTCGTCTCTTTTCAGCAGGGCGGTTTTTTTGCCGTCAAACTCCAGCACCGGATTAACCGGGCTGCCGTCGCGGGCGTCGATAAAAATAGCCAGTTCGCCGAACTTGTTTTCGATAATTTCAAAGAAATCCTGTTTTTCTATCAAGGTGTAATATTGTGTTTCCATCGTTTTTCCTGTAATATGTGTTAACACGCAAACTAAAAAACATATTATTACAATATCAGCAATGTGTCAATTTTGAGTTAATGGAAAAGGCCGGCGATGGAAAAAACACCCTTCAGGTATTTGTGGCATTATATTCGTATTTTCAAACTGCTGGTCGTTTCCGTACTGGCGCTCAATTTTCTTTCCCAGCTGTGCGGGCAGGTCTATCCGCTGTATTTGGCCAAGATTTACAGTACCGCGGCCGGCGAGGTCGGAACCCCGGACTATTGGGACAAAATCGTCGGTTTTGCGCTTGCCGCTTTTGTGCTGGGTTTGGGCAAGGTCATATTTTTTGACGTTACCATGTTTATCGCCGCGCGGATTCTGCCACAGGTGCGGACGCTGGTTATCCGTGACAGCTTTGACTATGTTAACCGCCATTCCATAGCATATTTCACACAGGAAATGTCCGGCAATATTTCCAATAAGGTTACCCAGCTTAATACCGGCGTGTTGGACGGCTTCAACGAGTTTATGATGTCAACGTCAATGGTAATGTACGTATTGATTGCCATCGGCATTTTGAGCTTTATGAATGTTTGGTTTTTTGCGGCGATGATGCTTTGGCTGACGCTGATTGTTCTGGTCAGCTGGAAACTCGGCCAAAAGCGTTCGGCACTTTCACGGGAAACCAGCCGCCGGCAGAGTCTGGCCAACGGCGTTATTGTCGACAGTCTGGCCAATTACAGCGAGATTAAAAGCTTTGCCAATTTCCGTTTCGAGCGGTTGAACCTGATAAAACACCTGCGGATTCTGCGCCGGGCCGAAAACGTCGAACAAAAGGCCAAAGCCTGGATTCACTTGACACAGAACCTTTTTGCGGTTGTGTCCATGCTCGGTTTCATGTTTCTTTCAATATGGATTTTCCGCCGCGGCGCTATCGACACGACCGGCTTTATTTATGCCAATTCCCTGTTTGCGATGATTGCCGGCATGGTTTTTCAGCTGACTTGGGTTTACAGCAATGTCATGCGTATTCACGGCCAGCTCAAGTCGGCACTGGACACGCTGGCGGTAGAACCGGGACTGAAGGACCGTCCCAACGCCGCAGATCTCCGCGCAGTCAAGGCTGAAATAGAATTTGACGGCGTTTCCTTTGCCTACGCCGGCCGGGAAAACCTTTTCGAAAATCTGAACCTGACGATTAAAGCCGGCGAAAAGGTCGGGTTGGTCGGGCATTCCGGCAGCGGCAAATCGACTTTTATCAAACTGATTGCCCGTTACTATGATACGACTGCCGGCAGCATAAAAGTCAACGGTACGGATATCAGAGACGTCAGGCAGGATTCGCTGCATCGGCTGATTTCGGCGATTCCTCAGGACGTCTGTCTGTTTAACCGCTCGTTGTTTGACAATATCCGCTATGGCCGCACCAATGCGACGGAAGAGGAAATTTACCTCGCGGCGCGTCAGGCCGGCGCCGACGAGTTTATCCGCGCCTTTCCGGGCGGCTACCAGACCAAAGTCGGCGACCGCGGAGTCGTGCTCTCCGGCGGCGAGCGCCAGCGGATTGCCATTGCCCGCGCCATTTTGAAAAACGCGCCGATACTGGTTTTTGACGAGGCGACCTCGGCGCTGGACAGCCAAAGCGAAAAGCATATTCAAAAATCTTTGGTCCGGCTGATGAAAAACAAGACCGTCATCGCCATAGCCCATCGTCTGTCAACCCTGCGTGAGATGAACCGGATTCTGGTTTTTGACAAAGGACGCATTGTCGAGCAGGGAACCCATCTGAGCCTGTTGCGCAAAAAAGGCCTGTATTACAAGCTTTACAATATGCAGGTTGACGGTTTCATGATGCAAAACGGCAATCGTTGACGGTCAGTTTTTGACTTTGAAATCGTCAAACAGCAAACCGTAAACGTGAAGAATCAGCCGGTAGGCTTCCGGCCGCAAATTGTAAATTCCTTCTTCATAATCCTGAAGAATTTCGGGGTCAATGTCGCAGAGTTTGCCCAAGGCTTCGAAACTCAGCTGCGCCTCCCGGCGGAAATTTTTAAGCAGCTGCCGCATGTCGTCTTGCGTGAGCAGACAGCCCTCTTCGCCCTGGTCATTGTGGATGATTGTGAGAGATAGTTCTTTTTCCATAGTCCCTCCTTTCCGTAAAATGAGAGAGCTAAAGAAAAACCACCTTGGAAAAGGTGGCCGGAGAAGTTAGCGTAACCATGCACAAAGAAATGGCCCCGGGTCGCCCCGGGCTTCCCCGGCCATAAAAGGCTTTTATAACCGGGGATATAGTCCTAATTGCGGAAAAAGTCCACAATTAAGTTTCAGAGTTATATCCAAACCCTGCTTTGTGCCTTGAGCGAACGCTAATTCGCCGGACTATCTCTAGCCCTTCGGATAGTTGAGCGCTGCCGCAACTATCTGATATATTTAAAATCATAATAACTTAAATATATCAGAAGAAATATATTTCTTATTTATTTCAAAGTCAATATTTAAAAGAAATATAGTTCTATAGCATTTTTGAGCTTTAGATAAGATGATACTTTTATGAGAAAAAGTGAGTTTATATATAAATTAGGCCGAAGAATAGCACAACTCAGAAAAGAGAAGAAGCTGAGTCAGGAAGCTTTTGCCGAACTAACCGGAATTTCTCAAAAAACGATTTCTAATATTGAAAACGGCAGTGTTAATCCAAGTGTCAAAATATTGGAAATAATTGCCGAACATTTGAATGTAAATATTTCTTCCTTATTTTGCGAAGCGGAAAATTTGCGGATAGATTTGAACCCAACCATTGAAGAAATCATAAAATTGTTGAAAAAAGAGAGCCTAGCTTCGCAAAAAGCGGCATTAAGACAAATAGAAATACTTTTTTCCGTCAGAAAATAGTAAATTAAAATGCAGAACGCCAGATGACACGTTCAATATTCACAGAAAGATATAGACATTTCAGACGTTTTTTGAAACAAAAACGCAAAGACAAAAATCTTACGCAATGGGAATTGGCAAAACAGTTAAACATGCCGCTGTCATTTGTCGGAAAATATGAGCAAGGCGAAAGACGACTTGATGTTATTGAACTAATGGATATTGCCGAAGCCTTGGATTTTGATCCGACAGAAGTTTTTGTTGAGTTAAAGAAAATAAATAATTAGCTGTCAGAGAAGTTTTTGATAATTTAAGATGCTGTCACGCTGTTGTTTTTTACCGTCAGAAATTGCGCGTCCTCGGCCAGTGAAGCGAAAAGTTTCGGGTCGGTCGAAGTAATCCATGCCTGAATGCCCAGTTCACGGATTTTTTCCAGCAGCGCTTCGCGTTTCAGATCATCCAGATGAGCAACCACTTCGTCCAGCAGCAACACCGGCGCAAAACCTTTGTCCAATGTCTGGCATTTGGTTTGTGCCAGAATAATGCTGATAAGCAGAGATTTTTGCTCGCCGGTAGAACAAAGTTCCGCCGGCATTCTTTTTTTCTTGTAATAAACTTTGAAATCCGTACGATTCACGCCGTCGACGTTGTCGTTATACAACACGTTGCGGCGTTGCGATTTCAGCTTTTGAATATAATAGTCTTCAACGTCAATCGCCGGCATCGTATCCAGCAGTTGTTCAATCGTACCGTCCAGTTCCAGCATGACGTTTGGAAAGACGTCGTCCGGTTCGTGCTCAATAAATTTGTTCAGCTTGGCAATCAGTTCGCGCCGCGCCGCCGCAATCGCCACGCCTGTGCCGGCCATGTTTTCCTCCAGCGAAGACAGCCAGCCGTCGTTGGCATTGCCGCTTTTCAGCAGTTGGTACCATTCTTTGTACAGGTGTTCGAAATTAGCGGTTCTTTTGGCATGTTCGACGTCAAAGGCATAGACCAGGCGGTCGAGAAAACTGCGCCGGGGCTGTGAGCCGCCGCGAAACAGCCGATCCATCTGCGGCGTCAGCCAAATGGCGGAGATATATTTGCCGAGTTCGGACTGCGATGTGATTTTTTGGCCGTTGATTTTAATGATTCGCCGTTCGTAGGAGCGAATGTCGTCTTCGTCATATTCGCGCGCCGTACGTTCGACGGCCGTGCCGATTTCAATTTCTTCGTCGCCTTTGCAAACCTGTGCCGAAACCGCCCAGTTCAGATTCGAAATTTCGGTCGGACTGTATTCGTCGTTTATCAGCGCCGGCGTAATCCGCTTAATGTCGGCCAGCCGCGCCGAGCGCATGCCCCGGCCGGGGGTCAGAAAAGAAATTGCTTCCAGAATGTTGGTTTTGCCGGTGCCGTTTTCGCCGGTTATGATTATCGGTGCTAATTTAGCGTTAATGCGTAAATGTGCATAATTTCTGAAGTCAGTTAAAGTCAGGCGCGAAACGCCTGACTTTTCTTTGATAAACTGAGCCAGATTTAATGCTAAATTATCCATCGTGTCCTTATACGCGCATCGGCATCAAAACGTAAATGGCGCTGGCGTCGCTGGTATCATGAATAACCGAAGGCGAAGAACCGTCGGCAAAACTGATTTTGACGCTGTCGCCCTTGACTTCGTTCAGAATATCCAGCAGGTAGCGGAAGTTATAGCCGATTTCCAGCGATTCGCTGTCATATTTAGCCTCAACTTCTTCCATTGCGGAACCCAAATCGGGACTGGAAGTCGTAATCGTGACGTGATTTTTGTTGGTAATCATTTTAATCGCGCGGGTTCTCTCGGCAACGACCGAAACGCGGTCAACTGCCGAAGACAGTTCCTTAACGCCCAGTTCCAGAACCTTGTCGTTATCAGTCGGAATGACGCGCTCATAATCCGGATAAGTGCCGTCAATCAGTTTCGAGGTCAGCGTAACGTCTTCCATCGTAAAGCGGATTTTGTTTTCCGAAAGGGCGATGGTAATGTTGTCGGTTGACGTATCGTCCAGCAGCTTGCGGATTTCTCCGACCGTTTTGCGCGGAACGATAACGCCGGCCATGCTCTCGGCGCCTTTCGGCAGCGGCGATTCGACACAGGCCAGGCGATGGCCGTCAGTAGCAACGACGCGCAGAACTTTGGCTTCGCCCTCATTCTTGGCATGAATGTACAAACCGTTCAGATAGTATCTGGTTTCTTCGGTCGAAACGGCAAACTGCGTGCGGTCGATAACGTCTTTCAGCTCGTCTTTGCCCATTGCGAAGTTAACCGGCAGCTTGTCGCCCGAAATAACCGGAAAGTCTTCGACACCGATGGTCGACAGCGAAAACTTTGAACGCCCTGAAGCGATTGTCAGCTGGCCTTTTTCGTCCGGAAAAGTCAGCTCGACGTCCGAACCGTCGGAAAGCTTGCGGACAATATCGTACAGCATATGTGCCGGAGCCGTGGTTGCGCCGGTTTCCGCAGTTTTTGCGTCGACGATTTCGGTAATTTCGGTATCCATGTCGGTCGCTTTAAAGCTGATGCCGTCTTCCATGGCTTCAATTCTGACGTTGGAAAGTACCGGAATGGTGTTTCTTTTTTCGACAATGCTCTGAACATGGCTCAGAGTTTTCAGTAATTTTGCGCGCTCAATCGTAAACTTCATTTTTTTGTACCATTAATGTTTAAACATAAAACTCATTTTCCCGAAGACTAGCATAAATTTCGCAAAAATCGAAATCAAAACCGCGATTCGTCAACAGCTTTTTTAGCATTCCGAAAGCCTGTGCGTCTTCAAAAAATTGGCTGCCGGCAGAAACATGTTTTCCGGCAGCTTGTCAGGGTCGAACCATTGCCATCCGGCGCATTTGTCCGGTTCGGCGATTCGCGGTTCTCCGGCAAAAGAACGGGTTGTCAGATTGATTGTCACATAGTGCTTGCCCGATTCCCTGAAAAAGTCGTTGGTAACGCCCGCCACGCGGACGTCAGCGGGATTAACGCGGATGCCGGTTTCTTCAAAGGCTTCGCGAACCGCGCCTTCTTCAAAGCTTTCGCCGTATTCCATATGTCCTCCCGGCGGACACCAGGTGCCTTCGCCGTGTTTTGCCTTGCGCAGCCCGAGCAGAACCTGTCCTCTGTCATTGAGAATATACAGTCCCAAACCGACTTTTACCGTTTTTCCGTCCGTCATTTTTTTCTCCTTTCTGCCTATTTTAGTTTCATGGTTCTTTTCGGCAACAAAAAACGGGCGCCGTGTTGACAAACGGCACCCGCTTCGAGGAGTGTATGGTTAAGATTACGCTTCGAGGATTCTTCTCAGGGCGTCGACATTCTCGGCCAGGGAAGCGTCTTCCAGAATCAGTTCCTCGACTTTGCGGACGGCATGCATGACCGTTGTATGGTCGCGGTCGAACTTGCGGCCGATTTCCGGCAGCGAGCGCGAAGTCAGCTGTTTAGCCAGATACATGGCAATCTGCCGCGGCCGGGCAACCGTGCGGGCACGACGGGAAGACTGCATTTCCTTGACCGAAATGTTGAAATGTTCGGCCACCTTTTTCTGGATTTCGTCAATGGTTGTGCGCTTGTCATACGAACGCAGCATATCTTTCAGAACGTCCTGCGTCATGTCCAGCGTGATTTCCTTGTCGCTCAGCAGCTGCGAATGGGCAATCACACGGCGCAGGGCGCCTTCCAGTTCGCGGATGTTGGAAGTGATTTTGCTGGCCAGAAATTCGGAAACTTTCTGCGGCAGCTCGATTCCCAGCTGACGCGCCTTGTTTTCCAGAATGCCGATGCGCAGGTCGAAATCGGTCGGATGAATGTCTGCGACCAGACCGCAGCCGAGCCGCGACTTCAGGCGGGCTTCGATTCCTTCCAGGTCTGCCGGCGACTTGTCTGCGGAAATGATAATCTGGCGCCCTTCTTCAATCAGTGAATTGAACGTGTAGAAAAACTCTTCCTGCGTAGTGTCTTTGCCGCCCATGAACTGGACGTCGTCAACCATCAGCACGTCGACCGAACGGAACTGTTCCTTGAAAGCGGTGGTGTCTTTGTAACGCAGGGCGCGGACAAACTTGTACATGAATTTTTCGGCCGACAGATAAACGATGTTGCGGGTCGGATCCTGCTGTTTGATGTGCCAGGCGATGGCATGCATCAGATGGGTTTTGCCCAGGCCGACGCCGGAATACAGAAACAGCGGATTAAACGACACGTTTCTCGATTCGGCGACTTTACGGGCGGCCGCATAGGCAAATTCGTTGGTTTTGCCGACGACAAAATTATCGAACGTATATTGCGGATTCAGCGGCACCGACAAGGACTGGTCGGTATTGGCCTGAAATTCGTTGCTGTTGGCCAGAACCGAATTAAGGCCGGACTGGTAGATGTTTTGAGGAGCCGGGCTGGATGAAATCTTTTTCAGCAGCGAGCGGCAGGAAGGGTTGTAAAGGCCTTTGCTTTCGTCCTGAACGGCCTGAACAACAAAGTTGACGCTTTTAATGGCCGGGTTTTTCTTTTCCCATATTTTGTGGATGCGGTCGCTGTAATGCGTAATTACCCAGTTTCTCATAAATCGGGTCGGAACACAGATGTTCATGATTCCGTCGTTAAAAGCACCCGGTGTCAGTGGCTTTAACCAACTGTCAAAAGCTGTTTCCCCTACTTCAACTTTCAACTGGCTGCAGATCTGTCCCCATTGTTCCTGAACAGAACTGTTGTTGTTTATTGCTTCTTCAGCCATCATATCTCCCCATATTAATAAAATCACTAAAAACGCTTGTTGCTTAGGATACTTTCCGATGCAAAAGCCGTTCCCTGAACGCCGAAGCAGTGTTTCGTGCGGAGCCTTGCTCGTCCGAAAATTCTGTTCTCCTTCCGTCCGCCGCCGAAACAAACCGTCCGCACGTTCTTTTTCTTTCCGGGCAAATGTTTCCCGTTTCAAAAGCAACTTTTCGCGGCGCCGCGTTTCCGCCCGTTCTTTCCGGTCGGTTTTGCCTTTTTCGAACCTGTCCGTTTTAACGGTTTTCTTCCGAGGCAGCCTTTTCCGGAACGCGGGATTTTTTTCAAAAAGCCGAAAGCCGTCGTTTCCCCTAAAACGCAAAAGCTTTGGCTGTCCTTTGCAAAAAATCCGTCCTTTTCTTAATCCGCAGGCGGTTGTTCCCCATGTTTTTTTCAACCGGCATCCGAATTAAAAGGAACATCTTTCAAATCAGAAAGTGACTGGATAGTAGAGTCAAAAAAAAATAATTACAACAGAACATTCTCCGAACATTGCAATTAATTTCCTTGACAGAAGATTCTTGCAGAGTCGCTTAGATTCTGCCGTTTTTCCCATAAAAAAACGCAAACCGAACAACCCTTGCTTGTAAGGGACATAAGTCGGTTTGCGTCCGTAAAACTGCGTGTAATTAAAAAACTACAGAGCTTTGATTTTGGCAGAAAGACGAGAAACGGTGCGGGAAGCGGTGTTCTTCGGCAGCACGCCTTTCTGGGCGGCTCTCATCAGTTCGGATTCGGCGACAATCAAAGCGGCCTTGGCGGCTTCTTTGTTGTTTTCCAGAATGGCGGCGTTGACCTTCTTGACGAAAGTACGGACGCGGCTTCTGCGGGCACCGTTGATAATGCTTCTCTTGTTGTTTCTGTTAATTCTCGTTTTTGCCGATTTATGATTGGCCATATCTCTTTATCCTGTATTAAATAGTTACGACATTTTTCAATTCTGATATGCTTTATAAACTCTTAGCACGGCTTAAGTCAATACCTAATTTAGCAAAAAAGCCCTATTTTGGAACCTTGCCGCCGCTTATTTGTGCCCTGCGGCAAAATTTCTGAGCGATTCTCTGAATTCGTCCGCGGCCAGACAACACTGCGCGGCTTTCCCTTCAAAGGCGATTCCTTCTTCCAGCGGCGTGTTCTGAGCCGCCAGAACCGCTTCTTTTGCCGCCTTCAGGGCGCCGAGCGGCTGAGCTGCAATCCGGGCGGCGGTTTTTGCCGCGTCTTCAAACAAATCGGGCAGCGGCACAATCCGGCTGACGAGTCCGGAAACAAAAGCCTCTTCCGCCGTCAAGGCCCGGCCGCTTAAAATCATTTCCATCGCCTTGGCTTTGCCGAGCGCGCGGGTCAGACGCTGTGTGGCGCCGAATGCCGGAATTGTGCCCAGACTGAGTTCCGGCTGGCCGAACCTTGCGTTGTCCGCAGCCAGAATAATGTCGCAGGCCAGCGCCAGTTCGCAGCCGATTCCCAGGGCATAGCCGGATACGGCGGCGATAATCGGCTTTTTGACGGCGGTAAAACGTCGGAAACAGTTCTGCATTTCGTCAATGCCCAGAAACTTGCTGTCGGCGCGGCTTAGAACTTCCTTGATATCGATTCCCGCGGCGAAGGTTTTGCCGTCGCCTTTCACAATCAGAACCCTGACCGCATCGTTGTTGTCAAACGCTTCGGCGGCCAGAGCAAGCTCTTTCAGCATTTCTGCATTGACCGCATTGAGCGCCTGCGGGCGGTTAAGTGTAATAATGCCCAGATTCTCTCTGGTTTCGACGGTAATGTTGGCATACTCCATTGCATTATATCCTAAATCTGATTCTTAATGGTAAAACGGACGTTCAGCGGTTTGGCCGATTCCTTGACGATTTCCAGAGCTTCGCCGTCGCGGTAGAAAAGCAGGCTGCTGCCCCTTTGTCCCTGATAGGTCCAGCCGAGCTGCGGAAGGGTGTCGACGTAAAATTTCTTCACGCTCTTAAAACCGACTTTCGAACCGGTCAGCATGGCTTCGACCAGACGCGTTTCCTCATTGCCGAAAGAAATCGTGTCGCTTGGAATCTGCCGCAGGCCTCTCATAACCGGAATGTCTTCATAGCCTTCCAGAAAAGAAGCCGCCTTAACCGGTGCCGAAAAAGTCAGAAAACCGAGCAGCGCGGCCGCCAGAAAATAAAATTTGTTTTTCATCGTCGTCATCACTTTTGTTTAACAGGGCAGTAGAAAGTCGAACGTCCGGCCTGGACTATCTTTTTTATACCGCCGGTTTGGGCAATATTGCAAGTGCATCCGGGACATTTTTGCCCGGTTTTGTTATAAACGCAATGCATGTTTTGAAAATACCCCAGGCTGCCGTCGGGCTTGCGATAGTCATGAATGCTCGAACCGCCGGCCTCTATGGCCTGACGGAGAATCTTCCTGACGCTTTGCACCAGCTGGCCGCAGTCTTTCTGACTCAGGTTTCCTGCCGGCCGCGTCGGGTCGATTCCCGCATCAAAAAGCGCCTCCGAAGCATAGATGTTGCCGATTCCGTTGACAATTGACTGATCCAGCAGCGCCGCCTTTATCGGTATCTTCTTATTTTGCAGTTTATTATATAAATATAATCCGTCAAGACGCTCGTCAAAGGGGTCGGTGCCGATGTGGGCAAAAAGGGAACAGTGCCCGAGGCCGGAAGTTTCGGCATAAGTCAGCATGCCGAAACGCCGCGCGTCGTTGAAAACCAGCGTTGCCTTGTCGGTTTCAATCATGACATGGTCATGCTTTTCCTTCTTTTCCGGGGGAAAGTCGCTGATTTTGACTTTGCCGCTCATGCCCAGATGCCAGATGACAGTCAGCCCGTTGTCGAGTTCCAGCAGCAGATATTTTGCCTTGCGGCGGACTGCCGCAATCTGCGCGCCTTCGATTCGCCGTGCAAAATCGTCCGGGATTATTTTCCGAAAACGGTTGTTGTAAATGCTTACTTTGGTTATATTGGCTTTGTCGACCGCTTTGAGCAGCGCGTTTTTTACGGTTTCGACTTCAGGTAATTCCGGCATGTTAACCTCGGGTAAAAAGATGCGTATGATAAACCGTTTTGTTTACAGTTGCCAAAAATTGAAATTGGCCGTCGGACTGGCCCGTTTTGACTTGTTGTTTTTGTTGGACGGACTGTCGTCTTTCAAAGATGTTATAACCCCGGCGCGCTTTTTTGTAAAGCCGTCGGCGGAACCTTTTCCACGGCGGCTGGAGTCTTTTCTGGCTGTTCCCCGGAATGCCGGCCTTACCGTTCTGCTTTCAGAATTGGCCGCTTTGGCGCCGGAGAGTTCCGCGCCGCTTTTTTTGTCGGAAAAAACCGAACATTTCCCTTCCGGGCCGGTCGTGTTGCGTAAGAAGAGCGACTGCGATTCCTTTTTTTGCCGCCGTCTGTTCCGCGAACTGGCGTCCGGCGATTTTGCCGCCTGGCCCGATGCCGCCGCCGCTTTTGACAAGCGTTTGCTTCTGGCTTCCGATATGCGTCTGTATGCTTCCGAACAGGAGGCATTGACGAATGTTTCCGCGGATTCGGAAGCGTTTTGGGCACTTCCGACCGATTGGCTAAAAACTTCTGCCGGACAATGGATTGCGGATTCGCCGCGTGATTTTGTTTTAACGGCCGATTTGACGCCGGAAGCCGGGAAAAACCTTGTGCGTTTGTTTGCCAAAATGCTGTTTGTCAGGAAGATTGTCGTTGCCGGCTGGAACCGGCTTGCCGTCGATACCAAAGGGCGTGTCGCTTTTGCCGGTGTTGACGCGGTCTTTCCGGCGTCTTGCGAACATCGACTTTTTGCTTTGGGGCGCGGTAAAGTGCCCCGTGATTTTGCCGGATTGAAGCTGTGCCGGGCGATAGGGGAACTTAAAAGTTATTGTCCGGCATCCGAGATTGAAAATATATTTGCGGATTATGCCGGTACGGTTGAACCTGAAAAAACTTTTTTGGCGCCCGGCGAAAAATTCGTCAGCCAGATGAATCTTCTCGGTTTTAAAACCGGCAGGCTGTCGGCGGTCGAAAAGAAATCCCCGAACTTTTGGCCGCGTTATCTTGATAAAAAACGCTCAGAGGCGCCGGCCGGAACTTTTAAAACCTCGATTCTGTATTGGGGACCGGCGTTGATTGCCGCGCTGATTCTTTTTATGCTGTTTCGCTTTTGACCGCATAGAGTTCTTCAAGAACCAGGCGGATTTTTTCTTCGCCTTTCTTGCGGCCGAAATGTTCTTTCGGACTGACTGCCTGATTGTAGAAATAAAACAGCGTAAACAGCCTGGTCAGATATGTCAGGCCCAGATGAACCCGGTTGCTGTTTTCGATGATTTCGATCAGGCGGTTGCGCGAAAGCTTTTCTTCACGGCAGATTCTTTCCAGCGCGCACCATTCGCTGAGGCATAAACGCATGCTTGTTCTGCGGCCGTTGATAATAAGCACTTTGTTAACCAGTTTTGTCATTGGGCAGTTCTCAGGCAGTCCGATAATAATGTTAAAACAAGGCGAATTTTATTCTATTCTGTTGCCATTGCGGCAAGAATAGGCTAATAATATATCCTTGAATTATAAAACACAACCATCAACGGAAAAAATTTTAGCGTTTATGAGAAAAGCTGTACGAAGCCGCAAATATTTTGCACCGCAGACCGATGACAAAGAACGCCGGTGCGATCACCCGGGCTGCAATAAACCCGGAGAATACCGCGCACCCAAAAACCGCAGGTTGAAAGAATATTATTGGTTTTGTCTGGAACACGTGCAGGAATATAACGCCAAATGGAACTACTATGAGGGCATTTCGACCGAAGCGCCGGAAGAAGAGCCCAAACGCCGCATGCACTTTCGCGGCTTCAAATCAAAGGTCAAATATAATTTCGGATACAACATCAAGGACGATTTCGGTTTCTTCGGCGAATATGCCACCGACTTCGCCGCCATGGACGATGTCTGGTATAACGAGGAAGAACGGCGCTTTTTGCAGATTATGGAGCTTAAGCCCGGCGAAGTAAGCGTTGAAACCCTGAAAAAGCAATATAAAAAGCTGGTCAAAAAATATCATCCCGATGTCAATCATGATGATAAAAACGCCGAAGAAAAATTCAAACAGCTGACAATCGCCTATAAGGCGCTGCTTGCCAAATTCTCCTGAATTTTTGCCGCCAGATTCCGACAGGCTTTGTCAATCAGGTCATAAACCGCCTCGAAACCGTCTGTGCCGTATGGATTCGGAATCTGCGAAACGCCGGCGTAAGCCGCCAGGTTTTCGATTTTTGCTTTCTGATAACGTTTGTCGCCCTGTGGCCGTCGCAGTTCCAGATATCCGGCGCTGTCGGCATCCATGGCCAAAATCCGGTCGAAAACGGCAAAGTCGTCGGCGCGCACCGGTCTTGAACGCAGCCCGGAAATGTCGATTCCGTGCCGTGCGGCGCAGGTAACGGCGTATATGTCCGGAGCGTCGCCTTCATAAGCGCAGAGACCGGCGGAATCGATTTGTGCTTCCGGGCAAAGCTGTCGCATGATACCTTCCGCGGTCGGCGACCGGCAGATGTTGGCGGAACAGACAAACAGAATTTTCATCTTATTTGCCGAGACAGCCGTTGGTTTCTTTGGCAAAATGGACATAGCGCTTGTAATAGTGTTCCAGACTCTTTTTGACCATATAATTGACGGTGCCTTTCGGATAATCGCCGTTTTTGTCGGCCTTTCCCGCCGGAATTCCGGTCAGTATTTCAATGCCGTCGTCGACGGTGTCGACAGCCCAGATATGGAAACGTCCTTCGTCAACGGCAGTCAGCACGTCTTCGCGCAGCATCAGGTCCTTGACGTTGGTGCGCGGAATAATCACGCCTTGGTTTCCGGTCAGGCCGCGATGGTTGCAGACGTCGAAGAAACCTTCGATTTTCTCATTGGCGCCGCCGATGGGCTGAATTTCGCCAAACTGGTTGATGGAACCGGTTACCGCAATATTCTGCTTAATCGGCAGGTTGGCAATGGCCGACAACAGGCAGTAATATTCGGTTGACGAAGCGCTGTCGCCGTCGACGCCGCCGTAGGACTGCTCGAAAACAATCGAAGCCGACAGCGACAAGGGCGATTCCTTGGCAAAACGGTTGGCAATCAGCGATTGCAGAATCAATACGCCTTTGCTGTGTATCGGGCCGCTCATTTCGACTTCTCGTTCGATGTTGATAAATTCGCCCTTGCCAAGCCGAACCTGTGTGGTAATTCGCGACGGCTTGCCGAAGGAATTGCGCGAGAAGTTGTATACGACCAGACCGTTGATCTGCCCGACGCGTTCGCCTTCGACGTCAATTAGGATGGTTCCTTTATCAATCTGTTCCAACATGGCCTGCTTAATGCGGTCGCTGCGGTAAATCTGCGCGTCGATAGCCTGCTCAATGTGATTTTTGCCGATTTGATTGGCTTTTGATTTGCGCGCCCAATAGTCGGCCTCACGCAACAGGTCGCCGATAGAGGCAATGTGCGCGGTCAGTTTTTCGGAATCCTCGGCCAGCCGCGACGAATATTCGATGACTTTCGCCACCGCCTGCCGGTTCAGCGACCGCAGTTTTTTCTTTTTGGAAAGCGAACCGATGAGTTTGGCATATTCCAGTTCGTTTTCTTCGGTTCTGTCCATCAGCACGCCGAAATCGGCTTCGACTTTAAAGTAGTCTGAAAAATCAGGGTCGCGTTCGGAAAGAACCTCATACAGGTCTTCGTCGCCGGTTAGGATAACCTTGACGTCCAGCGGAATGGGCATCGGGTCCAGCGAAATGGTCGTAAAACTGGTTTCGTCGCTCGGCGTTTCGATTTTAATGGTTTTGGACGCCAGAGCGCGTTTGAGAGAATCCCAGGCATAAGGCTGCAACAGCAGCTTGCGGGCGTCAATCAACAGAAAACCGCCGTTGGCGCGGTGCAGGGCGCCGGCCTTAATCAGCGTAAAGTCGGTCAGCAGGGCGCCGTATTGTTGCAGACGCTCGACCTTGCCGACCAGATTGCCCTGCGTCGGATGGTCCAGATGGACAATCGGCGCGCCGGAACCCGGCTCGTTTTTGACGACGACATTAACCTTAAATTTGGCAAATTTGTCTTCTTCCTGTTTGTTCATGCGGCTCAGCAATGCAGTCAGCGCGTCTTCGCCTTCGCCCTGGTTTCCGTTTTCATTACCGCCGTTGGGCAGAAAGTCTTCGATGTTTTCGATGATGTTTTTCTGAACCGCTTTCAGAAAGTCGCCAACCTGTTTGTGTCCTTTGTATTTATGGCGCAGATTGTCAATCGGGTTTTTAACCGCGACTTTAATGAACTTTTCGCGCAGCAGGCTCGATTCGCGGCGCTGTTTGTCCTCCCATTCGGGCAGGTCCTGCGCGGCGTTTTCAATTTCTTCCTGCATCATGTTCAGGTCGTCGATAAGCGACTTTTTCTCGTCTTCCGGCAATTCGTCAAAGGCTTCCGGACTGAGTACCTCGCCGTTTTTGACCGGCGCGACGACCAGTCCGACCGGCATATGCAGCAGCGAAACGCTTTTGCCTTTGGCCTTTTTTTGCAGCAGGCGGATGTATTCCTCCTTTTTCTGCTTATATTTTTCGCGGATAATGCTCAGGGCCGCCTTATATTCGTCGCTGTCCAGCACGGCCGGAATGGAAGACGAAAATTCTTCGATAAGTTTGTCAATGTCCTTGGCAAATTCGGGAGCGTCGCCGGCGGCAAAGGATATGGCAATAGGCTTGTGCGGTTCTTCAAAATTGTAAACGTAAACCCAGTCCTGCGGGGTTGGACGCTCTTTGGCCTCTTTGACCAGAATACGTTTGACCAGGCTGGTCTTGCCGGTTCCCTCGGGGCCGAGACAGAACAGGTTGTACCCTTTGGACTTGATGTTGATGCCGAGTTCCACGGCGCTCAGGGCGCGATCCTGCCCCAGTGCCGAAAGCCGCTCTTCCAGCTCTGCGGTTGTTGTAAACTCGAACTTGTGCGGGTCGCATTTTTTGTATAACTCGTCAGATTTCAATTTTGAGATAGCCATTTTGCAAAAATCCCTATATATTTTCATTGTTAAGCCGAATATAACCCGGGAATAACTAATTTAGTGTTAAACGTCAGATGATTTATTGGCAATATATATTAATTTTCGCCGTTTTTTTCTATGCGGGCTGGAATCTGTTCCGGCTGCTGCGCCGAATACGCCGCGACCATTTTCAGAAAATGGCGGTTCGAAAACTCTTGAAGCGCAGCCGGATTGAACGCGGCCGGATGTATTTCAATTCGGACGTACTGCGGCGCACGATTGCCTTTTTACTCGGCTGTCGTTCCCAAAGCGCGCGCCGGGCGCTGTTAAATATGGCCTGCGGCAAAACCGCTCCGGCGGAAGCTTTTCTGCGCCGCCGCGGTCGCGAAACCGATGCCCTGTTGCTTGAAGCATTGTCGGCTGCCGAGCCGGATAAAAGGCTTTCTCCGGTCGAAACCGCGGTTTTTCGCTTGTTTGCCGGCGATAAAGACGCCGCGGAAAAAATCATCGAAAACGTTCCGGACAGGAATTTGTCCCGCTATGCCAAGGCACGCAAGCGGTTCGTGCAGGGCTGGCTGTTTCTCCGCGACGGCGACATGCTCTCCGCTTCGGCCTGTGCGGCGGAGGCGGTTAGTCTTTTCGAACGGGAAAAGGCTTTTGTCGAAGAGGCGCAGGCACTGCTTTTGAGCGGAACGGTCTATCGGCTTTCCTGTGTCGAAGACGTGGCGAAATTTATGTTTGACGCGGCCGCCGGCCTTTTCCGTTCATACGGCGACGCGGTCGGAGAGGCCGAAGCTGTCGGCAACTGCGGCATGCTCTGGACGCTTCAGGAAAAATTTGCGGAAGCGGCGGACGATTTTGCGCGGGCGCTGGAACTCAGCCGGACTGCCGGCGCCGAAAGACTTGCGGCCGGCCTTCTCAACCAACAGGCATTGCTGAACATTTTGCAGCGCCGCTATACCGAAGCGCGCCGTTGTCTTGAGCAAAGCGAAAAAATCAGCCGGCGTCTGAATTCCGTTTCGGGGCTTGCTTTTTCCGCCGAACTTTCCGCCCATGTCTTTTATGCGCGCAAAAAAAGGGACAAAGCGGCCGCCGCCGCGGCAAAAGCGGCCGGATACTACCGGCGGGACGGTAATCTTGCGGCCTGTTTCGAAAGCCTCTATCTGCAGGCGCTGGCTCTGTTTGAAAACGGCGAAACCGACACGGCGGAACATGTTCTGCGCGCTTTCCTGCCCGAGGCGAAGAAGCAGCGGACTTCTTTTCATATTGCCGGAGCCTATAATCTGATGGGGTTGATTTTTCTGCGCCGCCGTGAAGAGGAAGCGGCTAAGGTCTGGTTTCAGGAAGCCGCGGCGCTGGAACGGAAAAACGACCGCTATACCGCGGCGGCAGCCGATTATGCCAACATTGGCCTGATTGAGCTTCATCAGGGTAACGCCGAACAGGCGCGCAAAAATTTGCAAACCGCGGTTGCCTGCGCCGAAACTTTCGGCAAAAACAGTTTTTCCCGGATGTTAAATGAAAAGTTGCGGAAACTGAACTAAAAGATTAGGTCAAAACGGAACGGGCGGCTGCCTTTGTGCGCCGGTAAAATGTCAATATTTTCCAACCCGAGGCTGCGATAACCCAGAACATTGACGCTGGGCACCGTAAACAGGTTGAACCTGCTGCTGCCGTCGCTCATGATGATGTGGTTTTTGACTTCCAGTCCGGTCTGAGCCAAAAACGTCCGAAAAGTTTCCGACCAGGCGGGAATTCCGAAATCGCCGACGATAATCAGCGGCTCGTCCTGACTGAGAACAAATTCGGCCAGATTGCCGAAGACCGTTTTTTCTTCGCTGCCGGTCAGCCCGGCAAAATTGACATTGACGAAAATCAGATTCCTGCCGCCTGCTTCAAAAGTCAGAAACGATGCAGTTCTTTCTGCGGTCAGCCGCAGCTTTCCGGCGCGAAGCGGCGTTTTTCGGGTCAAAATGAAACTCTTTTCGGCATCGCCTTCCTGATGAAACAACTGGTAGTCGCCGAAACTCTCCGGCAGATATGCCGGAATCCGGCGGTGGTTGACGCCGATGATGTCGGCGTTCGCTTCCTTGGCATCGCGAACCAGCGGCTCGGCATGCCGCACATTGTTCTGATACAGGATGGTAAGCCTGTTTTCGCCTTCCTGCGCCGCATTGCTGAAAATGTTGGCGGAAGAGGCTATCGCCGCATAATTGATTGTCAGCAGCACAAACGCAGCCGCGGCATGAACGAAAAACTTGCCGGCCAGCGCATAGAAAAACGCCGCCAGCGTGATTATATAGTAATGAAAGCGCCAGAAACCGAGCAAATCGAAAAAGCGGCTGATTGAGCTGTCAAAAAAGGACAGCACAGTAAGCACGGCGATGGTCGTCAGCGTAATGTTAAGAATCAGGTTCGCTCTCTCGTGTTTTTTTCTCTGGCTGAAGTAACCCATTTTTAATCTATTTCTGCTAGTTCTTTTTCTTGTTGTGTTTTTGCCCGCACCTGTAATATAATGCGTTGCAGTAAGGTATACTAAACACTAATTGACAATTTGTAAATGGTGGCCTTGAAATTATGCCGGATCAGGTAATAACTGTTCTCTCCGCAGGAGATTTTTTAAGCACGGTGTCCAGCAATCTGGACGTCATGGCCGGGATTTTCAGCCGCTATTTTTCCGGCGCCGACAATCTTCGCATTGTTTCCATTATTCTGATGCTGCTGGCCTTCATTCTGTTTTTGTTCCTGATAATCATTCTTTATGTCAAGTCCATCGTCTCTTTTCTGAAAAGCGACCAGGCTGCTCAAAACCGCGGCGGCATTTTGTTTGACGACAGCAGCACGCCGGAAGGCGACGACAGCATCGCCAGTGAGCTGGAGCTTGAAAAGGAACTTGAAAAGGAATTGGAGCGCGAGCTGGAACAGGCCCGGGCCGAAAAACAGCAGCTTGACGAACACGAGAACCAGCGCCGACTGAATGAAGAACAGGAACGCGAGACCGCGCTGGACGAGGAAAAAGACCGGCAGAAGAAAGAAAAATATGACCGTGACCTCGAAAAAGCCGCAATCCGAACCAACGAAAGAATCAAAACTTCCGGCATAGACTTGGACTGGAAAAAGGGCAAACTCAGCGAACTTGAAGCCAATCGCGTCCGGCTCGACATTGAGAGCCTGCAATATCAGCAGAGCCGCAAAGGCCTGTCGGAACTTCTGGGCCTGATAATCGACATGGCCGGCCGCGGCGTCGATGACCTTAAAATCGCCCAGACCGTCATGTTCCGTAATCAGGGACAGAATACCGAAGACGATATTTTGCAGGTTATCGAAGCCATTGAGGATTTTATTGCCCTGTGCGTTAACGGCAAATTCGAACAGATTCGCGCGGCAACGGACAATCCGCTGCCCCGCGAGGACGAAGCGCTGTTTCATCTGGCCAAAGGCGATCCGTCGCTGGCTTTGGCGCTGATAGAAGCTTTGATGGACGCCGAAATCGACCGCGGTGCCTCCATGAGCCAGGGCGACAAACGCGATATGTTGTTTCGGGAAGTTTCCAACTATGCCTGCACTTTCGGCACGCTGGCCAGCCTGTCGGACGTTCATCTGGCAACCGGCGCCTTTGAACTGGCGATTGAGCTTGCACCGCAGAATGTCAACGCCTGGAGCCGTGCCGCCGACATGTATGCCCGGGCGGAATCCAACAATAAAGCCGTTTGGGCTTATGAAAATGTTTTGAACCTTGCCGACGAGGAAATTTATCCGCGGCAGGTGGCCAATGCCGGCAAAATGCTTTCGCAGTTTTACTATGCGCAGGGCAATAGCCTGCAGGCAGCCAAACTTTATAACAGTTCCAAGCAGTATTACGATTCTATCGGCATTAACCGCCGTCTGGATAAAAAGGAAGTCGAGATTATCGAAATCATTGAATCCCGCCAAAACGAGGATTTGGAATCTACCATTGCCAAAATTCTCCAGAACCGGGAATTTCGTCAGTACAGCTACGCTTAAATTTTTCCCGCTGCTCTCTTTCCTTTCCCTGTCATGTTCGCTCTCTTTCTGTCATGTTCAGGCTTGTTTTTCTTTATGTCATTATCGGAGTTGTTTTTCTTTTGTCATTGTCGGAGTTGTTTTTCTTTTGTCATTGTCGGAGTTTTTTCTTCTCCTCTGTCATTGCCGGGCTTGACCCGGCAATCGAAGAGATCCCAAGGTCGCGCTATGCTTGCCCGGGGATGACAGAAGAAAAAAATATTGTCATTCCCGTGCTTGACACGGGAATCCAAAAAATACAAGGCACGAACTTACGATATGCACACCGGAAGCAACGCGTTTCGATAAAGGTTCGTACCGCAGCCGGTGTTGCGGTCAAGCTGGCTACAGCTTGTCAAAGGTTATGCGCGGATCGACCAGCGAATAGGTCAGATCGCTGATGAGTTTTAAAAGCAGGCCGAGCAGGGCAAAAATATACAATGTTCCGAAAATTACCGGATAATCGCGGGTCATAATTGCCTCATAACCGAGCAGCCCCAGGCCGTTGAGTGAAAAAATCACCTCAATCAGCAGCGATCCGGTAAAAAGCATTTTAATCAGCATGGCCGGCATTCCGGCAATGACAATCAGCATTGCGTTGCGGAAGACATGGCCGTAGAGCACCTGATTTTCGCTCAGCCCCTTGGCGCGGGCAGTCAGTACATATTGTTTGTTAATCTCGTCCAGAAAGGAGTTTTTAGTCAGCATGGTCAGGCTGGCAAACCCGCCGATAACCATGGCCAGCACCGGCAGCGTGATATGCCGGAAATAGTCGGCAATCTGTTTGTACCAGGGCAGTTCCGCCCAGTTGTCGGAAGTCAGTCCCCGCAGCGGAAACCATTGCAGATAGGTTCCGCCGGCAAAAAACACGATTAAAAACACCGCAAACAGAAAAACCGGGATTGCCGAGCCGAGAATAACCGCGAAAGAACTCCAGACATCAAATTTCGAGCCGTCGCGCACCGCTTTTTTTATGCCCAGAGGAATGGCAATCAGATAAATAATCAGCGTTGACCACAATCCGAGCGAAACAGATACCGGCAGCCTCTCGACAATCAGTTGTCCGACGGTTTTGTCTTTATAATAGCTGCGGCCGAAATCAAATCGGGCATAGTCCGCGGCCATTTTCAAAAAACGTTCGTGCACCGGTTTGTCAAAACCGAATTGTTTTTCAAGTTCCTTAACCAGCTCTTCCGGCACGCCCTGCGCGCCCTGGTATTTGGCCGCCGAACTTTCCATGTTCATGTCGGCCGAAGCCGTAAACTGCGATTTTGCGTCAACGTTCATGCCTCGGTATTTGGCCAGCACATATTCGACCGGACCGCCGGGTGCCAGCTGCACAATCGCAAAATTGATTGTCAGGATGCCGAGCAGTGTTACCGGAATAAGCAGCAGTCTTTTCAAAATGTAGTTTCTCATTTCCGGCCTTTCGTCCTTGTTTCTTTCATCCACCAGGTAAACGGCTGGTATCCGGCCTTGATTTTGCTCTGCGGGTGCCCGAATTTGTTTTGGTAAGCCACGCGGTTATACGGCGAATACCATTGGAAAATGACATAGTGCTCATTAAGCAGTACCCGGTCAAGCGCCCGGACGTGCGCCTCGTAATCTTCTTTTTCCTGTGCCTGAATCAGGCCTTCGATCAGAGCGTCAACCACCGGATTTTTAATGCCGATAACATTATAGCTGCCTTTGGCGTCTGCCGAACGGCTGCCCCACATCTCGCGTTGTTCGTTGCCCGGCATGCGGCTCACGCCGTAAGAAACAATGGCCATGTCAAAGTCGAAGTTGTCCAGCCGGTTTTTGAAAATGTTGACTTCCAGATTGCGGAACACCGCCTTGATGCCGATTTTTTTCAGATTGTCGATAAAGGGCAGCATAACCCGCGTAAAGGAACTTCCGTTGGCCGAATTGCTCAAAATCTCAAACGCGAGCGGTTCGCCGGTTTCAAGGTTGGTCATTTTACCGTCGACAAAGTCATAGCCCGCTTCTTTCAGCAGCCGGACTGCCCGGCGCAGGTTTTCGCGCGACGCCTTAAAGTCGGGATGCCGCGGATTGGCGAATTCTTTGTTGAATACCGATGGCGGCAGCTGCTCCTTGTAAGGCAGCAAAAGCTCTTTTTCCTGTCCCTGCGGCAGTCCCGTCGCTTCCATGCCGGTGTTGGTAAAATAGCTGTACAGCCGCTGGTACTGATTGTAAAAAAGCCGGTCGTTCGCCCAGTCGAAGTTAAATGTCAGCCCGATAGCCTCGCGCACCCGCCGGTCGGCGAATTTCGGCCGCCGGACGTTAAAGGCGAAGCTTTGCAGAATGGCCGGATTATTGTGCTCAATAGCCTCCTTGACTACCTGTCCGTTTTTAACCTTGTCGTTGTTATAACCGGTTACCCAGATTTTGGCGATATATTCCTCGCGGACGTCGATGTTTCCCGAAAACAGCGCCTGCAGCGTAACCGTGGTGTCCTGATAAAAGTCAAACCGCACTTCGTCGAAATTGAAGAAGCCTTTGCGCGTCGGCAGATTTTCGGCCCAGTAGTCTTTGACCCTTTCCAGCACCACGAATTTGCCGGGCTGAAAATTTTTGATTTTGTAGGGACCACTGCCGAGCATCGGCTTCAGACTTGGTTTGGCAAAGTCCTTTCCTTCCCAGTCGGCTTTGGACAATATGCCGATTTGCGACAGAATCAAAGGCAGCTCGCGGTTGTTGGAACCCTTGCGGAAATAAAAACGTACATGCCGGTCGTTTATTTTTTCCGCTCTTTCGACGTCGGCATAATACATTTTGTACAACGGCTGGCCTTTTTCAATCAGACTGTTGAAGCTGAAGATAACGTCGTCGGCGGTAACCGGCGTCCCGTCATGAAAACGCGCTTTCGGGTTAAGGATAAAGCCGACAAAGGATTTGTCCTGCGGCAGTTCAAATTTTTCGGCCAGCAGCGGATAGGCGGCCGAAGGGTCGTCCGCCGGCGACACCGCCAGTGTATCCAGCGTCAGGCCGACGGCGGTTGCCGGCGAAATGCCCTTGAAGATGAACGGGTTGAAACTGTCAAACCCGCCGTAGTCGGGCATGACGATTCTCCCGCCTTTCGGCGCGTCGGGATTAACGTAGGAAAAGTTTTTGAAACCCGGTTCGTATTCGGCTTCACCGTACAGGGCAATATGATCATATAACGGTACGGGCGCAGCTTTGGCCCAGCCCGCAAACAACAGAAATGCCGGCAGTAAAACGGCGTATATCAGCTTATTTGTGATAATTCGCTTCATCTGTCCAGCTGCCGAAAGGATAAGCGTAATTTTCTTCCTCCGTCTTGTCGTCGGCCCGGCCGGCTGGCTCTTTGTTTTCCTGAGACGGTTCTGTTGCGCTGCGCATCTCGGCCCATTCCTTTTTCAGGTCATTCAGCGTTTTGTGCGTATTGGCAAAACGGTCATCTTCGCGCGTAACGACGATTTCCTCGCGTTCAATCTTCGGTGCCGGAACCGGTTCTTCGTCGTCTTTGCCGGTTTCAAAATGCGGTTCGCTGTCTTCATGCTTCGCCGGAATTGGCGCGGGCATCGGTTCCCCGTCAAAAACCGGTGCCAAAACCGACGGTGCCGCCGGTTCGTCGCCGAAGCTGCGTTCCAGCGCAATGGACAACGGGTCGCGCTCTTCGGTCGGCATTACCGGTTCTTCGCGGTGTACCGGTTCTTCCTTTTTTCGAAACGGATTAAGCCGCGCAGCGAAAGATTTGGTATCTATCCGTTCAAAAAGGCCGGTTTCGGTTTCCGGTTCCTGTCTGGCAAATCCGGGTTTGGGCTTCGGGGCCGGCGGAACTTCCGGCTCAAAGGATGACGGTGTTGTCTGCTGCGGCGCGAAAGCCGGCGCTGCCGGTCCTGCCGGTGCAAATTCGCGGCTGCGGCGGATTTCGTCCGAAACCGGAGCCAGAATGGAAAAGACTTTGCCGAAAACGCCGGTTTCGATAATCGCAATGAAAACGCGCTCTTTGTCGTGCTTTTCGAGCAGGGCGGTCAGACTCAGATACCGTGCGCACCACTCCAGCACCGTGCCGGCAATCACGTTGTCGCGCTGCGATTTTTCAAACACCCGCATCTGAAAATTGGGCTGATTCTGGTTAACTTCGATCAGCACTTTGCCGAAAGCCCATTTGCCGCCGTTCTGAACCTTGGTCCACAGGCGTTCGATCTGTTCGGCCGAAGCAATGTTGCAGCGCAGCAGCAGGTCTGCGATAAGTTCGTTCATGTCGGCAATAAACAGGTCGAATTTGCCGAGAATGAACCCGTCTTTGATTTCCTGTTCGGCTTCAAGCATAATCCGGGCAATCAGGTCGGTATAGTCCTGATTTTTTTTCATTTGCTTAAACAGAGAGAACATATTGTTGGAAAGCGTGCGGCTGCCCAGATACTGGTTGATGAAGCCGAAAACCATCCACAAAACCAAAATCGGCAGCAGAATAAGCGCCAGATAAACCGAAATGTCCGTAATGCCGAGCGCGCCGAAAGCGACGCCGCTGAGATGGTCGTTGATGTAGGCGGCGGAAAATATCAGCCAGGTGAGGGTCGAGAAGACCGAAATAAAGAAAGCAAGCGCCAGCACGTCTTATTCTCCTCTGAGGTTTAATTTTTACTGATTTTAGCCCTTTTGCTCATTATTTCAATTAAAATCTGCAAGCTCTGCCCCGCTTTGGGATATGTTAAGCCGCTGATAATCAACATAACTAAAAAAAGAGTCGAAATTTTGAATAAATTGTGCTAAGACGTCATCAGGTTTAATTGCTGAAGAGAATTTTGATGAACACGAACAGTACAATGGTTTTGGATTTTGAAAAGAATATTGTCGAAATTGAAGCTAAAATCGAGGGATTAAAGCTCCTCGCCAAAGACGAAGATGTCGATATCGCTCATGAAGTCAACCGTCTGCAACAGAAACTCGAGAAACAGGTGAAACAGTCTTACGCAAATTTGACGCCCTGGCAGAAGTCGCAGGTGGCCCGCCATCCGGACCGTCCGCACTGCCTGGACTACGTTCATGCCCTCATTGAAGATTTCACGCCCTTGTGCGGCGACCGCGCGTTTGCCGACGACGAGGCCATGATCGGCGGCATCGGACGCTTCAAAAACATTTCCGTCGTTGTGCTTGGCCAGGAGAAGGGACACGACCTCGAAACCCGTATGAAACACAACTTCGGCATGGCCAAGCCGGAAGGCTACCGCAAGGCGCAGCGCCTGATGGACATGGCCGACAAGTTCAATATGCCGGTGCTGGCCTTTGTTGATACCGCCGGCGCTTATCCGGGCGTTGAGGCCGAGGCCCGCGGTCAGGCCGAAGCCATTGCCGCCACAATTCAGAAATGCCTGCGCATCCGCGTCCCGCTGGTTTCCGTTATCATCGGCGAAGGCGGTTCCGGCGGCGCCATTGCCATTGCCACCGCCAACCGGATTCTGATGCTTGAAAACTCCATTTATTCGGTCATTTCGCCGGAAGGCTGCGCTTCTATTCTCTGGCGCTCGGCCGACAAGGTCAAGGAAGCCACCGAGGCTTTGCGTCTGACGGCGCAGGATTTGAAACATTTCGGCGTCATTGACGAGATTGTCAGAGAGCCGGTCGGCGGCGCTCACCGCGACCCGCAGACCACCATCAGCCGTGTCGGCGACGCGCTGCTGCGCAATCTTAAAGAACTGCTGCCGTTGAGCGGAGAAGAACTTAAAAAGCAGCGTACCGAAAAATTCCTGGCAATGGGCCGCAATCTGCCTGAATAGGAACATAATGTTGAACAGTCTGCCGATTTCTGCCGAAACTCTGCTGCTTGCAGCAGCAGGACTGATCTTGCTGTTGCTGGTTCTGGTGCTGTTTCTGGCTTTGCGCCGCCGGAACGATCCGACGCTTCAGTCTTTGGCCGAAACGCTGTTTCGCGGTCAGGCCGAGCTTGCCGGGCGTTTGTCGCAGCTTTCCGAGAGTACGGCTTCCCAGCAGTCCAAAATCGCCGGCGCCATTGACGAACAGCGTCTTTCCATGCTGAAGATGATGGACGAGAAGCTTTTGCAGGTTACCAAAAATGTCGGCGAAGGCTTGCAGAAGTCAACTTCTCAGACTGCCGAAACCCTGCAGGCGCTGCGCGAGCGTCTGGCCAAAATCGACGTTGCCCAGCAGAAAATTTCTTCTTTGTCCGAGCAGGTCGTTTCGCTGCAGGAAGTCCTCTCCAACAAACAGGCACGCGGCGCTTTCGGCGAAATCCAGCTCAACGATCTGGTAACCAACACGCTGCCGCCCTCCGCTTACGAGTTTCAGGTGGTGCTGTCCAATGCCAAACGGGCCGACTGCGTGCTCAGGCTGCCTAATCCGCCCGGCACCATCGTCATTGACTCCAAATTTCCGCTGGAAAGCTACAATGCGCTGCGCATAGCCTCTTCCGAGCGCGAAAAGCTCGAGGCCGAACGCTTTTTCCGAGCCTCGGTGCTGAAACATATTAAAGATATTGCCGAAAAATACATCATTCCCGGCGAAACCGCTGAGTCGGCGCTGATGTTTCTGCCGTCCGAAGCCATTTATGCCGAACTTCACGCCAATTTCCGCGACGTGGTTGAGGTTTCCTACCGTTCCAAGGTCTGGATTGTGTCGCCGACCACGCTGATGGCAACGCTCAATACTGTCCGTGCTATTCTCAAGGATGCGCGCATGCGCGAAATGGCCGGCGTCATCCAGAAGGAAGTCGGTGTTCTGGTCGAAGACATCGGCCGGCTGGACGACCGTATCGAAAACCTTTCCAAACATTTTGAAATGGCCAGCCGCGACATCGGCGAGATAAAGGTGTCTTCCGGAAAAATTTCCCGGCGTATTGAAAAAATTGAGGATTTGCAGCTTGGCGAAGCCGAAAAACCGCTGTCGCTGGAGCATGCCGCCGTCAACGAAAACTAGCTATAAAACTTTGGATAACTGCGCAATAAGATTTTGGCTTTTTTTGAAAACGGTCTATTGATTTATAAAACAAAAACGGATAGATTATAACACAAATAAAATAATATAATTAAAGAGGTAATGAAGTGACTAAATCAGAGTTAATTGAAAAGATTGCAGAAAAAAATCCCCACCTTTTGCTCAAAGACGTTGAGCGGATTGTCAATGTGGTTTTTGAAAAAATTACCATGTCGTTGGCTCGGGGCGAAAGAGTAGAATTCCGCGGTTTCGGCGCTTTCTCGGTTCGCAAACGGTCGCCGCGCATTGCCAAAAATCCGCGTACCGGCGAACAGGTCAAGGTTGAGGAAAGAAACATTCCCCACTTCAAAACCGGAAAACAGCTGCACGAGTTATTGAACAAATAATCATCAAGCAACCTCATCAAGGAAAGGGCTGTAGCCATGGGTTTCATAAAATTGCTTATCGGTTTGCCGCTTGTCGTCGTTATTCTGGTCTTTGCCTTTGTTAACAACGATTTGGCAACGTTTAACCTGTGGCCTTTTTATGTCGAAATTACGGTTTCGCAGAGTGTGGCTATCGTTTCCTTTGTCGTCTTTGGCTATATTCTGGGCAAGGTCAGTTCCTGGATGTCCTATGCGCCGGTTCGGGCTCAACTCCGCAAACAGAAGAAGGAAAACAAAAAGCTCAACAAGGAACAGCAGAAACTGACCGAAAAGGTCAGCGGCCTGCAGGAAAACCTCGAAACGCTCAAAACCCAGACGGCGGAGATTTTGCCGCCGAAGCCCACGCTTAAAGACATGATGAAAAACATCTTTAAGCGCAAAGAGAAAGAAACTCTATAAAATGACGTTTTAACAACAATGGTACAGTATAATGAATTGGCTTACAGATTTCGTTCGACCGAAAATTAAAAAAACCACTCCCAAGGAAATTGCCGACAACTTATGGGTCAAATGTCCCGTCTGCGGACAAATGCTTTTCTCTAAGGAGATGAAGAAAACCCTTTATGTCTGCACCAAATGCGGACATCATCTGCGCCTTTATATCGACAAGCGGCTAAAAATGCTTTTCGATAACGGCGAATATAATGAAATCAGCCTTCCCAGAACCAAAGAAGACCCGCTCAAATTTCGCGATTCCAAAAAATATACCGACCGTTTGAAAACTTATCGCAAAGCTACCGGCAATGACGATGCCGTCAAGGTTGCGCAGGGCGAAATCGGCGGTATAACCTGCGTGGTTGCGGCACTGGACTTCTCGTTTATGGGCGGTTCCATGGGCACGGCGGTCGGCGAAGGCATTGTCAAGGCTGCCGAAATGGCGCTTAAAGGCAATTATCCGCTGATAACCGTCGCGGCTTCCGGCGGCGCCCGCATGCAGGAAGGCATTTTGTCCCTGATGCAGATGGCCCGTACCACGGCAGCGATTAATATGGTTAAGGAAAAGGGTCTGCCCTTCATCTCTATTTTGACCGATCCGACCACCGGCGGCGTGTCGGCTTCGTTCGCCATGCTCGGCGATATTCACATTGCCGAAAAGGGCTGCGTTATCGGTTTTGCCGGTGCCCGCGTTATTGAACAGACCATTCGCGAAAAACTTCCGGACGGTTTTCAGCGCGCCGAATATCTGAAAGAACACGGCATGGTCGACATCGTCTGCACCCGCGACGAATTGAAAAATGAACTTGTCAAGGTCATCAGCATTCTGACCCATAACAAACCGCGGCTCAATACGCCGTTGCTGGACAACAAATAAACAAAAAGCCCCTCGGAAGAGGGGCTTTGTTTTTTTGTCATGTTCGACCTTTTTTCTTTGTTATGTTCGGGCT
>FR885425.1:17671-20084 GCA_000436375.1 Azospirillum sp. CAG:239 | reverse complement strand
AGGTTGCGCCCGGTTTGGCAATTTTCAGAATGTCAACCTTGCTCATGAACGGGAACTGGTGGCAGGCGACGAAGTCGGCCTTGTTAATCAGATAAGCGGCCTTGATCGGATTATCCGAAAAACGCAGGTGTGACGTCGTCATCGAACCGGATTTGCGGGAATCGTAAACGAAGTAACCCTGACCGTACTTGCCGGCGTCTTCGGCAATAATCTTAATCGAGTTTTTGTTGGCGCCGACGGTGCCGTCAGCACCCAGACCGAAGAATACGGCGCGGACGACGTCTTTGGGTTCGGTGTCAATCGAATCGTCGAACGGCAGCGAGGTCTTGCTGACGTCGTCGGTAATGCCGACCGAGAAGCCGTTGAGCGGTTTGGCAGCGGCGCCGTTGTCATAAACGGCCTTGACCATGCCCGGCGTAAATTCTTTGGAGGACAGGCCGTAGCGACCGCCGTAGATACGCGGCATCGAAGCGATTTCATTGTTGGCAAAAGCCTGAGTCAGCGTGGCGACGACGTCCAGATACAGCGGTTCGCCGATGGAGCCGGATTCTTTGGTACGGTCCAGAACGTTGACGACCTTAACCGACTTCGGCAGAGCCTTCAGGAAAGACTTGGTCGGGAACGGACGGTACAGACGGACTTTGACCAGACCGTATTTGCCGCCGTTGGCATTGAGGTAATTGATGGTTTCTTCAACCGTTTCGGCACCGGAACCCATGATGACGATGACCTGTTCGGCATCGGCGGCACCGACATAGTCAACAACATTGTATTTGCGGCCGGAGATTTTGGCAAACTTGTCCATTTCTTCCTGAACAATGCCTTCAACCTTGTTATAGAACGGGTTGCAGGCTTCGCGGCCCTGGAAGAAGACGTCCGGGTTCTGCGCGGTGCCGCGGATGACCGGAGCTTCCGGACGCAGAGCGTGTTCGGCGTTGAACTGGTAGTTTACGCCCTCGAGCATGGCACGAAGGTCGTCATCGGACAAAAGTTTGATTTTCTTGATTTCGTGCGAAGTGCGGAAACCGTCAAAGAAGTGCATAAACGGAACGCGGGAGCGCAGCGTGGAAGTCTGGGCAATGGCCGCGAAGTCGTGGGCTTCCTGAACGGAGTTGGAGCACAGCATGGCAAAGCCGGTCTGACGGCAGGACATGACGTCGGTGTGGTCGCCGAAGATGGACAACGCATGGTAAGCCAGAGAACGGGCGGCAACGTGCATAACGAACGGCGAAAGTTCGCCGGCGATTTTGTACATGTTCGGAATCATCAGGAGCAGACCCTGCGAAGCGGTAAAGGTGGTGGTCAGGGCACCGGCCTGGATTGAACCGTGGCAGGCGCCGGCGGCACCGGCTTCGGACTGCATTTCCTGAACTTCGGGAACAACGCCCCAGAGGTTCTTCTGTTTGGCAGCAGACCACGCATCGGCCCATTCGCCCATCGGAGACGACGGGGTAATCGGGTAAATTACGCAGACTTCATTCATGCGGTGGGCAACGGAAGCAGCGGCTTCGTTACCGTCCATCATTTTCATCTTAACGTCAGACATATATTTTTATCCTTGTATGGTTAACATAGAAAAGGCCCTCGGATTAAGACGATTTTATGCCTAATCTTCCGGCCTCGGGTTACTTTAAATAGAATCTTATGTACGCGTTTTATAGCACTTTATTTTTTTAAATGCCAGCAAAAAAGACTCAATCCGGGCAGGGTCTTGATAAGTCGGAAATATCCGGTTTTGTTGATTTTTTTGTCTAGACAAAAGCGGCTGGCCGTGTTATGTCAAAAAGCCTGTAGATGATTATTGTGCGGTTGAGAGAATAAAATTATTGTTTAACTTAAATTCGTTGTATATGAATGATTTGATTATTATGGCCGCAATGTTGGCCGTGTTTGGCATCTGGCTGTTGTTTCGTCGTCTGAAAAAACGGAGATCCGCTGACGACGACCCCGGCGGCAAGGATTTTACCCTAACAAGAGAGCAAGTTGAAGAACTTAACCGGCAGCGTGCGGAGAAAGAGATTGTATTGCCGTCGGCGCCCGCGGAAGAAAACCGTTCCGTTTCGGAACCTTCTGCCGCGGAGCCTGTTATGGAAAAGCTTTCGGCGCCGGCAGGGGGAAGGGAAAAGCAATCCGAGGAACTTACGGAGGCGGATTTGTGGAACCAGTGGGTTGCCAGAACCGGCGATTATCGTCTGTCGAAAGACGCGATTGCGGCTGCGGCGGGGCATTTGACGCCCGAGCAGGCGCTGACGCTCTGCAAGCGGTATCGGGAACAGCATCCGCAGCTTTATGCCGGCATTCGGAAATACGCCGACTGGTATGAGCGTTCCGAACCGGCGGCAAAAATCATCGGTCTGCGTATGGAGGCGCTGATGAAGCAGGGCGGCATTATCCGTCGCCGCTGATTTTGCAG
>FR885425.1:0-17620 GCA_000436375.1 Azospirillum sp. CAG:239 | reverse complement strand
TAGAGACAGCAGGTTGAAAGCCCGGCTGTCTTTTTTTTTGTCTAGACAGTCGGAGGGGAATGTGGTATATTGCGCGCAATCAGCTAAGACTTTGAGAATGTATCATTATAAATTAATCAAAAAAATTCAGTTATGAAAAATTATCCTACAATTCTTTGGGCGAACGATGCGCTGAAAAAGGGAAGTTTCAGTTTCGTATGTGACGAAAATCTGATGCGTTTGCGGCATGAGCTTTCGGATTTTTGCGAGGAAGCTTATATCGAGTATGCGGTTTTGCGGGAGAAGGACGGATTTCGCCGCTGTCTGCGGGAAGAATGCCGTTTCTTTTCGGCTCTGGCAGTTATTGCCGAAAATATGCCGATGCTGCTGATGAATGACGATTTGCGGGAATTTCTCGGTCATATGTATCAGGAACCGGGCGTTTATTTTCAAGGCATGGTTGCGGTTTTGCAGGCTTGCGGAATCAGGGAAACCTATATTGCCGGATTTGCCAATCTGCATATCGGCGAACCCGAAGTCAGAAACTGGTGCAAAGCGCATTTCGGCGTCTGCAATGCCGACGAGCTGTTTGCCGCCGTGAAGAAGGAGATGCCTCTGCCGGATCTGGAACTCGTCAACCTGTGCCGTCCGCGTCATGGTTCGTGGCTGTTTTGTCTGGTGTTCTTCGTTTTGGGGCTGTTTATCGGCATGACGCTTTTAAGCGGACTGCTGGCATAGCCGGGAAGAGAATTTAAAAGAGCGGGAAGGCGTGCGGACTTTCCGCTCTTTATTTGTGCAATAGTCCTAAAAGGCTTGAAGTTTTAAAGGTTTAATTTATATTGTTTATCAGTTAAAACTTATTTCAGGAGAAAGTTCATGAGAAAACTGTTTGCCGTTTTGGCCGTATCGACCGCCGTTCTGACCGCATATAGTGCCGGCGCTGACTTTAATTTGGTTGAAGAGGCCCAGAAGATTCAGAACAAGCAGGACGAACTGACCAAGAAAGTTGCCGACGCAAAAGCCGAGGCAGCCAGAAAATATGAGGCTCAGAAAGCCGAACGCGAAGCTAAGGCCGCCGAACAAAAAGCAGAAAGAGAGGCAAAAGCTGCCGAGCAGAAAGCCAAATATGAAGCCAAAAAAGCCGAGATAGAGGCAAAGAGAGCCGAACAGCAGCAAAAAATCGACGAAAAGAAAAAAGCTCTGGACACTCTGTTTGCAAAGTAAAAAAAATGAAGAAAATATTTCTGATGACAATGCTGTTTTTGAACGTTTCGGCCTGCAGCGGCATGGCTCCTTTTCCCGAGGAAGACAAAACGCCGCTGACGCCGCAGGGGCGCCTGAACGCCTGTATTTTGGAACAGGCCAGGAGCAAGGCCGCAAATCCGGAAACTTTCAGCAACGTTGACCTTGCCGCCAATCAGGTTGCCAATTACTGTATCCGCAGTCTGGATATGCTGGACAGCGGTTTGTACCGCCAGTCGGTTGTCAATGCAACATCGATTATAAATTCGTATAATCAATGAGTAAGCGGAAGCGTTGTCAAAATGGCGGTGCTTTTGTTAAAAAAATGTTGATTAATTGGCAGATGCGTTTATAGTATGAATGTTTCTGCCGCGGGTATAATTCAATGGTAGAATGAGAGCTTCCCAAGCTTTTAATGCGGGTTCGATTCCCGTTACCCGCTCCACGACAAAGCCCGCCCATTGACGGCGGGCTTTGTCGTGATTGCGGACGGGAATGTTTTCGTTCGCGGCGGCAAATGCAAGCGATTTAATTTAATTGATTTTCTATGGGCAGTATTCTACACTGGATTGCGGTTGCAAAATGCGGTGAGGCTTGAAGCCGCAGGCAGTCTTTGTTGCATTCAGGCGTTTTCAGGCTTTGCTGCAACCGTTTTTCCTGAAGATACAAACAGAGTGAGGAATGATGAGAAAAGACTTTTATGTTTTCCGGCACGGAGAAACGGAACTGAACCGGCAGAAGCGTTGGCAGGGTTCCGGCACGGACTGTGATTTGAACGTGGCCGGGGTCAGGCAGGCGGAAGAACTTTTGGAAAAGTTCCGCGGCAAAAAGCTTGAAGTCATTTTCTCAAGTCCGCTTATTCGTGCCCGGCATACGGCCGAGGTAGTTGCCGGCAGTTTGGGTTTGCCGGTAATCGTGCGCGAGAATCTTCGCGAATGTTTTTACGGCGAAGCCGAAGGACAGCCGATTGCCGATTTGGCGGAGAGCTGTCCCAAAATATTGAACAACTGGTATAATTCCGCCGAAAAATATCTGGACATCCGTTTTCCGGGCGGCGAGAGCAAAAAAGAGGCTCGCGACCGCGTATTGAAAGAACTTGATGCTTTGGCCGCAGAGCCGTACCAGGTTGCCGGCGCCGCCATTCACGGCGGAACCATGGGGCAGCTGCTTAATTATTATCATGTGCCTTATGACAAGATTCCCAATTGTGCCGCTTTGCATTTGGTTTATGAGGACGGCAACTGGCGTGCCGAGGGGGGAATTTTTTAATGCGGAAAGACGTATATTTGTTCAGGCACGGACAAACCGATGCCAACAAGGAGCACCGCTGGCAGGGGTGCGGCATTAATCTTTCCTTAAACGAGGAGGGGCGGGTTCAGGCTTTTTCGGTTTTGGAAAAATTGAAAAACGCCGGTTTGGAATGCATTTTTTCTTCGCCGTTGAAGCGGGCTTTGGAGACGGCCGAAATTGTCGCCGGAGCTTTAAATCTGCCGGTTAAAGTTCGGGAAGAGTTTCGGGAAGGCTGTTTCGGCGAAGCGGAAGGAATTACGACGGCCGAGCTTGACGAACTGTGGCCGGATATCAGCAGCCGTTGGAAAAATCCCGAGGAACTTGACGTCGGTTATCCGGGCGGCGAAACCAAACGGCAGATTCAGGAAAGAATGTTTGCCGCGCTGAATGCGCTGCTGGACGAAGATTATGACGTTTTCGGCGTAGCGACGCATGGTTCGGCGCTGCGCAATTTGCTGCATTTATTCGGCGTTGATTTGGGCCGGATTGCCAACGGAACGGTTTTTCATCTGATTTACGAAGACGGCTGCTGGCGTCCGGAAGCCTTTGATTAAGCCTACATAAACGACGGTTCTATGTGAATGACGACGCGGCGGTTGCGGATGCGATTTTCCGGTATCGGGTCGCCGAACGGGTCGAGGTTAGGATATTTGGGGCTGACGTCGTTCATACCGGTTGCGCGCATGCGGACGCGGGCAATGCCGCGTTCTTCCAGAAAACGGGCGACGGCAGATGCGCGAGCCGAAGAAAGTTCCCAGTTGGAAGGATATTTTTCGCTGGAAAGTTTTTCGTCGCTGGTATGTCCTTCAATACTGAAGACAAAGTTTTTGTAACGATCCGACTGAAGCGTGGCAGCCATTCTTTTGAGCGCGGGAAGCGCTTCGGGTTTGATGTCGGCAGAACCGCGGTTGAACAACATGTCGCCGCCGAACTCGAGAACAATGCCCTGCGTGTCGCTGCCGATGGCGACCTTCTTTTCCAAATCCAGCGATTGAATGTCGTCATTGAGTTCGGTCATCAGCATTTCAATCGGGCGCTGAATTATCTTTTTACCCAATCCTTCGCTCAGGCCGGCGGAAATCTGCTCGTATTTGGCAACGTCCGGTTTGGAAACGGAAAGCATCATGACAAAGAAGCACAGCAACAGCGTTACCATGTCGCCGTAGGTCGACATCCAGTCTTCGTCAATTTTTTCTTCCGGTTTCTTCTTCATGATAATATCCTATTTGCCCGAATTAAGGTCACGGTCGATGGAAAACTGCTCGCTGAGGTCGACAAAGGAGTTGATTTTGTCCTGAATGTAACGCGGGCTTTTGCGTTCGGCAAGGAGAACCAGTCCTTCCATCTGCAGATTGTTTTTGAACATGGTAACGTCGTTGCGGGCGCTCATTTTTGTTGCCAGCGGAATAAAGATGAGGCGGGCGAGAATGATACCGTAAAAGGTCGTAACCAAAGCAACAGCCATGCTGGGGCCGATGGCCGAAGGGTCGCCGCCCATGCTGCTGAGCATGATGATCAGACCGATGAGGGTGCCGAGCATACCGAAAGCCGGCGCGTCGCCGCCCATTTTCTTGAGGGCGTCGGTTTCGCGGCGGTCACGTTCAGCCTGAGATTCCATCATATGTTCCATAATGGTTTTGATTTCAGCGCCGGTATAGCCGGTAACGACCAAATCGGCACCGTAGGCCAGAAACGGATTGTTGGCGCGGATGTCGTCGGTAATTTCGTTTTCCAGACCCTGCAGGCCGTTTTTCTGAATGATATATGCCCAGCGCACAATCTGGCCGACTTCGTCTTTCAGCGAGGTTTCGGAATCCTTGTGACGGCCGAAGGCTTTGCCCATAAGACGAATGGCCTTGAGCGCGAGACCGGTTTCGTACGAAAGGAAAAGAGCAACGAAAGTGCCGCCGATGACGATAATCATACTCGGAACGTCGACGAATGCCAGCGGCTTGTCCGTTGCCGACAGAATGGAACCGAGCACGACGCAGACGGCGGCGATGAAACCAAATAGTGTTCCTTTTGACATAATTTCTAAAGTCCTTTTTTTATCAGGTCGTTAATAATTATTTCTTTCCGGCTTTGACGTAGGCGATATTGGCATGCTCTTCGCAGTAGGTCTGGCCGATTTTGACTTTTTTGCCGCAGAAATGGAAGTTTTCGTCTTTGGGGTCGCCGACGGGCCAACGGCAGGTATGGTTGTCCAAGTCGGTCAGCGAAGTTTTGCCGCAGTGCGAATGGCTGTCTTTGACCGGCATTTTGGCAACCGGTTCGAATTTTTCTTCCTTTGCCGGTTCGGGACGCTTTTCTTCTTTGGCCTTGACCGGTGCCGCTTTTTCTTCTTTTGCCGGTTTGGCCGGAGCGGCTTTTTCTTCGGAAATTTCGTCTTTTTTCTTAATCGGAGACGGCCGTCCGGAGAGCTGCAGGCGGTGAACTTTGCCGACGATGGAGTTTTTGGAAACGCCGAGACGTTTGCCGATTTCGCCGGTGGTTAAACCTTCATGCCACATTTTTTTGAGGTCTTCAACCATTTGCTCAGTCCATGCCATGTTTTTTCTCCTTAAATTAAGCTTTTGAACCAATCTATCCTGATATTATGAAAATATCGTTACCGAGTCTAGCAATATTAGCATTTTATCACTTTTTTTTTGTAAATTTATAGATTATATTGTTCGCAAATCATCTTTTTAAGGGAGTATAAAATGCGCGAAAATTATGTTAAAATTCTGTTGGCTCTCGGCCTGTTGCTGCCTTCTTCCGGTTCTTTGGCCGCGGACAAGGAAATTATACTCGACAAAGACAAATCAGTGGATATGGCAATCAGTATTTACAACAACAGTCTGGGTTTTGTCCGCGATACCCGGGAGGTTATGCTCGAAAAGGGCAATAATTCGGTTGCCTTCGTCGGCGTCGCCGACCAGATTAAGCCCGAGACCGCCATGCTTTCCGGTAGCGGCGTCACGGTAACCGAACAGAATTACAACTATAATCTTCTGACGCCTTACAATATTCTTAATGAATCCGTCGGGCAGACGGTGAAAACGGCTCTGTACAACGAACAGACCGGGCAGACGGTTTTTAACAGCGCCAAAATCATCGACAGCAACAACGGCCGGCCGATTTTGCAGTTCGATTACGGTATCGAGACCGATTTTCCGGGGCGCATCGTTTATGAAAAACTGCCGGAGAACCTTACCGCCAGGCCGACGCTGAACATTTCGCTCAACAACAAGACGGCCGGCAGCAAAAGGCTGGAGCTTGCCTACCTGACTTCCGGCATCAGCTGGAAGGCCGATTATGTAGCGGAAGTCAACGGCAGCAATACATTGGCTCTGAACGGCTGGATTACGCTCAACAACCAGTCGGGCACCACATATGAAAACGCAGCCGTGCAGCTGATTGCGGGGAGTGTCAACGAGGTACAGCCGCCGGTTATGCCGCGGATGTACGGTTTGGCGATGAAAGCGGCCGTAAATGACATGGCCGTGGCCGAAAGCGCCGCTGCCGGCGCGAGCAGCGAGGCCTTTGCCGATTATTACCTTTATACGCTGCCGGCACGGACGACGATTAAGGACAACCAGTCCAAGCAGGTAAGTCTGTTTACGAAGGAAAAGGTTCGTTTTGTCCGCGAATATAAGCTGGTTTCGCCGCTGTATGCGGGACTTAACATGCGAGAGAACGAGTTTGAAAATGCCAATCCGCAGGTTACATACAAGCTGAACAACGTCGAAGCCGAAGGTCTGGGGCTGCCGATGCCGCAGGGAACGGTACGCTTTTATGAAAATGACAGCAAGGGAAACATGCAGTTTATCGGCGAGAGCGAATTTCGGCAGCTGGCCAAAGGCGACAAAACCGAGCTGCCGCTGGGCAAGTCTTTTGACGTTTCGGCCAAGGGGAAGACAGCCGGCGTGATCCGGCTGGCCAAAGACAGCTATGAAGGCGATTTCGAAATCACGTTTAAAAATGCCAAGAGCGAATCGGCCGTCGTTAATTTTGAACAGAAATTCGGCGGCAGCTGGACGATTGTTTCGGAAAGCGTAAAAAGCGAGAAAAAGAACGCTTCGACGGAACTCTGGAAAGTTGAGGTTCCGGCAAACGGCGAAAAAGTGCTTACCTTTAAGGTCAGAATTACGGCATTATGAGAAAAAAGGGACGGATATTAGCCGCGGCAGCCGCGCTGGCTTTTGCCTTTGCGGCACAGGCGGCGCCGGAAAAGACGGTCAGCTTCGACGTCGATATGGACATCGGGCAGAAACTGCCGCCCTATGAGGAAATGCTTAAAAAGTATGTCGCCGATAACCGGATTGTCAATCGCGGATATGATTTTCACTGGGATATCGGCAATATTTTTGACAGCGTTTTCCGAATGACCATCGACTATTACGGACAGACCGAGAAACGTATTAAAAATGTTCACGAAGACGATTTGACGGCGCTGCTTTCGACCGTTCCTCCCGAATATTACCAGTATATCGGCCCGTATCTGCATACGGTGCCGAACATGCCGGAGAAGATTCTGAACATGCCCGGCATCAAAGAAACCAAAAACCGGTTTCCGAAAAGAATAGCCCGCGAGCTTGAGGGAATAGAGGACCTTGAGTTCGTTTCGCCGTACCTGTATTATGTGCTGATGCCGGAAAGCTGGCCGGATTACCGGCGAACCATGGAAAAGGCGCCGCGGCCGTCAACCCGGGCGAAAGTCGAACATGATCCGGCATTTTTCGAAAAAGTTAAAGCGCTGGTGCCGGACGAAGATTTTCTGCCGGGAGCGGAAAAACAAAGCAAAATCTCACAGAGCGACCTGCGGACGCTGGAACCGACCAAAAACGGGCCTCTGACCGCCGCCGACGTGAAAGCTTTTACCGGAACGCTGGACAAGGTCAACGCCTTTACCAAAGACATGAAAAACTATGACCGGATTAATACCGCGGGCATTCTTATTGACGTGTGGGAAAAGGAAAACGGACGGGGGCCGCAGGTCAGCCTGCTGAAAGATCTGGTTAATCCGTGCCAGCGTCTGGTTCAGAAAGTCAGGTACGCCGGATTGGAACGCGAGTTTTCCAGAATCGTCAATACGGAGGGGTTTGACGCGGAAGGCTGGGCTTATACCTGTGACAAGGCGGTCAAGGCGTATAGGGTTTCCATGCTTACGCGAAGCGTGGTAGCGGGAATTCTGATGTATCGGCAGGGCGTTTATGACGCGTTCAGGGATATTGCCGGCGAACGTATCGGAAATCTGCAGCGGGAAACGGTGCAGGCGGTTTTGGAAATGTATGAGGCGCCGACGGCCGACGTGCTGGAAACGCGCAAAAACCGGAGCGAACTCGGCAGAAAGATTATTGACAATAACCGATTTATAGGTAATGCTCCGATTTTAGTGCTGTACTAATGCGGAAACGAACAGGGACGAAAACAATGAGAACAGTTGTGTTGGGCGGCGGAGAGAGCGGCACGGGCGCGTGCCTGCTGGCCAAAAAGCTCGGACATGAAGTTTTTCTGTCGGACAAGGGAAGCCTTTCCGACAAGTATCGTAAAGTTTTGACCGACAATCAGATTGAGTTTGAAGAGGGCGGTCACAGTCTCGACAAAATCTACAATGCCGGCCTGGTTATCAAGAGCCCGGGTATTCCCGACGACAATCCGGTGGTAAAGGAACTGCGGCGCCGGGGCGTTGAGGTCATTTCGGAGATTGAATTTGCCGGACGGCACAGTTCGGCAAAAATGTGCTGCATTACCGGCAGCAACGGCAAAACCACGACAACGCTGCTGATTAAGCATATTCTGGATACGGCGGGAATTGACGCCGGGCTGGCCGGCAACGTCGGTTTTTCGCTGGCGGCACAGGTTGCGGCGGACGCGCATCCCCTGTATGTGATTGAGCTGTCAAGTTTTCAGCTGGACGGCATGTTTGATTTCAGAGCCGACGTGGCTGTGCTGACAAATATTACGCCGGATCATTTGGACCGCTATGATTTCAAATATGAAAACTATATCAATTCGAAATTCCGGATTTTGCAGAACATGCGTTCGGAAGACCTGTTTGTTTACGGTTATGACAGCGACGCCGTGCGCAAAAAAGTGCAGGAGCTTGATATTGTGCCGGCGCAGGCACCGTTTACGTATCTTGACAAAAAAGACTGTGCGGCGTATATGGATGGTAATCGGCTGACGGCCAGAGAATCGGGACGGGTTTTCTCGATTGACAAAAACGAGATAAGCATAAAGGGCCGTCATAACATTTATAATGCGATGTGCGCGGTTCTGGCCTGTATGCGGCTCGGCGTCGACAACGAAAAAATTGCCGAAGGGCTGAGAAGTTTTCCGCAGGTAGAGCATCGCCTGGAAACGGTGCTGGTAAAAGACGGCGTTACCTATATCAACGACTCAAAAGCGACAAACGTGGATTCAGCGTGGTATGCGCTGGACAGCATGACCGCTCCGGTGGTCTGGATTGCCGGCGGCAAGGACAAGGGTAATGACTACAGCGTTTTGTACGAGCTGGTTCGGAAAAAGGTTAAGGCGCTGGTCTGCATGGGGCTGCACAACGAAAAGCTGATTGAAAGTTTTTCGCCGTTGTGCAAGGTGTTTGACACCGATAATCTGGAAGATGCCGTCAAGGCGGCCAGAAACTGTGCGGAACCCGGCGACGTCGTGCTGCTTTCGCCTTGCTGCGCGAGCTTTGACCTGTTCAGAAGCTACGAGCACCGCGGCGAAATGTTTAAACAGGAAGTGAGAAAGTAAAACAATGACGATTTTGGACAACATTAAAAACGTGTATTTTGTCGGTATCGGCGGCATCGGCATGAGTGCTCTGGCCCGTTATTTTAAGCTTAAAGGCTACAATGTGGCCGGCTATGACCGCACGCAGACGCCGCTGACGGAAAAGATGGCACGGGAAGAGGGAATTGCCGTCAACTATGCCGACGATGAAAATGAAATTGCCGAAATCTACCGTAATGCGGAGAATACGCTGGTGGTTTATACGCCGGCCATTCCGCGTGACAACCGTCAGCTTAACTTCTTTACCGACCGCGGCATGAAACCGCATAAGCGTTCGGAAGTTCTGGGACTGCTTTCGCATGCGGGCAAGGCGCTGTGCATTGCCGGCACGCACGGCAAAACCACAACCTCGACGCTGCTGGCCTGGCTGCTGCATAATTCACATGTCAAATGCAGCGCTTTTCTGGGCGGCATTTCCGAAAATTTCGGCAGCAATCTGCTGGTGGACACTTCGTCGGATTACATTGTCATCGAAGCGGACGAATTTGACCGCTCGTTTCTGACGCTTAATCCGGAAAAAGCGGTTATTACCTCGATGGACGCCGATCATATGGATATCTACGGCAACCGCGACAGCATTATTGCCGCGTTTGAGGATTTTGCCTGCCGGGTGGTTCCCAAAGGCGGACTGTTTATCAAAAAGGGACTGGAAATCAGGAAGCGCAGGGTTGACGGTTTTTACAGCCTGAACGACAAGGCGGATTTTTATGCCGACAACCTGCGTTTGGAAAACGGTTTGTACAGTTTTGACTATCACGGGCGCAACGGCGACATTCTCAATCTGAAGCTCGGGGTGCCGGGCATGGTCAACGTTGAAAACGCTGTGGCGGCGATTACCGTGGCGCTGGACTGCGGCGTGACGGCCGACGAAATTCGGGCGGCGCTGCCTGAGTTCAAAGGCGTTCACCGCCGGTTCAACATCATTTCGGCAAGCGAAGATTTGATTCTGATTGACGATTATGCGCATCATCCCAAGGAAATTGAGGCGACTCTGAAATCCGTGCGCCGGATTTGGCCGGACCGTTATCTGACCGTCGTGTTTCAGCCGCATTTGTATTCGCGGACCAAAGACTTTGCGCCGGAATTTGCTCAAAGCCTGTCGTTGGCCGACGAAGTGGTGCTGATGAATATTTATCCGGCCCGTGAGAAGCCAATTCCGAACGTCAGTTCTAACATTATCATGGACAAGATTACGGTTCCGGTACGGCTGATGGCGGAAAGCGAGATTGTCGAGGCGGCACCTGGTTTTAAAGGAATCGCGATAACCATGGGTGCCGGCGACATCGATAAACTGCCGTCGAAAATTTATGCAAAATTAAATGCCGTAAAATCAGCTGCTTGACGGGCAAAAAAATATTTTTTTCTTGCAATCTGAATTTATTTGCGGGTATAAAGCATAAAAAAATGATTTAACTCTTTCAAAAGGTATAAAGAAAATGGCACGTGTTACTGTTGAAGACTGCGTTGATAAAATTCCGAATCGCTATGAATTGCTGATGGTTGCGGCTCAGAGAGCCAAAGACATCAGTGCCGGTGCGCCGATTACGGTTGCCCGCGACAATGACAAAAACCCGGTTATCGCCTTGCGCGAGATTGCCGACGAGACCGTCAGCATTGAGGAATTGCAGAAGTCTCTGGTTATGGGGCTGCAGAAATATGTTGAAGTCGAGGAGCCGGAAGAAGAAGAGCTTGAAATTATGGCCGCCGAAAAAGAACTGGCCGATTTGGACGAGCAGTTCTCCGGCCTGCTGCTGGATACGGAAATGAACGACGGCATGCAGGTTCACGGCGACGATGACGACGCGCTGGATTTGGATGCGGTGGACGCCGGCAGCGACGACGATCTTTCTCTGGACGAGGAAGGCGGTCTGGACGACGGTTTTGACCTGGGCGATGACGCCGGAGAAGATTTTGACGAAGAATAGCCTTTTCTGAGGTCGTTTAACGTAAAAAGCCCCGTTCTGCGAGCGGGGCTTTTGATTGTTTAAAGTAATTGTTAATTTTTTAATTGTAGTATAAAATAGCTTTCAAAGCGCGATTTCAGAAGAATTTTATTTAGAATAATAAGGTTGCGATGTTAAGACAGTATGAACTAGTTGATTTGGTTAAATCCTATGATCCCGACGCCGATGAAGACGCCCTGAACCGTGCGTATGTTTTCGCGATGAAAAAGCACGGCGCCCAGCTTCGCACTTCCGGCGACCCTTATTATTCGCACCCGGTCGAGGTGGCCGGTATCCTGACCAAGTTCAAGCTTGATTCGGTGTCCATTATTGCGGGACTGCTGCACGATACGGTTGAAGACACCGATACGACGGTCGAGGAAGTCCGCGAACTGTTCGGCGACCAGGTGGCGCAGATTGTCGACGGTCTGACGAAACTGGCAAAAATCGAGCAGAAATCGGCCAACAACAAACAGGCGGAAAATTTTCGCAAGCTGCTGCTGGCGATGTCGGAAGATATCCGCGTGCTGCTGATTAAGCTGGCGGATCGTCTGCACAACATGCGCACGCTGCATTTCTGCGCTCCGGAAAAGCGCGCCCGCATTGCCCGCGAGACGCTGGATATTTATGCGCCGCTTGCCGAACGTATCGGCATGCAGGAAGTTAAGAGTGAACTGGAGGAAATCGCTTTTGCCGAACTGCACAAGGAAGCGCATGATTCAATTGTCGCCCGTCTGAACTTTTTGCGCGAAAAAGACAGCAACCTGGTGCCGAAAATTATTGAGCAGCTGCAGAAAGACATGGAGGAGAACGGCATCAAAGCGGTGGTTTCCGGACGAGAAAAAACGCCTTATTCCATCTGGCGCAAAATGCAGCAGAAGAACGCGTCGTTCGAACAGCTGTCAGATATTATGGCTTTCCGCATTATTGTTGACGACGTGGCGACCTGCTATCAGGCATTGGGCATTGTGCACAGCAAATATCACATGGTTCCGCGCCGTTTTAAGGATTATATTTCGACGCCGAAGCCGAACGGCTATCAGTCCATTCACACCGGCGTCATCGGACCGGAAAATACGCGTATTGAAATTCAGATACGCACGCACGAAATGCACGAAATCGGCGAAAAAGGCGTGGCTGCGCACTGGGCCTATAAACAGGGGCAAAAAGCCGAAGGCAAGAATTTCCGCTGGATACGCGAGCTGCTGGAGATTTTGGAACAGGCATCGAATCCCGAAGAGTTTTTGGAGAACACCAAACTGGAAATGTATAATGACCAGGTGTTCTGTTTTACGCCGAAGGGCGATCTTATCGGTCTGCCGGTCAATTCAACGCCGGTCGATTTTGCCTATGCGGTGCATTCGTCGGTCGGCGATACCTGCGTCGGCGCGAAAATCAACGGCGAAATCCGTCCGTTGCGGACCGTTCTGCAAAACGGCGACCAGGTGGAAATTCTGACGTCCAAGGCGCAGCATCCCTCAACGGAGTGGGAGCGGTTCGTGGTTACCGGCAAGGCAAAAGCAGCCATCCGCCGTTATGTTCGCGCTTATAAACGCGAACAGTTTATTACGCTGGGGCAGGAAATTCTCGAACGTTTGTTCAAGGGTGAAAGTCTGGAGTTTTCCGAAAAGGGACTGGTTAACGTACTGCCGAATTTTGAGGCGGAAACGATTGACGACATTTATGCCAAAGTCGGCGAGGGGATTGTTACCGGTTGGGACGTTTTGAAAGCGGTTTATCCGGGATATAAGCAGTCGAAGCTCGAAAAAGTGGTCAAGTCGGTCAAACTGCCGAGTTTCAAGAAAATCGTCAAGCCCAAAAAAGGCAAGGGCGAACCCTTGAAAATCAAGGGGCTGATTCCGGGGATGGCGGTGCATTTTGCCGGCTGCTGTCATCCGTTGCCGGGCGACCGCATCGTCGGTATTGTGACAACCGGCAAAGGCGTGGCCGTACATACCATTGACTGTAAGGCGCTGGAAAAATACGCCGACGAGCCTGAGCGCTGGCTGGATATTGCCTGGGGCGAAGAGGCCGAAAACGAAATGCATACCGGCCGTCTGAAAATCATGCTGGCCAACGAACCGGGAACTTTGGCCGAACTTTCAAACCTGATTGCGCGCAACAGCGGCAACATTGCCAATCTTAACATTGTCAACCGCACGGTCAGCTACTTTGAAATTCTTGTCGACGTGGAAGTTAAGGATCTCAAACATTTGACGGACATTATTGCCGCGCTCAAAGCGTCAAAGGTTATATCTTACGTGGCTCGCGCCGCCCAATAAAACCTCTCGTATAATGAGGAACTAGTACAGGATCAGCGGGTAAAATAAATCCTTATTATTTCCCTCGTTCTCCGAGGTTTTGAACGTCCTCTGTATGGTAGGGAACTAATTATAAAAAATCTTGTTGTTCTTAAATAAAATGTATATATTGCAATAAACGAAATTTTACGGGAGTTGGGTTTATTGTTCAAACGCCGGGAAAAACTTTCTTGGAAAAAACGTCTGTCGGGATATTTATGGCCGCAGGGCGGATGGAAGCGCTACGGGCAGTTTATTCTGCTTAAACTGCATCGTCTCGGCGGAACGCCGCGGTCAATTGCGGCCGGTTTTGCCTGCGGTGCGGCCATTTCGTTTACGCCGTTTGTCGGTTTCCATATGATTCTGGCCGCGGCGACGGCGTTTCTGCTGCGTGGCAACATTATAGCCAGCGCGGTCGGAACGGTTGTCGGAAATCCGTGGACTTTTCCGTTTATATGGATTTCGGTGCTTTATACGGGGCGGCTGATGCTGGGTGAGACCGGGGCCGGAAAAATTGAATTTGCGCATGTTTTTGAAAAGTCTTTTCATGCGCTGATGACACTGGATTTCAGTTCTTTCGGAAAAGACGTCTGGCCGGTGCTCAAGCCGATGATTGCCGGTTGCGTGCCGTATTATGTTCTGGTTTGGTTCGTGTCTTATTATCTGGTAAAGAAGGCTTTGGACAAGGTTTCGGAACACCGTCGGAAAAACAGGGTTAGATTGTGAGGGAAGAAGATGATTGTCGGTATCGGCTGCGATTTGGCAAATATAAACCGTTTTGAGAAAGCGCTGGCGAAGTTTGGCGGACGTTTTGTCAACCGGGCCTTTTCCGAAAGGGAAAAGGCGGAACTGGCGCGGCGGGAACGGTTGTCGCCGAAAGAACACGCCTGTGCGGCGGCCAAACGGTTTGCCGCCAAGGAAGCCTGTACCAAGGCGCTGGGAACCGGTTTCCGCGACGGGATATTTATGCGCGACATTGAGATTGTTCATCAGCCGAGCGGCAAGCCCGAGCTGTATTTGCAGAACGGTGCCCGCCGGCGGCTGGAGGAAATCTGCGGCGGAGCCGCATTTAAAATCCATGTGACGATGACCGACGATTATCCCTGGGCACAGGCCTTTGTAATTATTGAGATTATTTAAACTTTGGGGTTGATATAATAAAAATAATCGCTAGTATGTAAGACATTGTTTTAGAAAAGGGCATCATTCATGTTTTTCTCTAAAATAATAAGAATAAAAACAAAGAATTATGAGGAAGAAAGATGGAGAAAGAAGAGAGCCTGGCCGATACTGTCAAAACGGTGTTTTATGCGGTTGTCATCGCGATTTTAATTCGCACGTTTTTGTTTGAACCGTTCAAAATTCCGTCGGGTTCGATGTATCCGACCTTGTATGTCGGCGATTATCTGTTCGTTTCCAAATATACTTACGGTTATTCCAAGCATTCGCTGCCGTTTTCGCTGCCGTTGTTTAACGGACGCATATGGGAAGACATGCCGCAGCGCGGCGATGTCGTGGTCTTCAAGTTTCCGCAGGACAACAAGACCGATTTCATCAAACGCATTATCGGCCTGCCCGGCGATAAGGTAAAAATGAGCGGCGGCCGCCTGTATATCAACGGCAAGGCTGTTTCCCGCGAAGATGCGGGAGATTTCGTTATTCGTGACGAAGGCGGCAATGCCGAGCGTTTCCACCAGTATACCGAAACGCTGCCGGAGGGATTTAAACATACGATTATTGAAATTTCCGATAAGGAAAATGCCGACAATACGCTTGAAGTGACAGTGCCGCAGGGAAGTTTCTTCGTAATGGGCGACAATCGCGACAAGTCTAACGACAGCCGTTTTGACGTCGGTTTCGTGCCGTTTGAAAATCTGGTCGGCAAGGCGCGTTTTCTGTTTTTCTCGCATAATGACGAGGGCGCCTGGTACAAGCCCTGGACCTGGCCGAAGAAAATCCGCTGGGAACGTCTGTTTGACAAAATCAAATAGTTTTACTGCGAACCTTGACAGAGGAAAGCGGAATGGAAAATTTGCAGAAACTTGAAAAAATTCTCGGTTATGAGTTTAAGAACAAACAGCTGCTCCGACAGGCGCTGACGCACAGCAGTTATTCGTCGCGGCTGAGCGAAAATTACGAACGGCTGGAGTTTTTGGGCGACAGGGTGCTGGGGCTGACGATTGCGGCGCTTTTGTATAGGATGTTTCCCAATGAGCCGGAAGGCAGCCTCTCGCAGCGGCATACCGGTCTGGTTAACAAGGACTGCGTTTCCGAAACGGCGCGGCGGCTTGGTCTGGACAGGTTTGTCATTGTTGCCAACGAGGAGATCCGCGAGAACGAAAACGTGCTTTGCGACGTCTGCGAAGCGGTCATCGGTGCCATATTCATTGATGCCGGCTGCGAACAGGCGGTCGAGTTTGTCAACGAACATTGGAAAGAACTGATAGACAAGAACGTGGCGCCGCCCAAAGATGCCAAGACGCTGTTGCAGGAAACGGCGCATAATCTGGGATTGGGCGTGCCTCAGTACAGGCTGGTCAGCCGCGAAGGCAGCGAGCATGAGCCTTTGTTTCATATGGAAGTCGTTTTTCCCGGTGGCACGGCCGAAGCGGGGAGCGGCCGCAACAAAAAGCTGGCCGAACAGGAAGCGGCAGCCAAAATGCTGGCAAAGCTGGGTATTAAAAATGGCTGATGCGTTTTCTTCTCAGACGCGCTGCGGTTTTGTGGCCCTCATCGGGGCACCGAATGCCGGAAAGTCGACGATAACCAATAATTTTGTCGGCTCCAAGGTGTCGATTGTGTCGCCGAAAGTGCAGACGACCCGTACATTGGTCAAAGGCATCGGCATTTATGACAATACGCAGATAATTTTTCTGGATACGCCGGGAATCTTTAAGCCCAAGCGCCGGCTTGACCGCGCGATGGTCGCTTCGGCCTGGAGCGGGGTGGGCGACGCTGATATAACGGTTCTGGTCGTTGACGCCCGCCGCGGTTTTGACGACGAAACGCAGTCGATTGTCGCCAGGCTTAATAAGAACAAAATTGAAGCTGTGCTGGTTTTGAACAAAATTGATTTGGTTCAAAAGGAAAGGCTGTTGGAGCTGAGTGCTAAAATCAATGCGGCCGGAAAATTCAGGGAAACGTTTATGGTTTCGGCGCTGACCGGCAGGCAGATTGATGAGTTTTACAAATATCTGGCCGACAATTTACCGGTCAGTCCGTGGTATTATCCAGAAGATCAGATTTCGGACATGCCGCTGAAGCTTTTGGCGGCGGAAATTGTCCGCGAAAAGCTGTTTTTGTTTCTGCGGCAGGAACTTCCGTATGCGCTGACGGTTGAACCCGAGTTGTGGGAGCGGCGAGAAGACGGTTCGGTTCGGGCCGAAATCACGATTTATGTCGAGCGTGACAGCCAGAAGATAATTGTTCTGGGCAAGGGCGGCGCAATGATTAAACGTATCGGTCAGGCGGCGCGCCGGGAAATTGAGGAGCTGCTGGAAGAGCGGATTCATCTTTTCCTGTTTGTAAAAGTCCGCGAAAACTGGGGAGACGATCCGGCCCGCTATGCGGATTGGGGACTTAATTTCAACGCCTGAGATTTTTTGTTTGCTTTCTGTGTCGTTTTTTGGGGTGGCGATAATTATATCTTTGCCGAAGGAGGTATGAAATGAGAAAAGGTCTGATTTTAACGGCCGGTTTATGGCTGGCCGCCTGTACTCCGAAAACAGAAAGCGTTTGCGGCGTGTATCAGGGGACGCTGCCGGCGGCGGATGCGCCGGGAATCGAAACCACGCTGACTTTCGGCGAAGACAATCAGGTGTCGCAACGTCTGGTGTACATCGGCAAAAAGGACGGCATTTTTACCGACAGGGGAACTTTTTCGGCGGACGGCAGTATTGTTGCAGTAACGCTTTCCGGGGAAGAACCTTCCTATTATCGGCTCGAGAGGGGGCAGCTGCGCCGTCTTGATATGGATATGCAGCCTGTGGAAGGGCCTTTGGCGGATTATTATATTCTGAAAAAAGTTAAAAGCTGTCGGTAAGACAAAAATAAATATGGTTCCATTAATGGTAGACAGAAAAAAAT
>FR885423.1 GCA_000436375.1 Azospirillum sp. CAG:239 | reverse complement strand
AAAAGTCAACTATTATTGAATCCGCTTTTATTTTTGGCAAAAAAATGCCCCTCAAATGAGGGGCTTCGATTTTTAGAATTTATAACCCAGACCGGCGCTGAGAGCGTAGCCGTCGTCTTCTTCCAGGAACTTGTTAGCCTCAAAGTAGAAGTCAAACCGGTCATGTTTATAATCCATGCGGACAGAAAGAATACCGCGGTCGCGCTCAACGTCATAGGTATCCATCTGATAACTGCCCAGCATGCCGGCAATTCTGGCTCTGGCCGCCTGATACGGATTGTTGAACTCATGATACCAGCTGCCGCCGGCACGCAGTGTCAAATCATTTTCTTCCATAATGCTGAACGACTTGCGGGCATAAAGGCCTATACCGCCTTCGACCGAGAGATTATTGGCGGATTTGACTTCCAGTCCGTTTTTCTCTTTGGTACTGTCCTGATACAGCCCCAGAATGTTAAATTCTGCCGTCGGTTCCAGCGTAACCGTGCCAAGGTCTATTTCTTTGCGGACTTCGTTGGTAATGCCGTAATAGTAATTCTTAACGTCGGCTTTGCTTTCGTCACTGCCGATTCTGCGTTTATACTCGCCCCAGCCGATACCCAGACGCGGCATCGAAACGGCTTTCAGGCCTTCGGTCGTGTAAATCAAAGGAGCCAGAACCTGCGCGACGACTTCATCGCGGCTGGAACCGTTGTCGTAGTCGCTTTCATATCTGGTAAAGCTGACGCCCAGACCATAGCGGAAATTGTTGTTGTATTTGCGGTCAAACAAGGCATATGCCGTTGCCGCATTGTCTTCATAGCCGCTGAGCATGTTGACGCCGTCCTGCTCACGGTAATCGTAAACAAAATCAAACATGGCGCGAACGTCATTGCTGCTCTGGTTGGCAAACAGCGTCTGGCTCATATGACGGTTGACGGCCTTGACGATGTCCATGTTCTGTTTGGCAAAACTCGGAATCAGATTCAGACCCATCTGTTCGGCGACGGCCGTCGTGAACGAAGTGGCGTCTCCGGCCGCTTTCAGAATGCTGTACATGTCCATGTTTGTTCCGAGCGTATAGTTGGAGGACAGGAAGTTTGCCACGCTGCCGTTGTCAACCACGTCGGCGAAATTTTTCATGGTCATGACCACGTCCTGATTTCCGGCTTCGTTGGTAACCAGATAAGCGTCAAAGAGATAAGAACCGGAATTAAGCTTAATGCCGCTGTCCTGACCGACAAACGAGTTCTCGTTGACATAGGTGGTTTCGTTGCCTTCCGTGACAATGTCCGCAGCCGCGGTAATTTCGCCGGAAATTTCCGGAGCTTCAAACGAACCGCCGCGGGCAAGCATGATGGTTCCCGTATTGGCGGCGGACATAACATTGAAATTTATGGCCGATGCCGAACTGACCTGACCGTTGTTGCGAAATGTTGCACCGTTTTCAACTTTAATGAAGTTTCCGCAGCCAGCCGAGGTGCAGTTTGTGGCATCGGTATCCGGATCGTCGCTGGAAGAAATTCCCGAATAATCCGTGGTAATGGATACGCCGTTCAAAACAATGTTGCCGGTGTTGGTAATCGAGCTGCCGCTGCCGGTGGCATACATGCCGACGGCCGTACCGCTTGTTGAATTGACATTGATTGTGCCGTTGTTAATCAGTTTGGCGCCGCCGGAACCGTACATGCCATAGGATGTGTCGCTGCCGGTTCCCGTGACCGTAATCGTTCCCGAGTTGGTCGCCGTGCCGGAACCGGTCAGCGAAATGCCGTAAGCCTGGCTTGCCGTAACTTCAATTTGGCCGGTGTTGCTTACCGTACCGCCGGTGCTGCGCATGCCATAAGAAGCGCCGGTACCGGTGCCGGTTATGGAAATCGTGCCGGCATTGGTCATATTGCTTCCGTACATGCCATAGGCGTTTTCCGCTTTGCCGTTAATACTTGAATTGTTTGTCAGCTTTGCGCCGCCGGAACCATACATGCCATAGGCCGTTCCCGAGCTGTTGAGTTTTATGGTTCCCGAGTTGGTTGCCGTGCCGCCGTTCTGAGCATACAGGCCATAGGCGTTTGCAGCATTGAGGTTTATGGTGCCGCTGTTGGTAATGCTGCCGGTGCCGACAACATTCATCGCCTTGCCGTTGCTGTTAACGTCAATAGTTGCACCGGAGTCATTGACGGCTTGTCCTTCGGTAACATAAAGGCCGATTGCATCCGCGGCTGCCAGATTGATTTTGCCTTTGTTGGTCAGTTTTCCGACCTGCGTAAACATTGCCGTTGTGCCGCTTTGCAGAACGTTAATCGTTCCTGAGGTTTCATTGGTCAGGGTGGCGTTTTTCCCGTACATGGCATAGCTGCCCGTAGCGCCGTTATTTATGTTAATCGTTCCTGCATTGTTCAGTGTGGCCGTCGCGCCGTCATCGGCCGCCAGGGCATAGGAGTTGCTGCTGTTGACGTTAATGGTGCCTGAAGCTGCGTTCTGTGCGGTACCGTTATTGGTTATCCTCATTGCTGTCGAAGCCGTATTTGCCAGTGTGATGGTACCTTCGTTGCTGATTGTGGCGTCGGCAGCTTTCATAACCGTACCGGACACGCCCATATTGATAACGCCCTTTTTACCGTTGCTGATGGTGCCTTTTTCGCCATACATGGCGACAGAACCGGTTGCGCCGGCCATAATATTGATTGTGCCGTTGTTGATTAACGAACCGTTTTCATTATCAACTTTCATGCCGTAAGAATCTTTTGAGTAGACGTTGATGACGCCTTCGTTGGTTGCGCTGCCAGCCTCGTCGCCGTCTACCAGCATGCCGACGTTGTTGGTTCCCGTTGCTGAAGACGAGGTGCCGACGTTAATTGTGCCGTAAACACCGCTCTGCTCGTCACCGTAGTTGAGAGCCGAACCGCCTTCCGCAACGTGCATGGCGTTGACGTTGCTGACGCTGTTGTTAATGGTCAGCGTGCCGTTGTTTCTGATTTCGCCGCCTTCGGCCCGCATATAGTCGGTGTTGCTCTGGTTGTTAATGACAATGCCTGTCGTGCCGTTGACGGCCGAACCGGCCTTACTCAGGAAGGCATAGGAATTGAGGGCGGTGTCATCAATATAAATCGTGCCGTTGTTGGTAATTACGCCGTTGGCGTCATCGCTTTGCAGTCCTACCGAATTGGCGGAGTTGACATTGACTGTTCCCTGATTGAGAACAATGCCGCCGGTCGTCTGCATGCCGACAGAGTAGGGGGACGCCGTGATTGTTCCGTCATCGGTTTTGACGCCGACATTGATTGTGCCGCGGTTGGTGGCAACGCCGCCGGCAGCCGTCATGCCGATATGATTGTTGCCCGTCAGGTTAATCAGGCCGCTTTCAAGGTTGATGATGGCGTCTGTGTCCGTTGAGCCGGCATAGGCCATGCCGACCGTGTTGCTGCCTTCGATTTTAATCGTGCCCTGATTGGTACCGCTGCCCTGATTTACATAAATGCCGAAAGCCTTCGCCAGCATATTGGCGGTTACGGAACTGCTCTTAATGTAGATTTCCGCATTGGCCGTATTGCTGGCCGAGGCACCGCCGTCTGCATAAATGCCGTAGGTTTCGGCCTTGTCGTCGTTGTCCGGAACATTAATCGCGATTTTCTGGGAGTTAATCATCTGCGCGCCGCTGCCGTTTCCGTACAGGCCGGTACCGCCCGCATTCATGATGATGGAACCCGTTGAGTTTTTGACGGTGCCGGTCGTTGTATACATACCCCAGCCATACATGCCGTCAAAAGTAATGCTGCCTTTGTTTTCTGCCGTGCCGTCGACAATCGAGATGCCGTAGCCTTTTTGCTGTGTGCTCGAGTAGCTGCTGCTGCCGGTCAGTTTAATGTCGTTGTTGTTGGTAATTGTGGCGTTGACGGCCGAAGCGCCGGCTTTGATGCCGAAGTTGTTTTCGCTGATGCCGTTGCTGGTAATGCTGATGTCGTCGTAATTGTTGGCAATTGCGTCCTGGCCGGTCAGCTCAATACCGGTAATGTTGCGGCCGGTAAGCGTAATCAGCTTATTGTTGTTGACCAGCAGCCCGGCCTTAATGCCGGTGGCACCGTTGCCGTTGGTAATGGATATGGTGCCGTCGTTGGTTATTTTACCTGCCTGAGCCACAATTCCCGTACTGGACGCCGTGTTGTTGTCGTCAATGACAATCTGGGCGTTTTCGGCGTTATAAACGTCGCCGTTGGCCGACGAAATGCCGGTGCCGCCCTGTTCGAGTTTGATACTGCCCATGTTGATAACCCGGCCCGACGTTGTTGCGATGCCGGTGCCGCGTTTGCGGAAAACGACACTGCCGTTGACGCCGTTGGTAATATTGGCTGAGTCGCTGAAAATTCCGTAAGAGTCGACACTGGTCGAACCGTCAGTCGAAACCAGAACGTTCATGTCTATTTTGCTGTTGTTTTCAACCGTACCTTTTTCGGCTTTAATACCGTAAGAAGCTGCCGACGGAACGCGTGAGGTATTGGTAATGATAATCCCCGAACCGTTGTTGATGGCCGTACCGTCTTCAATGAAAATGCCTTTGGCGTCGTCGGCGTTGTTGATGGTAATCGTGCCGTTGTTGACGGCCTGCGCCCGGCTCAGATCCTGCTTGGTTGCGGAGGAAGTGTCCGAACTGTCGTCCGTCGTATCGCCGCCCGCGGCGTCATCATCGCCGTCGCCGGAACCGTCCCCGTCCGAAGCGGCAGTATCGGTTGTCGGATCTCCCGATTTCAGAACCATGCCGGAACCGTTGTTTTCAAGCGTTATCGTTGCATTGGTTCCGTTGGTCAGAATGCCGTTGTTTGTCCGCATGCCGGTACTTTTGCTCTTCATTGTGATTGAGCCGTTGTTGGTAACGGTTCCGCCGTTAAACGACGCCATGCCGAAACCGTCTTCGCTGTTGACGACAATTTTGCCGGTCGAGGTGTTGGTCAGAGTCGGCAGAAGCGAGTCGATTTCGGCGTTGCTGCCTTGCCCGCGGACGCTGAGCATACCGGAGTTGCCTTTGCCGCCGATAACGGAAATCTCGTTTTCGTTGCTGATGGAACCGCCGTGAACCGCCTGCATGCCGGCGCCGGCGTTATCGACGCCGGAAGAAAGGTTCATGCTGATTTTTCCTTTGTTGATTGCCGAGGTTTTAGCATCGGCCCTCATACCGATAATGCCGCCGTTTCCTTTCAGCAGCGTATTGGCGTCCGGTGCGTAGGTTCCGCTGCCGGTCAGCGTGTAGTTAAGCTCAATTTCGCCGTTGACGCCGTTAAACAGATACAGGCTGCTGGCCCGGCGGATGAGTTTTGTGCCGTCCAGAAAATCTTTGTCGAGATATCCGCCCATGCCGATAAGCGAAGTTCTGATTGCCGCAGAGTCGCTCTGGGCATTCAGGGTAATGCTGCCGTTGTTGGAGGCCGTGGACGGATCGACGCGGTCAGGATAAGACACTTCGTTGACGGTTCGGACTTCCATGCCGATAATTGTACCCGCATTTGCCGTCGCTTCGGTCGTATCGCCGGCGTCTCCGGTATCTCCCGTACCGGAACCGGACGACGAACCGCTTCCCGCGCCGGTGGTGCCGCTGACATCAATCGTGTTGCCGGTTATGCTGCCGTTGTTAATAATGGAGGAGTAGGTGTCGGCATACATGCCGATAATGCTGTCCGTATCGTTAAAGCCCTTGAATTGCAGGTTGATATTGCCGTTCTGGTTGGTGGCCGTCGAATGGTTGCCTGCCGCCATGCCGAGCGTGCCGTTTTGAGCCAGGACCTTGATGGTTCCGTAATTAAGCGCCGAACTTTTGTCATCGGCGGCCATGCCGACGGTTGCGTCGCCGAGCGTAATCATCGGGGCGTTGGCGCCGTCTTCGGCGGTTCCGTTAATCACGGAGGAATTGTTGCGGGCTTTCATGCCGACTTGCAGATAAGCCGCGTAGTCGAGTATATTGCCGTTAAGGTCGATGATGTCGACAAGCTTTTTGTCTTCTTCGGTGCCTTCGTCGTTTTTGACCTTGATTGACGAATTGTTGCTGATTGAGAAATCGTTGGTTTCCGAGCCTTCGACCTTGTTGACAATCGTCTGGTTGTTGTCGGCAAAATACTTGATTGCCTTGTAGGGCGAAGATTCCGGCGTGTTCGGCGATTTGGTACCGGCAAACTTGGCCAGACTGTCGTCCGGCTCGGTATAGGGAACGAAATAATAATGGCTGCCGCCGCCACCGCCGCCGCCCCCGGCCAAAATGGCCACCAGACCGCCGGCCAGCAGGATGCCGCCGATTATCCATGTGCGTTTGGCGATGATGAATTCGCCTTCGTTAAATTTGTTGTAAGCCTGACGGGGTGTGTCGGTAATGGCGGCCGCGCAGCTTTGGTCCATGAAATTGTCGTATTGCCGTGTCGGAATGTTCTGAATGCAGGGGGAACGCGGATTGGCGCCCGCGGAACGAAAAGCGTTATAGGCCGTGCAGTTGTTCTGGAGAATTGCATGACAAAGGCCGGTATTGCCGAAACGGTCGACCGAGTCAATGTTCAGGCCGCGCTGAACCGCGGCGCGCAAGGCTCGGACATTTCCCGAAGAAGCATAGGAATACATCTGCGCCAGGCTTATCGGCGGCAGGCCGGCCTTAACCGCAGGAGAAGAAGCCAGACAGAACGCCGCCGCAGAAACGACGGTGACTGCTTTTCTGAGTATAAACCTAATCTTCATTTCCCCAAACTTCAGATGTCGGAACATCACAAAAAACACTTTTATACTTTCCAACTTTTATCTGAGCTAAAGGGGTTCGTCAACCTGGCATGAAAGGTTATACAATGTTTTTTAATATTTTGTTAAGAAATTTTTCCGGCCGGTTGTAAAACTGCGCATTTAATATATTATATTAGACGGACGCAGATTTCTTTTTTCGAAAGGAAAATGATGAACATAGAAAAAAAGCTTGATGTTTGGACGAAGGAAAAACTGATTACCGGCGCCCAGAAAAAAGCCGTTTTGGAATACGAAGAGCGGCTTAAAAGCCGGTCACTGCTTTATACGCTGTTGTTTCTCGGCGGCTTTTGCTTCGGACTTGGCATCATTTCGCTGATTGCTTACAACTGGCAGGATATATCGCCGGCCGCTAAACTGGTCATATATTTTGTTATGCTCGCGGCAACGGGCGGCGCCGCCGTATCCGCTTCGTTCGGCAGCCGTCGGCTTTTGTCCGAAACGCTTCTTTTTGTGTATGCCCTGTTGGTTTTGGCCGGCATCGGCCTGATAGGACAGATATATCAGCTTACCGCTCATGGTTTGCGGGCGTTGTTGTTTTGGGCGGTTGTCGTTTCGCCGCTGCTGCCTTTTGCGCGTCGTGCCTGGCTGCCTTTTCTCTGGCTGCCGGTTTTTGCGGTTTCTCTGTTTGATTATTTATATGATTACCCCTGGTTCTCGCAGGTCTTTCAGTCTTTTGACCGCCTGTTCCCCGGCGCCTGGCAGTTTATTCTGATTTTGTCTGCCGCCGCGCTTTATCGGATTTTCTCTTCCGGGCGCGTTGCCTTCGGGCCGTTGTCGGAAGCCCTTGGCTGGTGGACGTTGTTTGTCGTTGTCGTATATGTTTTTTGCGCCGATTTCTTCGGCCGCGATATTTTCGAAAACGGTTTTTTCAGAAATTGTCCGACAGAAACGGGCACAGGTCTGAACAAACTGCTGGTATGGCTGTCTCTGGCTTTGCTGACCGGCGCTTTTTGCTGGTTTAATACCCGTCGCGGCGGCAAATACTGGTCGCTGGCGCTGTTTGTTGTTTTGGATTTTTCGTTGATTGCGCAGCTGCTGCCCGATAATGAAACCGTTTTCAAAATCTGGGGCGCCCTGCAAAGCCTTTCGCTGCTGTTTTTGGCCGCCGTTTACGCTTATGCGGCAAACCGGTTTCGGTTGCAGCAATGGATTAGCGGTTTTATTGCCCTGCGTTTTTTTGCCGCTTATGTGCAGGTCTTCGGCAGTCTGCTGACCACCGGATTCGGACTTATCGTTTCGGGGCTGGTGTTGTTTGCCGTTGCCTATGCCTGGTTTAACTGGCGGCGGATAAGCTCTTTGGCGGGGAGGAATGGCAAATGAAAAAACGCGTTTTGAAATTTTTTGTCTTTTTTATACCTTTTCTGGCCCTGCTGGGCTGGCTGGGGTATCTGGAACTGCAATATGCTTCGGCGCCGAGGGTAATGGTTGCCGTCTCGGGATACGATCCGCGGGATATTCTTTCCGGCCATTATCTGAATCTTGCGCCGGAATGGGACAAAACCGACTGTCGCCAGTTTGCCGGAGGCATCTGCCCGCAGGCGAGGTTTGAACGCGTTTATCGCTATTATTTGCCGCAAAATGACGCTTTGTACCTTGAAAAAGCGCTTGCCGGCAACAATCTTGATGTGAAGCTGGAATTTGCGCTGCCGGAAAATGCGTCGCCGCTCATTCGCGCGCTTTATATTGACAATACGGACTGGAAAGACTGGATGAAAACACACTCCCGGGAGAAATAAATGTCTTATCTGTACCTGGTAATGTCAGGAATTTTGTTCGGAGGCGTCGTTTTTGGCGCCAAAGTTCTTTACTTGATGGGTGCGTCGCTGTTTGAAGTGCTGTTTTATCCGAATCTTATTTCTGTTTTGCTGGTATGGGGCTTTGCCCGCCGCGACTTTGTCAAAATTTTCAAAATGCCGTGGCGCATAACTGCCGTTTATGTGCTTTCCGTTACCGCCATCGCTTTCGGACAGGCGGCGCCGTTGTTTCTTGACGTGCCGGTAACGCTGGTGGTGCTGCTGATTTATCTTCAGCCGGTCTGGACCATTCTGATTGTCCGTTTTTGGTTCAAAAGGCGGCAAAATGCCAAAAGCTGGTTTTTGGTCGGCAGTATGGTCGTCGGGCTTCTGCTGCTGATAAACCCGTTCGGCGGCTTGTCTTTTTCTTTGCCGGGAATTACGCTGGCGCTGCTTGCCGGTGTCGGACTGTCGGTCTGGCTTGTTGTTACCAAATATTATACCCGGCAGGGTATCTCTCCGGCCGGAACTCTGTGGGCCGAATCTCTGTATTCCCTGCTGCCGGTCGTGTTTTTTTATCTTGCGGCGGCATTGTGGGGAACGGATAATCCGGTTTTGCGGTTCCGTTTTGTCATGCCCGAAAAACTGTGGGTGGCTTTTGTTTTTTACGGCGCATTTGTCTATGTGTTGCCCAATCTTTTTCTTTTTGCCGGCAACAAGGACGTTTCCGCGGCCGCAATCGGTATGATAATGCTGCTTGAACCGGTAACGGGCATATGTTTGGACGTGGCGTTTCTGCATGTCGGCCTGACCTGGAACATCATTGCCGGCGGCTTGATAATCATAGCCGCCAATGCCGTCCTCATTACCGGACAGATACGGAAAAGGAAAAAGGCCTTACCGAAGTAAGGCCTTGTCGTTGTTTCAGTCTTCGTTTTCCTGAGAGCGTTTGCTTTTTTTAACGTTGATTTTCTTAAATTTCTGCTGTTCTGTCTGCGACTTCGGAAGGACAACCTTCAGCACGCCGTCGTCATAGTCGGCGTTGGCCTTGTCATAATCCAAGTCCCAGGGCAGGGGAATGGTTCTGCGAAACATCCCGTAAGAAATTTCCGAAAAATAGTTTCCCTTGTTGTTTTCTTCGCTCTGATGTCTTTTTTCGCCCGAGATTGAAAGATAGCCGTCAGAGGAAATCTGAACGTCGATGTCTTTCTCCTCAATTCCCGGAAGTTCTGCGGAAACGGTAACCGAATTTTTGTTTTCGCTCACTTCTATTTTCGGTTCCAAATCGCTGTCCGCCGTGGGATTGTCGAAAAAATTCCAGAAATGGCTGATGAGATTGCGAAACTCGTTATGTCCGCCGCTGCCGGACTGAATGTCGCGTCCGGACGGATTGGCATTGGTCAGAGAATTTTTCATAAGAGCCTCCGTCGGTTACATTTTGCGGCTGCAGGGCGAAAAAGAGTCTACCTCAATGTCTTCTTCTTCAATTTCATAGCCGGAATCCCTGTTGCTGCCGCCGGAGGCCTGATAACCTTCGTTGGCGTCAGAGGTTCTGTTGCTCTGCGAAGAGACGTTATCGCTTTGCGTCTGTTTCTGTTCCCGGCTGCCTTCGTTTTCGTTCAGCGAATGATCGGTCATCGGGGTTTCATGAGTGTTCTTGTCCGGAGTAAAAGAGGTGTCGCTGGTCACATAGGATTTTTGTTTGTTCTGTTCAGAATTGGTTTGCATGTTGTTTTCCATAAGTCCCTCCTTTATTGATGATTAGTTTTTAAGTGTTTCATGATTTTGTTCAATCAGCTCTTCAAGACGTTTTTTTGCCTTTTCCAGCTGTTCGGCGTTGCCGAGCCGGCTGCCGGCCCTGTTCATGTAAAACAGCAGACGGCGCAGAGCCAGCGTGGCGTTACCGTCGGAAACCTTCAGCAGGATATTGGTTATTTCTTCGGCGTCCTGCGTAAAAGTGCCCGGCGGGGTATGAAAATGTTCCTTGACGTTTTCACTCCAGTATTCATTTGCATTTGCTTGCGCCATGGCGGCCTCCTTGGACGAGTTTAACAAAACAGAGATAAGTCCTGCATGAGGCATTTAAAGCTAGCAAAAATATCAGGAAAAAAAATCCCCGCCGAAGCGGGGAAAAGTTTTATTCGCCGGAAACGGCCTCCAGACCGATGCCTTTCTGCTCTTTTTTCTTCTTCCATTTGAGCTTGGCATACAGGCGCATGTCGGCCACCTGGTCGGTTTCGTCGACGATTTCCTTGCCGAGGATGGTTTCGATAATGTCCTCAAGGGTAATAATGCCGACCCAGTTTTCAAACTGGTCGATAACCAGCGCCATGTGATTATGGTCGTTAAGCATCGATGACAGAACGTCTTCCAGGCGGGCGTCGGTCGAAAAGCTGGCCATCGGGCGCGCGTAATCTTCGACCGGCCTGTTGTCGTCAGCCTTATAGGAGCTGGATTTGTGAATGTATCCGAGATATTTCTGTTCCGTTTCGTCAATAATCGGAAAACGGGAAAACGGCGAACTCTCCAGAAACTTGTCGAACTCCCGGATGGTTGTGCCGGGACGAACCGTATGTACCACAGTGCGCGGCGTCATAACGTCTTTGACGCGGACTTCCTGCAGGTTGATAACGTTGCTGATAACGCGGTATTTGTTGTCGTCCAGAACTTTTTCGTCACGTCCCATTTTGGCCAGCGCTTTGATTTCGTCCTTAATGTCGGAAGCGTCTTCGGCACTCCCGAACATTCCCATAATGAAACTGGATATGTAAAGAAACGGGCGCAGCAGAACAATCATGACGCGCAGGGTAATGCACATCGACGGCACCAGCTTACGCCAGTATTTGGCACCGATGGTTTTCGGCAGAATTTCCGAAAGGACCAGAATTGCCAGGGTCATAATGCCGGAGGCAAGGCCAAGGTAGGCTTGGCCGTACATGGCGGCAACCTGGGCGCCGACGCCGGCGGCGCCGACCGTATGTGCAATGGTGTTAAGCGTAAGAATGGCGGCCAGCGGCGTATCTATGTCCTGTTTAAGGGCATTGACCTGTTTGAACCATTTTGGATTTTTTTCTTCAAGCTGGGCAATAAAACTTGGGGTAATGGACAATAATGCCGCCTCCATGACCGAACATAAGAAAGAAATACCGATGGCCGTGGACGCGAAAAATATTAAAAGAAACATTATGTTGTAAAATAACCTCTGTTGTTAAACCTGAATCTTAATATAACATAAATCTTTATAAAAAATAAAGAATATTATGTTACATTATGCAAAACCTTGCCTGAGGAGAGCCAAATGAAAAGAAAAGCGGCATTTGTCAGCGATTTTGACGGCACGATTACCGGAGACGATTTTTTTACTTACGCTTCCGCGGCCTTTTTTGACGAGAAGTCACTGACGCCGTGGCGCCGGTTCAAAAAAGGCGAAATTACCCATTTCGAAGCTCTGAAGGAAATGTTCGAAAAAATCCGCGTTTCCTGCGGAGAATTTAACGCTTTTATGGATAAAATTCCGGTTGACGGGGGTTTTGCCGAGGGCGCCCGAATCTGCCGCGAAAAAAATATGCCTGTTTATATTTGCTCTGCCGGTTGTGACTATTATATCAAGTACCTCATCGGTAATATTATCGAAAAATACGGTGTTGCGCTGGTTGCCAATCGCGGTTGCTACAGTCCCGAAACCGGCTTGGTTATGCAGATGCCTCCTGCCGACAGTCCTTATTTTGATCCGGCAACCGGCATTTCCAAAGCGGCGGTTGTCAACCGTCTGCATCGGGAAGGGTATGAGGTGATATATGCCGGTGACGGTCTGCCCGACTATGAGGCCGCCTGGAATGCGGACGTGGTCTTTGCCCGGCGCGACCTGTTGTCCAAATGCCGCGAAGCCGGTATTGCGGCTCGGGCTTTTAACGATTTCGGCGTTATCAACGCCTATCTGAAGGAGCTTTGAAATGTACAATCTGCCCTATACCAATAAGCAAATCAACATTCCCTATCTGTTGAAGATAGGAAATGGCAAAATCTGCAAAATCGGCAAATATCTAAAAGACAAGAATCTGCCCGGCGTCGCTTTGTTTCTGGGCGACGGTACCGAGGAACTGGTCGGAGCCGAACTCCGCCGCGGTTTTGGCGACAACGGTATAAACGTTGTTCACAGTCAGGTTGTCAGCGACATCAGTATTGAAAGCATAACGCAGACGGCTTTTCAGCTTCCGCCGGCAACTGATGTCGTTGTCGGCATCGGCGGCGGCAAAGCGCTTGATTTTGCCAAATATTCCGCACATCTTCTGCGTCTGCCCTTTGTCAGCGTGCCGACATCGACTTCCAACGACGGCTTTTGCAGCCCGACTTCTTCGCTGACCGTCGGCGGTCGTCGAAAAACCGTTAAATCGAGCATTCCGTTCGGCGTCGTCATAGACCTTGACATAATCAGAAACAGTCCGCCGGTCTTCTTTTATTCCGGCTTGGGCGACATGGTATCAAAAATTACCGCGTTGTCGGACTGGAAAGAAGCGGCAAACCGAAAGCTGGAGCGTTACAGCGACTTTGCGTCCATGCTTGCGTATAATTCGCTTGATTTGCTGTTTATCAAACATTCTTTCGATATTAAGGCGCCGGAGTTTCAACGCAGTCTGATCACGTCACTGCTGATGAGCGGCATTTCCATGGAAGTGGCTGGAACTTCGCGCCCCGCCAGCGGTTCGGAACATCTTGTTTCGCACGCCCTGGACGAAGTCTGTGCCCGTCCGCAAATGCATGGTTTGCAGGTTGGTACCGCCGCTTATCTCTGTGCGCTTCTGCAAAATAATCCCAGTACCGGCGGCTTGCGGGATATTCTGGTCAAAACCGGCTTTTTTGACTTTGTCGGACAAAATCCGTTCAAGAAAGAAGAGTTTTTGCGGGCTTTGCGTCTGGCGCCGGAAATCAAACGTGGCTTTTATACGGTTCTGTCCGAACCGGACAGCTATAAACGCGCCGTCGAATTTATTGACGGCGATGAAATTTTGCGGGAGTTGATAAAATAACCGGTTGACGAAAAGGGTGGGCAATGATACAAAACTTCGGTTTTTAGCTCAAAATCGGAGTTTGTCCCATGTCTTCTGTTTCTGCGGGAATAGATTTCGGCACGACCAATTCGGCCGTGGCCGTGTCCGCCGGCGGCGCTGTCCCCCGGCTGGTTTCTTTTGACGGTAAGCCTACCATTCCCAGTGCTTTGTTTTATCCGGACGACAAAAGCGGCGTGCTTTTCGGCGAACAGGCTCTTCAGGCTTATCTGTCAGGGCGGGAAGGGCGTTTTATGCGCAGTCTCAAGCGCGTGCTCGGCACCGATTTGATGACGGTCGGAACGACTGTCAACGGCCGGCCCCGGCGTTTTGAAAACATTTTGGCGCAGTTTGTATCTTACCTGAAGAATACGGCCGAAAACAATTTGCAGACCGAAATTTCAAAAGTGGTAATGGGGCGTCCGGTGCATTTTCGCGACAATGACGCCGCCGGCGATGCCAGAGCCGAAAACGAATTGGAAAACATTGCCCGTTCGGTTGGTTTTAAGGAGGTCTGCTTCCAGTATGAGCCGATTGCCGCAGCCTTTGCACATGAAGCGGAACTCCAAAGCGAAAAACTTGCCTGCGTTGCAGACATTGGCGGCGGTACCTCGGATTTTGCTCTTGTCCGCCTTGGTCCCGGACTGTCCGCTAAAAACGACCGGAGGGACGATATTCTGTCCTCAAGCGGCGTCCGCATCGGCGGCAACGATTTTGACCGTGATTTGAGTCTGTGTTGCTTTATGCCGTCATTCGGCTATCGGACGACTTACGGTCCCCAGAATTTGTTTGTGCCGTCTTCACAGTATTTTGAATTGGCCGAATGGAGCCGGATAAACGCAGCCTATACTTATAAAAATCTGAAAATCGTCAACGAAGTTCTGGCCAATGCGCATCAGCCGGAGCTTTATGCGCGTCTGCGCGATATTCTTCTGCGCGAAACCGGACATAAAATCCTCAATGAGGTCGAACAGGTTAAAATAGCGCTGACCGATAAGTCGGAGGTAAGACGGATATTGGATTACATTGCCGGAAAGCCGGAAGTCAAAGCGGTAAGGGAAGCTTTTGACGCAAGCATAGGCAAGGATGTCGGGAAAATTTCCGCTTCCCTGCGGGAATGTTTGAAGTTGGCGGCAGTTAAGGCTGAAGACGTCGGTTTGGTAATTCTGACCGGCGGTTCAACCGAAATTCCGCTGATTAATCAAACCGTTCGCAACATTTTTACCTGTGCGGCTTTTTCGTCCGGCAATAAACTGTCCAGCGTCGGCCTTGGTCTGGCTTATGACAGCCGCCGCCGTTTTGCCTGATTAATCTAAATATTCAGACTTTACACTTCCGTCTGCGTCTACATAGCTGTGCTTGGTTCTTTTTGTGTATTCATCATAACGCATGCCGCTGTAGTTATAGAGAGACTTGTCTGCACCGGCAGCAAGCAGGATGTCAACGGCCTCCTGATTTCCGAAGGCGTAAAACAGCGGCGTGTTTCCCTGTGCATCCCGAATATTCACATCGGCACCTTTGGAAATCAAAAACTTTAATATCTCTAAATTTGTAGAACTTGTTCCGACCAAAGCAGAAAAGATAACCGGTTTGCCGTCAGAACTTTTGGCATTCACATCCGCGCCATTCTCAACCAGCAAAGCCACAGTTTTTAACACATAGCCGTCCACACCTTGTGAAGCAATCTTGTAGGCCTGATTTATTTTGTATTTCAACAGATCCAAATCTTCCTGCGTTACGGCATCACACGACTTGGCAAAATTAGCAATACAATAATTGTTGTCTATACCTGATTTTATCACGTCCACAAGAACATCATAAAAACCTTTTTCATAAGCATGAATTTTAAAAGGAATATGTATGGCGGATTCTAACGGCAAAATACGCAATTTACTTCCGCTTTCTTGATTGGGGTTTGCGCCGGCTTCTAATACAATTTTAACTTTTTCCAATGCGTTATCGGGAGAAATTTGCGATGTAAGAGCTCCGAAAGCATAGGGGATATTGCCAATAGCTTTGAATAAAGGCGTTGTCCCGTTATAAGCGCTATTAATGTCAAAACCGCCGTTAATAAGTTTGCGCAAATCATCAGGCGTGCCTTCAAGCATAATTTTTCTGAATTTTTCATAAGTTTCTTTGCTCATTTCATTCTGCGAGGCGGGCGCAACGACGCTATTCTCCGCGCTCAGGCTCAGAGAGGGCAGCGTAAAGCAAAATATTCCCGCCAAAGCCAAAGCAACAAAAGACATTTTTTTCATAAAAACGCTCCTCATGTTACTTGAAAATAAATTTAAGTAACTCTTTATATTCTTTATTTATATTGCTGTAATTTCGTAATTTGTTGTTAAGAAGTTCGCCGATGGTCTCGAAATACCAATGCTGTTCGTTTTCGCCGCAGCTGTAATCATTCCACATGTTTTCGCCGCATTCCTGCAAAGTTCTGCGAAAGGAACGCAGATTGGATAACTTGTCGGCGGCAATCAGCAGCATACCGTTTTTGCTGCGGGTTCTTTTCAGATAGGCGATTGTTTCAAGTTTGCGGTCCTTCCAGGGCAGACTCTTGTCCTTTTCCGTATCAGCCATGACAATTTTAATGATTTCTCTGGCTTTTGCCGGCGCAAACAGGCATTCGATATCGCTGACTGTTTTTTTCGTGTCTTCAAGAACGTCATGCAGAAGCCCGGCGATAATCAGGTTTTCGCAGGCTTTGTTGTCAATCAGAATGCCGGCCACCTCAAACAGGTGCGAAACATAAGGAATGTCCGAACTTTTGCGGGTTTGTCCCTTATGGGCGTCAATGGCGAATTCGGCGGCGCAGATCATCGGCGCCGTCAGTTCCTTTTGATAACGGGTTAAAAATTCCTGAAAAAGTTCAACGGCCCATTGATGATTATATCCCATGTTTCCTCCCGAATGTCAGTCTTCAATGATTATCTGCCACGGCCTGCCTTCCGGTTTGAATTTGTCAAACAACAGGTCGGCCATAAATTTTGTAACGGTTCTTTCGTTGTATTCCGTATGGATTTTTTCCCAGCCTTTGCGGGCCGTTTTCATGCGCTGTTGTGGACTTTCCTTGAAATACCACAGCTTGTCGAAAAACTCTTCTCTTGTCTCATAAAAAGCGGCTTCATCTTCTTCAAAAAGGTCAGTAAAACCGTTGCGTCGGTCAATGAAAGCCAGCTGCCCATCGGCCATAATATGCGCCAGCCGGTCGGAACTGTACAGATAGATGTCGTTCAGCCTGCTCAGATTAAGTCCCATGGCCGCTTTGCCCAAAGCTTCTATATATTCGTAACCGTTCAGGTTGCGCTTGCCTTTCAGGCCGGCCAGCAGCCATTTCAGTCCCGGAACTCTGGCCGAGGCCTCGTCGATGATTTGTTCGATTTCCTCGTCTTCACCGCAAAACTGGCGCTTGCCGGTATTGGTGCAGAGCATGATGTCATATGGCAGCGTTTCATGTTCGAAAGATCGGTTCGTTTCTATGGAATTGTCCGCCATATTCGGCAGATAGGCAACTTTGTTGTGCGGACGCTTAAACTGGCGGAGCAGGCGGCGGTCGCCGGTTGAAATCATCAGAACGTCGACCACGCCCAGATACTTGTGCAACGCTCCGATGTTGCGCTCGGCATAGCCGGGTACAATCCAGTCGCAGCTCCACTGCATAATCCGAAGCTGCGGAAACATCTCCTTGATTTTCAAAATGGTTTCCGCCTCAATCAAATCGGCGTGCCCAATCAGCAGCGCGTCGGGTTTAACCGTCTTGCAGTAGTTTATCAAATGGGCGTTGAGCTTGCGCTTTCCCCAGAAGTTCATGTGTCCGAAACCAAACATCCGGCACAGGTCGCGGTCGGGATAATTGAGCACCGAATAGCCGTTGCGTATCAGTCCGTTGGAAATTTTAATCGGAAAACCGTTTTGAAAACAGCCCTTTAGACGCATAAGATTAAAGTTTGAAATATGAACGATATTTTTCATGGGCGGAACTCATTGTTTGAAAAGAAGCGTCAGACGGGCCAGAATTTTGAACAGGGGGCGCAGAAACCGCGGGGCGCGTCCGACCGCCGAAAAAACGACCGCAATCCGGTGAATGTTGCAGTCTATGGCAACGCCCATGCGATGATGCCCCTGATTCAGGGTATCCTGCACGCCGAGAATGCGGCAAAGCATAATGTCAATCGGATAACGGTCGTTATATCCGTTGGTAAGCATGCTTTCTTTAAGTTTTTCATACATGCTGACACGCTGAGCCTCGTCCATTTTGTATTTCGGATTGGAGAACTGGTAGGCGTTGGCCTGGGAACGAAAATTGCGTTCAATTTTTTTTGACCTGATTTCAAAAGGATCGATGTGATAAATGTTGGAGGAGTAAAACTTGTGTTTGTACCGGAGCACCCTGATCAGCGGTGAAATAAAATCAAAACGGCTGATTTTGGGAATAAAGGCAATCCGCACCGGCACATAGGGAACTTTATCGGCAACGGCCTTTTCCAGCACGGCGCGTCCTTTGAGCAGGGTATCGGGCGTACCTGTGGACTTGTCTATCCAAATCGGGTTATGTCCGATAAGCAGAATAACTTCATCTGAAACATTAACTTCATCGCTCAATGAACTGTCTTTCAATATGAATAAGTCTTGCGGGTCAAGATGATATGTTTCCGATGAATAGCAAATGTTCGGCATTGTGTTCTCCTGTTATGCCTTAAACTACAATAATTCAGCCGCTGAGGCAAACAAAAAGTATGTACATTCCCACGCTTTTTATCATGTAATTTTTAGTCATCTCCGGGGTTGATATTGTTATGTCGCTGATTAGATATTGGATACTTTTTTATAACCCTGCCGGAAGAGGAAATCATCGTGCCCTGCGACCCTAACACAACTGTCCTGCATCGCCTGGAAGACGGTTATCATATCACTGTCATTCCCGGACGTCCGCATACGCTTTTTCTGCGTGACCGCTATTGCACAAAGCTTGCGGTTTTGGAGCTGTTTCAGGATCGGATTGTCAGAGTTTCCGGCTATCGGGTTCGCGAGCTGCCGCGCAAACATGCCGAAGTCCTGATTGACTTCGTGCGCGGGTTTCACTATTTTCTGAGCCCGGAAGCGGCGCTTGAACTCGGGCTTTCCGTCATTCGGTTTGAAGATGGCGGCGAACGGTATTTTACGGTCTCGGAACTAAGTCCTTACCGGCTGAATAAAATCATGCGCAGCACGCAGAAAAAGCAGATAACTCTGAGCGGCTGGCAAAAGTCGCAGCTTACCGTTCCCAAACGAGCCGTAAACTGCACTCTGAATCTGAGCCGCTGCAAGATAAAAAAACTGCAGGTTGCCAGACGCTCAAACGTTGCCGTTGATTTGCGCGACAATCCGCATATTGAAACGGTAACGGTAGAGGAAGGTTTTATCGGTTCGCTCAACCTGTCGCGTTCGTCCGTAACGCAAATTCGGGTCGGAGACAACTGCCGCTGCAATATTTCCATGAACTACAGCGGAAAATGCTTTGATTTGGAAATCGGCGATGTTTACAGCGGTGTGCTGGACATTAGGGATTCCTGCTTTCATAACCTCAAAATCGGTTATTATTGCTATGCCAATATCAAACTGAGCGAAAACTGGGGACAGAAGAATATAATCGTCGGCGATTCTTTCCGCGGCAACATGATACTTGATTCCGTTTACGTCAGAAATGTTTCGGTCGGCAGCGACTGCCGCGGCAAAATATTTGTCAAGAGCGGCGAGCGCAGCGAACAGGGCATTCGCAGCATCAATCTGGCCGACGATTTTGGCGGCGAATTGGATATCGGCGATTCTAAAACCGTTGAACGCGTTGAAATAGGACGCAATGCTTCGGGGCATGTCAATCTGTCCGGGTGCGCTTCGGTAAAGGCGCTCAAACTTGACGAATATTTTGCCGGCGTTGCCGATTTGAGCCGTTCGGGTGTTATGTATATTCGGGCGCGCAAAGGCGCGACGGGACGCTTTGTGCTGACCGACTGCTCCAATCTGACACTGGTAAAAATCGCCCGCAATGCCGCGCCGCTCATCAGCATCGACCGCTCTCCGATTGAAATAGCCAAAGACGAACAAAACGTCTATTACCGCTATCTTGACCGCCGGCTTCCCGACGAATTTTTTACGCCGGCTTATATGCACTGGCTCAGGAGCGTCAAAAACTTTTTCCGTCACGGCGTTTCTCATTAAGATTGTTACAGTTTTGTTACGGAATTTGGTTGTTATGCCCTTTCGTTTGTGCTATACTTAAACATATTCCGAAATATAATTATGAGAGCGGAGGCTGATTATGGGAGAATCTATCGAAACCCCGGGCATGACCTTTTTGCGAAGACTGGATATTGCCAAAGAAAACAAAACGACATTGTTTGCCTTTTTGTATCAAACCATTCAGAAAGCCAATCCGTCAGAAGACAGCCGTAATTTAATGAAAAAGCTGGATGAAATCAGCGATTTGGACGCTATGGCCAAATATCACGGAGCCTTGGCCGAATTTCAGATAAGGCGCAATGAAGATGCCATACAGCACTCTCAAAAGCAGCTGCATGGTCTGCGGCATCTCGGCGAAAACAATTTTGACTATGAAGCGATAATGCAGCGCAAAATTGCCGTTCTTTCCAGTTTTAAACCGGAGGTAAAAGACTGCATTTATCTTTCCATGCTGCGTTACATCAAAGACAAGAACTTCGGTACGGCCAAAGACTTCAAACGCGAGTTCAGGAGCTATGTCGACGCGGGCAGCCGGATGATGTTTCAGCGGCAGCAGAATATTGTCGACTATTAATCTTTAATAAACAAAACTCTTATACAATCTCCCTGTCGCACAACAGGGAGTTTTTTTATGACAGCAGTTCGGACAATCGGAATCATGACCGGCAATTCGCTGGATGGCGTCGATATCGTCCTGACCGGATTTGAAAACGGCCGCATAACCGATTTGGGCGGCTTTTCAAAACCTTATCCGCGCAGCCTGACCGAAAAAATGCTGCGCCTGCGTGCCCGCATAAGGGAGGAGGGCGGCCGGATGGAAAGACTTGTCGAAGACGGTTTTTCTCTGGCGGCCATCGACGAATACACGTCGCTGGTTGCGGAAACTGTCAATACGTTTTTGCCGCGTTCCGGTTGCCGCAGGGAAGATATTGCCGCGCTCGGTTTCCATGGTCAGACCTGCGATCATTTTCCGCCATCCATTGCCGGCGGCGAGCCTGCCTATACGGTTCAGGTCGGCAATGCGGGGCTTTTGGCTGACCTGACAGGCATTCCGGTCATCTGCGATTTTCGTTCCGACGACATTATGGCCGGCGGCGAGGGCGCGCCGCTGGCTCCGGTGCATAATTTGCACATTGCCGGAGATTTGCGGAACAAAGGCGTGTTCCCTGTGGCTTTCTGCAATGCCGGCAATACCGGAAATATCTCGGTCATTACCGAAGACAAAGACGGAAAAAACGTCGTCAGAGGCTGGGACGTCGGGCCTTTTAATCATTATACCGATTATCTGGTTCGTACGTATAAGGGGCAGCCTTATGATGACGGCGGACGGTTGGCGGCCGGCGGGCGGATTGTTCCGGAACTGTTGCGCGATCTGTTTGACAACGCTGCGGTTGACGGTATCGGCCGGAATTTTTATCTTCAAACGCCGCCGAAATCTTCCGATCCGAGCTGGTACCGTCTTACCGAAAGTTTGAACTGCCGGCATTATTCCTTTGCCGATACGCTGCGCACGGCTTTGTATTTGAGTTCTTATGCCTTTGTTCACAGCTTGTCCTTTGTGCCGGCGGATTTGCGTATGCCTGCCGACTTCCTTGTTTTCGGAGGCGGCTGGAAGAACCCGCTGGCTCTGAATGATTTTAAATGCCTGTTGCGCGGCGAAGGCTTGGTTTTGCCGGAACATCAGGAAACTTTTGCTGCTGTGCAGTCGCGGTTTGAACGGCCACCTTCCGTAGAATGGTCGGACAAATTCGGCTATAGCGGACAATATATGGAAGCGCGCATTTTTGCCGATATGGCCTATTGCCGCATTGTCGGCAAACCGTTTACTTTTCCGGAAAGCAGCGGCTGTCGGCAGCCGGTTGTCGGCGGCGTTTATATTCTGCCTTCTGCCGGCGGAAATTTCCTGCTTACGGGGCTTCTTGAAACTTACGGCACGGCCGGTTTAAATATGGAAAACCCGGCGCCGAAATATTGGAACCGGGCTGTCAAAGGGTGGCAGAAACGGCGTTAGGCTGCTTTCCTGCTTCGAAAACCTTTATGGTTGTCGTTTTGTTTCTGCAGCTTTTTTCCGCAGCCGAAGTCTCTGGCGTTTTTGTTAAACTTAATCCGGCTTTTAGCTTTTTTATCCGGCGCATAGGGCTTAAACGGATTTTTCGGCTTATGGCTCAGCGGCGTTGCGTCAATTGGGGCATTTTCGTCGGCAAGCAGCACTTTCTCTCTGGCGGTCGGATTCATCAGCTTATAAATCTCTTTCCAGCGGGAGGCGTCTTTGGGCGTTAGCAGATTAACGGCGGTTCCTGCGGCTCCGGCGCGCGCCGTACGGCCGATGCGGTGAATGTAATCTTCGGGGCATTGCGGCAAATCGTAGTTGATAACGCTTTCGATATGCGGAATGTCCAGTCCGCGCGCGGCAATGTCCGTTGCCACCAAAACCCGGAATTTTCGCTGCCGAAAACCGGCAATGACTTTCTCGCGGCGGCTTTGGCGCAAATCGCCGTGAATGGCGTCGGCAGCCTGATTTTCCTTTGCCAGTTTCTGAGCCAGACGTTCGGCGCCATATTTGGTCTTAACGAAAACCAGCACCGAGCCTTCGCGGTTTTGAAGCAGGTTTATCAGTTCGCCGTATTTGGCGGCGTCCGTGGTTTTGATAAGTTCCTGACGGATATTGGCTGCCGGGGCGGTTGTTGCTCCGACGGCAATCCGCACCGGATTGTTCAGATATTTGCGTGACAGCGAAATGATGTTGGCGGGCAGAGTGGCGGAAAACATCAGCGTTTGCCTTGCTGCGGGCAGATATTTTGCAATCTGCTCCAGTTGTGCGCCGAAACCCATGTCAAGCATGCGGTCGGTTTCGTCCAGAACCAGAAAATCGGTTTCGTCCAGCTTCAGCGTTCTCTGGCGGAGATGGTCATTAATGCGTCCCGGCGTGCCGACGATTATCCGCGGTTTCTTTTTCAGCTGCTGCAGCTGCTTAATCATGGAATCGCCTCCGATAAGCAGAGCCGACAAAATTTTCTGCCGGTTGCCGAGCATTTTGTCGGCAGCGTCCAAAACCTGTCGGGCCAGTTCGCGCGTCGGCAACAGAATAAGGGCACTGCTTGCCGGGCAGGCGAGCAGATGGGCAATCATCGGTATTGCAAAAGCGCCGGTTTTTCCTGTGCCGGTTTGAGCCGAACCCAGAATGTCATGCCCTTCCATGGCGACGGGAATGGCTTGCGCCTGTATCGGTGTCGGTATCGTAAAGTTAATGGCCTCAAGAGCCGGCAGCATCGTCTCGGGCAGGCCGAGAGCTTCAAAATTGTTCATTTGGTTTCTTTCTGTAAAATTGTTTAAGCATACGAAAATCTAAACACCGTTTTGCGGTGCCAACTCAAACAAATCTATTGATAAGGAAATCTACAAATAAGAAGAGCTGCAAAAATTCTCTGTAACGGACTATACAGGTTTATTTTTATTAAGCAACCTTTATTTTGCGCTTTTTTCCTTTCGGGCGGTTTGCGGCTTCAGGCTGACCAGCGCAATGCCGCCGATAACCAGCGCACCGCCGATAAGCTGCGAGGCGTAAATCTTTTCATGCAGCACCAGATAAGCACCGATGCTGGAGAACAGCGGCAGCAGATAATAGATGATGCTGGTTTTGATGTTGCCGATGCGCGCCAGTGCCGAGTTCCAGCACAGATAGGAAATAACCGAGTTAAAAATGCCCAAATAAACAAACACGCCGTAATCCACCGGCTGCAAATGTATCAGCTTATGTTCGCCGACGGTGGCAAATAAAAACGGCAGGATAATGATGACGCCGGTAAAAGCCGTTGCAGCCAGCAGTGTCGGCTGCGAAATCTGCGGCGGCCGCTTGGCCTGCAACAAGGAATAAACGGCAAAACAAAACGTGTTCAGCAGCATGATAAAATCGCCGGTCACAAATTTGAAATGTGCAATCTGCGTCAAGTCGCCTTGCAAAATGATTACCAACACCCCGAATACGGCGATCAGCAAACCGGCAATCTGCCGGCCGGATATCGGCGTTTTCAGAAAAATACGCGACAGAATAACCAGAAAAATCGGTCCGGTCACGTCCAACAGCCCCATATCGATGGCTGAGGCTGTCCGTCCGGCATAGTAGATAAGCGTATTGTCCAGCACAATGCCGGTTATGGCCAGACTGACAACCAACAGCCAGTTGTCGGCCAACAGGCGGAAGTTCCGTTTCAGGCCGCTCCAGGCCATCGGCACCAGAATCAGACAGGCGATGAACCAGCGTCCGAAAGCAATTTCAAACGGTTCCAGCGTTGTGGCGAAATAGCTGGCGATGATGATGTTGATGCTCCAGAAAAACACGGCCGTCAAGGCCATCAGATAGCCGCTCATTCTTATCCTCCCTTTTAATGCCGATATATATAATCGCTCGATTTGCTTTTTTAACCCTTGTTTGCACTGGACATATTCGACAAAATGAGTTATGTTTCAGTTCCGAAAAACTGATTATTAACTATAAATATATGTGATATGAAAAGAGTTATTTTTATGTTGGCAGCCATTATGGCTTTAGGTATGTTTTGTTCCTGCGAAGAAGAAAAAACGCCGGAAGAGAACGCTTATGAACTTCTGCTCGACAAGCGCGGACCGGCCCGGATTGAGAAGATTTATTCGATTGTCATGCGGCTGGATATTCCTTATCCTTTTCCGCATTATGTCATTCGGTTTGACAACGGCGACAATACCTATTTCCGCAAGTCGAAAGTCGATTATACGCTTCGTGCCGGCGACCGTGTGGACTATTACTGGACCTATAAGCTTGCTCCTGCCGAAATTTATGAACTTTGCTCAGAGCAGGGTGCTATGCGTCAGGACGATATTGACGGCAGTTCCAAACCGCTGGCCAGAGGATTGATAATTTCCGATAAAAAACGCGGTCGGATTGTCGATATGTTCAGAATGTCCGTGCGTTTCGGCATACCGTTCGTGCCGCTTGACTGTCTTTTTGCCGAGCTGGAGGACGGTTCTCTTGTTTATATGAAGGAATATAAGAACGACGATCTGCATATCGGCGACCGAATTATTTACACGACCTGGGTGCTTTATCCCAATGAGGTTGTTACCGTAACCAAAGACGACGGCGAAACGGATAATCCGCCGCTGGTCTGAAAAAAACAGGGTTTGGAAACTTTCCGAACCCTGTTTTGGTTTAAATTAAAGTGCCGAAACTATTCGGTTTCGGACATGTTCTGTACGGAACTCTTAATCTGTTCCGCCAGCCGGCGCATCATTTTCTGCAGTGCCGCCAAATACTCTTCTTCGCTCAGCGAACCGTTATGGTCAGTGTCAAAGCCGTTAAAGGTGTTTTCGGCTTTGGCGCGAGCCTCTTTGATCGTGTATTCGACAAATTCTTCCTGCGAAAGCTCGCCGTCGCCGTTGAGGTCGGCGTTGTCAAATTCGGCCTTGACCGCAGCCTGCAGCTTTTCCTGAATCTCTTCCGGGGAAGCCGAAGGTTTTACGGGAAGCTGGGCAAGGGCCGAACCGGCGGCAAAGATTGCAGCAGTGGCGGAAACAATAAGTTTTTTCATTAAAAGTTCCTTTTCAAAAATTAGTAGCTTCTGGCGTAGATAACGTCAATTTCCGCATCCTGTTTGCCGGTCAGCAGACATTCGCCTTTAGTGCCGCTCTGGTCAAACGGAATGCAGCGGATCGTAATTTTCATCGCTTTCAGCAGTTCTTCGGAGTTCGGATCTCCGCTCCATTTGCCGCGAACAAAAGCCACTTTTCCGGCTTTTCCTTCCTCAATCCAAACGTTTGAATTTGCAAAATATTCCTCAAACTCCTTTTTTGTTTTGATGTCGGTGCGGACATTCTTTTCCAGCCGGGCCCTGGCTTTTGCAAACATTTCCTTTTGCAGCTTTTCCAGGCGTTCGGCAACGGTACGGACAAATTCGTCCCGTTTGACGACGGTTTTGCCTTCCGGTGTTCCGAGGCGGAGACGTTCTTTGACCATTACGTTGTCTTCGGCAACGTCGCGCGGGCCGATTTCCAGAATAACCGGAGCGCCCTTGCGGGTCCATTCCCAGAACTTGTCAACGCTCTTGCGGTCGCGTTTGTCGATTTTGATACGGATTTTTTCGCCGAAAGGCGCCTGCCGCAAAAGTTCTTTTTGCAATCCTTTGATATATTCCATAACCGTATCTTCGTCAGCGTCATTCTTAATGACCGGTACGATGACAATCTGATACGGCGCAATCTTCGGCGGCACGACCATGCCTTCGTCGTCGGCATGAGTCATGATGACGCCGCCGATAAGACGGGTAGAAACGCCCCAGGACGAAGTATAGGCATATTCCTGCTGATTGTTTTTGTTAACGAACGAAATGTTTGCTGATTTGGCAAAATTCTGTCCGAGAAAGTGCGAGGTTCCTGCCTGCAGGGCTTTGCCGTCCTGCATCATGGCTTCAACGCAATAGGTGTCGACCGCGCCCGGAAATTTTTCGTGCTCGGGTTTGCGTCCGCAGATGACCGGCATGGCCAGCGTGTCTTCGCAGAGTTCACGGTAAGCTTCCAGCATGCGGGTCGTTTCTTCCTCTGCTTCTTTGGCGGTTGCATGGGCGGTATGCCCTTCCTGCCATAAAAATTCACGGGTTCTGAGAAACAGGCGGGGGCGCATTTCCCAGCGGACGACATTGGCCCATTGGTTGACCAGCACCGGCAAATCACGGTACGACTTGACCCACTTGGAGAAAGAGTCGGCAATAATCGCTTCCGAAGTCGGACGAACAATCAACGGCTCGTCAAGTTCCGAATCCGGAGCCAGCTTGCCGTCTTTCATCGACAGGCGCGAATGCGTTACAACGGCCATTTCCTTGGCAAAACCGTCAACATGTTCGGCTTCTTTCTGAAAAAAGGAAAGCGGGATAAACATTGGAAAATAACAGTTTTCGTGGTCTGTCGATTTGATTTTTTCGTCAAAGACGTCACGGATGCGCTCCCAGATGCCGTATCCCCACGGCTTAATGACCATGCATCCCGGACTGGACGAATTTTCGGCCATGTCTGCTTCTGAGACGACGTTTTGATACCATTCCGGATAGTTTCCGGCTCTTGTATTTTTCAATGCCATTTTCATATTCCTTTTTTAATATCGCAATTAAAAACCCGCAGCCCCAATGCCGCAGGTAACGCCCCAATCTAGCAGAGAAATTTTTATTTGTGAATAGTTATTTGCACAAAAAAAAGTTCTTGTGTCGAAAGACCGAAGGCAGAAGACATGCAAATTGTTGCCCCAAAAAAATCCCATCTTCAAAAGACAGGATTTATAAAAGATTATTATCGTTGCATCTGTTGTGTCTGCATTTGTGCCGGATTGATTTTTTGTAAGCCTTTTTGCCCCATAAACAATCCGTGTTGCTTCAGGTCTGAAACATGTTGTTTCATGAAAGCCTGTTCATGATCTTCCAAAGATGAACCTTTTGCTTTTTTTTGCAGCAAATCTTGATAAACCCTGTTTTCGATAACGACATTTCGAAGCATGGATTTTTCCTGGCTGATGACGCGTGCGCGTTCAATTCCCGAGGCTGCGCCGCAACGATAAGAACCGTCCTTTTTCTGAACGAGAGGAGGCATCAGTTCTTGCAGATTAATCGTCTCGTCGGACTGAACATTTAATTTTCCGTCTTTGTCAAAACTATAAAACAAGGCATGTCCCTGTACACCGGACTGCATGTTTGATTCTGAAGCGTTGACGAACGTGCCGCTGACTTTAAAGCGCTCTTCGCCGGGACGTACACTGTCTTCAATGACTTTCTCGTCGGGTGTTTTGACCTGTAAATTGTATTCAACGGCTTTATGATTTAAAATTTCTGCCTGCCTTTTGGAAAGAAAGCCGTCGGAGACAAAATTATTCGTCATCCAGCCAAAGTTCAAATCCGTTAAACCCTGAGGAGAGTTTACCAGTTTTGCATATTCCTCCGCAAAAACATTCATTTGCTTTTCGGTCAGTTCCGCTTTTGTTACCATCTGCCAAATTTGCTCTTGGGATAACTTAATCGGTTTTTCTCCGACAATGGGCGGAACGGCCGTCTCTATGCGTCTGACGTTCGTCCCTTGTTCCACATTATTGCTGTGTTTGTCATTATTTTGAATATTCTGTGCGGCAGCGCCTGACACTCCCGCAGAAACGGAGGCCGTTAATGCGGCTTTCAGCATAAACATTTTTACTTTTGCTTTGAACTTGTCATTTATTTTCATAATAAACCTCGTCTTTCTGTTTGTTATGAGTACATCTTATAACAAATTCATATAATAATAAATATTTTTTGTACATTATCGATATATTTTCTCTAAAAATATTTAGTTTTGTCTATAAATGATGGGCATACGTTTTGTCTACAATAAATATGTATACAGAACGAACTAAAATCGGGAGGAAATTTTACAAAATAAAACTCCCCGCTTAAATAATTCCTACGCAGCGGGGAGTTTTATAACCGGCGTTTTGTGTTACAAGATGTTCATGACTTCCTTGACCGCTTTGCGGTTGGATTTGTCTTTCATAAATTCGTCGCGGTATTCTTCGCGCGCGGCTTTGTGCTTTTTCATCAGTTCGGCACGGTCTTCCGCCTGTTCAAGCGCCAGGCTGCGGTTTTCTTCGGCCTGGTCGCGCAGCAGTTCTTTCAGGTTGTCCGGCAGTTGCGATTTTTTGATTTTGTACAGGGCTTCCTGATAATCTTCGTCAATGTCGTGTCTTTCGTTTTCCAGCCAGTGGCCCTTGTTTTTCATTTTCTTGTCGTGACGGTCTTTGTGTTCGGCTTTTTTGTCCTTAATATGGTCTTTCGCGTCGCCGGTCTTTTCCTTAACGTATTTTTTCGCATTATTGTATTTTTCTTTCGCATAGTCCCGGGCGTCCGAGGCTTTGTCCGAAATGTAGTCTCCGGCTTGTTCGGCTTTGTCGCCTGCATAGTCTTTGGCATTGTCGATTGCATTGTTGTAGTTGTCCTGAGCGTGGGTTTTGTATGCTTCGCTCGGGTTGGTTGCCATCGCGGCCGGCGCTTCGTTGCTGACCTGGTTGTTCGTCTCCAGAAAACCGCGGTGCTTGGCATCGGCCTGGCCGGCTCCGGCAATAAGTGCCGGCAGCACCAGAGAGAGTACCATTGCTGATTTTTTCATCTTGATTTCCTTTCTAAGAGAGTGTTTTTTTCATAAATAAAACAAGTTCAATATAATCAGCGGTCAAACCAAAAACAACCGTAATAATCTGAGCGGAATTAAATAAATTTTCTTGCCAAGACGAAAGAACTATATTACACCTTTAAATGTAGTTGCCCTGAAAAAGCTTCTATAAATAAAGCGTATCAACCTGTTTGTGAAAAGGATAAAGTTATGGCAACAGGAACAGTAAAATGGTTTAATAACAAAAAAGGTTATGGCTTCATCACCCCTGATGAAGGCGGTAATGACATCTTCGTTCATATTTCGGCTGTTCAGGCCGCCGGTATGAGAACTCTCAACGAAGGCGCCAAAATCAGCTACGAGCTGGCGACCGAAAGAGGCAAAACGGTTGCCGGAAGTCTTAAGATAGTCGAATAGTTTACCGGCCGTTTTACGAAAAAATTAAGCTCCACAATTCCTGCGGAGCTTTTTTTATTGCGGCTTACGCGCTTTTTAAGTTTTTCAGCACTTCTTGCCTGTCGTTGAAAGGCAGAACTTTTCCCTGTACAATCTGGCCTTCTTCGTGTCCTTTGCCGGCCAGCAGAACAATGTCGCCTTTTGCCGCGTTGTCCATGGCGTATTTAATCGCTTCGCCGCGGCAGCCGATTTCACGGGCCTCCGGTACGGCGGCCATAATCTGCTTCCTGATCTCGGCCGGATCTTCAAAACGCGGATTGTCGTCGGTAACGATTATTTTGTCGGCAAGCTTCCCGGCCAGAGCGCCCATCTTCGGGCGTTTGGTCGTGTCGCGGTTGCCGCCGCAGCCGAAAACAATCCAGAGCTTTCCTTCCGAGTGATGCCGCAGCGATTTCAGAGCGTTTTCAATGCCGTCCGGCGTATGTGCAAAGTCGACGTATATGCTGGCGCCTTTGGCCGTGGTGCCGACCAGTTCCATGCGTCCTTCCGGATTTTTCAGTCCGGGCAGGGCTTTGGCGGCGGTTTCTTTGTCAACTCCGGAAGCTAATGCCATTCCCAGAGCGCACAGGGCGTTCCATGCTTGGAAAGAACCGGTAATTTGCATCGGTATACTGTAACGGCGGCCGAAAATTTCCAAATCCAGATCCTGTCCCGTCTGATGCAGATTTTGTCCCAACAGTCGCAGTTCACTGCCTTTTTCGCCGTAAGAACATACTTTCAGGCCGCGTGCGGCGCAAAGTGCGGCAATTTTTTCAAATTCGGGAATGTCTGCGTTGATAACGGCAGCGGCGCCGTCCTCAGCATAGTCTTCAAACAGTTTCATTTTGGCTTGAAAATAGTTTTCCATGGTTTTGTGAAAGTCAAGATGATCCTGTGTCAGGTTGGTAAAACCGACGGCTTTGAATTTGAGTCCGGCCAGCCGATGCAGAGCCAGACCATGGCTCGAAGCTTCTATCGCAACATGCGTAACGCCATCGTTAGCCGCTGCGCTGAGCTTTTCAAACATGGTTACGTTGTCGGCGGTTGTCCAGCCGGTATATTCGGTTTTGTTTTTGGTGCGAATACCCAGCGTGCCGAGGCTGGCAGCCTCGAAACCTGCAAAATCCCATATCTGTCTCAGAAACGAAACGGTTGAAGTCTTGCCGTTGGTTCCGGTTATGGCGGCAAATACCGCGGGCAGGGGCTGAAACAGGGTTTTGTTGATTTCGCCGAGCAGAAGCGGTGCGTCTTTACGGCACACAACCGGAACCGAAAGGGACAACTCCTCATCGTCAGTCAGAACGGCAGCGGCGCCGCGGCGAACGGCATCTTCGGCATATTGCCGGTTAAGTTCCGCCGAACCGGTAAAAACCGCAAACAGATCGCCTTTTTCGACTTTGCGCGAATCAACGGCGGTTTTTGGGAATTCAATGTCTTTCTTACAGTCTTTCAAAATCTTTGACAACAGCATGGTAAAACCCTTTCCTGACCAAAATATTCGTTATTGTAGCGCAAAAAACGGCCTTTTAAACCGTTATTTTGAGATTTATGCAATAAAAAAAGCCGGCACGTCATGTACCGGCTCTTTCTTGGCAGATATGGCTTAGAATTCTTCCTGCAGTTCAAAGAAATAAGCCTGCGGATGATCGCAAACCGGACATTTTTCCGGCGCTTTCGGGCTTTCTACGCGATGGCCGCAGTTGGCGCATTCCCAAATGACCTTGGTCGGACGTTCAAAAATTTTGCCTTCGACCAGAGAGTCCAGCAGAGCCTGATATCTTTCTTCATGGCCTTTTTCAATTTTGGCAACGGCTTCAAAGAGATAGGCAATTTTGGTAAAACCTTCTTCATGAGCTTCTTTGGCCATACGGTCATACATGTCAGTCCACTCGTAGTTTTCGCCGGCGGCAGCGTCCTTGAGGTTGGTCATGGTATCCGGAACGGCGCCTTCATGCAGCAGTTTGAACCAGATTTTTGCATGTTCTTTTTCGTTGTTGGCAGTCTGTTCAAATTTGTCGGCAATAATGTTGTAGCCTTCTTTTTTTGCCTTGGAGGCATAATAGGTATATTTGTTGCGAGCCATAGATTCGCCGGCAAATGCTTCCATGAGGTTTTTCTCGGTTTTAGATCCTTTAAGTTCCATAGTTCTCTCCTTGAAACGTCTTCTAATTATGTTTTTGACAATGCTGACAAATACCTTTGAAGGTAATGTCATGGCTTATTACCTGTAACCCTGTTTTAACCAGAACTTTTTGGTCCAGGTCAGGTGCAACTTCACAGGGCACATCGTAAACTTTATTACATTTAATGCAAACAAAATGATAATGGTTGTGCGTATTATGATCAAAATGAACGGAACCGTCCAGTCCCTCGACTTTGCGAATCAGACCTGCTTCCGCCAACTGGTTCAGATTGCGGTAAACCGTTGCCAGACTGATATTCGGCAGCTCCTTTCTCATTTGCTCATATACAAAGTCGGCAGTCGGATGACACATATTTTTCTGCAAAACTTTGAGGGCAAGCTCTCGTTGTTTCGAGTAATTCATTTTGTTCTCACTAAAAGTAATAACAATTACTGTTATTGTTTATATTTTATTTTAAAATATTGTCAATAATAATTTTTCAGATTATTTATATATCAGAAAATGAAAATGTTTTATTACAAGGAGAATATCATGAACGGTGTCGAAATAAAAAAAGACATTTACTGGGTCGGCGTCAAAGACTGGAATCTGGTTGAATTTCACGGCTATGCCACGCCCCACGGCTCAACTTATAACTCATATCTGATTCTGGACGACAAGATCACGTTGGTCGACGGCGTAAAGCATTATATGTCTGACGAAATGATTGCCAGAGTCAAAAGCCTGACCGATTTCTCCAAAATCGAATATGTTATTGTCAATCACGTTGAAATGGATCATTCCGGCAATATTCCGGTCGTTATGAAACTGGCACCGCAGGCAAAAGTCGTCACCAATGTGGCCGGCAAGGCGGCTCTTGAGGCTCATTTTGACACGGCCGGCTGGAATTTTGAAATTGTCAAAACCGGCGATGTCCTTAATATCGGCAAACGCAATCTTGAATTTATGACAACGCCGATGCTGCATTGGCCCGATTCTATGATGACCTACGTCAAAGAAGACAAACTGCTGCTTTCCAATGACGGTTTTGGCCAGCATTACGCAACCGACAGCATTTTCGTCAAAGACGAGCCTTTCGACGTTGTTATGCAGAATGCCAAAAGCTATTATGCCAACATTCTGTTTCCTTTCGGCGCTCAGGCGGAGAAGGCTTTAAACACGGCCGGCAGTTTGGGCCTGGATATTGATATGATTGCGCCGTCTCACGGCTGCATTTGGTCCGGAGAAAAGGAAGTTGACGCCATTATCGGCGCTTACGCTTATTGGGCCAGTGGCGAAAACAAGGGCAAAGCCGTCATCGTCTATGATACGATGTGGGGTGCGACAGCAACGCTGGCCGAAGCCGTTATGTCTGTCTTTCAGGATGCAGGCATTCCGGTTGTCAAACATTGTCTTGCCGTAAAGAACGTTTCTGAAGTCATGGTCGATTTCCTTGACGCCAAATATATCTGCATCGGTAATCCGACTCTCAACAACCAGCTGTTTCCCCGGGTTGCCGGTTTCGTAACCTATATGAAAGGTTTGGCACCGAAAAACAAAAAAGGCTTTGCCTTTGGTTCTTATGGCTGGAAACCCGGTGTCGTCAACCAAATCCAGCAGGTTTTCGAAGATCTGAAATGGGAAACGGTTGCACCGTTTGAAGAAAAATATACGCCTAAAGGCGATACGGTAGAAAAAATCAAGGAACGCGTCCGCGAAATGATTGCTTAACAATAAGCGTTCCGATACAGCGAAATTAAGCCCTCAAAGAGTTGTTTCAAAAAATCTTGAGGGCTTAAGTCTTTTTAATTCGCTGCCTTGTTGTAAAAAGCAATGTCTTGCAGTTCAAAACCCAAAAAATCATTAACGCCATAATACTGCATAAAATCAAAATAAATATTCAAATCATAAATTCGCCTGAAAATTACGGGATAATGTTGATCGGAGTTCCAGAGATAATAAACATATCTATACTCTTTTTCATACTTTGAGATGGTAACAGGTATCCAGTTGCCGTTGGATATTTGAACGGCAGAAATGATATATCCGTTTATAGAGGACAGGGGTTGAGTTCCCTTTTTCAGTATTTCCTGCTGTCCCGGTTGAAGATAAATTGCCGGATAACGAAAAGTTTTTCCGTCATCGACTCTTATAATCAACTCATCATTTTCATAAAGTACCTGTACCAAGGCATATTGATAAGTTCCAAAACGATCTTCAGCAAAAAAATCATTGGAAGACGGATTGTCAAAAATTGATAACCCTGCAGAAAAAGTTCCCTTTTGTCCAAAAACATCAACAGATGTAATTTCAGGCATAAAATCGTTTTCAGCGAAGAAATATCGTCCTTGCTTTATCATTTGGTTTCCGACTTTGGTACATCCGTTTAAGAAAGCGCCATGATATAATAAATCATAACCAAGCTCTCCGGTTAGATTAAAATCTTTCAATATGCATGTATATTGAAACTTTCGTAATTCTCTGCCGAACCCCCATAAATTTTGAGGAGTATTGTCAGAATCCTTTTTTAAAACAACCGGATAAAATTTGTTACCTTTATATATTACGGACACCTTATTTTTCTTTGCCTTATCAATATATTCTTCTTCAATTTCGGATAAAGAATAAGTCAAAGAAGCATCCTCGTTTCCAGTAATTTCTAAACATAATTCTTTTGTATCGTCATTGTAAGATGCCTGACAAAGAGAATACAGAAGTTCACCATACATTTTTTTTGAAACGCCAAGATAAACAAAGGAAATATTGGCTTCCTTGTCATTTTCGCTAGTAGTCATGTTCGTCCCGGAAGAACCGGAAGAACAAGCGGCAGTGACCATGATCAAACCTGCCAGAAATAATAAATTCTTCATAATCGCTATAAATTTAAAGTTTTGACATTTTTATGCTTAGCGTATTTTTTCGGAAAAATCTAGACAAAGCGTAAAGTTAGTCACTTGTTTTTGGGCATAAAGCGGATAATTGTGTCAAATTTCAGAATAACCGGGCGTTTCGAGCGTTTATAAGCGGTTATATTTTTTGTGCATTTCTCGGGAAAACCTTGACAATGCCCGTCAAAAGAGTATTCCTGACGCCGGAATTTTTTAGAAAATATATTCAAGAAGAGAAAACTGATGTATGGAATTATTAAAAGACTTTTCGTTTCCTACGGTCTGAATTTTGCCCCTAAATTATATGAAGTCATTCGCAGCAAAGGCTACAATACGCAGTATTTTAGGCGTGACGCCGTGGCCGGATTGACTCTGGCCATCATTTCCATTCCTTTGGGCATGGCTTTTGCCATAGCTTCCGGCGTCAGTCCCGCGCAGGGGCTTTATACGGCGGTTGTCGCCGGTTTTTTCATAGCGCTGCTCGGCGGCTGCCGTTATCAAATAGGCGGTCCGACCGGCGCTTTTGTGGTCATTATTTTCAATACGTTGCAGCAGTATGGTTATGCCGGCCTGACCATGACCATGCTGATTGCCGGAATCGTTATGATTGCCGCCGGTTATCTCCGACTCGGCACGTATATTAAATACATTCCGTACCCGGTGGTTGTCGGTTTTACGTCCGGCATTGCCGTTTTGCTGTTTTCAACGCAGGTTAAGGATATGCTTGGTTTGGATATAGCCTCTGTGCCGGCCGAATTTCTGCCCAAATGGCGCGTCTATCTTGAAAACCTCGGAAAGTTTAGCTGGACGGCCGTTTTTATCACCGTTTTGTCTTTCGGCATCATTTTTTATGTCAAGTTCCGCCGTCCGAAGCTGCCGGCATTTCTGCTCGGCGTTATCGGTTCGACGCTGATTGTTGCGCTGTTTTCGCTGCATATAGATACCATCGGCAGCAAATTCGGCGGCATCCCGCATTTTATTCCGTTGCCGAAAATTCCCGAATTTGATATTGATTTAGCGTTAAAGGTTATGCCGAGCGCTTTGGCCATCGCTTTTCTGGCCAGCATCGAATCGCTGTTGAGCGCAACCGTTGTCGACGCCATGAGCGGCGACAATACCAATGCCAATGCCGAACTTATCGGGGAGGGGATTGCCAATTTGGCCAGCGCCTGCTTTATGGGAATTCCGGCTACCGGCGCCATTGCCCGCAGCGCCACCAACGTTAAGGCTAAAGCCTATTCGCCGGTTTCGGGCATAATGCAGTCGGTTTTCATTTTGCTGTTTATGCTGCTGCTTTCTCCGGCAGCCCAGTATATTCCGCTGGCCTGCCTGTCGTCGGTATTGATTATCATAGCATATAATATGTTCAATTTTCCTAAGTTCTGGCACCTGCTGCAAGGCCCCCGCGGTGACCGTATTACGCTTATTGTCACGTTTCTTCTCACGGTCATGGTCGATCTGAACACGGCCATCAGCGTCGGTTTTATTATGTCGAGCGTCATTTTTATGCACCGCATGAGCCGCGAAATTGAGGTTGCCAACGATGAAAGCGTTCTGGAATATGTTTCCCGCGGCCAGGACATCAGCGATACGCTGAACGAAAAAGGTGTCATCTCACTGCGTTTGTCTGGCCCGTTGTTTTTCGGAGGGGCTTCGCAAGTCTCAATGTTTTTTCGCCAAATGCACGATGTGCCGAAAGTCCTGATTTTCCGCATGGGTTCGGTTCCGGTCGTCGATGCCAGCGGCGCCAATATTCTGGTTGAGTTTATCCGCAAGTTGAAACAGTACGATACCAAGATTATCTTTTCTCATCTGAAAGCCCAGCCGCGCCGCGTTTTGCATGATGCCCTGACCAAGGAAGGACTGATAAAGGATATTTCGACGGCCTCAAACTTTGAAAATGCCGTTAAAATGACCAAACGCTACCTGCGCAAACTTGAGGCTGATAAAACGGATAAATCAGTTGATTTTTAGTCGTTTTAAGTAATAATAAGAACAAACTGAAAGAAAGGATTAAGATTATGACCATCGTTTTGAGTTTGTTGCTTCTGCTGGCTGTCGTTTTTCCGGCTTACGCCAACCCGGCCTGCGCCGTTTGTACGATTGCGGTCGGCGCCTCTCTGGAAATTGCCCGTTCGTTAGGTGTGGATGACAGCGTCGTCGGCGTTTGGGCCGGTGCTTTTCTGGCATTGATTGGCTTTTGGACCATCAAGTGGTTTGATAAAAAAGGCTGGAACTTCAAAGGCCGCGACTGGACGATTATTGCCGTTTCCGTTGCCATGATTGGTTTCATGTATATCAGCGAACTGCAATATCATTCCGAAGTTATCGGCATTTTCTATCTCGATCCGTTTCTTTTCAGCACGATTGTCGGCGCGTTGGTATTGATCTGGTCTTCGGATTTTTATCAGTGGATGAAAGCCCGCAACGGCGGCCATGCGCATTTCCCGTTTGAAAAAGTTTTGGTTCCGGTCGTTGCCTTGCTGCTGGCCAGCGCTTATTTCTATTACTATCCGCTTTGCCAGGAAACCGGTGCCGATTTATACAATTTTTAGGAGACAGTCATGAATAAGGCTAAAAACGTTAAGGAATTCGTCGAACGCATTGACAGCACCAAGAAGGTAAACCCGAAAGATTTGTCTTCGGATCAGGATTTGACCATTGCCATCATGAATCTGATTTCCATTGAGGAACATCTGGTCTTTTCCGGCGCCAAAACCGGCAAAAACTCTTTCTATGACCTGATTGAAGAAATCCGCGAAACCCGTAAGAACCTTATGCAGAAAATAATTCCGGCCTATGAAGGCGAAGTCTGGTGCATATCCAAACACCTGCTTGCGTCGTCCATGCGCCTTATGGAAGTCGGAACCAAACAGCAGAGCCTGGGCAACAAGGAACAGGCCTATGACTTGTTCAATAAGGCCTACGATCTTTACTGCCTGTTTTGGGGATTAAATATGAATATGCTGAACGTCGATGACCTCAAATGGGTAAAAGACGACGCAGAAACGGTAAAAAAGCTGACGGCCAGGGTTGAAGAAGCCACGGCCTCGCTTCCGGCTGAAGAACAAAAGGAAGAAGCGCCGCAGGGCGCTTTGGCCAAGATGAAAGCCTTTGTCCGCAAAGCTGTAGATTGCTGTATTGAATAGAAATGATACCCCGGTGCCGTCCCACCGGGGTATTTCATAAATTTGTAAAATTAGTTACAAAATCCAGAGTATTCATTCCAATCGCCGCCAACAGCGTCATCGTTACAGTTTGAAGCAAGACTTGCAAAACAACCTTCCGATTCTTCCGTGCTTAAAAGTTTCTTGCTCCCATCCTTATATTCACAATATTTATATTCCGTAGCGTATCTTACATAAGAATAATTAGGAATAGTACAGTTGGGATAACAGTAATTGGTCGAACCCCAGTAGCCATAAATATGTATTCTTCCTTTGTAACACGAATAGCACAAGTTACCGCAACTATTTTTCCCTTTTTCTTCCGGATAATAGTCAGAAGCACAGCTTAAAGATGTGCCGCTTGCACATGCCGAGCAGCATTTTTTGCAGGATTTAAATTTTTGG
>FR885422.1 GCA_000436375.1 Azospirillum sp. CAG:239 | reverse complement strand
GTGAAAGAACAAAATGCTCATTAAAAGCCAAAAAAGCAGCAGGAGTTAAACTTGGTCGTCCTTTCGGAGCTGCGTCAAAAAAATTAAAGCTCTCAAAAAATACCAAAAGAATAAGAGATTTATTGGATAAAAAAGTCCCCAAAGCACAAATCGCCAGAATTATGGGCGTTCAAAAAATAACATTAAGAAGATTTATTAAACGAATGGGATGGAGTGATTAGTAAAAAACCAGAGTATTAACTCTGGTTTTGCTATGAAATTATTATTTTGCCAAATCCAGCAATAGTTCTTTTGCCGTGGAATTTTGGGTAATATCTGCTATATCAAAGGCATCAAATTCATATTCAGCACAAACATCTCCTGCGAATGCACCATAATAATGGAGAAGAGCCATATTGTATAATTGACCATTAAAAGTCGCCACCATCAATGGTGTAACTCCCATATCATCAGGAATATTTGGAGATGCACCCTTTTCCAATAAATATTCAATCATTTTTCTGTTGTTTCTTTTGACTGCCATCATCAGTGCTGTTTCACCGTTCGCATTAACTACATCAATACCTTCACCCATTTCTAACATTCTATCTACCACAACAGTTTT
>FR885421.1 GCA_000436375.1 Azospirillum sp. CAG:239 | reverse complement strand
AAAGGTAAACTCGGCGATTGACAACCCGTCGTCTTATTACACCGCGCAGTCTTTGACCAACCGCGCCAGCGACTTGAGTTCGCTGTTGGACAGCATGGGCCAGGCGGTTCAGACGATTCAGGCAGCCAACGAAGGTATTGAGGCGATTACCGAATTCGCTTCGCAGGCGAAGGCGATTGCCAACTCCGCGAATGATACTTCAGACGGAGCATCTATTGAAAACTACATGAAACAGTTCGACGAAATTCTGAAACAGATTGACGGTATCGCAAAAGACTCCGGCTATAAGGGTGTTAACCTCTTGGGCGGCAAAGATCAGGAACTGAAGGTCGTTTTCAACGAAGACCGTTCTTCTTCCCTGACTGTTAAGGGTGATGACGCTTCTTCCGCAGGTCTTAACATTAATGCTGTTGACGGCAAATGGGTCAAGAGCACCGAAACCACTGCGGAAGCTTATGCCAAAAGCAAGGAAATTACCGCCGGCAAATATGTATATGGTGATGACAACAAAGTTTATAAAGTTGAAACCACAATCGCTGCCTCAAACGATAAAGAACTTGCCGAACTGGTAGAAGCAGGTGTTTTGGTTGAAACCGGTTATACCGCCGATGGTACCAGCCACAAATTTGACCTGAAGAGCATTGACAAAGAAGCTATCAGCACCTCTATTTCGGAAGTTGAGAATGCCGTTTCGCAGTTGCGTAACATGGCTTCTGTATTTGGTAACAACTACTCGATTGTTGAGAACCGCGAAGAGTTCACTGAGAACCTGATTAACGTTCTTGAAGAAGGCGCCGACAAGCTGACGCTGGCCGACATGAACGAAGAGTCCGCAAACATGCTGGCTTTGCAGACCAGACAGCAGCTGGCGATTAACTCTCTGAGCCTTGCTTCTCAGGCAGCCCAGTCGGTATTGAGTTTGTTCTAATCCGGCGGCGG
>FR885420.1 GCA_000436375.1 Azospirillum sp. CAG:239 | reverse complement strand
CGAGGCTTACGGGACGAAAGGGGCCCAACGCAGTTGGGAATTTACACCCGAATATCCAACCGTAGGCGCCACGCTGAGCGTGTGACCCGAATATCTCTTTCCTGAATTGCCGGATCAGGTCCGGCAATGACAGAGGAGAAGAAAAGAACACGGCAATGACAGTATTATTTTTTTCTTATGCTAGACTCGCAATATCGTTGCTTTTTTTTTGTTGTTTCCAAGGCGAATTAATATTTGACTCGCCGTGATTCTTGTATTAAATTCAACACCGGTTTTAATCAATTTTCTAAAGAATGAAAATGCGCATTTTGGTAATACATTCCATACGTTCGATTATTATCCCTTAGGGGATGGCATTTTTTCATACATATATCATACAATCCGAGGCGCCGTCGTTTGGCGCGACCGCATTAAAATAATTCAAAAAATTAAGGTGTTTACTGATGACTAAACATTATAAGGAAGTTAAGGCCAAGGCCGACTTTGTCGAAATCGAGAAAGAAGTCCTCAAGTTCTGGGACGAAGACAAAACTTTTGAAAAATCCGTTCACAATCGCGACGGTGCCGCCGAATTCGTTTTTTACGACGGTCCTCCGTTTGCCAACGGTACGCCGCACTACGGACATATTATGGTTTCTTACGTTAAAGACGTTGTCGCCCGTTATCAGACGATGAACGGCAAAAAGGTTGAGCGTCGTTTGGGGTGGGACTGCCACGGTCTGCCGGCCGAAATGTCTGCCGAAAAGCAGCTTGGCGTTTCCGGCCGCAAACAGATTGAGGAATACGGCGTCGAAAAGTTTAACGATTTCTGCCGCTCTGACGTTCTCAAATATTCCGGCATCTGGGTCGAGATGTTTAAGCGCATCGGCCGCTGGGTGGATTTCAGTCACGATTACAAGACCATGGATTTGCCGTTTATGGAAAGCGTCATCAACAACTTCAAACAGCTCTGGGAAAAAGGTTTGGTTTATGAGGACTACCGCGTCCTTCCATATTCCTGGGCTGCCGAAACCCCGCTGTCCAACTTTGAGGTCAATCAGGGCTATCAGGACAAGACCGACAATGCCATAACCGTTATGTTCACGCTTGAAAACGGTATGAAAATGCTGGTCTGGACCACCACGCCCTGGACGCTGCCTTCCAACCTCATGCTGGCCGTCGGCAAAGACATTGACTATGCCGTAATGGAAGAAGACGGGCAGAAATATGTTCTGGCGCAGGCTTTGCTCGGCCGTTATAAAAAACAGTTGGAACATGCCACACAAGTTGGCACGATGAAAGGCGCCGATTTTGTCGGCATGGCTTATGAGCCGATGTTCCCTTATTTCAAACACCTGAAAGAAAAAGGCGCTTTCCGGGTTCTTTCCGGCGAGTTTGTATCCACCGAAGACGGTACCGGTATTGTTCATATTGCGCCGGGCTTTGGTCAGGATGACTTTGAAGCCTGCCGCGCTTATGACGAGAATTTCCCGGTCGTCTGCCCGGTTGACGAGGCCGGCAAGTTTACCGCCGAAGTTCCCGATTATCAGGGCAAACAGGTTTTTGAGACCAACGAGCCGATTATGCAGCTGTTGAAGGAGAAAGGCATTCTGGTCAAAAAAGAGCAGTATACCCACTCTTATCCGTTCTGCTGGCGTACCGATACGCCGCTGATTTATAAGGCGATGTCAAGCTGGTTTGTCAAGGTAACCGATTTCCGCGACGACATGGTCAGAAACAATCAGCAGATTACCTGGGTTCCGGAGCACATTAAGGACGGACGCTTTGGCAAATGGCTGGAAGGCGCCCGCGACTGGTCGATTTCGCGCAATCGTTTCTGGGGAACGCCGATTCCGGTCTGGAAGTCGGACAATCCGCAGTTTCCGCGCATTGACGTCTTTGGTTCCGTCGCCGAAATCAAAGAAAAGACCGGTATCGAAGTTACCAACCTGCACAAGCCTTATATTGACGAGGTTGTTTATCCGAACCCTGACGACCCGTCCGGCAAAACCATGATGCGCCGCGTCGGCGACGTCTTTGACTGCTGGTTTGAATCCGGTTCCATGCCTTACGCGCAGGTTCACTACCCGTTTGACAACAAGGAATGGTTTGAAAACCATTTCCCGGCCGATTTCATTGTCGAGGCCATGGATCAGACCCGCGGCTGGTTCTATACCCTGACCGTGCTGTCGACGGCGCTGCATAATAAGCCGGCGTTTAAAAACTGCATCTGTACCGGTTTGCTGATGGCAGAAGGCGGACAAAAGCTGTCCAAGCGTCTTAAAAACTATCCGGATCCGAACGAAGTTTTGGATTCCATTGGTTCTGACGCTTTGCGCTGGTTCCTGGTTTCTTCGCCGGTCCTGAAAGGCGGCAATCTGGCCGTCGACCAAGAAGGCAAAGAGATTGCCAAAGCTGCCCGCGTCGCTCAGATTCCGATGTGGAACGCTTATTACTTCTTCACGCTTTATGCCAATGCCGAAGGTTATCAGGCCAAAGAGGTCAGCGGTTCGAGCGAGGCGATTGACAACTATATCCTCTCCAAGCTCAAACGCCTGAGCCGGATTGTCAAACAGGGGCTGGACACCTATGACGTGGCGCTGTCCTGCAACGAGGTTGCCTCCTTTATGGAAATTCTCAACAACTGGTATATCCGCCGCACCCGCGACCGTTTCTGGTCCGGCGACCAACAGGCGTTCGACGTTTTGTATACGGTTTTGGTCAACCTGAGCAAAATCATGGCGCCGCTGATGCCGTTCCTTTGCGAATATGTTTACAAGAATCTGACCGGCGGCGAAAGCGTCCATCTGGCCGATTACCCGCAGCTTGAAAACATTAAGCTGGACGAAACGCTGGTTGACGAAATGGACTTTTTGCAGGACTTATGTTCAGCCGGCAAGTTTATCCGCGAGGAGAAAAACCTCCGCAACCGTCTGCCTTTGGCCGGTTTGACGGTTGTTGGCGATAATCTGGGCTTTTTGAACGGACAGTATCAGGACATCATTAAAGACGAACTGAATGTCAAGGAAGTCAAAATAGACAATAATCTGGCCGCTTATGCCGCCAAAACCGTCTATCTCTATACGCCGCTGCTCGGCAAGGCGCTGGGCAAAGATATGGGGCCGGTGATGGCCGCGTATAAACAGGGCAAATGGGAGCTGAATGCCGATGGTACGTTGTCGATTGCCGGCCAGACCCTGACGCCGGATTTGTTCGAAGTCCGCCTGGATATGAAAGATGGTGTTGCCGGCAAAGCCTTTGCAGATAACAAGGCCGTTGTCACGCTGAATACGAACGTAACCGACGAACTCAAACGCGAGGGTATGGCGCGCGACTTCGTCCGTTTGGTTCAGACCCTGCGCAAAGACAAGGATTTCAACATTTCCGACCGTATCGAACTCTGCTATGCGACCGATAATGCCGAGCTGAACAAAGCGCTGGACGAAAACAAGGCCTATGTGGCTGAGCAGGTTCTGGCAGTTAAGGTCAGCAGCAGCTGTGCCGGTGGTACCAAAGCCGATATTGAAGGCGCCGAAATTGTTTTTGACGCCAAAGTAACCGACGCAAAAGTGGCGTAAAAGCAAATAAACGAAAAAAGCCGTCCGCCGGACGGCTTTTTTTTGTATCTGTTCGGCCTTTTTTCTTTGTCATATTCGGGCTTGACCCGAATATCTCTTTTAGATTCCCGTGCCAAGCACGGGAATGACAGAAGAGAAGAAACGAACACAGGAATGACAAGAGGAAAGAAAGCCGGGAAATGACATCTGCAAAAAAGCCGTTGCAAAATAGAAAACAGCTTTTATAATCATCTTCGTTATCAGAATTGGTTAAGCTGATAACGGAGTATGAAAGCTCTTTACGAGAAACCAAAAATGACCTCCGGAAATGGAGGATGGCATGAAATAAGCGGTTTCGGCCGACGAATAAATGCACTGTTCTCGTACAGCTTTCAACATCCTCCGCCTTTTCTGACCAAAAAGGCGGTTTTGTTTTAACAAAACGTGAAGGAGTTGAACATAAAATGAAACAGGTTTCAAAAACAGCAATCAGGAAAGAATTTTTGAAAGACTTAGGCTTGGCCCTTTGGCTGGAACGGCGGAACCGCCGGTTGAGCATTAAAAAAGTCGAGAAGAAAGCCGGCGTTCCGAGCTGGATAATAGACCGAATAGAGAGAGGTCTCTGCGCCGATATTTTCAAGCTTTTTCGGCTCTGCGGCTATTACGGCCGAAAAATCAGGGTCAAACTGGAAGAGTGACGTTTTTTTGAACGGCGGCAAAAAATCCGCCGTTTTTTGTTGACTCGCGGATTTAATGTGCTATCTCAAAGGCAGATAAGGAGAAAAACATGTTCGGACATTTTGACTGGCACCATTTTATCAGCGCTTTTGTGGTTTTGTTTGCGGTAATTGACATTACCGGAAATATCCCGGTTATCCTGACGCTCAAAAAGCGCGGCAAGAAAATCAATGCCCTGAAGGCGGCGCTGTTGTCGCTGGTAATGTTTTTTATCTTTTTCTATGTCGGCGAAGCGTTTTTAAATCTGTTTAATGTCGACATCTCGTCTTTTGCCGTTGCCGGTTCGCTGATTATTTTTATTGTGGCTATGGAAATGATTTTGGATATCGAAATATTCCACGACCAGCCCGACGCGCCGAAAGACGCAACCTTTGTGCCGGTGGTCTTTCCGCTTATTGCCGGAGCCGGAGCCCTGACCACGCTGCTGTCCATTCGTTCCCAATACAGCGACATCAGCATTCTGGCCGCGGTTGTCGCCAATATGATAATCGTCTATCTGGTGCTCAAGCTGACCAAACGCATTGAACGGCGGCTTGGTCCCGGCCTTATTTATATGCTGCAGAAGTTTTTCGGCATTATTCTGCTGGCCATTTCGGTCAAGCTGTTTATGACTAATATTACCCCGCTGCTGGCCAGCCTCAAATAATCTGCAACATCTTAACCATATATTATGAAAGTTTTGTTACCATAAACAAAATTATGGACAAAACTTGAGGTTTGTGCTATTCTGTCCATAATTAAAGGCGTTTATCGGGAGACAGAACAATGGCTGAAGCAGTAAATTTGGGTACCTATCATGACCTTTTCTTCAAACTCGGCGGTACGGACAAAACGGCGGATGAATTTGCCGCGCTGACCGACCAGAAAGAAATTGACCGTATTAAGGAAGTTTATGCAAGCTGGGTCGCCAAATATATTAATGTTGACGAAAAAAATCCGCCGGAAGAAGGTCTGCCCAACGACGTCGAAGCCGAAAACAAATACTTTGCCAAGAAGGAAGAAGAAGTCGCCAATGCCCCGGAAGGGGAAAAAGCTTCAAAGCGCCAGGATTTAAATAAAGAATATGAAAAGGCGGGCTGGAAAGAAATTCAGGTTGGTTTGGCTTCGCCGGACGGCCCAATGATTTTAAAGACGTATCATTACAATCCCAAGGATCCAGCTTATGAAGGTATGACGCAGAATGAACTGCGGGCTCATTTTTCCGAAAAGCTGAGAGAAGAGCAGGACGAAGGCAAGCCGAAGGACGAAAGAGAAGGCGACCGTCAGGAACCCGAGCCGCTGAATGTTTCCGAAGGCGAAGAAAGAGAAGAGGTTCCGGCAAATGAGGAAGAAAATCAGGATTGGAAAGACGACAAGGAAAAATTCTGGAAACAGCATTGTGCCGGATATGAGCAGGACTGCGAACGCGATGCGGAAGATACCGAAGGCCTGACGCTTAACATCAGCAAGGACGACAAAAAGCTCGGTCAGGTTCGCTACTCTGACCAGAAGCACGCCAGCATTGCCGGCGCCGACGGCAAAACCGCCGATTATTCTGTTTTCCTCGGTCTGGTTAAAGACGCCAAGCGCAACAATCAGGCCATTAACTTTTCGGGCGAAATGTCGCCGGAGTTTGCCGCCAAGCTGAAACTGGCCTGTGAGGAACTGGGCGTTGCCTATCAGAATGCGCCGGAGGGCAAAATTGACGCCAACGGTTTCGAAGATCAGCTGAGCGAAGAAAGCAAACGCAAACTGGCCGAATACAACGCCAAGTTTGACCGGCAGGAAGAAAATACGCAGGAGCAGCCGGCCGGTCCGAAAAACTACGACGAACATCTTGACCAGTTCAAAAAGGATTTGGCCGACGGCAAGGAAATTGACCTTTCCGCCATTGCGGACGAAAAAGAAAAGGTTATCGCTTACGCCGCTGCCATGGTCGCCGCCAAAGACGCCCAAAAAGAAGACGTCGCCATTAAAGGCGCGCCGGAAAAGACAATCGGTTATAAAAACGAAAAGGTTTTCGAACAGGATGAAAACGGCGTTATCAAAAGAGGCGAGGACGGCAAGCCGCTGATGACGGAAAATCCGCTGTATGCCGCAGCCAAAGATTTGCCGGAAGAAGCCCGGGCCGCACTTGAGGGACACAATCAGGGCGTTCGCCAGCAGCAGCTGGAAGCGGCTCGCAGCCGGGTTGCCGGCACGCCGGAACGCGCGAAAGAAGCTGCGCGCCGGGCAGAATTCCGCGACAACAATCATCAGTATGACGAAAACAGCAACTTCAATACCAGAGCCGACCGTGAAGCGCGGGCGGCCGTGATGAAACAATATTGGGAAAACAGGCGTACCAACTCCTGATGACCAAAGCCCCTCAATTGAGGGGCTTTTTTACGCAAAAAGATTGCAGTTTGCTTAAAATTTGCTAAAATAATCTTATCTTGAACGACGGAGGAGCAAATGGCCGAAAACACCTATAACTGGCAGTCAATGGATTATAAGGAGCTTAGTTTTGTGGATAAGCACCTTGATATGTCTTTGCCGGAACAGGTCGAACTCCGCCAACAGCTGCGCGATTATACCGCCGGCCGGGTTAAGGCCTTTGCCGACGGTTCCGCGCTTATTCAAAATGCCGCGGAATACAAGCTTATTTACGGCCTGATTAATGACCGGGATCTGAACGGTTCGGCGGCCGACGGAGGCAAAGCTTCGACCGAAGCGCTGCAAGCCTTTGCCAAAGTCAGAGGTTTCAAAAATACGACCACCGGCGAACTGGACATTTATGATCCCCGCTGCGGTATGAGCGCCGAGGAATTTAAGGCTTCCATGCTTAAACCGGTGCTTGAGCAAAGTGCAGATTATAAGCCCGACGGCGTTTCCGGCGTGGAAATCGGCGACAAAAAGGAAATCGCCGGCGGCGGCATTTCGCAGGCCGCGGCCGAGAAAATGCAGGAACAGATGGCGCAGATTCTTGACACGCACAAGATGGACGCCGGTGCCATGCAGTCACTGCAGGAAGACATGGCCAAACAGGCCGGTGCCGGCAGTGCCAAAGCGCCTTATGCGGCGCCGGAAACCTCGGCCGAAAAGACCAACGAAGAAAAGGAGTTGGACAAAGGCAAAACCGATGAAAACGCGCTGGGTTCCGATTTGGCCGAAAAGCAGATTGAACTTCATGCTGTTGCCGACAACGGTGCCGACAAAATCCGCGAGCGCCAGATCGGCGAGGCCATGCTGGCTAAAGAAACCGCCGAAGCGACGCAGGATGCAAGAGAATGGAAGGAGTTTGCCGAAGCCAATATGGTTCTTGCCGAAACGGTTTTGGACGAAAAGGCGATTGTAACGAAAATTTTTGAGGGCGTGAAAGAGCAGAAAGACAATGATTATTGCGCCATAATCGAGCGGCCGTCCGAAGATATGATTAACGTGGGCGCGCGCAAAAAAGAAAAGAGAAACGAAGAAAAAAGAGATAACGAAAACAAAGGCAAATCGCCGGAAAAGGAACCGGATTTGAATGTTTTTCGGCAAATATTTAAAATGGCCAAAAAAAGAAACGTTAATAAAGTTGTCATCGGCGACGATTTGTCCCAGGAGGCTCGGGAAAAAGCCACCGTTGCCGCTGTTGCCGAAGACATGAAGGTCGACGGCAAAGGCAAAACAAAGGAAGTTGACCTCAAAAAAGACTACGTTAAAAAACTGCCGCCCGCCGTCCGCCGCAAGGTTCGCAATTACAATGTTTCCAATCTAACGCCCGAAGAACGGAAAAAGTATCGCGAAAAACGCAAAATTCTGCGCATGAGCGGACGAATCAAACCTAAAAAGCCCGAAAAGGAAATCAAGCCGGAAAACAGCTTTGTCAATGAAAAAGCTGCCGAACTTCAGGCTTCGGTAACCGGCAAAATGATGCCGCAGGACATGTCCGGTTTTGGGCGCGAATAAGCGTCCGTTCGGATTGGCTCCGACGTCCCATGTATGGCTGAAACTGTCATATAAAATAATTTTTAATCTTTTTGCTGTAAGCTCTTCATAAATAAGACGAAAATGTGCTGACATTCAAAGTTTATTGACAAAAATTATTGAAATTTTCGAATTTTTGTACTAAAATGAAGTTAGTCATAAACGTATAAGGGCACGAATATGGTGGACGAAACGAAATTGAACGATTCAAATCAGACCGGAGGTGCTGTAAGCGCCAATGAAGGAAACGCGGCCGATGCCAAGCGCCGCGAACTTCAGCAGGCCGTTGAACTGGTTAACAAAGGGCTGGACGGTTTAAGTCCTGAAGAACTGACCCGGATATACCGTATTCTGAAAACGCACAGTGGTGAACCTGGCGCAGCCGGTGAAGCTTTCGCCAAACTTGACGCCTTTGCGCAGAAACAGGTAAAGGATTTTGCCGAGGGCAAAGAAAAAGTCGCGCCGGAAGACCTGACCGGCATTCAGAATCTCGAAACCGAAATCGTAACGGTTCATAACCCGGAAACGAGAGAATTGTCCGCCGCTGAACGTGTGGAGCGCGAAAAACGCGAGCTTGACGCTCAGCTCGGCCTGACCCATTTGTCACCGTCGTTTAAACCGGTAATTGACAAGAATCTGTCGGAAATGGATGCCATGCTGGCCGGTTTCGACGCGTTTGCCCGTAAGCCGGACGGCACACCGCTCCACCCCGAAATGGCCAATATTGCCGACTTTTTTGAGCATGTCGATTTGCAGGCCGGTAAGGAAGACGGCGTCAAAGACAAGGAAGAACTTCGCCGCGAGCTGCTGGAAATGGCAATTTTGCAGGCCGAGTCCGAACTGGCGGTTAGTCCTGCTTTTGCCGGACTGAGCGCTGCTGAAAAAAGAAAAAGGCTGCTTCAGGCCATCGGCAGCCATGCCGACGCCATGGCGCTTGAAATGCTCAAGGCTCAGTTCCTGGCCGATTTTCAAACGGAAAATGCCGAGCTTTTGGCTCATAAGGACAATCTGACGCCGGAAGAGGAAAAAGAACTCGAAAAGAAAATCAGGGAATTTAACGACAAAGTCAAAACTGCGGCCAGAGGTTATATTGAGCGCAAATACCCTTCCGGACATTATAGCCTGAGCGGCACGAATGCCGCGGCCGTAATCATTGCCAACAGCCGCAACCAGGTTGCCGTCAATAACCGCATCGCCGAAAAAACCGGTCATAAAACCCTGAAAGAAAGAGCGCTCGGTTTTGACGCCCGCATGAAAGAAAAATATCCCAAGCTTTACCCCGCGGTTAAAAAAGGCATAGTTTCGGGTATTGTCGGATACGCTACCGGCGGCGTCGGTCTGGCTGCATTGTCCGCTTACCGCTCTTACCAGCTGGTTCGGACTTCTTATAAAACCTATAAGGACAGCGGATTCGAAGGTTCATACTGGAATTATCTGAAAAATAACAAAAAAGAGCTTGTCTCTCTTACCACGTCAGTTGTTCTGACCGGTGTTTCCGCCTATTTCGGCGGCAGCGACGTCGTCCAGCACGGCTGGAATGCCGTCGGCATGGTCGGCCGGGCCATCGGCGATACGGCTGCGGCCAAAGCCGGCGACAAACTGCTCAAAGCCGCCATTCGCGGCACCATATCTGTAACGTCGGGCCTGACCAATGCCGGCATGGATTTCCGCGCCGCGCTCAACGAATCGGACAAAGCCAGACGCAAACAGTTGTACAAACAGGCGGCACTGACCGCCGGAATTTCGATATTCTCCGGCGCCGTCGGCGTATTTTCCGCCGAATACGGCGACAAGGCCTTTGGCTGGCTCAGAGAACGTTTTTCAAGCCATGATGCCGGCGTGGACGGCATTACCGGTGCGGCGCCGAAAGTAAGCGGCGTTCAGCCGCAGCCGGTGCAGCAGACGCCGGACTTCTCCCGCCTGAACGAAAACCAGCTTGATGCCAAACTGCACGATTTGGGCGTAAATCCGAAAGTTTATGAGGAGATGTCCCCGGCGCAGAAAGCGATACTGCTGAACAGACGCGTTGAAGAGCTTGGCTCGCTTGCCAAAGAAACGCCGGAAAATGTCGCTGCCGCCCAAAACGCCGAAAACGGACCGGTTTCCGAAACGCAGCTGAAAAACATGCTGGCCCGCAATGCCGAACGCCATCCCGGTGTCGACATGAAAAAGGTTTACGGACAGCTGAAAGCCGCCGGAATCAAAAATCCGGAAGAAGCTTTCTATAAGTTGGAGCAGGCACGGCTGCTGGCCCCCAATGACAAGATTATGACCGTTGACGGCACCAATATCCGCGACACATTTTCCCGCGCGCTCAAGGGCGAAGCGCTGAGCAAAGCCGATATGGAAATCATCAGCCGCTCGGCTGCCAACGTCGACAATACCGGCCATTATCTGAACGATGTACGCGCGCAGGGCGGCACCGGCTATTCTTACCGGCCGAACGGCAAAATCATTGCCAATGAGCAGGAACACGGCGGTACGCCGCGCACCGGTTCCGTCAAAAACGGCGAAGTCCGTACCGAAAATCCGGAAACGCAGCCTTCCGGCAGCAAAATGCTTGATGTTGAAAAAATGTCGGAAGCCGACCGCAAACTTTATGAAAGCATGATGGCGTCTTTCCGGAACGGCAAAACGGACGACTGGCAGCTTGAGGCCAACAAGGCGTATCTTAAATACTGTCAGCTGCGCACCGACGGCAAAACCGAAGAGGCCGAAGCTTTTGCCAAAACTTTTGCCAAACCGCAGCCGACCGAAACGGTTAACGAAGACGGAAATAAGGATAAGGACGAAAATAATCCTTACCGGGTAGAAAAAGGCGACGGCAAGGCGCTGATTGCCGCCAAACGCGAAGCTGCCCGCGCCGAGGCAGCCTGGAAGGCTTCCGTTGAAAAAGTCCGTCTGACCGGCAAAGGCGTTGATGAGGTCAAAAATCTGCCTCTTGACGACAAACGCCGTATTGACGCCGAATATAAACATGCTCTGGCCATGAAAGAAGAAGTCAAAAAACAGATGGAATTCTCCAAAAAAGAGATTAAATTGGCCAAAGCCGAGCGAGATCAGCTTGGGGACGATATTGAAGCCCGCAAAAAGATGGAAGCGCGTATGACCGAAATCGGCCGTGAACTGAAACGCTACGGCATCGACAAGACCGATGCGCCGGCTATGACCGGAGATTACGGCGAAGACCGCCGTGCCGTGCGCGAATATTATAAAGACGTTTTGTCCAATAAAAAACATCACGGTCCGGCCATGAAACTGCTCAAGGAACGCGAAGAACTGCTCGGCAAAATGAGAGAGCAGGGGCCGCGTCCGCTGATGGAGCAGAAATATGCCGATGCCGAAGCCAGGGTTGACGCCTTGAACAAACGCGAACAATATAGGGAGAATCAGGAACGCGAAACCGGAACGGCTGCCATGGAAAGACGGACGCTGGAAAAGCCTTTGGAACGTCAGGATCAGCCGGCGCCTTCGCAGAATGCAGCAGACAATGAAACCGAAGCTTCCCGTCCGAATACAGACAGACTGGATCAGGCCATGATTGCCGTCCAGGAGGGAAAGGAAAGGGAAATGGACAGCTATGCGACGGTTTCCCTTGCAGACTCGAAAGGCATGGAAAACGGACAGTTCTTCAGCGCCAAAGACAAGCTGGGCAACAATCAGTATGTCGGCATAGACAAAGACGGACATGCTTTCCGGCTGACGGAATTTCATAATCTTAACCCCGACGGAAAGACGGCAAAAGGTCAGTTCCTGCGTATTGAAGTTGAAGAAAACCACCCGTTGTACAAGGCCTTGAACAGCGAAAGCATCAAAGAACGGATTGCGGCACAGCAACAGTTTTATAAGGAGTTCAAGCAGAGTTGTGCCGATAATGAAATTACGTCGGTCAAGGCGTCTCGGACGGTGGGCAGTGCCGGCCGGAGTTCGGGTGTTGAAAGGTAAAGTCTGTTTCTCAAAAAAAATTGCCTAATTTGACAAAAAGATATTGAAAAAAGCTCGTTTTGTGCTATAATGCCCACAATTAGCAAGAAAATTAAACAGGGAGTTTAGAATTATGAATGCTCAGGAAGCAGCAAGAATGGTTAATTCCGGCATGGAAAAATTAAGCCTCGCCCAGTTGGTGGAAGTGCATGCCGTTTTGAAGGGCGACGAAAACAGTGCCGGCCTGTTTCGTCTGGTCAGCGGCTATGCGAGAGGTCAGCTTTCGGCTTATGCCCGCAGCTCTGCGGATTTTCAGTCCCAAATGACGCTGGAAGACGCCGGTGCACTGCGCGAGCTTGCCGAGGAAGTCGGTTTTGACAAAGATGATAACCTGACCAGCGACGGTCAAAAAGCTCTTGAAATTGCGGCCCGCGTTTCCAAGCGTGCCAAGGACAAAAAAGTTGAAGAGGTTGTCGCCGCCGCCAAAGAACAGCCGGAAAAGAAGGAAAACCGTCTCGAGAGCATTTCCCTGACGCCGGAACAGATTAAATATCTGGATGAAAAAGGCATTATGCACAATGGCACGCTGGAAAGTATCGCCTGGTTCAAAGACCGTAACGAAGCGATGAAAATTTTGGCTGATGCCGGAGCCAAACCGGAAGAGACTCCCCGGGCGCCGATTACCGAAATCAAGGAAGACAACGTCGCCGAAAACGTAAACGAAAACAATCTTGGCAGCGTTGACATCAGCAAAAATATGCAGCAGCTGGAAATGCTGTCGGCCTCGGTCAATCCGCTGGACGAAAATGACAAGTCCTTCGCGGACAACCGCGCTTCCCTGAATGTTCTTGACGTTTATGACGAAAAAGGCGTCAAACATGACGTAAAATCCGAACTTGTTGAGCAGGCCAAGCTCAGAACCGAAGCTGAAATGCTCGATGCCAAAAAGGTTACCAAAGAGGAATACGTCGAGCGTCTGAAACTCAATATTGACACGGCCGTTTATTCGGTTGTTACCGGCAATGCGGTTGATTTCAGCAGCTACAACGGCAATCGCGAACATCTGCAGCAGGTTCTGAAAAATAAAATTGACGTTTTTGCCAATGCCGAAAGCGGCAGCAAACCGAGCAAAGCGCACGTCCGTTTGGAAAGCGTGCTCGGATTTATGGCCGTTGAGTCCGCTCGTATTGACGGCAAAATCGAAAAAATCGAAAAAGCGGTCGGCAGCTTGCCTGTTATTCAGAAATTTAAGGCTAAAATTAAGAAATTTGATGAAAGATGCGAACAGAAATTCGGTCCCAAAACCTGGGGATACGTCCGCGGTGCGGCTCTGGTTGCCGAAAAAGCGGCGCCGGCAATCGGCATGGCCTTTGTCGCCGGTATGGGCGGCCCGCTGGGTATGGGCGTTTATGCGGCATATGTCGTTAAAAAGCATGTCGTTCCCTTTACCAATAAATATATGGCTCAGCCCAAAGAGCAGCGGACCGGTTTCAGAAAATTCTGCAAGGAAAACAAAAAAGACGCGGTTCTGGCCGGTTTGTATGCCGCTTCGGCAGGCTTGAGCGCCGGTATGGCCGTTTATGGTGCCGTCAGCAATTTGAGCGTCGCTGCTGCTGAAGCCGCTTCTGCCGGACAAACGCTGGATACGGCGGCCAAAGCTTCCCTGCTGACCCGTCATGTCGGTGTTGCCAAAATGAGTTTGTCCGGTGCCGCAATGCTGACCCGCAGCGCAACCGGCATTTATGAGGCGCAGAAAGCCGGCGACAAAAAAGAGCTCAACCGCCGTTTGCTGATCGGTTTGGGTTCTGCCGTTGCTTTTGCCGGCGGTATCTGGGCGCGCGATGCCCTTGGCAAATGGTTTGGTGCCGAAAAAGAAGACACGCACACCGAACCGAACCCGGAAAATGCCGGCGTTCAGAACGGAAACGGCGATGAAAGCACGGCGGTTCAGCCCGGCGATGACAATCACAATGCCGATAATGATGCGCCGAATCACGAAACGTCCGACGCCGTTGTTCAGTACGATGATTTCTATCATGGTCCCGAAGTTGAGGCGAGAAGTAAAGAGAGCGTTATCCGTCTGCTGACCAACAGTCAGGTCAGCCGTTCGGAAGCCGCTCTGAAGGCCGAAATGATGATTTATCGCGTCGGTCATATGGATGAGAGTGTTCGTACCGCATTTCCGAGCGCCTCCGATGCTCAGATTGCCCACGCCATTCTTTTACGCGCTGCTGATGTTCGTAAAGGCGATGCCGATGAGCTGTTGAGGGCGCTGCTCGGTGACGGAAGCTGCTCCAAGCTGACGATGGAACAGCAGGTTTCCGAAATCCATAAGGGTTTAACCGGTTATAACTATGGTCAGCGCACCGATTTGCCGTATGGCCGCAATTTGGATCCGAATTATGTCGGTATCAACACCCGCTCGCGTTTTCTGCTTGATGACTGTGCCAGCGAACGTCTGATAGATTATTACGATGTTAAGGAAGAACCCGTGGAAACGGTCGTTCCGGTTACGCGGGAAGTTCCTAAACCGGATGAACAGCCGGTTCAGCCTGTAGCAGATAAACCGAATGAAAATCAACAGCCGCTTCCCGAACGGAAGGAACCGGAACAGCCCGAAACGCCGCAGCCGATTGCAAAATCCTATAAGGCTGGTAAGCTGTTTGAGGGTAAAGATACGTTGGCCGGCGGCCGTGACCAGATTAACCGTTTGGCCGAACTCGGCGTTGCCCGTTATAATGACGGCAAGTTCCGCTATGTTGACTACGATGAGCACTACAAAATGCTGAGACAACACGGTTTTGAGGATGGTCGGGCTCAGGAGATTGTCAAGAACCGTATTGCTGTGGAACAAAAGGAACTTGAAAATCTGAAAACCAGAAGCAAATAAGTAAAAAAACCGGAGCTAAGGCTCCGGTTTTTTTTACGCACCGATATAAGTCCGTATATAACGCGTATTTTTGCCGATACGGGATAAAATCTCATAGCTGATGGTACCGGCGTCGCGCCCCATATCGTCCAGCGTATAATAGTCGGTAATAATGCCGGACAGATCGCCGACCTGCAGGTTGTCAATTCCGGTAACGTCGCAGATGATGTTGTCCATCGACAGCCGTCCGAGAATGCGCGCTTCGTGAATTTTGCCGCAGATGTTGAAAAAAACTTTGCCGATGTTGGACAGCGACCGCGGAATGCCGTCGCCGTATCCGATGGAAACAATTGCCAGCCGGCGGTTTTCGGTTGCCCGATAAGTAGCCGAATAGCCGACGAAATCGCCTTTCGGCAGGTCGGCAATCTGCAGAACCGGCGCTTTGACCGTAACCACGCTTTTCATCTGGTTCTCGCGGTACGGCGCGGTATTGATGCCGTACATTGCCGCACCCAGACGCACCATGTCCCATTGATATTCGGCGCCGAGAAAAGTTCCGTCGGAAGCCGACAGCGAAGCCGGCAGTTTCGGAAAATATTTTTCTTTCAGGCGGCGGAAGTTGTCCAACTGGTGCTGATTCATAAAATGCTCCTTGGCGTCGGCACAGGCCAGATGCGACAAAATCATCGAAAATTCGTTTTTGTCGGCGTCGGAAAGTTTTTCCAAATCCGTTTCGCGGAACCCAAGACGGTTCAGTCCGGTTTCAACCTGAATGACAGGCTTAATGCCCTCAATCCGGTTTTCCTTCCACCAGGCGAACATTTCCGGCGAACCGATGACCGGAATCAGCCGGCAGCGGCGGAAAGAATCGACGCTGTCTTCGCCGATGCCCTGCAAAACATAAATCGCCGCTTCGGGGACCAGATTGCGGATTCTTTCGCCCTCAATTCCGTGTGCAACGAAAAAATGGCGGCAGCCGCCTTCTTCATAAAGTTTTTTTGCCACAATGTCTGCATGCAGCCCATAGGCGTCGTCTTTGACCACCGCCGCCGCCTGTGCGTGTCCGGACAATGCCTTGAGGCTTTTGTAGTTATTAAGCAGATTATTCAGGTCTATTTCCAAAATTGGTCTTGTCAAAATATGCATGGCTGTCTTATTATCCTATATAAATTCAACGAAAGTCCTTATATGCAATTTATTGACACGCACATACATTTGCAAGATTTTAAGTCAAACTGTGCAACGGATATTGTCGGCGCTGCCCGGAGGGCCGGCGTCGCAGGCATGGTCTGTGTGTCGTCTTATCCCGAAGACTGGGAGCGGGCTGCGGCTCTGGCGTTGTCTTTTCCCGGTTACGTCGTTCCGGCTTTCGGGCTGCACCCCTGGTATTTGGAAAAGGCCGAAACCGGCTGGGAAACTTTGCTGAGCGAATATCTGCAGCGGTTTCCGCAGGCGCTGCTCGGCGAATGCGGCCTTGACCGTTTGAAAAATTCCGCGTATGAGCCGCAGGCGGAAGTCTTTGCCTGTCAGATCGAGTTAGCCGTAAAATACGGTCGTCCGCTGATCGTGCATGCGGTACGCGCCGACGCCTGGCTGGAGGGCTTTTGGGCAAAATTGCCGCCGAAATTTGTTTTTCATTCCTTTTCCGGCTCGCGCGAACAGCTTAATAAAATTATGTCCCGCGGCGGTTATGTCGGATTTAATTATTCAGTTCTGCGCAGCCGGCATCGGGAAAATGTGCTGAAGTCCGTTCCGGCGGAACGCATGCTGCTGGAAACCGACGGACCGTATCAAGGACCGCTCCGGGGAGAGGAGGTAGCCTCTTCGGCGCTGCCGGAACTGACAAGGCGGATTGCCGCCGTTCGCGGCTGTGCCCCGGAAATGCTGGCCGGACAAGTGTATCGCAACGCATTGGAGTTTATGGGCATTGGAAAATAGAAGATTTTTGCGAACCGAAGTTCTGCTGGGGCACGAAGGCATGGAACGCCTGCGCGGCGCCCGTGTGATGGTCGTGGGTCTCGGCGCCGTCGGCGGCTATGCTTTGGAAGCCTTGGCTCGCGCCGGGGTCGGACATTTGACGCTGGTCGATTTCGACGTCTTTGACGAAAGCAACATCAATCGCCAGATCTTGGCGCTGAGTTCCACTGTCGGCCGCAAAAAAACCGAAGTGGCGCGTGAGCGGGTTCTGGATATAAACCCTGACTGCGACGTGAAAATCATCGAAACTTTTGTCAATGCCGACACCCTGCCGCAGCTTTTGGCCGAACCTGTCGATTATGTCGTCGACGCGATTGACGCGTTGAACCCGAAATGCTGTCTGATGGAAATGCTGTATCGCAACGGCATCCCTTTTATTTCTTCTATGGGGGCGGCGCTCAAGACAGATGTTTCCCGCATCGGGCTGCGCCGGCTCAGCCGTACCGAAAACTGCAGTTTGGCAAGGTTTGTACGCAAACGTCTCAAACGCCGCGGCGTCGATATCGGCAAAATTGTCTGCGTTTCTTCCGACGAACAGGTAAATCTGCCCGCAACCGCGCTTTTTGACGATAATGAAAATGATGCCAATCCGGTTGTCAGCGGTGGCAGAAACGGCCGCAAACGGCTGACGATGGGATCCCTGCCGACCGTTACCGCCATCTTCGGTCTGACGATTGCCGGCGAAATTATCAAAAACATCAGCCGCCGGGCTGATTCTGAAAGGTAAAATAATATGCTGCAAACACCAAAATCTCTGAGGCTTCACATTGCTTTGCTCGGCCGGGTCAATGCCGGAAAGTCAAGCTTTTTAAACCTGATTGCCGGTCAGGAGGTATCCATTGCTTCCGATGTTGCCGGTACGACCACCGACGTTGTCGAAAAAACACAGGAGCTTCTGCCGCTTGGTCCCGTCGTCTGGCTGGATACGGCCGGTTTCGGCGATGAAACCGTTCTGGCTGCGGAACGTCTGGCCAAAACCCGTCGGGTTCTGGACCGTGCTGACGTGGCGGTTCTGGTCTGCGAAGGCGGCAAAATCGGCGCTGAGGAGAAGGAAATTGTCCGCGAGGCCGAAGCGCGCAAACTGCCGCTGATTAAAGTTTATAACAAATGCGATTTGTATGGTTGTCCCGAAGACGGCATCAAAGTCGTTTCGACCGACCGCGGCAGCCGCGACCGGGTGCTGAACGAGTTGAAAGCCGCTCTGATAAAGGTTGTCCCCGAAGACTTCATCAATGCGCCGGTTCTGCTGGGCGATTTGGCGCCGGCTCATTCGACGGTGGTAATGATAATTCCGATAGACTTCGAGGCGCCGAAAGGCCGGCTGATTATGCCGCAGGTGCAGGCTATCCGCGATGCGCTGGATCATAGTCTGACCGTGTTGGTCGTCAAGGAAGACGACTATGCAGCCGCCCTGAATAATCTGAAAATGCCGCCGGCTTTGGTCGTCTGCGATTCTCAAGTCGTAGACAGGATGGTTGCCGAAACCCCGGCGAATGTCAAATGTACGACCTTTTCGACGCTTTTTGCCCGTCTTAAGGGCGATATTGTTAAGCTGGTCGAGGGCGCCGGAACCATCTCAAAACTTAAAGACGGCGACAAAGTTCTGATTGCGGAGTCCTGCACGCACCATGCGGTGGAAGACGATATCGGCCGGGTAAAAATTCCGCGCTGGCTGCGGGAAAAGACGAAAGCCGATTTGCTGATAGACCATGTTTCCGGCTGCGACTTCCCGGCCAATTTGTCCGAATATAGGCTGGTTGTCCAGTGCGGCGGCTGCATGAACAACCGGCGCGAGATATTGTCCCGTATCAACAAATGCGAAAGAGCCGGCGTGCCGATAACCAATTACGGCATCTGCATTTCCGAACTCAAGGACGTGCTCGAACGCGTTTTGGAGCCGCTGCCCGAGGCTTTGGCCGCATATCGGCGCATGAAGGCCTGACATTGAAAGTCACTGCTTCGGCAGTGATTTTTTTTTGCTGGAATTTTTTAACCGGCCATGCTATTTTGACGCCGATTGATGTATAATTGTGCGGTTGAGAGACAAATATTAAATGTTTAACTGACAAAATTTAACTGTTATGGACGCAAATGTTAAAATTGAGCCTTTTTGGCGCGTTGTAAGATTTAAACAACAGTATTGGATTCAGCTTTTTGCCGAAAACGGAACTTACCGAACCCTGACCAAGACCACCAGAAAACCGGTCAGGATAGGCGATTACTTGCTGGTGCAGGCTTCAGCGGGGAAATGTATGACCGTTGTTTATCTGGATGAAAAGCAGGGCGAGGCGGTGCCCTTGTTTATTGCCGAGCAGGTTGATGTCTGCGGCGGTTTTATCCGTATTGTCCGCAACGGCCGGGTGTTTTTCTGGGAACCCTCCATGCGCGGCTGGAGCCACCGGACGCCGGAACGTTGTATGCTTGACTGCGGAGCCGGAATGCAGACTTATGTTTGCGGCGAAGGAAGCGAAAAGGCTTTGCGGATATTTGCCGAAGCCCAAAAGTTGGGCGGATTTTAGCCAGTGCGGGTCGAGCTGTTTTGCCTCTGAAGGCAAAACAGCTTTTTTGTAAAAATTTACCGAAAATAAAACATTTTGCCGTAAACTGAAAATAAGGTAAAACAGCTTGCTATTGCCGCGTTTTCGGATTAAAATTCGACAAAATCGGCAAAGCTGAACTTATGTGGATTTTCAAAAAATGATTAAAATGATAAAACCTGTTGTCAATATCTCAAAGGTCATTGAGCCGTTTGATACGGTTATTGTCGGTCTTTATGGTGTCTTGTACGACGGCAGAAGCTTTAAAACCGAGGCTGTCGAGGCGCTCAAGACTATGAAGCGCAGCGGCCGGAAAATTGTCCTGGTCAGCAATGCTTCTTTGCGTGTGCAGCAGGTTATCCGGCTTCTAAACGACAACAAGGTGCCGGTCATGGTTTTTGATGCCGTCGTTACTGCCGGCGAAATTCTGCACTACAAACTCAAAGTCAAGGACGAAACCTTTAAGGGGCTGGGGCTGACTTATTTCAACATCGGCGGCTCGGAAGGTCTTGGCGTTTTTGCCGGGCTTGATTATCTGCCGGTTGAAGAACTCGGCCGGGCCGATTTTATGTATATGGGTTCCTGTCGTTCGGCGGCGGATTTGGTCGATTCGTATCTTCCGGTTCTTGAACATGCCGCCAGTCTGAACATGCCTTTGGTCTGCGCCGGCAACGACACTTCCAGCTACATCGGCGGCGAAATCAGTCTGGCACCCGGTGCCGTAGCCGAACAGTATGCCGTTTTGGGCGGCAGAATCATCACGCTCGGCAAGCCCGATGTCAAAATCATTGACTATGCGCTGGACGGCATCGATGTCAGGAACCGTTCCAGGGTGCTGCTGGTTGGCGACAATCTGGCCACCGACATAAAAGGAGCCAATCTGGCAGGTCTCTCCGCCGCTTTGGTAACCAAGGCGGTGCACGTCAATTTCCTTGGCGAGGGTTATATTCCCGATGTTGCCAAAACGCGCGAACTGGCGACCAATTTTGACGCTTATCCCGATTTTATCATTTCCAATTTGCGGTGGTAATATGAAAAAACTTGCCTTTATTTTCTCGGTTCTTCTGGTTGCGGTATATTTTGCCAATCTGATGTACACCGATTCCAAAGAAGCGAAAATAAAGCTGGAACAGATGCTGCGCAAAACGACAGTCGACAAGGCTGAAATGGATCGGTTCCTCCCGGTTTGGGCGGAGTATCTGGAAGACGGCGTCAGCCGTATTGGCGCCCGGCAGATATCTTTGACCATGGGGCCTGCGTCGGAAAAATTTCCGGTTAAGACCGTTAATTGGCTGGCGGCCCGCGGCTGGAATGCCGACCGCTTTTTTTATGTCGAGCAGCGGATGAAAGCGATTGTCAAATCCGCATTTCTGCAGGAGCATGTCAAATCGACCATTCGCATGCTTGAGCAGGGCGGAGCTTCCGGCGTTGACGGTTCGGCGGTTCAGCGGATGATTGACGAACAGAAGCAGCGGCTTGGCGTCGAAAAGATTAGTCCGGCCGAAATAGACATGGTAACGCCGGATTTGGTTTTAATCAGCGATATTCTTGACGGCACCAAACCTTTCAGCAAAATAAAATAGGCGGCCGATGAGCGACGGACTGAAAATCAGCGAGCATATTTACAGCCATACATTGTTTGGTGACAAATGCGAATTTTCCGGACTTGGCGCCCTGACCGAGTTCTTTTCGTCCGTGCCGCAAGCGGTTCAGGAACGGTGGCCGTTTGATCTTTCCGACAAGGGGTATCGTACTTTTTACGAGCAGGCGCTGATTGTTTCGGAGCAATTGGGGTTTGTCAGCAGACTTCATCTCCGTGCCCGGATAACCAGGGGCGAAGAAACCTACGCCGTCAGCCGGAAAATATGTTTTGAAGACGACAAGATGGTTTTCGTTCATGATTCCCTGCGTCGCGAAAAAGGCGCGGCCGGAGCAAATTTTGCCCATTTGCTCATGGCGCGTACGCGGGATTTTCTGCAGGCCTACGACCAAACCCGCAAAATTTGCTACAAAAACGAACATTCGGAAATTTTTGTTCAGGCACGTTCGGCGCCGAAAGGAAAAATTCCGGTTTACGGCGGTTATATCTGGGCCAATCAGGGGTTCGATTTTCGCGACAAAAGCGATCTTCCCCGTTTTCGCGACAGGTTCAGAAGTTTTCTTTCCGCTCATGGGGTAAAAATTACCGACAAAGACCTGAAAAGGTTTACCAGGCCCTGCCATTTTGCCGCTTTCGGCTGTGGAATTCAGGTTGCGGACGATAACGGAAACGGCGTTCATCTCGGCAAGGCGTTTATGCTTGAGCAGACATGGTTCGGACGCTGGTCAACCGAAAATCCCCGCGCCGAAGAAAAACGATATGCCGAAGCCTACAACCGCGAGGGCATACCGCACGCTTCGCGGCGCCGTCAGGCTGTCGCCGTCCTGAATGAAAATTATAAAAACATTTTGCGCAAATTTTATAAACAATATGCGCCCAAACGCCGTATCTTGCCCAGAATCAAAGTCTATCAGCGTTTGGCACAGCGCCAATGGCATCATCTCGTCGGCGGCGGTCGAAACTGAATCAGGCGCCGATGCTCTCGCGCAGCATTTCAATTTCCAGCCACTGGTTTTCCGATTTTTCAAGTTCGGCTTTCAGTTTTTCCAGTTGTGTAGTCAGTGCGTCGAATTTTTCGGGATTTTCGGTATACAGACTACTGTCGCTCAACGCGGCCTCCGTGTCGCCGATCTGCTTTTCCAGTTCGCTTATTTTGCCTGGCAGAATTTCCAGCAGGCGTTGCTGGTTGTAACTGAGCCTACCGGTTTTTTTTGTCTCGCTTTTCGGCTTTTCCTCTTTTCTCGGCAGCGCTTCTTTTTTGTTTTCCTTTTTTGCCGGAATTTTGCTTTTCAGTTTTTCCAGCAGGTCGCTGTAACTGCCGGCATGTTCGGAAACCGAACCGTCGCCGGGCATGTAAATAACCGATGTGACCACGCGGTCGATAAAGTCGCGGTCATGGCTTACCAGCAGGATGGTTCCCTCGTATTCGTCCAGAACCTCCTGCAAAAGGTCAAGCGTATCCATGTCCAAATCGTTGGTCGGTTCGTCCAGCACCAGAAAATTGGAGGGCTGGGCCAGCGCGACGGCCAGCATCAGACGGTTTTTTTCGCCGCCGGAAAGCGCCGAAACAGGACACTGCGCCTGATCGGGACGAAACAGAAAGTCTTTCAGATAAGCCACCACATGACGGTACGAACCGCGGACGAAAATATGGTCGCCTTCGTTGCAAAGCGTTTTCCAAAGTGTTTTTTTCGGGTCCAGGGTCAGTCGGTTTTGGTCAAAATAGGCTTCTTCCAGGTTTTTGCCGATACGGACATGCCCGCTGTCCGGTTCCAGACGCTTGGTCAGCAGCTTGATAAGCGTGGTTTTTCCCGCACCGTTGGGGCCGACGATACCGATTTTGTTGCCTTTGATGATACGGGTTGAAAAGTCTTTGACGATTTCCCTGTCGCCGAAAGTCTTGCAGACGTGTTTGGCCTCGATGACCATTTTCGAGCGCAGTTCCCCTTCTTCGACCTCCAGTTTGACCGAACCGATTTGCCTGATTTGTTCGCGGCGTTCCTGACGCAGCTGCTGCAGCCGGCGCAGACGCCCCTGATTGCGCTTGCGGCGGGCGGTTACGCCTTTATGCAGCCATTCGGTTTCTTCCTCGATTTTCTTGTTAAGATACTTTTGTTCGATGATTTCCTGGTCGATAACCTGTTCCTGCCATTCTTCAAAATAGCGGAAACCTTTGTTGTTGCGGCGCAGAATGCCGCGGTCGAGCCAGAAGGTTGTCCGGGAGGTGTTGCTCAAAAACATCCGGTCATGGCTGATGAGTATGACCGCGCCGCGAAAATCGGCGATAATTTTTTCAAGTTTTTCAATCGTAGGCATATCCAGATGGTTGGTCGGCTCGTCCAGCAGCAAAATGTCCGGTTCGTTAATCAACGCCTTGGCCAGCGCGGCTTTTTTCCGTTCGCCGCCGGAAGATTGCTCGGGGCTTTGTTCGGCGCGGATGTCAAACTGCTCAATCAGGATGTCTGCACGGTATTCCTGGCCGCGTTCATGTTCGGGCAGGCCGGAAAGCACAACCTCGCGCAGCGTGGCATAACCGGAAAAGTCCGGATCCTGCGGCATATAGGAAACCTTGACGCCGGGCTGTACGAAAATTTCGCCGGCATCGGGTTCAATGTCGCGGGCAATCACTTTCAGCAGCGTTGACTTGCCGCAGCCGTTGCGTCCGACCAGCGAGATTTTGTCGCCGCGGTTGATATAAAGTTCAACATTGGTAAACAGCTCGTTGGTGCCGAAAGACAAACGGGCGCCTTTGATAGTCAGAATCGGCGGCTCAAACATGGCTTACAGATTGTCCTCAACCAGCTGCGTGCCTTCAATCTGCCACTCGATTCCCTTGGCGGCCCACAGGAAAAAGTCGCTGATTTTTTCCTCCTTAAGGCCGCTGCAGGTGCCGATTTGATAGATGGTCTGAATTTCTTCGTCGGTCAGCTCGTGATCGGCCAGCGCCAGCAGAATCATCTCGCGCAGGATAAAACGCTTGACCTTGATGTCTCCGATTCCCTTGATGTCTTTGGCCAGTTCGCCGGCCGTTTTAACCTTTTTGGCGCTGCGAAAGTCTTTTTTGCTCAGGCCGATTTCAGCCATTTGTGTTTCCATATATTCTTTCTTTGCGTCGTTGTTGCTTTTGCCGACGTTCAGAATAAAGGCCAACGCTTCCATATAGACGTTTTTTTCGTCAACCGATAAGTCTCTGCTAAAAAACAGCATTAAGTTTCCCCATTCAAAGTTTCTTGATTTGAAATACTTATACATTAAAAATAAAGATTTGCAAAAAGAAATAAATCAATTATATAATACCGAAAAGTTAAAAAGAACCAACACTCTCTCAGGAGCCTGAAACAAATGCCTTTAAAAATCGAACTCAAACCGCACGAAAGCATCATTATCGGCGAATCTCTCATTACCAATGACGGCGAGCGCACCCGTTTTTATATTGAAGGCAATGTTCCCATCCTGCGCGAAAAGTTTATTCTGCGCGAAAAAGAGGCCAATACGCCCTGCAAACGCGTTTATTTTGTTGTTCAGCAGATGTATCTGGCCAAAGATCCGACCCCGCTGCAGCCGATTTATCTTGAATATGTCCGCGATTTGCAGTCGGCCGCGCCGAGTCTGATTCCCTATATTGCGCCGATTAACGAAAACATCATTAACAACGACTATTATTCGGCCATCAAAAACGCCGACCGTCTGGTTAAAAAAGAAGAGGAATTTTTCGGCAAACTTTGAACCCTGCCGCTTTTCTCCGATTAATGTTTTATTTACGTTTGCCCTCTAAGATGAGTCAATAAAGTATTGAGGTAATACTTTTTTTGTGTTAAAATAAGTTCTGTAGTGTCAGTAGGACACCACAGACAATGTGTTCAAAAGTATTTTGGAGAAAGACCATGGCAGATATTTCATTAACAGCAAGCATGCGTTCCAACCTGCTTTCCTTGCAGCAGACG
>FR885419.1 GCA_000436375.1 Azospirillum sp. CAG:239 | reverse complement strand
AACAACTCGCAGACCTATGGCTGCATGAAATATTACGACGACTGTTCAACCAAGTGCGAGACCCCTTACAAGGACAACTGCCGAAACAGAACGGCGGTCAGCGCGCCGTATGGTTGCAGACAATACTGGGCTGACTGTGCCGACAAATGTCAGACGGCGGCGGAAGAACCGGTTTGCGGTATTGGTACGATTTATTATGCGGACGGCAGTTGTGCGGTGCCGGAGAAACATGATGCTTCAAAGACGGCGCTTGGTGTCGTTGTTCATGTGACAGATGACGGAAAGCACGGACAGATTATGGCACCCTGGCCGGTTAATGCCAGTGGCAACAAGAGCAACGCTCCAGTTGATTTGCATTGGGCGGAAGGCAGTGCGATGGATACAGATATTCCGGCTCTGAAAAATTATGATGAAAACGGTACTGAGCGCCTGACGGATTATAACAGTTGTGAGAATACGGATATTATTACAGCGACGGGAAGCGCTTCTGTTTATCCGGCGGCATGGGCGGCCCGGAAATATGCGCCGACGACTGGGACTAAAGGCAAGTGGTGTTTGCCTTCCAGCGGTGTGGCTGTCAATATTTATAACAATCGGCAGAAGATACAGGCAGCGATTTCGGCGCTTGGCGGTGTTGCTTATCCGGATTGCTGTTGCTGGACATCGACCGAATATGCGACCGAGTATGATTTGGGATATTATGTCGGGACATCAAGCTTTCGGATTGAAAACGGCTTGGGCCGTGGCGGCAAGGGCGGATATAATTACGCTTATGTGTATCCGGTACTTGCATTCTAAAAATCAAAGCCCCTCAAACGAGGGGCTTTTTAGATTTTAGATGGCTTTGCGAAGGGCGTCGATAGCTTCATTGAGGCGGGTGTTATCCGAGCCGCCGGTCTGAGCCATGTCCGGCCGTCCGCCGCCGCCCTGAGCGCCGACGAAGGGTGCGACGACCTTAATCAGATTGGTAGCGGGCAGGCGGTCTTTGATGTTGTCGCTGACGCCGATAACGACCGAAACTTTTCCTTCCGCGGGCGAGAAGAAAGCAACGACGGTGTCGTCTTTGCTTTGCGCCTTAATCTCGTCGATAAAGGCTTTGAGTTCTTTCGGCGGAATGTTTTCGATGATCTTGGCGACGAATTTGACGCCGTTGACGGCTTCGAATTTGTCCGGATTGTCGGCGGCCTTGTTGCTGACGAATTTCTTTTTCAGGTCGAAAATCTGCGCCTCAAGCTTTTTCTTTTCTTCCAGGAGCTGGACAACCCGGTTTTCAATGTCGTTAAACCCGGCTTTCAGGCAGGCGCCGACACGGTGCAGGCGGTCTTCGATGTCCTGCGTGAATTTTTCGGCTGCGGAGCCGGTTACGCATTCCAAACGGCGGACGCCGGCGGCAATTGCGCTTTCGCTGACAATGTTAAAATAACCGATGCTGCCGGTCTGTTTGACATGCGTACCGCCGCAAAGCTCCATTGAAACGCCGTCACCGACGCAGACAACCCGGACTTCGTCGCCGTATTTTTCGCCAAACAGCGCCATGGCTCCGGCATTGATGGCGTCCTCCTGATTCATAATATTGGTATGAACCGGAAGGTTGGCGCGGATAAGACGGTTGACGGCGTTTTCCAAATCGCGGATTTCGGGTTCGCTAATCTGTTTGGGATAGGCGATGTCAAAACGCATTTTGTCGGCGGCAACCATTGAGCCTTTCTGAGTCACGGAAGCGCCGAACTTTTCCTGAAGCGCATGGTGCAGCAGGTGGGTAACCGTATGGTTGGCCTCAATGGCGTGACGGTTTTCCTCGTTGACGCGGAAACTTGCAAAAGTACCTTTTCTGACGCTGCCGTTCAGCATTTTACAGACATGAACCCAGAGACCGTCGAGTTTCTTTTTGGTGTCGGTTACCTCAATCTCAAAGCCATCGCCGACAATGGTTCCGATGTCACCGACCTGGCCGCCCATCTCGCCGTAAAAAGGCGTCTGGTTGGCAAGCAGATAAAATTCGCCGGCGCTGATTTCGGAGATTTCCCGGCCGTTTTGAACCAGAGCGGTAATTTCGGCGTCGGCTCTGAGCGTGTTGTAGCCCAGAAATTCGGTCGAACCGAGCTTGTCCTGAAGTTCAAACCAGATTTTGTCGGTGCCGGCATCTCCGGAACCTGCCCAGTTTCTGCGGGCTTCGGTACGCTGTTTTTCCATGGCCTCGTCAAAGCCGCGGGTGTCGACGTTGATGTTTTTGGCCTTGAGGGCGTCCTGCGTCAGGTCAAGCGGAAATCCGTAAGTATCATACAATTTGAACGCGGTAGCACCCGAAAGTTCATCTCCCTCTTTAAGGTTCTTCGTTTCATCGTCCAGCAGACGCAGACCTTTGTCCAGCGTGCGCAAAAATCTGGTTTCTTCGGTTTTGATGGTGTCTGAAATCAGATTCTGGGCGCGGTAAAGTTCCGGATAAGCTTCGCCCATTTCGCGCTGCAGGGACGGAAGAAGTTTATAGATCATCGGTTCCTTGACGCCGAGCAGGTAGGCGTGGCGCATGGCGCGGCGCATGATGCGGCGCAGAACATAGCCGCGTCCTTCGTTGCTGGGGAGGACGCCGTCGGCAATCAGAAAGCTCATGGAACGCAGGTGATCGGCAATGACGTTGTGTGACGATTCCAGCGGACCTTTGGGATCGGTACCGGCAATTTTGGCAATGTCGGCGGTCAGATTACGGAAAAGGTCGATATCATAGTTGGAGTGAACGCCCTGCAGAATAGCGGAAATGCGTTCCAGCCCCATGCCGGTATCAATGCATTTTTGCTTCAGCGGAATGCGGCTGCCGTCGGGTAGGTCTTCAAATTCGTCGAAAACCAGGTTCCAGATTTCAATCCAGCGGTCTCCGTCTTCTTCCGGGGTTCCGGGCAGGCCGCCCCACACTTCCGGACCGTGGTCGTAGAAGATTTCGGAACAATAACCGCAGGGGCCGGTGTCGCCCATCTGCCAGAAGTTGTCTTTGGTGGCAATGCCGATGATGCGGTCATCGGGCAGTCCGGAAACTTTTTTCCAGATGTTGCGCGAAACTTCGTCGGTATGGAAAACGGTAACGGCCAGACGATCTTTAGGCAGGCCGAACTCTTTGGTAACCAGCTCCCAGGCATAGTTGATGGCTTCTTCCTTGAAGTAGTCGCCAAAAGAGAAGTTTCCGAGCATTTCGAAAAACGTATGATGGCGGACGTCGTAGCCGACGCTGTCCAAGTCATTGTGTTTGCCGCCGGCGCGGACGGATTTTTGGGAAGTGGTCGCCCGTTTGTAAGGAGCGGTTTCGGCGCCGGTAAAAATGTTTTTGAACTGAACCATGCCCGAGTTGGTAAACATCAGGGTCGGGTCATTGTCGGGAACCAGGGAAGAAGAGGGGATTATTTTGTGTCCGTTCTTCTCAAAATAATTTAAAAAGGTTTTTCTTATTTGATTAACAGTGATGGTCATTTTTACTTCCCAATAAATTTAGCTTGTTTTAACCGTGCTAAATTAATGCAAAGTTCCTGATTTGTCCAGATAAAATTGCGAAAAAACCGCTTAAATTTCCACGCTTGCGCCGTTGAGCCAGACAAAGGAAATATTGAGCCACAGTGCAAAAAGCAGCCAGATGAAATAGGGGTAGTTCAACGTGGCGGCAAATTTGTCGATTTGAGCAAAGCTCCCGATCATGCGCCGGACTGTCCAGGCCAGGAAAAGCAGCACGGCGATGCCGGCTCCCGTGTAGCCGAGATAAAAGAAGCAGAAACACCAGACCATCTGAAAGAGCAGCTGGCTGAAAAACAGCCGTCCGGCTTCAAGCGTTTTGGCGGTGCGTGGTTTGCCGAGAACAAGATAATAGGAGAAAGCCATAAGCAGATACAGAATGCCCCAGATAATGCGGAACCATTCCGAGGGAGGTGTCAGCGGCGCCTTTTCGGCCATGCCATACCAGCCGGTTATGCCGGAAAGCGTGAAATAACTGCTCGCTGCCGCGGTAACGGCGACGGCACCGAATGAAATAAGTAAACGGCTTATCATATTCATTTTTTTCTCCCTGACGGTTTTCTTTTAATGTAATTGCGGAAAAACAAATTTAAAGGCGTCCTTGTTGTGACAAAAAATAATTTTAGTCTAATTTTGCGCTTGAATTTTGTCGAAAAATATGCTTTTATAAGGTATCGTTAAATTTTCGGGGAACATCCATGGAAAAGCAGAAGATTTCGGCAGAGAGGGAAGACGGCACTTATATTACGCTGGTCGGCGGCAACAATGCCAGGCGCATCGGCGGCAACAGCTATGTTATTGAGGCGCGCAACGAAGGCAAGACCAGCAGGGTAATGGTTGATCTCGGTGCGGTAATAACCGGTTTTGAAACGGGTTATGAATCGGCTTTTCCCGATGTGAGCCGTTTTTTTGACCGTATTGATCCCGAAACGGAGAATTTTGTCGAAGCCGCGCAGCCGGTTGACGCGCTGGCCGTTACGCATTTGCATGAAGACCATGTCGGTGCCTTGACGCATTTGGCCAAAATGGGCTATATGCTGCCGCCGGTTTACACCTCAAAGCTTACCCGCAATGCTGTTCGGATTATGTTTAACAAAGCCGGGCTGCCGGAGCCGGATATCAGAGAAGTTAAGCCCGGCGAAAACGTCAAAATCGGCGAAGATCTGGTTATGGAAGGATTTATGGAGGCGCACAGCGCGGTCGACGCGATGGGGTTTCATTTCCTGTCGTTTAGGGGAGACAAGGCCGACGCCGGAATCATTACGCACGGCGACTTTTTTGACAATGAAAACATGCCCTACGGCCCGGTCGATATGTGGAAAAGTCTGGAAAGTCTGGCTTCGCGCAAACCGATAACGCATATTCTGCTTGACTCGACCATGGCGCCCTACGTCAGCCGGGCGCAGGAAAAAGCCTGTGAAAAACCGCGCCTCGGTTATGAGCAAAATGTTAAGAATGTGCTTGACGTTATACGGGAAAACCCCGGCAAAATCGTGGTTTCGCCGGTTATCGGCCGCAGTTTTAACCAGTCGTATATTGATTTTGCGGCAGCGAAGGAACTTGGGACGAAGGTCTTTTTGGACGGCGACTGGCTGGTGTCGATGAACCGGGCAATGCTGCTTTCCGGCCACAAGGATTTTGAAGAGCTTATTTACAAGGGCGGTATGGCGGAATATTTGCAGGACAGGAAAGTTCCGGTCAAATATGTCGTTTGTACGGGTGCTTTTGCCCAGGGATTGCAGGAATATGAGACGCTGATGTCGCCGGGCGCGAAAATCCCGCTGGCTTCGGCAACCAAAATGGCATTGGGCATTCATCCCGATTTGAAAGTCGGCAGCAATGTTCTGGTTTTGGCCAGACAGCGGATTATTGACGACATTAACGGCAAAACGGGGCCGAAAATGCTGCAGCTGCTGGCTCAGCAGGGGGCTACGGTGGTTATGAGCCCGGGCGATAAGAAAATTGCCGATTTTAAAGTGGTGCCGATGCAGGATTCCGGGCATATCAAAAACGGCGAAATGCGCGAATACTATCACAAAATTGCCAAACTGGCACCAGAGGCCGCGTTTATTTCCATTCACGGCAGCGAAGCCCAGCTGAACAATACCAGGCGCGTTATCCGTGAAGAAGGCGGCGTTTGCCATGTTTTTGCCAACAGTGATGTCATCAGAGTCGGCGGCGGTCTGACCGAGGCAAGGGAAGACGAGCGCGTGCCGCAGGAATGGATTGGCGCGGCGAGGGTTTATCATAATCCCCTGAAGCCTGACGACGGTATTCCGAATGCGGGCATTCTTGAGTATTACCGCATTGACGATAATTTTGTGAGACTTGCGGAAGAGCCGATTTTCCGCGATGCGATGTTTGCGGTCCGGGCAAGCCGTCCGGGCGACAAAAACTATTACGCCAATCATCCCGAAATCAGGGACGGCGGCGTTTCGTCCGACGTGATGGTTAATCCGTACACCGGCAAACCGGTCAGAACCAAAAGCGGCAAACCGCGTAAGGAAAATCCGCTTAAGAACAAACAAAGGAACAAAGGAAACGGTCGCGGTTTCGGCGGCGAAGGCCGGTAGTGATTTACGATGAAAATCCCGTCTGAACTGTGTTTGTTCAGACGGGATTATTTTATGCGAAGGCAGGTTAATAGCTGTAATTTCTTTTTCGCAGTTCTGTCAGTCCGATGCAGAACAAAGCTATAAAAGCACAAATTCCGGCGGTTATGAAACTGATTGCCGAAATGTCAAGCCGGTCATTGAAACCTGCAATCCAGAAAACTACAATTCCCAGTTCGCTCAGGGTTAAAAAACTCCACTGAATTTTTTCAAGTCTCTTCATAATATCTCGGGTTTGTTTATTGAGGAGATGTCCTTGGCATGTCCCGCATCCTCATTGTTAATAATATCTGTTTGCCTTAAAAGTATCATATTTTCGGGAACAGTGCAATTTTTTTTGTCAAAAAAATGAAATCAGAACAAATATAATTTGTCCGGACAGTTATGATTTGTTAAAACATTCTTTGTAAAATGAACCGAGATTTTGCAGAAAGGAGAAAAATTTGGAGTTCGGCGACAGGTTAATCCGAGGAGAAATTGTAAAATCATATAAAAAGCTTATTCTGGACGTTAAGTTCAGAGAGGGCGGCGTCGTGCCCGTGTTTTGTCCGGAACTGGACTATATGCAGAATCTCTATGTGCCGGGAACCGAAATTTGGGTCGTCAAAAACCGCGACCAGCGCCGTCGTCTTCGTTACGAATGCCAGATTGTCAACAGCGGCGGCGGTTTGATTATGGTCAATCCCAATCATGTGGACGCGCTGTTTACGGAAGCTTTTGAAAAAGGTATGATTGAGGAATTGAGAAAATATACCGGCATTGACCGTGTGGACGGGAATTTTGCCACGCGTAACATTAATTACGAGCTGAGCAACGATGCCGGCGAGAAATGTTATATTTATCTGGTAAGCATTTATAACAAAAAAGGGCCGAACGTCGTATTTCCGACCATGCTGAATTTTTATGAGATGGAGCTTTTTGACGAAATGCGTCATTTGCGCGAAAAAGGCGCCGAAACGGCGGTCTTGCTGCTGGCGACGCGAATGGACTGCTTGGCGGCGAAATTTTCGTGGGAGGTTAATCCGATTGCAGCGGCGAAAATTTATGATGAGGCAAAAAACGGATTGAAATTCTTCTGTTATGGTTGCAATATTGACAATAAAAGTATATCAATTACTAAAAAGATGAAGATTTTGTACTAGGAGTTTGGGCAAAGTGGCTGAAAAAAGGAAAAACGGCATCAGAATATACGAGCCGGCAGAATTTGAGGGAATGAGGAAAGCGGGGCAGGTCGCCGCCGAATGTCTGGATTATATTACGCCGTATGTGAAGGTCGGCGTTTCGACCGGGGAACTTGACGACCTCTGCCGCGAATTTATGATTGCCAAAGGCGCAATTCCGGCGTGTCTGGGGTATCATGGCTATCCGAAGTCAGTCTGTATTTCAATCAACCATGTCATCTGCCACGGTATTCCGTCGTATGAACGCAAACTGGCGGACGGCGATATTTTGAATATTGACGTGACGGCAATCGTCGACGGGTGGTACGGCGATACCAGCCGCATGTATTATGCCGGCAAGCCAAAGCTGAAAGCGGCCCGTCTGTGCGAAGTGACTTACGAGTGCATGATGCGCGGCATTGACGTTGTCCGGCCGGGCGCACGCTTCGGCGATATCGGCGCGGTTATTGAGGAATATGCTCACAAATACGGCTATTCGGTCGTGGATATGTTCTGCGGCCATGGCGTCGGCAAAATCTTTCATGATGCGCCGAATGTAATGCACTGCGGGCGCAAAGGCACCGGACCGGTTATGGAAGAGGGAATGATTTTTACGATTGAGCCGATGATTAATATCGGCAAGAAAGACGGCATTATATTGCAGGACGGCTGGACGTCGGTAACCCGGGACAAATCTTTGTCCGCGCAGTTTGAGCATTCGCTGGCGGTAACCAAAGACGGTTATGAGGTCTTTACCTATTCGCCGAAGGGGCTGGACAGACCGCCTTATAAATTGGACTAACTTTTGTTTGGACGGCTTATGGCAGAGAATGTGACTAATGATGAACCGGATTATCTGGGGCATCGCGAAAGGCTGCGGCGGAGATTTCTGCTTGGCGGCGGCCGTGATATGCCGGACTATGAACTGCTTGAGCTGCTGCTGACTATTGCCATTCCCCGGCGGGACGTCAAACCGCTGGCAAAGGAACTGATTAGGAAGTTCGGCAGTTTTGCCGAGGTTGTCAATGCTCCTTTGGAAGAATTGATGCTTGTTAAAGGCGTTAAGGAAAATACGGCGGCGGTTTTGAGAATTGTCCGCGAATGTTCCGTCAGAAGTTCGTGGCAGAGCCTGAAAGGCATGGATGCGCCGGTCATCAGCGATTTTGACGCGATGGTGGACTACTGCCGTTCGGCGATGGCCTATCAAACGGTGGAGGAGTTTCGGATTATCTTTCTGAATTCAAAACTTTATGTGATAGGCGAAGAGATACAGCAGCGCGGAACCGTTGATCAGGTTGCCATTCATCCCAGAGAAGTTATTAAATCGGCAATGATGCACGGTGCCAGTGCCATGATTTTGGTTCATAACCATCCGTCCGGCATCGTTACGCCGTCAAAAGCGGATATAGAAATAACCAAAAGAATTAAGGAAGCGGCCGAAGCCGTGTCAATCAGACTGTTTGACCATCTGATTATCAGCAAATCGAGCGTATACAGTTTTCATAATCAGGGTTTTGTATAAAAGGCTTGCAAAATAAAAAAAATTGGGTAGTTTAATGTAGCTGACCGAAAGTTTGGCAAACGAGGTGGGCGAGCAAAGCCTTGGGATTATTATGACAGA
>FR885418.1:1083-8252 GCA_000436375.1 Azospirillum sp. CAG:239 | reverse complement strand
TCTTATTACTCCGATTGTCCCTCCAAAATCAGCTCCTGGTCTTGTAACTCTGGATACAGAAAGTTAGGAAATGCTTGTATAAAACTTGATGATACCTGTCCGTCCGGCTACATCAAATCCGACGGCTGCAGCTGCTCTTACGGATTTAAAACAACCAGAACGGAAGCCGGAACTCTTTGTATAAAATGTTGTACTGCGGCACAAAATCCCAATGGCTATCAGTGCATGCAATGCTTTAATCCGGATGCAGGACTGAGACATTGATAAACAAAAAATCCCGTTTTCCAACGGGATTTTTTTTAATCGACGACAATGTCTCTCTTCGGCGCCGCTTTGTAATCGTCTGCTTTTGCCTTGGCGGCGTCGGTTGCGTCTTCCGCCGCATTTACGGTCGCGTCAACGCCCTTTTTGACAATTTCCTTAGTCCCCTGCCCAACGTCGCTGACAACTTCGCCGACCGTGGTCGTTTCGTTAATCTGCCCTTCGTAAATGCCGCGCCCGACCAGATAAATTACAATAATCAAAATAATATAAAAAATGTATTTCAGCAATGTTCCCATTTTTGGCTCCTTCTCAAAGGGTTTAACACTGCTATACAGATAATCCGCCATACCGGTATTTCAAGTTCTGTGCTCAAAAAAGAAGCTCCCATTTGAACCGGGAGCTTCTTCATTCAGTTTTAAATTTCAACAGCCTATTCGCCGTCGCCGCCGACCACAGCGTCAACCGGATTAGGCTCGCTGCCCGGCGCATTCAGAGCGCCGAGAGCTTTCTTACGCTTCAGTTTGTTGACAAACTTGATGGAACGCTGCGCATCCCATTTCTTTTTGCCTTCCTCGCGCTGAAAAATCTGTTTGTAAACTTCAATCGCCTGATCAAATTCCGACAGCTTGGTCAGACAACTTGCCAAACCGTCATAAAGCTTATGATGATAACGGTTGTTAATCATCATTTGCGCCTTCTTGTAGCACTTGAGGGCATCATTGAATTTGAGCATTTTCTGATAAACAAAACCAATGCTTATCCAAGCCTGTATCTCATGGCTGTCGATATTGAGAATCTTGGTAAAACATTTCAGCGCCGAATTGTTGTCGCCCATCAGCTGATAGGTAACACCGACGCCGTTCCAGGCCTTGATATTGGTCTTGTCGCTGGATAAAACCTTTTTAAAGAACGAAATGGCTCGTTCGTACTGTTTGAGTTTTTGTAACGTAACGGCAATGCTCAACAGCGTCTGCGTATGCTTGTTGTCGATTTTCATTGCCTGCTCCAGAACGTCCAGAGCTTCTTTGTAAGAGAACATATGCTGAAGCGCAATGGCTTTGCCGTTCAGAGCCTCCAGCGAGGTCTGGTCAATAGCCACAGCTTCGTTAAAGCATGCAATCGCGTCTTTGTACAAGCCGCGCATACTTAACGTAACGCCCTTATTGTTCAGGACTTCGACCGACTGCGGATTAATCTGCAGGGCCTTATCAAAACATTCTACAGCATCCGTATACCGGCTCATCTTCTGATAAGCAAAGCCCTTGCTGTTAAGAGCTTTCCATGATTTGGGCTGCTCGCCGATGGCAATGTCGAACTGTTCGATAGCCTCTTTGTACAAACCCTGATCGAGCAATTCTTGCCCTCTTTTATATGCACTGTTTTCGTTTGATTTAACCATATTCTTTCTCTTCTCAAATTATAGTTACAAAATAATTCAGTTCAAAACATATCACTCTTGCCCTTATATGTCAAGATTCCCCCCAAAAAAACTCTTACCGGCTCAAAAACAGCCGGTAAAAAGGCCCTTCATCGGTACGAACCGGAATATAACGGCAGGAAAAGCGGCGGCAAAACGCCTGCAAAGCCTCTCTTTTTCCGGCAAAATAAGCATGATAGGCGTTGCGAAAAGCCTTAGTGCGCGTTTCAAAAACCAGACGGTCATTTCCCTCGGCGGCCATATATTCTCCGGGTTTCGGCGCATTATCTTCCAAAACGTCATAAACGTTCACGCAGTACAATTGCGTTTTTTTCGCCAGAGTCGCCATGATTTTGCGCGCCGCTTCGTCAAACTCGTTAAAATCGCTGACCACAAAAACCGCCGCCCGGCTTTTGACCGTCTTCTGCAAAATCTGCAGCGGCTTTGCCAGACTTCCTGCATAAGACTGCTTCAGAATGCGGGCGCTGACTTCCGAAATTTTTTTCAGAACGGCCATCATGCCCGCGCGGCTGTTCTGCGGCTTAAAGACGTAGGTTTCTTCTCCGTCATATATCAGACAGCCGAAACGGTCCCTGTTTTCCAGACTCAGCCAACCGAACAGCGCGGCGATTTTGGCCGCAGCCACCGATTTCAGCTCCACCCGCGTCCCGAAAACCATATGCGCCGAGAGGTCAAGCACAACGTAAATCTCACGGTCTTTCTCTTCCGCAAACAGTTTGGTATAAGGAGTCTGCCGCCGAGCCGTTACCCGCCAGTCAATGTCGCGTACGTCGTCGCCGAAAGCATAGCTGCGGATTTCCTCCAGTTCCATGCCTCTTCCCTTAAACGCCGATTTCACGTCGCCGGCACGAGACGAAACAATATGGTTAAACTGATGGTTCTTAAGATAGGGAACGAAACGCCTCTGCTCCGTCAGTTCTTCCAAAGTCGCATACAACCCGTCGCCCCCGGCCTTTTCAAGCTTAGGCTTGAAGAACTTTTCGGTTAATTTTTTCAGCTTTCCCATCTTCCGCCCTCTGTTTTTTCTTCGGACAAGCTTTTACGGCAAGGGAACGATTTTAAGCAGAGTTCCTATAACCTCATCCGCAGTCACGCCTTCCGCCTGCGCCTCAAAAGTAAGGATAATGCGGTGGCGGAGAACATCGTAAACAACCGCGTGAACGTCTTCCGGCGTCACGAAATCGCGCTTGTCCAGCCAGGCGTTGATTTTCGCGCACTTGTCCAACGCAATGGTTGCGCGCGGACTGGCGCCGAACTGAACAAAGCCGGCCAGCTTGGCATCATATTTTTCCGGATGCCGGGTTGCCATAATCAGCTGTACCAGATATTCTTCAATCGGCTCGCTCATATGGACTTTCAGAACTTCCTGCCGCGCGGCCAGAATATCGGCAATGTCCAGTGCCTGAAACTTTTTGTCTTTGTCCTGCCAGCAGGAAATATCTTCGCCGCAGGCGCCTTCCTCACCGCGTACCAGATGCAGAATTTTCCTCTCCGATTCGGCGTCCGGCTGATCAATTTTAATATACATCAGAAAACGGTCCAGCTGGGCTTCGGGCAGATTATAGGTTCCCTCATGCTCAATCGGGTTCTGCGTCGCCATAACCATAAACAGCTCCGGCAACTGATAACGCCTGCCGCCCATGCTGACCTGGCGCTCGGCCATGGCTTCGAGCAGAGCGGACTGAACCTTTGCCGGCGCGCGGTTAATTTCGTCGGCCAGAACCAGATTGGCAAAAACCGGCCCCTTGCGGAACTCGAACTCGCCTTTGGCCGCAACGTAAATTTCACTGCCGGTAATATCCGCCGGCAGCAAATCCGGCGTAAACTGAATACGGTTGTACTTGGCGTTAATGCAGCCTGACAGGGTTTTAATCGCCTTGGTCTTGGCCAGACCCGGCGCGCCCTCGACCAGCGCATGCCCGTCGGCCAGCAGCGTAATCAGCAGCTTTTTAACCAGCTCTTCCTGACCGATGATTTTGGTTTCCATATAGTCCTTGAGCGAAATAAGCTTGGCTTTGATTTCTGACATCTGTTTCACCTCTTTAATTAGCCATAATCCGGTTCAAAAAATTGTAATACTCGTCCAAAACCGCTTTTTTCATGTCGTCATTGCCGAGAAAACCGAACAATTCGATGGAACGCTTATAATGCGCCTTGGCCCGGTCAAAATCGCCGTGTTCCTTGTCATAGGCCTCGACCCGTGCCAGATACAGCAGCGATTCGGCTTCGGCAAAATGATGCGCGACCTTGCCGTACAGGTACACCGATTTCATCAGCGCCTTGCGGGCGTTTTCAATGTCGCGGATAATATAACGCAGACAGCCGATGGCAGACAGCGCACTGGCTTCGCCGAGCAGGTCGCCGTTTTCGCGATACAGGTTGCGGCATTTTTCCAGCAAATCATGCGCCACGTCATAGTTCTTATTCTTCATTTCGATTCGGGCAATCGCGCGCAGCGTCGAGGCCTCCTTCAGCGAATTTCCGTCCTGCTCGAACAAATCCGCCGCTTTGCGGTATGCTCCCGCCGCGTCGTTTTCCCTGTTCAGCATCAGATAAACATAAGCCTCATGATCATAGGCGTCGCCGAGCAAATCACGGTTGTCAATGGCGCCCAGCACTTCCTGCGCCCGGCGCACCGTGGCAATCGCCTCATCGGTGTTTCCGGCCGCCGCCTGCACTTTGGAGAGCTTAATCAGCGCGTCGCCGTAGGTGTTTTGTCCGTCGACAAAGTTTTTTACCAGTTCGACGGAAGCGTTGAGCGCGGCAGAAGCCGCTTCGTAGTTTTCAAGGCTGAGTTCCAGTTCGCCGAGCCGAGACAAAGCAAAGGCCTCGCCTTCGGTATCGCCGCTGTCGTTATAAAGCCCCGCGGCTTTTTCGTAACAGCTGCGGGCTTCGTCATATCTGCCGGCATGCCAGTTGTCATCTCCTTCCTGAAAGACTTTTGACGCTTGAGTGACATATTTTCCCTGACTTGTTCTCGGCATAATAAAAACTCCTTTTAATTCGTCCAATATTATTATATATATTTCGTAATGACCAAAAAAACAAGAAGTATTCAAAATGGACAATATATTCGATTTGGAAGAGGCCGCGGCACGGGAAACCACGGCGGCTCCGACCTATAACAACATTGCTGGGCTGATGCCCGGATACGCCTGGCTTGAGCAGCTCAACCCGGAACAGAAACAGGCCGTCGAAACCACCGAAGGTCCGGTGCTGGTTCTGTCCGGCGCCGGCACCGGCAAAACCAAAGTGCTGACCACCCGTCTGGCCTATATTCTGGCTACCGGTAAAGCGCAGCCGTGGAACTGCCTGGTCGTTACCTTTACTAACCGCGCCGCCCGCGAAATGAAAGAACGCGTACAGAAAATGATCGGCGACGTTGCCAATTCCGTCTGGCTGGGAACTTTCCACAGCGTCTGTGTCAAAATTCTGCGCAACCACGCCGAACTGGTCGGCCTCCACTCCAATTTCACGATTCTCTCCGAAGACGACCAGAAGCGCGTCATCAAACAGATTTCGGAAGCCGAAGGCATCGACGACAAGAAATACCCGCCGCAGGCCGTGCTGGATAAAATCAGCCGCTGGAAAGACAAAGGACTGACCATCGACAAAATCCAGAACGAATATAAGGAAAACGTCCTGACACACCTTTACAAAAAATATCAGGAACGCCTGCTTGAGCTCAACTGCGTCGACTTCGGCGACATTTTGCTCTATGCGCTGAACATCCTGCTCTCCAATCCCGACGTGCTTGACAAATACCAGTCCAAGTTCAAATACATCATGGTCGACGAGTATCAGGACACCAACGTCACCCAATATCTTTTTCTGCGCCTGCTGAGCCAGAAAAGCCGCAACCTCTGCTGCGTCGGCGACGACGACCAGTCGATTTATTCCTGGCGCGGCGCCGAAATCGAAAACATTCTGCGCTTTGAAAAAGACTTTAACGACGCCCAAACCATCCGCCTTGAGCGCAATTACCGCTCTACGGCAAACATTCTGGCCGCAGCTTCCTGCCTCATCAGCCACAACGACGGCCGCTTGGGCAAAACCCTCAAAGTCGCCGAAAACTCGCCGGCGCAAAACTGCGACAACACCAAAATCAAGGTTGTCAGTAATTACAACGGCGAAGACGAAGCCCGCTATGTCGTCGACCAAATCGACTATCATCTGCGCAACGGCGCACAGTACGCCGACATGGCGGTTCTGGTACGCACAGCTTTTCAAACCCGCGAATTTGAAGAAAAATTTATTGCCGAAGCCATTCCCTATCAGGTCATCGGCGGCCCAAAGTTCTATGAGCGCGCGGAAATCCGCGACGCCCTCGCCTATTTCCGCGTCATTCTGCAACCACACGACGATTTGGCCTTCGAGCGGATTATCAACAAACCCGCCCGAGGCATCGGCGCCAAAAGCATTGAAAAAATTCAGCAGGAAGCCCGTTTCGGCCAAATTTCCATGTACATGGCAGTTGAAAAGATGCTGGCCGAAAACCAGTTCAGCGGCAAAGCCAAAACCAACCTTGCCGACCTGATTGCCAACTTTGAGCAGTGGCGCAAAACCATGAACGCCGTCACGCCGGACGAACTGGCAACTCAGGTGCTGGAAGATTCCGGCTATTTTGAAATGCTCAAAATGGACAAGTCTGTCGAAGCGCCCGGCCGGATTGAAAACCTTAAAGAACTCATTTCAGTCATGGGCGACACCGAAAAATATCCGACCCTGGCCGACTTTTTGGAACACGTCAGCCTGGTTATGGACAACGACGATGCGCTTGACACCAACAAGGTAATGCTCATTACCCTGCATTCTGCCAAAGGCCTCGAATTTGACGTCGTCTTCCTGCCCGGATGGGAAGAAGGGCTTTTTCCACACCAGCGCGCGTTGGACGAAGGCGGCACCGAAGCTCTGGAGGAAGAACGCCGGCTGGCTTATGTCGCCATTACCCGCGCGCGCAGACAGTGTTATATTCTGACCGCTCTTAACCGCCGCGTCTACGGCCAGTGGCAGAACAACATTCCTTCCAGATTCATCAACGAACTTCCGCCCGCCAATATTGAAATCTGCAATAATGCGGCTAAATTTTACGGCGGCGGTTACGACGCTTATAACGACGACGGCGGCAGAAGAAGCTTCGGCGGCGGATATAACGGCTATGCCAACAACTATCATTACAAAAACGCATATACCTCAAAGTATATGAAAAAAGCAAAGAAAGGAAACGACAATGGCTTTTCTTATTATAGCGGTACCGGCAGCGATTGTGGCGATATACCTGATGACCGGCGGCTAATCGGCACCCGGGTATACCATCAGACTTTCGGCTACGGCAAAATTACCGCCGCCGAAGAAAACTGCATGGAAGTAAACTTTGACAAATACGGCCGCAAAAAAATCATGAGTTCGTATCTCGAAAAAGTTTAATCCTTGCAAGCTTCTCTTTCCATGTCTGTTGGCCATGGGT
>FR885418.1:0-1027 GCA_000436375.1 Azospirillum sp. CAG:239 | reverse complement strand
AGGGGATTTTTTAACCGCCATTTCTCAAAATCGGCATAGTTTTGTATGCCGTCGCGGATAACTGCCTTATAATACTCGACGCCGGCGATTTTGACATCGTCGGGCGTTGTGAATTTAAGCCTTAAAATCGCCTGCCGCCGTTCGTCGGTAAGCATTCCGGCAATCTGCGCCGCAACTTTTTCAAAATATCCGTCATATTTAGAACCGCGCCGAATGTGCATCAGGTCAAGCTGCCACAGTTCGCGCCGCCTGTCCTCATAAAAGGCGTGCCACTCCAGACAGGCGTCTTCCTCGTCCAGCAGATTGGCAAACTCAACCCTTTTTATGCGCGGATTTTTTGCCAGTTCGGCCATTGCCGCAAAACTCACGGCAACCTCAGGCTCCGCCGCCGTATAAACATGAAAATCTATATCGCGATGTTTCATCAACAGCCCGGTTGCCAGCGAACCGACAAGGTTGACCGTCGCGCCATACCGCTGCCAAATTTGTTCAATCTGCAACTCGGCAATAACTTCCCTTGCCCGCTTCTGATTTTCCGCCGCCAGTTTCAGATAATCCGTTTCCATTTGCAACGCCCCTCTATGATATTGCTTGACTCTCGCCTTTTGTTCCGCCAATGTAAACTAAAAATCATTTCCGGCAAAGGAGAAAATCATGAAAAAAATATCATATCTGTTGACCGTTGTTCTGGCTCTTGCCGTTGCGGCCTGCGATAATACGCCCCGCGAACTGACCGAACTCATGCCTGACAAACCCTATCTGTTCTATTCCGACGGCTGCCCGCACTGCCACGAAGCGCAGGAATTTCTGAACCGGAAATACCCCGGACTGAACATCATCAAAGTCAGCGTAGACAACAAAGACGGCGCTCGTCTGATGTCACAGTGCGTCCGCAAGTTCAAACTCGGCCGGCAGGTCGGTATTCCGCTTTTCTGCCTCGGCGACAAATATATCGTCGGCTGGAGCCGCCGTTATGAACAGAAATTTCATAATTATATCAAACCTTTCCTGAAATAACGATAGCCCC
>FR885417.1 GCA_000436375.1 Azospirillum sp. CAG:239 | reverse complement strand
GTCTAAAAATGAGGCGGGCTTCAGTTCTATTTTCGTAGTGTGCTGTGTGTTGGCATTACCCGGAGGCGAATACGCCATTGCCGGCAGGCTGAAAAGCAGGCCGACCACTAATGTTAGGAAAGTTTTACATTTTGACATAATATCACCTCGCAAGTAATTAAAACTAAAGCCCGTTTTATAAGGTGACAGATATGCGAGAAGAGTTTCCGAAAGAGCAAACGCCTTCGGAAATGAGAAACACATCACAAACCACACCTTGATTCTAAGATAATACAGGAAGCAACAATTGTCAACATCTTATGAAGATATTATTTTTTTTGCCTATAAATACTGAAAAAGCCCGCGGCTGCGGGCTTTTGGGGAAAATCAAACTCTGTCAGTTCTGATGCTGGACAATGTTCTGCCGGGCAATATTCCAAGCGTTCAGAATGCTCTCGTTATCCGGTTTCAGGCTGCGGACAAAAGCCAAACGGCGTTCCATATTTTCCTTAAGCAGGTTCAAATCAATGCTCTTTGAAAATCTGCCCTTGAAAACAAAACCTTTTTCCTGTTCGGCTGCCGCCATTGTCCTTCTCCGTTTTTTGTTCGGTTATTTTAACACATTTTTTGCGCCAATTCAAGCTTTACCAGCGCCGAAAGTTTCTCAAAAGCTTTTTTTTCAATCTGACGGACACGCTCACGGCTGATGCCGAATTTGACACCGATTTCCTCCAGCGTAACCGGCTTGTCGGTCAGCATACGGCTTTTGATTATATATTGTTCGCGTTCGCCCATTTCGTTCAGGCATTCGTGCAGAACTCTGGCTTTAAGAGCGTTTTCCTGACGGCGGCCGAGGTTTTCCTCAATATTCTGACGGCTGTCGACGACAAAATCGACTTTTTCTTCGTCGCTGTCATCGCAGGCGGCCACATTAAGGGACTTGTCGCCGCCCATGCGGCGGTTCATTTCGACAACGTCCTTTTCGTCGACGACCAGCTCTCTGGCAATGCTTTTGACAACCGTCGGCTCAAGCTCGCGGTTTTCATAAATACCCAAGCGTGCCTTAATACGGTTGAGGTTATAAAAAAGTTTTTTCTGCGCGGCGACGGTGCCGATTTTAACCAGCGACCAGGAACGCAGAATATAATCGTTAATCGCAGCCTTAATCCACCAAATGGCATAGGTAGCCAGCCGAACCTTTTTGTCGAGGTCAAACTTTTTGACGGCCTGCATCAGCCCGATATTGGCCTCGGACACAATGTCGGCCATCGGCAGTCCGTAGCGGCGGTAGGTCAGCGCAATTTTGGCGGCCAGACGCAGATGCGAGGTAATCAGCTTCTGCGCGGCGGTCAAATCGCCGTTTTCCTTGAAATCGCGAATCAGCCGCGTTTCTTCGTTTTCGCTGAGAACGGGAAATTTCTTGATTTTTTCGAAGTACGAGAACAGGCTGTTCTCTTCAATAACCTGAGGCAGATTGCCCGTATTTCTGATTACCATAACTTCCGAATTTTGACTCATATATTTCCAACCTTCTTTCAACTGATACTGAAATATAATTTAGGTATCGAACAAAAGCCTTTCAATATCTCCGAGCAGAAATATTACGACTTTTGTTTTAGAGAATCAACATAATATTTTGCTTTTTGGAAAAATCGGCTAATCGTAGATAAAGGACAAGATGCCGTCGCCCGTACCTTCGGGCAGGAAGTTGATGATGTCGGCAACATTCCCCTCGCCGACCGGATAAACCAAAACGTAAACATCGGCGGCTTTGCCCTGTCCGAGACCGCGGCAGAGACGCAGGTCGGCATCGTTCAGCCCGCGGTTGATTTTGGTCATGATAATGGCATTGGCAACGTTGAAATCCTGCTTAGCGGTAAAGCCCTCAACCTTTACTTCGCCGAAACGGGAAAGATTGCGGCGCAGCAGAATGTCGCGGCGGCGGTCAATGAGCATGGCTGCCGGATGTTCGGACTGATAAGCTTCGATTTTTTCGACAATTTTCTGCGTCAGGCGCGGATCGGAACATTCCGGGCGCGGCGTTGCCCCGACTTCAAG
>FR885416.1 GCA_000436375.1 Azospirillum sp. CAG:239 | reverse complement strand
TTTTATCAATACCTTGACACATTTACTTGCATCGGCAGGATGTCGGTAACATTCTCTGGTAGCTCCTTTGCCAATACATTTTTCTAAAATCAGCATCATTACCCCTCCAAAAAGGAAGGTTTTTATGATACATCTCTCATCTTGTTTGGGCTAATATCAGGAAAACCAATCTATTCAATAAATTTCTTTACATTTAATATTGTTTTTAATAGATTAAACATATGTCTTATTTAAAAGTTCCTTTATTTTCAACGCATTAAACAATAAGCTTTGATACATCTTTTGATAAATAATTTCAAAAGGATGTAATATGATTTATGGATATATTAGAGTAAGCACAGACAAACAAACCATTGAGAATCAAAGATTTGAAATAGAAAATTTTAGTATCAAAAATAATATAAAAATTGACCGCTGGATTGAAGAAACAATTTCATCAACAAAAGATTTAAATGATAGAAAACTTGGTAAATTGCTTAAAAAATTAAAGAAAAACGACATCTTGATAGCCAGTGAATTATCAAGGCTTGGAAGAAATTTGCTACAAGTAATGGGAATTCTACATTACTGTCTTAATAAAGATATTCAGGTATGGACAATTAAAGATAATTACAAACTTGGTGCCGATATTCAGTCAAAAGTATTAGCCTTTGCGTTTGGTTTAAGCGCAGAAATTGAAAGAAATCTTATATCTCAAAGGACCAAAGAAAGTTTAGCAAGATTGAAATCACAAGGTGTAAAGTTAGGTAGACCTAAAAATAATTTACCAAACAAAACCAAACTTGATGGCAAAGAATTAAAAATAATGGAATTACTTAATAAAGGTATCCCCAAAACCCAAATAGCCAAATTGGTTGGTGTGCAAAGGGCGACACTATATAGGTTTTTGAAAAATGTTAAATCAGATTATACCTGAACCTTCCAAATAAAAAACTGTAAAATCTAAATTAAAAGTATTGACAACTTTACAGGTGTAAAGTATATTCTTGAATATGAACTTTACATTTTAGGATTAAGTAATGATTTTTAATTATAAAAGAGTTTCAACGACAGACCAAAATACAGATAGACAATTATTAAATATCTCTTGCGACAGAGAATATATTGAAAAAGTCAGCGGTAAAGATACAAACAGACCTCAATTGCAAGCAATGTTATCTAACATTCGTGATGGAGATATTATCAACGTACATTCTATGGATAGACTGGCTCGCAATACGAAAGACCTCCTCAATTTGGTGGACAACATAACCAATAAAGGGGCTAAAATTGTTTTTCACAAAGAAAACTTAACTTTCAAAGGAGATGGAAAGCAAGACCCTTATCAAAAAATGATGATGACGATGCTGGGGGCTGTGGCTGAATTAGAACGCTCTATCTTGCTGGAACGTCAAAGGGAAGGTATTGCTTTAGCAAAAGCTCGGCATAAATACAAAGGCGGCAAAAATAAATTATCCGCTGAACAAGTTGAAGAACTTAAAAATATGGTAGAAGAAAAGAAATTGTCTTTATCTGCCATCGCACGAAAGCTCAATATCTCCAGACCGACATTATATTCTTATTTAAAAAAGGAGTGATTTAATCACTCTTTTTTTATTTTAAATTATCAACGACATCATCCCAAAATTCATATTTGATTGTCTCAATAGCACTCTGTAGCGTTTTAATTTCTTTTTTTGCATATACTCTCTGCCCAACGCCTTTATCGCTCCAACCACATATTGAATTTTGTATTGTTTCTGATATATTATTGTTAACCAGTTTAGTTTCAACATTATGCCTCATTGAATGTAAAGTTTTATTTTTAGAAACGATACCTACTTTTCTTCTATAAACACCAAACCATTTACTAATAGTATCTCCATAATTGCTATGCTCTGTCCGATTTAAGGTATAAAATACTCTGTCCTTCTTCTTTTTCTTAACATCATCAACGAAATCTAAAAATCCTAATTTTATCAATTCACTATGAATCGGTACAATTCTCTTTGAACTTTCATTTTTAAGAGACTGCCCATCACCTTCATCTGTGAAATAAAAACAATATACACCATCAAATTTTATAATATCTTCTACCTTTAACTGTGAGATTTCATTAACTCTTGCCCCAGAATAAAGTGCAATTACAGGTATCCAAAACTTTGCAAATGACTTTTCTTTGTACCTGCTTGGATAAGTTTCAGCATTAAACAATTTTTTTAAATCTTCATCATCAAAAGGTAATCGTGTTGATTTTTTGCTGATTTTAGGAATTAGTACATAACTACCAACATCCAAAGTCATCCCTTCAACATTCTTAAACGCATATTTCATAAAATCTTTAAAAAGTATAATATAAGTTTGTAATGTCTTATCGCTCATACTTTGACTTCCTGGTGGTAGCAAAACATCAACAAGCTTCTTATCAGGATATTTTTTCATCCAATTAGATGGAACTCTACCTAACTGTAATCTAATATTTTTACAATCCTCACTTGTTACATCTTGTACACATTTTTTACCGATTAGAGAAAAACAGACATCTAATTTAGTTTTATAACTTTTAATCGTTTTAGCACTAATTCTTTTGGTCGTTAATTTATCACCAATAAACTCATCAAATAAAGTATTCCAAAGCCTCTTAATAAATTGAGTCTTCAATCTTTTTTCATCTTTTTTTCTCTGAACTGATGCCAATAAGCTGCTAATAATTGGATTTCTCTCAACATATTCTTCTTTAGACATTAAATGAAAAATTAAGTTCCTACCATATCTCTCAACCATCTTCAATTGAGAAACATAATTTACAAAATCTTTATGACTGTCAGTATCCTCTTTCCCT
>FR885415.1 GCA_000436375.1 Azospirillum sp. CAG:239 | reverse complement strand
CGGCAATAAGAGCAGCTCTGGTGTCGGTATGGCTTGGGGTGGCTCTAGTACGGATATTTCAAGTCTGCCGAACTATACGACCAGTAGTTCCGCATCAACAGACTATGACAGTTGCGGCAATACGGACAAAATTGTTGCAGCTGGTAATGCCAACACTTATCCGGCCGCCTGGGCGGCACGGAAATATGCCCCGACGTCGACGACCAATGGTAAGTGGTGCCTGCCGGCGGTCGGTATTTTAAGAAATATTCAGGGAAACCAGAGTGCGATTAGCACCGCAGTTAGTAAGGTTTGTGGTGCTTCAAACCAACTCAACTATTGGGTGTGGTCTTCGTCGGAGAATAACAGCACCGGCGCGTGGTATGTACACCTTGCTGGCAGCAGTTTGATCCCCGGCGGTAAGAGCAACCCTAACTATTATGTTCTTCCGGTGCTGGAGTTCTAAATTTCGACTTCAAAATACTCACAGTTGGCAAAGCGGCGCTCGGCTTTGAAAAAATGATAATACAGATTAAACATCAGAGCGCCGTGAGTGGCAACGCCGACAACCGGATACGGGCAATCCGCCTTAATTTTCATCAGGGCTTTCAATCCCCGTTCGGTCGAACCGCGGATTGTTTCCGCCCCCGGAATGGATACGTCAAAACGGTCAGGATTGCTCTTATCGTTAATCGCTTCAAGAACGGCGGCGAACTTGACATGAGCCTCAGCCGAAAGCATTCCCTCGGCAATGCCGTAATGAACCTCTTCCAGGCCATCCCTTTCAATAACCGGCGCGTGGTTTGACGAAGCGACGATTTCGGCGGTTTCACGCGCACGGCAAAGGTGCGAGCAGTAAATTGCCGGCAGCTTTTCGGATGCCAGCTTATCGCGCAGCAACGCCGCCTGCTTTTTGCCCGTTTCATTCAGCGGGCAGTCTATTCCTGCACCCTGAACGATATTTTTGACATTGCCGTCGGTTTCGCCGTGGCGAAAGATTATCAGTTTCATTTTCACCTCATTTAAATATAAAAAAACATAACAGTTTTTGCAAAAAAACGCAACGGACAAATTTTTTGTCTAGACAAGTTTTGCAAATAATGATAAACATGAGGAAAATATTTTCGAAATTGTGTTTATTAATATAAGTTAAACCGCCCTTCGGGCACTAAAAATTATTTAGTCATGGAAAAAAAATTTGTTGCTTTACGCGTATTGTTTGCGGTCGATCCGGCGAGCATTAACCTGACAGACCTGCGCAAAATGAAACGTTTTGCCGAAAACAACCTGCAGGAACTCCAAGGTTGGAACGACGGACAAAAACTCAACGGCGATTATGCCATTGAAGGCTGGGTACATTATCTGGAAAATGTCCTCAAAGACATCAACAAAGAACTCGGGCGCCGCATGGAACTGGTCGGCAATCCGAAAACGACCTTTGAGGAACTGAAAGATCTGTTTAACAACATGCCCTCCTCGCTTTCCGACGAAGACCTGCACCTTTTCAAGTACATGCTTGAAAATCAGGCTCTGGTTCTCGGAAATTCGCAGTCAGACGGCATTTCGCAAAGCTGCATAAAGGCCTTTAACGAAATGGCCGAAGACCTGCTGGAGAGAATCGATTTGGAATTTGAACAGCGCAAAGGCAAAAAGTAACATTCCGGCGAAAACCGATTTTCAGAGTGCGGACAATGAAACCGCACTCTTTTTTTGTTCCGGCGAATATTTTTAAAATCTTAAAGCAGCGCAATAAAACATTAATCTTTTTTGCTTATAATAATGCCGAATTTTGATGTTAGCCTTATGGAGAAAACAAAATGGCTTTGAAGAAAAAAGAAGTTAAACCGGCGGAAAACAATGTTCTTGACGAGGAAAAATATATTGACGACCTGGTCAGCAAAGTAAGCGCCGCACAAAAGATTTTTGCCACCTATTCGCAGGAGCAGGTTGACGAAATTTTTAAACGCGTCGCCCTGAAAATGAGTTCGCTGCGCATTCCGCTGGCGCAGATGGCCGCCGAGGAAAGCCGGATGGGCGTTATGGAAGACAAAGTTATCAAAAACCATTTCGCCGCCGAATATATTTATAACAAATATAAAAACACCAAAACCTGCGGCGTGCTGGAAGAAGACCCGCTGAACGGCATTATGAAAGTCGGCGACCCCATCGGCGTTATCGCCGGCATTATTCCGACCACCAACCCGACGTCAACGACCATTTTTAAGACCCTGCTGGCTCTGAAAACCCGCAACGGCATTATTTTTTCACCGCACCCGCGCGCCAAGAAATGCACGGTTGAAACCGCACGCATAATGCTGGAAGAAGCCGTCAAGGCCGGCGCTCCGAAAGACATTATCGGCTGGATTGAACATCCGAGCGTCACGCTTTCGCAGTATCTGATGCAGCATCCGAAAGTCGACACCATTCTGGCTACCGGCGGTCCGGGCATGGTCAAAGCCGCCTATACCTCGGGCAAGCCCGCTCTCGGCGTCGGGCCAGGCAACGTTCCGGCCGTTATTGACGAAACGGCGGAAGTCAAACCGGCGGTTTCTTCAGTGTTGATTTCCAAAACCTTTGACAACGGCATGATTTGCGCTTCCGAACAATCAGTTGTCGTCGTTAAGGACATTTACGACGCCGTCAAAGAAGAGTTCATTACCCGCGGCGCTTATTTTCTTAACGAAAAGGAAAAGAAAACCCTCGGCAAAATGCTGCTCGAAAACGGACACGTCAACGCCGACATCGTCGGACAAAGGGCGACCACCATTGCCCAAATGGCCGGCATTAAGGTTCCGTCCTATACTAAAGTGCTGATTGCCGAAGTCAGCGAAGTCGGACCGGAAGAGCCTTTCTCGGCCGAAAAGCTTTCGCCGGTTCTGGCTATGTACAAGGCCGAAAACTTTGACGAAGCGGCAGCCAAGGCCAAGTCGCTGGTCATGTTCGGCGGCGCCGGACATACGGCCGTGCTTTACACCAATCCCAACAATCATGATCGCATTACGCATTACGGCGAACTGATTCCGACGGCGCGCATCATCGTCAACAGCCCGTCTTCGCAAGGCGCACTCGGCGACTTGTACAACTTTATTCTGGAACCGTCTCTGACTTTGGGCTGCGGCTCTTGGGGCGGCAACTCGGTCAGCGGAAACTTGGGAGTTAAACATTTGATGAACATTAAGACAATTGCAATGCGTCAGGAAAACATGCTGTGGTTCAAGGTTCCGCCGAAAGTCTACTTCAAGGCCGGTTGCCTGCCGCATGCCCTGCGCGAACTCAAAGGGCGCAAAAAAGCCTTTATTATTACGGACAAGCCGTTGTTCGACCTTGGTTATACGCGACCGATTACGGACGTTTTGGAAGAAGTCGGCATCAGTTTTCAGATATTCTCCGACGTTCATCCGGATCCCGACTTGTCGACCATTCATCAGGCGCTGGATCTGGTCAATGCGTTTCAGCCCGACGTTATTATCGCGCTTGGCGGCGGTTCGCCGATTGACGCGGCTAAAATCGTCTGGCTGATGTATGAACATCCGGAACTGAAGTTTGAAGATATGGCCATGCGCTTTATGGACATTCGCAAACGCATTTTCGAATTTCCTGAAATGGGACAAAAGGCATACATGGTTGCGGTGCCGACCACGTCCGGCACCGGTTCCGAAGTTACGTCCTTCGCCGTCATTACCGACGACGCGACCGGCGTCAAGTATCCGATTGCCGACTATGCGCTGACGCCAAACATGGCAATTGTCGACGCCAATCTGGTGCTGTCAATGCCGAAAGGCCTGTGTGCCGCCGGAGGTATCGACGCTCTGGTCCATTCGCTGGAAGCCATTGCCTCGACCATGGCGACCGAATATACAAACGGCCTGGCTTTTGAAGCCATCCGCCTGATATTCAAATATCTGCCGGCATCCTATAACGAAGGTTCGCAGAATGCTGTTGCTCGCGAAAAAATTCATCATGCGGCAACCATGGCCGGCATGGCTTTTGCCAATGCGTTTCTCGGCCTGTGCCACTCGATGGCGCACAAGCTGGGCGCAAAATATCATATTGCGCACGGCATTGCCAACGCGCTGCTGCTGACGCAGGTCATGCGGTTTAACGCTTCCGACCATCCGTTCAGACAGGCTGCCTTTTCGCAGTACAAATATCCGAGCGCCAAATCGCGTTACGCCCGCGTTGCCGAATATCTGAATTTGGGCGGCAGCAGCAAGGACGAAAAGCTGGATTTGCTGATTGAAAAAATCGAAGAGCTGAAAAAAACGCTCAACATTCCCGCATCCATCAAGGAAATGGGCATTGACGAGAAAACTTTTGAAGCAGACCTCGACGAACTGTCAGTTCTGGCTTTTGACGACCAGTGCACGGGCGCCAATCCGCGTTACCCGCTGGTCGAGGAAATCAAACAACTGTACCGCTACGCATACAAAGGCGTTACGAAGTTTGACATATAGCCTTTAATGCACAGGCGCAGGCTCTCCGCAATTTTATGATTGCGGAGAGTTTTTTTTATGCTTAAATGAAAAAAAACTGAAAGGGTTGTGACCATGAAAAACAAAATTGCTCATTTGCTGGCTTCTTATTTCGGCCTCGGTTATGCTCCGAAAGCTTCGGGAACCGTCGGTTCGCTGGGAACGCTTCCCGCGGCTTTCGCCGTCGCCTATTTTTTCGGGACGGCAGGCATTCTGACCGCCGCGGCCGCCGCCTTCTTTATCGGTGTCTGGGCTACGCACGAAATTATCTCGCATCAGGAAGAAAAAGACCCGTCGCTGGTGGTCATTGACGAATTTGCCGGACAGATGCTGACCTTTGTTTTTGCCGGACAGCTCTTATATCATAATACCGACGCATGGCTGGTTTATCTCATCGGCTTCGGACTTTTCCGCCTGTTCGACATTGTTAAGCTCGGACCGGTCAAATGGGCGGACAGCAGGCTGAAAAACGCCTGGGGCGTGATGCTTGACGACATTTTCGCCGGGATCATCGCCGGAGCCTTTCTTATCGGTTTCATCCGGCTTATACATTAAGGCAAAAAAAGTCTTTGACGAATGCAAAATCCGGCGTTAAGCTGTTAACTGTGTTTTTGATGTGTGGAGGTATATATGAAAAAACTTATTATCGGCGTTCTGATTTTAATTGCGGCCGTTTTAATCTTTATCGTCATAAAGGGAAAGCAGTCGGCTTACAGCAAAGCCGAAGCCAAAGCGGCCATGTCGCAAAAATTCATTGAAATGGACAGCAACGGCGACGGATTGGTCAGCAAGGAAGAGTTTGACGCAGCCGCCCAAAAGGAAATTATTGACAAGAAAGTGGATACGCCGGAGAAACTGGAAAAATTCAACAAATTTATGGCCTATACCTGGGAAAACGGCGACGTCAACCATGACAATTATCTGTCGCCCGAAGAATTTGCGGCACAAAGACAAAGAAACCGCGAAAAATTTTCCAGAAAAAAATAATAAAAAGCAACAATATTAAAAATCAAGCATAAGAAAAAAATACTGTTATTGCTGACTTTTACTCTCTCTTGTCATTCCCCGGTTCGACCGGGGAATTTGTAAAGGAGATGTCCGGGTCACACACTCAGCGTGACGCTTACGGTTGGATGTCCGGGTCACACGCTCAGCGTGACGACTCAACTTAGATGTCCGGGTCAAGCCCGAACATGACTGTAAGGAAAAAAGGCCGAACATGACTGTAAGGAAAAAGGCCGAACATGACAGTAATAAAAGAAAGTCTGAGGATGACAGAAAAACAAAGCCCCGCTCACAGAACGGGGCTTTTTATTTATGCTCTCAACCGCCATGAACACAGCGGTATCTTAAATACCTTTACAATAAGCCTGTTTTTGCGGTTGACTTTGACCTGCAAAATCGTCCGGCCAACGGCCAGCGCGACACGGCGCAGCAGGTGGCCGCATCTGACGGCACCGGTTTCCGCCTCGCAGGAAACGATTTTCTGTCCCTGAGCAGTTACCACATAACCAAACAGACGTTCATAAACATGAGCCAGTGTTCCGCCCGGCGTTTCGCTGCTATAAGGCTCAAAATCGTCCATTCGGCAGGGATAATCCTTCAGCGGCCGCAGCAGTTTTGCCCGAACGATAAACATCGTGCCGGCGACAAACCGGCGGTCTTCGGTGCGCAGCCCCATTTCCGCCAGCATTTTATCGGCACGGGCATTTGCAAGCCGGTCTTCCCGCTCCGCTTCGATTATCAGATTGTAATGAGAAACCATTCCGGTTTCAGGATTGCGAAAAAGCGCCAGCGTCCGCCGCAGCTGTTCGGACGAAGCCATAAAACTGACCAGCAGCCGTCTCCAGCCGCTGCCGGTAAAGGAAACGTTTTTCAACCAGGCGCGACGTTTGAGATTCTGTTTGGTATGCAGTTTGATGACGTAATCATAACGGCTTAAATCGGCCAGCTGCAAAACCTTGACAAAAGGCGCGACGTCGTAACCACGGTTTTCGACGTCAATGACCGTTACTTCCGGCTTAAAACGGCGAAGTTCGGCAAGCGTCTCCGGCGAGGCATTAACCACGGTTGCAAACAGGTCATACTCATAACCGTCAAGACTGCGCAGAAGCGTCAGCATTTCGGGCAGCATATCCTGATAGAAAAGGTGCAGGTGGACCAGAATTTTCATTTGACGGAACCCTGCCCTATGCCGCAAAAAACTGTCCGGCGACGATATTATCACGGGTTTTCAGCCATTCATAGGCTTTGGCCATATGTCCCAGGTCAAGCGCGCGATAGCCGAGTTTGTTGAGGTCATAAGCCAGAAGTTTGGCCGTCGGCCCGAGAACAATGATAATCAGGCGGTCTTTCGGCAACTGCCGCGCTTCGGCAAAAATGCGGTCATATTCGCGAAAAGCATGCTCTTTGGGGCCATAGATATAACTGACGGATTTGGCATTGTCATAAATGTCGTGCGTGAATTTTTCGTTGTCGGCGCCTTTAATAACGGTAATATCCTGCCCGTCCCAGATTTTGCGCACCTCATTATAATAAGCTTCGCTTTCGGCTTTTACTTCGGGGGTCGTATGGTCATCGACCTCAATGGCATGCGCGGTCATACAGGTATCAATATAGGTACGGTCAAAATCAAGCAAGGCATAAATATCCTTACGATAACGGCCCAGAAAACCGCGCCAGTATGTCCGGACATTGGCGTCAACGTCGTCCAGGCGACCGAAACGGTTGGAGATGCCGATGAGCATGGACTTGTCCTTCGTGGTCAAAATTTCTTTCAGGCGCGCCTGAAGCACAGGGTCAAATTCCTGAAAACCGATGGCATTGCCCAAAATCAGGTTAAATTCGCCGTCGCCGAAACGGGCGACGCTCTTTTTCGTCTTTATAATCTCTTTTACGCTGTCCATCTGCGAAAGGACTTTCGGCAGCTTCATATCCCTGATTTCATCGGCAATTTCGTATTTGAGATTGTCCATCATCAAATCAAGATCCGCATAACGGCGAATTGTCTTATGAAAAGACTTGAGGTCGAACTTAAAAAGGCGAATCAGATTTTTGGCAAATAAAGTCGGGCTCATGGCGTATCCTGCTTGTTGTTGAAAAACTGCCTGTAGGTTAGTACAAATATGCGCCGATTGCAACCTATTCTTTTCCCGCTTCCAGAATGCGGATACATTCGGCAACGTCATCAAACGGCAATGCGGCAATTTGCTCGTCGGGAAGATTCCACCACTGCAAGGCCAGAAGCTTTTCGATAATCTCCGGCTCAAAACGGTAGCGGATTATTCTGGCCGGAATGCCGCCGACAATCGCATAAGGCGGAACATCCCGGGTAACAACCGCATTGGCGCCGATAACCGCGCCGTCACCGATTGTGAGTCCGTCCATAATCACGACATTGGCGCCAATCCAGACGTCATTGCCGACGGCAACCGGCCGGGCAAAGACAAAATCAGCCTTATGTTCCGGCTGCAGCTTATCGTGCCCGAGATACTGAAACGGATGCGTGGAAAGAAAGTTCAGCGGATGCTGGCTGGGGCCGATGGCCGTGTTGCCGGCAATTGAACAAAAAGAACCGATGGAGGTTTCCTTATGCGAAACGAAAACCGAAGCGCCCAGATAAGTATGTCTGCCGACATGCCGGCACGGGGGTTTGCGGGTAGCCGCAAAACAATTTTTAAATTTTGTGCGCAAACTTTTTGCAGGGATAAAAAGACATAAGAATTTGATGAGAAATTTTGTCATTTTTAAAATTTTCCCTAACTAAAAACTCTGATTATTTTGCGCTGAAAAGCGCCCAGAATACACGCAGGCGGTTTAACAGCCGACAGCCTTTGCGGTGTTTGATGGTCGGCGTAACCTCATATGCCCGCTCATAAAAAGCGCGCATTCCGTCTTCATCGTCGGCAGAGAGAGGAAATAACGACTTCAGTTCCGGCTTATCCTTAACCGCCCAGACCACGTCGCGGCGGACAATGCGTCCCGGGTTGCCGGCGACCAGCGAATGCGGCGGAATCTCCTTGCCTGTGTAGGTGCCTGACGAAATGATGCAGCCGTCGCCCAGTCTGGCGCCTTTGAAGATGAAACACTTGCGGCCGATCCAGACGTTATTGCCGATGATAACGTCCTGATTTTCGTTTTGCAGATTTCCTTCCAAATCGTACATCGGATGGAAATCGCTGTTATAGATAATCGAATCTGCAGTGCCGCCGTCGCCGAACTCAATCAGGCCGTGGTTGGCGGCAATATGCGGCCCCCAGGTCGTCCACAGCCGTTTGGCGCGGATAATGCCCTGATTGCGCATGTCAAACTCGCCGCAGATAACCGAACCGGCACCGAGGTCAAGCAACGAGTTTCCGGTTGAAGTTACTGTGACTTTGGAAGCTTCGGTATTGTTGCCGAAACGGGCTTCGGAATCGCGCAGCATAATCAGCGTGTTTTCAAAATAGCAGTCATCGCCGAGAACGAGTGTCGAGTTTCCGTAAAGCTTGATGCGACAGTTGACGATGTTGCAGTTTTTGCCGAAAATTATCTTATTGTTCCGGCCGGACAAATGCAGGCTGCTTTTTTTATAATAAACAGGTATGCCTTCAATCTGATTATTTTTCTTTTTGCACAACATGGCCTTATCCTATCAGTTTCTGCGGAAAGTCAAAACCAAACTCCGCCTTCATCAAATCAACAATTTCATCACGGTTGTATTTTACGATGCCCATTCCCTGGTCAGCCCAGACCGAATGGCCGGGGTGCCCCTGCCAGGCGTGAATATAATACTCTTCGTGTTCGGGACAGCGCGCCAGCTGTTTGGGCAAAGCCTCGGACGGAAGCGGATCGATAAAATCGTAACCACATTCAACCATTTTTCCGAACCAAAAAGCGGTCGTGTCCGAATATTTGTACATATTGCCGAGAAAACAACGCTTGCGTTCGGTAACGTCGCGGCATTTTTCAACATCGACCATACAGCACCACTCATTGATGCGGCAGGCTCGCGTATAACCATTGGCCGGATTGAAATCCGCCGGTTCACCCGACGTCGGCGTCAACGGCCACCAGCGGGACGGCCGAAAGCCGGACATGATTTTCTTCGGGCTGCAAACCGCCGCAAAACGGCAGCGCCAGCACTGTCCGAAATCGCCGGCAACAGCTAAATTCGGATTGTCGGCAAAAGCTTTCAGATATAACGAAACAACGTCTTTAACAAACTTTACGTCATCGTGAATAATCAGCAGATATTTCTTATCGGTATTGTCCAGCGCATATTGGTAACGGATGTCGTGCCGGTTGTGCGGCACGCGGGGATCGATGAAACGATGCCATTTGGTAAGCATGAACTTCCAATCCATATAGTCGACACGATATCCGGGGACATACACCTGCGAGATGTGGACATTGCGGGTATTGACGCGGACGTTCAGTTTCCACGGGCTGAAGTATTCGCGCACCCGGCGGTCATTGTAAATTTCGACCGAGCCGTCATTTGAACAATCGTCATTAATGTAAACGGCATCAATCAAGTCTCCGGCGACTTTTTTCAGCGTCATCAGCGTATAAATCAGAGATTCCGGCTTTTTGTAAGAAGGAACGGCAACATCAATTTTCATACAAACAACCTCGCAGTCCGATAGTACCCATTCAAAAACAATTTGGAAGCCAGATTGAAACGCCAGCCGAGCAAGCGCGGCTGATAGGCGCCGCCCTGACTGAGAAGCGCCACGCAGGATTTAGCAAAGTTCCAAAATTCCCGGCGGCGGCTTTTGTCCCTGACCAGACGAAGCGGCTGAGAAACAAGCGATTTGAAAATAAACCTGGACAGATAGCGGTTAATCTGTTCGCGGCGACGGCCTTCAGCCAGTCCTGACTTGATAAAATATTCATATATGACCTGGGCAGCCAACGCGTGAGCGCGGACATATTTGTCGGTTTTTCCCTGATTCATGACCGAGGTGGAACTGTCGCGGTAAAACAAAAACTCGGCGTCGGTTGAAACCATTGACTTAATCTGAAACAGAACCTTCAGCGTGTAGGTCGTGTCTTCCGCCGGCTGCACGTTTACGGGAAACTCCAGCCCTTTTACCGCCGCTTTGTTATACAGGCGGTTCCAGACCAGAACCGAACCGCCGCGTCCGTTTTTGCGGCCGGCAAAAAAGTCTTCGAACGGCGTGGTACTGAACCTGTATTCCAGTTCTTCCAGATTGTAATTTTCCGTTTCGCCCATGACAAAATCGTCGGGAACGGTTTTGTTCCTGAACGCTGCCACATCGGCATTGAAACGGGTTACCATATAATACAGCGCTTCAAAAGCCTGAGGATGCAGCATGTCGTCCTGATCCAAAAAAGCGATATACGGCGCTTCGGCAACGGCTATGCCGTGATTGCGGGCTGCCGAACAACCGGCGTTTTCCTGGTTGATAAGCCGAAAACGGGAATCTTTGTCGGCAAAGCTTTTGACGATTGCTTCGGTGCTGTCCTGCGAGCCGTCATTGATGCAAAGGACTTCAAAATCGCGGAAACTCTGACGGGCAACCGACTCCAGACAGGGTACGAGATATTTTTCGGCATTATACAACGGTATAATCAAAGAAATCTGCGGCATAGACAGCAATCCTAAAGTTATTCTCCTGCTCAAATCTATCATCAGATTTCTTTTAGTGCAATAATTATCCTTCAGTTTCCGAAAATATAAAAGGCGGTTTGTGGAAAACCGCCTTTTGCCCTAGCCTTCGTAACCGGTCAGGTGTTCCTTGTTTTCCTGATACAGCGCCAGAGCATCGTTAATCGTTTTGCGGGCTTCGTCCGGGCCCAGAAACGTTTCGATAATTACCTGCTTGTTTTCCAGAACCTTGTAATCCTCAAAAAAACGGCGCAGGGTTTTCAGACAATGCGGCGGAAGCTCGTCGATGGTCTTGTAATGAGCATATTCGGGATCGTCCATATGAACGGCGATAATTTTGTCGTCCATCTCGCCCTGATCAAACATTTTCATTACGCCAATCGGTTTGGCGCGCAAAATGGAAAGCGGCAGAACAGGTTCCTGCCCCAGCACCAGAATATCCAGCGGATCGTTGTCGTCGCAGTAACTCTGCGGAATAAACCCGTAATTGGCCGGATAATGCACGGCGCTGTAAAGAATGCGGTCGACCTTAAGCAGGCCGCTGGCCTTGTCCAGTTCGTATTTGATATTCGAACCGCGGGGAACTTCGATAATCGCGGTTACGACTTCCGGAGCCTGTTCGCCGACCCCGACACCATGCCATGGATGTAACATTTCAGTCCTTTTCATGTTGTTATTTTTTACGCATGGCAAACAAAATATTATAAATAAAATTATTGTAAAGTCTTTTTAGGAACGGCGTCTGAAAACACCGGCCAGAACATAGGCCGCAAAGCAGACGACCAAAACCGCAATGATAAATTCGCGCACCTGAACCGGCGACCAGGCCCGGCTGATGGTGTTGACATTGACGGCGCTGCCGACAATCTTGAAGTCGTCGCTGTTTTTTTCGTGCAGCAGCGAAACAGTTATCTGATTGTCGGGATTAAGGTAGTCGAACCTGATAAGAATGTCGCCGTCGTAAGGCTCAAGCGAGGCGGCGACGGCCGGCGACGTCTGCTTTTTGTTGATGTTGTACGAAACCAGGCGGGCATCTTTCGGCACGACAATGCGTATGGGGTCGTGCCCGACCTTTGAAACATCGTCGCCGTCCAGTGCCTGCGAACCGGTGTTCATCAGTGTCAGCGTCGTCAGATACATGTCCTTGTATTCCTTTTCCCTGACGGTAACTTTCAGATCGGTAACGTCAGTCGAGGAAACGATGTTGGTATGTTCGGCTTCATATTTCAAAATCGGTTTGCTGATATAGAACTGATACATGCCGATGACAATAGCGCCGACACCAATGATAAAAGCGCCGGTTTTGCTGGTAAAAAAATCCCACAAGGCATTCATTATGTTCAGATAATTTTTTTGAGCATTCGTGATTTCCTTCAATTTTCCCTCCCTGTTTTTTCGCTTTATATAATCCTTTTCCCCTCGCCTTCATCGGCCGGAATTAAAAATATTGCCGTTGAAACATCCGGTTCAGCTCATATATATATTTTGAGGAGGCCGTATGGATATTGACATAAAAAGGGTTTATGAAAAAGCCGGCGTAACGGACGGGTGCCGCGTGCTGGTTGACCGCCTGTGGCCGCGCGGCCTGAGCAAGGACAAAGCCCGTATCGACTACTGGGCAAAGGAAATAGCTCCTTCGACCGAGCTGCGGAAAAAATTTGCCCATGATACCGACCGCTGGGAAGATTTTAAGAAGAACTACCATCAGGAACTGCGAAACAACGTTTCGGGATGGAACGACTTTTTACAAAATATCAGCCACTGCGCCAAACTTACCCTGCTTTACGGCGCGCATGACACGGAACACAACAATGCCGCCGTTTTGCGTGAATATCTGAAGAAAAAAATCTGAAAAATTAAATTTTAGACAAAAATTATTGCTTTTCGTCTTTATTTGTGTTAGCTTTTATTCATTCTTTAACACAACAAACGGTTTTTACTATGAGCGAAAATAACTATCTTTCACCTGTTTTCGTAAACGACATCAACGAACGGCTGGAAAAAAACTTTTCCGATGAGGAGGTTCGAAAACAAAATTTCAATACAATTCAAAATATTGCCAAAAATTTAAACATCGGCAAAAAGTTCAAAGTTCCGCAGGCTGAGCTGCTTTACCTGCTTTGCGAGAAAAATCCGCTGGAATTGTACCGCATAAGGCAGATTTCCGAAAAATTCAAGGACATTGAACATAACCTTGACGGCAGCGAAGACGACAAAAACCTCTTATGCCGCGTTTTGAGCAATTATTTCAAAGAACAGATGAACATTGACCCCGACGGCCTGCTGGTTAACAAAATTACGGAAACTTTTCCGAAGGTGCTGGACTATGCCCGCGACGACGACATTACCATCTCCGTCTTTTACAATACGCACCACGAAACAAACGTAACCTTCAACAAGCGCGAAATTATCGACAAATTCTACTCCGTCGACTACGGCGTTCTGGTTGCCAATCTCGGACAGGTCAAGACCCCTATTTTCAGCAGACGCAACCTGAAAGAAGCCGAATATGAAGTCAAACGCCTGGACATCATGTCGCAGGCCATTGATTCCCTGACGCCGGCCAAATTTATGCTTTTTGCCCTTCATTTCGACAAATATATCGAAAAACTGCCCGACATTGACGACGATCTGGCTGTCGGCGCCATTAAAAACGTGGTTCCGGTAATAAAAAACGGCAAGAACAAAATTCTCAATTCGGTCGGCAACATCTGGGGCACGGACATTTCCGACCATGGCAGCAGCGGCTTTGTTTTCAGATGCCTGACGTCGAGGGTCACGCCATACAACATTACCCGGCTGTGCCGCATTGCCGAACAAATTCCCTCCAGCGACGAAAACCGTTTTGAACAAATCAGGCTGGACGCGATTGCCGTCAACGACGCCTTTCCGCGCCTGCGTTCCTATATTCACAACCAACAGCCCCAGCAGCACAAGCTGCTTAAAAGAATGGTGCTGTATTACGACGCCGTCAAAGGATTGAATCCCGAACTTGATGTCAGTTACAGAACCGCCAAACTGCAAAGAATCGTCAACTATATCGAGGCCAACTCGCCGGACTACAACATCAACGCCGACGATCTGTTCAACATAAAGAAATATGACGCGCAAACCAGAGATTCGCAAAGCAACCAGACGACCAACATCGAAGTTCTGCGCCGGCTGATGAACAACACCACGCCGCGGACGCTCGAAACCCCGCAGATTAACGACCCTTATACCAAACATCTGCTTGAAGAGCTTATGGACATAGAGTTTCCCTTCGTACGTCACGACACCTACGGCCTGTATCTGCAAAAACTTAACAACCATCTGGAACGGAAAATGAAAGCCGGCAGCATCGGCATTCAGCCCAAAACAATCAACTCCATTCTGTGGAGCGAAAGACGCGGTTTTCTTCTGTTGCAGGACATGGACGCCGGTTATCAGCTTCACGCGTTTAAAACGCCATGGTTTAAGGAGATTCTCCGTTTCTATGAGCTTACAAATTCTTCGCAGGATACGCCCAACAGCGATTTGAACAAATTTCTGGCTTCCATTAAGGACAGCGAAATGGAAGAGGCCTATATAAAAATTTCGCACCGCATCAGCAACGAAATCGTAGCGTTAACCCAGCGCCAGAAAAAAGATGCCATGGAATATTCGCAGTATATCGGCAAACTGAACATCAGCGACGGCGAAAAAGAAAAGCAGCAGAAAAAAATTAAAGACTCTCTGGATATCAAGGTCGGACGCAACCTTTCCGGCTACAGTCTGGCCAATGCCCTGTTCAACTGCATTTCGCCCAAGCGCACGCCTTACAAGGCGCTGGCCGATTATATGAAAAGACGGCAGGAAAGCCGTACCGGTATCGTCATCAGAGATTATCTGATAAAGAAGCAGCACAGATAGCCGAGACAGGAAAAGCAAATGTCCCGCATCAAAGACATATACATTACGCACGAAAAAGGGCTTGAGCTACTGGCGCCGTACGTTCAGGAGGCGGTCGAAGACCTTATGGGCGCCTTCCCTGCCCATAAGAACGATTATCCGATTAAGAACCTCGGAAACTGGCAAAGCGCTCAGGCCAGAACCTGTCGCAACGGCAGCGTTATCCTAAATCCTTACGAAAGCATTGACTGGTATATTGAACGAGCCAAACTGAGAGCTTCCGCGGAAGGGCGCTGGGAAAGCCGCAGACAGATAAGCATCGATCAGCTTTATTACGATTTGGAGCAAGACAAATACGCGCGGCAGATTCCTCAGCTTTCGCTGCTGATTACGTCAAAAGACCTGTACGGCACAGCACCTGACGGCAGGCTGCTTAACTTTTGTCTGGGCGTCAGCAAAGAAGACGCTTTCAGCATTATCTCGGTGCGGCGCTTTCTGGACGAAAACAACCGACTTGACATAGAAGGGTTCAAAACCGTGGTCATGCACGAATTCGGACATGTTCTCGGCCTGACCGGAAACGGGCGGGTCAACAGCCATGAATGTCTGGGCGCTCACTGCCTTAATGACGGCTGTATCATGCAGCAGCGTCTGGACGGCGATTTCAGAGAAATTACCCGCGTCCGGCTGGCCAGAAAAATGCGCGGACAACCGCCGATTTGTTCCGACTGTATCAGAGAAGGAAACCGGTATTTTCAAAATCAGATGATTAAGTTTTATCAGAGCCGCGGCGGCCATTTCAACAGCGGCCGCTGACCGCTCGGCCGCGAAGGGCTTCCAGCCACAATTCCAATTTCTTTTCATAGGGAACTGCGGCATTGGCCGGACTGGTCGACGGCAGAACCTCGTAATCGACATATTCCAAAATATCCGGAGAAAACCGTTCAAAAAGCCCGAAAGCCTTTTGGCCGTTAAACAGCAGCCTTTGCACCTGCGGATATTGTTTCAGCAAAGCGGCAAAATCATTCGGAACCGCGTTTTTGATGGCGCTGTCCAGGCTTCCGACGCGATGACAGGATTGTACGCTATCCCACAAACCGATATGATTGTCCGCCAGGCAGGCCTTTTTTTCTTCATACGAAGCAAAGCCCCGGCCGCCGCAAAATGCTTCCGAGACAATCTTCCAGAACAGGTTGCGTTCATGAGCATAATACTCCTGTCTTTCCAGCGAAACGGCGCCGGGCATGGTGCCGATGACCAGAATACGGGTATTCCCATCGATTATCGGCGCAAAGGAACAAGGCATGGCATTTTCCCTTTTTCAGATGAGTATTATATCCATTGGTACTTGAAATTATAATATAATTCAATAAAATTTCCGTGCAGACAACAACCCTTGATTTTGGATAAAAACATGGTCGACAAAATACTGGTGCGCGGCGCCAGGGTACATAATCTGAAAAACATTGACGTTGATATCCCGCTTAATAAAATCGTCGGCATTGCCGGCGTTTCCGGTTCCGGAAAATCCTCTCTTGCTTTGGGTGTCTTATATGCGGAAGGTTCACGGCGTTATCTGGACGCACTGTCTACATATACCCGCAGGCGCATGACACAGGCCGAAAAAGCTTTGGTAGACGAGGTTTTGTATGTACCGGCAGCCCTGGCCCTGCGCCAGCGCCCCGGCGTCCCCGGCATTCGCAGCACTTTCGGTACCGGAACCGAATTGCTTAACAGTCTCCGTCTGATGTATTCCCGGCTGGCCAGCCACCGCTGTCCGAACGGACACTATCTGGAACCGACGCTTGCCGTGGCCGCCGGACAGGAACTGACCTGTCCGCAGTGCGGCGCCAGATTTTATGCGCCGTCTGCGGAAGAACTGGCTTTCAACAGTCAGGGAGCCTGCCGTACCTGTGACGGAACCGGAATGATAAGAACCGTGGACAAGGTGACGCTCGTACCGGACGAATCCCTGTCTATCGACGAAGGAGCCGTCGCGCCGTGGAATTCGCTGATGTGGTCGCTGATGACCGACGTCTGCCGCGCCATGGGCGTTCGTACCGACATACCGTTCAGCGAACTGACCGACAAGGAAAAAGACATCGTTTACAACGGGCCGGCCGTAAAAAAACATATTCTCTACAAAGCCAAAAGTTCCAATCAGGCGGGCGAGCTTGACTTTACCTATTATAACGCGGTTTATACCGTCGAAAACGCTTTGGCAAAAGTAAAAGACGAACAGGGCATGAAACGGGTTGAAAAATTTCTGAAGCAGGAAATCTGTCCCGACTGTTTGGGCAGCCGTCTTTCTCAAGCGGCAAGAGCACCAAAACTGCGCGGAGTTTCGCTCGATGAGGCCTGTCAAATGCCGTTGGCCGAGCTGGTCAACTGGGTAAAGGGCATCTCTGAAACGCTGCCTCAGGAAATGCGCCCAATGGCGGAAAGCATTTGCGAATCATTTCAAAGAACGGCACAACGACTGCTTGACCTCGGTCTGGGTTATCTGTCGCTTGACCGGGCCGCCGCCACGCTTTCGACCGGAGAGCGGCAGCGGATGCAGCTGGCTCGAGCCGTCCGCAACCGTACAACCGGCGTCCTCTATGTTCTGGACGAACCGTCTATCGGTTTGCACCCATCCAACATTGTCGGCCTGAAAGGCGTTATGCGCGACCTGGTCAACGACGGCAATTCGGTTTTGCTGGTCGACCACGACGTACAAATTCTTTCTGATGCGGACTGGCTGATTGAAATGGGGCCGCAGGCCGGCGCCAACGGCGGCCGGATTATTGCCGAAGGCTCCATAAACGATATTGAAAAAAACAAAAATTCGCTTATCGGTCCGTTTCTTTCGGACAAAAAGGAAACGAAACTTCGTAAACGACCGTCTTCAAAAGAGATGTTCGCCGGCGGATCCATCTGCCTTTCCACCGGACCAATACATACGGTCAAGCCGCTGAACGTGAACATTCCCAAAGGCAGGCTGACCGTCGTAACCGGCGTTTCCGGCTCCGGCAAAACGACTCTGGTTCTGGAAAGTCTGGTCCCGGCTCTGGAAGCGGCGACAGGCGGAAAAAAGCTGCCGAAGCATATTGTTTCAGTCGAGGCCGACGGCATTGAGCAAGTCAAACTGATTGACGCCACGCCAATCGGGATTAACGTACGTTCAACCGTGGCAACCTATGCCAACGTACACGACGAACTGCGTAAAATTTTTGCCAAAACCGATGACGCCAAAAGGTTTGGTTACAAAGCCGGCGATTTTTCCTATAACACCGGAAAACTGCGTTGTCCGGTTTGTGACGGTACCGGCTCCATCAATCTCGACGTACAGTTTCTTCCCGACGTCGAAATTCCGTGTCCCGAATGCCGAGGTTCCAGATATGCCCGACAAGCCGGCGACGTAAAATACATTGCAAAAAACAAAAAAGCCTATTCCCTCCCCGAACTGATGGACATGGATATAAATTCGGCTCTGAAAGCCTGTGACGATTTGAAACTCGTCCGCCAGCGGCTGAAAGTTCTGCAGGATTTGGGGCTTGGCTATCTGACACTCGGAGAAGAAACGCCCAGCCTGTCCGGCGGCGAAGCCCAACGTCTGAAACTGGCCGGAGAAATGGGCAAAGGACAGTCAAATTCCGTATTTGTTTTTGATGAACCGACCATTGGCCTGCATCCGCTCGACGTTCAAACCCTGATGGAAATTTTTCAGAAACTTGTTGAAAGCGGCGCCACGGTTATTGTTATCGAACATGATTTGGACGTAATCCGCAATGCCGATTACATTATCGACATGGGTCCCGGCGGCGGAAACAAAGGCGGCCGAATTGTCGCCTGCGGCACGCCGGAACAAATCGCCGCCTGCCCGGAAAGCGTTACGGGAAAGTATGTCTAATTAACATTCCAACAAAAAAGACCGCCTTAACGCGGTCTTTTTTATTTGG
>FR885414.1 GCA_000436375.1 Azospirillum sp. CAG:239 | reverse complement strand
TTGTTACGGAGGCTTTTTTTGCGGGAATAAACCTTATGTTTTGCTCGGGTGAAATATTGGTCGTCATTTATGTATAATCTATTATACATATGATTCTTAATGTATAGTATAGTGGGTAATCAGCCGCTCTCGATGTATAATATATTTTACATCGAAGAGGAAAAAGGCAATGGTGTTACCAAATAAAAATATTTTCAAGATAGGCTACAAAATCAAGGCTTTTCGCAAGGCCAACAATCTGACGCAGGAGCAACTCGCCGACAAGATGAACTGCAATTTCAAAACCATCGGCAATCTTGAAAATGACCGGACGATGCCGGATCTGAAACAGGTTATCAACCTGTGCGACGTTTTGAACGTAAGCATGGATGAACTCTTTGCCGGAACCTTGTCCAAAACCGATAATTTTATTGAACCGTCCGAAGATGACGAAGGTTATCCGAAATTTGTCAGTCGGCAGATATCCGCTTTTCCCTCCAATCATCTGCAACGTCTTGAGTCGATGTCGATAAAAATGCGCTCCATGAGCGAAAAAGAGTTGAATATTGTCGAAGCCGTAATCGATTCTGTCATCGGCAACCGCTGATTCCGTTTACTTTATCCAATCTGTTATCTTTAGTCGAAACCCCGGCAAAATCAGGGCTTGTACTGTTTTTGTGATATGCCGGGTTATATCGTTAAATATTTAATTGTATAATCTATTGCTATTTAAAATTTAGCTTGTATAATCTGTTATACTTTTAGAGCGATGTCTGAAAGTTATTTTCCTTTTAAACCACATTAGTTGGGAGAAAATTGTAATGAAAAAAACACTCTTAGCCGGAGCGTCTATGGCAGTCCTGCTGACTGCCGCCAATGCTTTGGCTGCAGAATATACCGGCAATGTCGAAACTACAGGTAAGACTTTTACGGTAGAAGCCGGTTCAACCATAAAAGACGCTACTTTCGACCTGAAGGCGGAAGGTACCAATGAAGCGGATGCAAGTCGTGTCGGTTTTGTTGATGCCGGCGAAATTTCCGTCTCCGGCGAAAATACTTTCCGTGATTTTGTAACTTTTGAAGGAAATACAAAATTCAACGCCAATGAAGGCGAAGCCGCAAAAATGAATGTTGAAGGCTATCTGACTTCCACGCGCAACGCCGAGGTTGATTTAAGCGCTGTTGATTTGACCGTCAAAAAAGGTGACGGTGAATCTGATATTGTCGGAAGCGACGGCGCTTTGGTTCTTGATAACGACACGACGGCTTTCAAGGTCGGCAACACGACTTTTGAAGATGGAACCCGCATCAGCCTGTATAAGGCGGCGGCCGGTGAAAACGGAGATGCTGCTTCCGGCGATGCTTCAAATCTGGCAATTGCGGCCGACAAAACCGTAACTTTCAAAGGCAATAACAAAATTGCGGCGAGCAACGGAGACCATGCCAAATCGCAGTTTAACATCTCGGGAGAAGCGGGCAGTTCTATCAATGTTGAAGGTACGGTTGATGTTGCAATTGATACTGCAATAGACGGTGCCGATATCAATATCGCCAACAGCGGAAATGCTCCCGCGCGTTTGGAACTTGGTGCAGACAAAACGTTGAGCATTTCCAACAGCAATGTTTCGATGAACGGCGCGCCGGACGGAAAGTTTAACGGTATTGGCAATGCTAATGGTGAAGGGACGGTTGTCCTCGGCGAAAATGCAAACGTTAATATTACGGACGGCGCCGGTATTGCCGTTACCGACCTGACGATTGGCAAAGGTGCGGTTGTTAATGCTTCCGGTCAAATGGAAGTTTCCAACCCAGCAAACCCGAAATGGCAGTCGGGCAGCATTCTGCAAGGCTTGAACAAAGTAGACATTGCAGAAGGCGCAACGGTTAATATCGCCGACGGTGCTCAGATTGTTGCCGGTTATCCGAATGGCGAAATCAATGTTGGCGGCACGGTTAACATGAGCGGCAAAGACGCCCTGATTCGTGCGGCTTCCTCTAAAGACGGCACTAATAAGTCGACTTTAAACATCAGCGGCATTGTCAATGTTCTGAAAGATGCCGTCGGTATTATCGCTTCGCGTGAGACAAACGTCGAGCAGGGTGGTTCGGTTGTTGTTGCCGACAATGCAACCTTGAATCTGATTCAGGATATGAACCGCGGTGCGGCAGC
>FR885413.1 GCA_000436375.1 Azospirillum sp. CAG:239 | reverse complement strand
ATCAAGAACGCCGGTCAGGCCGCCTTCGGAGTTCTTGATGGCCGTCCCGATTTTCTTGGCCTGGTCCACCGTCGTTTCAACCGTGTTCTTTACCGTCTTATAGGTGTCATACGCCGTTTTCGCCGCGTTGATACCTGATTTCACAGTATTCTTCAAATCTTTCCACGACCATTTGCTGTCTTTTGCGCTCGTGTCTACCGTTACGTCCGGACAGACGTCTCCCTTGCTCGTGTCGCAATTTGCCGCCGCGTCTACGTCCGAGCCGCTTATATTCGTAAATCCTGCCGGTAAATAATTTCCATAGCTTTTAACCACTCCTTAACCACAGAAAGTTTACACTAAAATCAAGGTGTACTCTTTTTTGAGACAGGTTATAACCATATAACCGAAAGTGAATAAACAATGCTTTATCTTGCATAAATAAAACTTCTGTCCTAAACTTAAAAAAGAGAAACCTGACAGTGTTTGCCGCTTGGGCCGAAACTGGCCGCAGCGCTTGGAAAGCAGGGTTTATAAAATGAGAGAGATGATCTTAAAAGCCGTCGCCAACCCTCCCAAAATTTTGTGGGGGCCGTTTTTGCCGACGCTGCTTAACATCGGCATTCAGTTTCCGATTATGTTCATGTTTATCGGTCTCGGCGACGTCAACCCGCTGCTCTTTGTATTCAGTATTGTCCTTGTTCACGGGGCCGTCGTTTTGGCCGGAACCAAGGAACCCCATTTGTCGACCATGATTCAGGCTTTTGGCCAGACCCGGAAAGTAACCACCAATTTATATGTAGAGAAAGGCGCTAAATTTGAACCCTGATTTTGATTTTTTCAGCACCTTTGTACAGGGGCTGAGCAGCATGGAAGTCATCGTCGCCGTCATCGGTTTTGTTTCGGCGGCGTCGTTTGCCGGTTTCTGGGCGACCAGATTCGGGCATTTGGTTCTGCCTCAGCCGCGTGAATCCCGCGTGTCGGACTTTTTGCCCTTCAACAAGTTGATGGCCGACGGTATTACCATTCGCTGTTACAACGGTTCTTTTGCGCGCGTGTTCAAAGTTGAGGGCGTCGATTTGTCTTTTGTGACCGACGAGAAAAACCTCTCCATGATGGAAGCCCGCAAATCCTGGATTGACGGCATGTCTGACCTGCAGATTGTCTGTCGCGTCATTACGCTGCGCGAACGAATTGCCATGGAAGAAGACGTTGGCAATTTCAACAACCCGCTGCTGGAACAGATTTCTAATACCTGGCGCAACACGCTGGACCGCGTTTATGCCAACCGTCATTACATCGTCCTTTCTGTGGCTGACCGACCCGAAGCTCTGAAAGATTTGAACTACGCGTCGCAGGCGCTGCTGGCGACTTTGAACGATTACGGCGTTAAGCCGATGTACGAAACCGAAGACAGCCCGGCGGCCGACAGTCCGCTGGCGGTTTTTGCCAAAATATGCAGCCCGATTACCCAGCCGGCACCGAAAGTTCGCAACGCCGAAGGCGCTCAGCTTAACGAGATGCTGACGTCGGATCATATTCACTTTACCGGCGAAAAGGGTATTATCAAATTTTTCTCGGGCGAGAAGGAAAAATATGAAATTGCCATGGGCATCCGCACTTCCGGCGATTATATGGACGAGGGCATGATTGCGTCGCTGCTTTCCATTGACTGCGAACTGACCCTGCTGCACAATGTCAAGCCTTTTTTCAAACCGCATGCCCGCGCTTTGCTGATGCAGCAGCAGCGTATGGCGGCGGTAACCAGTTTTTCGCCGGATGTTATCAATCAATACAGCGAAGCCCTGTCTTCAATTGAAGACAGCGATGCCGATTATCAGGCGCTGACCGAATATGCGATGACGGTTATTCTGAAAGGCGACAGCATGGAAGAAATAGACTTCGGCGAAAGCGAAGTTCAGCGCATCTGCCGTCTGTTCAGCGTTACGCCGGTTCGCGAGGGCTGGGTTACGCAGGCGACTTTCTTTAATCAGTTTCCGACGTATGAAACCTATCCGCGAACCTACCGTTATCTGTCCAGAGTTGTGGCTATGGCCATTTCCTTCGACAAGCCGTCCGAAGGTTTTGCCAAATCGGACTGGGGACCGGGCGCAATTACCGTTTTCCGTACCGCTTCCGGATCCGCCTATCGTTTTCAGTTCCACGTTTCGTCTGAAGATTCGGCTGTTGCTCACTGTTGTATTATCGGCCCGACCGGACAAGGTAAAACGACTTTGCTGACCTTTTTGGCTGGACAGGCTATGCGCCACAGCGACCTGAAAGTTTTCTTCTTTGACCGTCATCGCGGTGCCGAAATCTTTACCCGTTCCATCGGCGGTGCCTATGTCGGTTTTGACGGCGACGAAAAGAACGTTTCCCTAAATCCGTTTGATACGGCCAATACGCCGAACAACCGGGCTTTCCTGCGTCGTTGGCTGAAGTCTATTACCATGGTCGACGATGCCCTTTCCGAAAAGGAAATCGGCCGCGCGGTTACCACGGCGTTTGATTATCTGCGTCCTGAAGAACGCATTATGAAAAACCTCTACAAAAGCTGTTTTTCGCCGACCGGCAATATGCGCCGGGAGCTTTTCCGCTGGATTAATCCGGATCAGTACGGTAATATTTTTAATGCCGAAAACGACAGTCTGGATTTGAGTGCCAAGCGTTTTATGGCTTTTGACTTTACGCATATTTTCGAGGACGAAACCCTTGCGCCGGCCGTCATCAGCTACATCATGCACCGTATTATGTCCGAAACCGGCGATACCGGCGTTCCCTCGCTGATTATGATTGACGAAACCGCGCCGATGTTGAAGCACCCGATGTTCCGCGACTACTTTATCATCGGTTTGCAGGAAGGGCGTAAAAAACGCCAGGCTTATCTCTGTGCTTTCCAACAGCCGAACATCATCGACAAGCTCGGCGTCGGCGAAGTTATTCGCGGCCAGTGTCAGACGATTATCTTTTTCCGTAACCCGCAGGCAATGCCGGAAGATTACGCCAACTGGAACCTTACTCAGCGGGAAATCGAGTTCATTTTCGGCAAGAGCTACCGCGACTTTCCTTATGCCATTCTGCTTTCCCGTCCGGCTACCGGCGAATCTGTCATTTTGGACGTCGACCTGAGCGGCCTCGGCCCATACCTGAAACTTTACAACTCCGGCCGCAAAAACGTGCTTTTGGTTGAAGAGCTGATTAAGGAATACGGTGAGGAAAACTTTGTTACAAAATATTTAAATATTGCGTGATTCGGAGATTAGTCGTTTATCAATTGCGCAATTTTTGATATTATTAATATAAGGACACCTGGACTTTATTGGAGGTTGAACATGAGAAATTGTAATCTTTTGCGGCTGCTTACTCTGAGCGGATTCCTTTCGCTTGCGGTTCTGCCTCGTCATGCGGCGGCGCAATGGCCGACCCTGGATATTTCCTCCGTAAAGGAAGGCATAAGCACCAATATCGAACTGGTCAAACAGTCCAAGGTTGTGACCGATGCCATGGCCACTGCCGGCAAAATCAATGCCGGTATTGGCGATGCCAAGGCCAGCGTTTCTAAATTCGCCGGCGACAATCTGGCCAAAGCCCAGGAAAAAATGAAAAAGCTTCAGGAAGAAAAAGAGCGTATAGAAAAGAAAAAAGAAGAATACGAAAAAATTAAGAAAGAAATTGAAGAGAAAAAAGAGGCAATGGAAGATTATAAGCGTCAGGCCGAAGCTCTGAAGGCCGATGCCGAGGGGTATGTTGCCGATGCCAAAGAAATGAAAGATGCTGCCGCTGACGTTGTTTCTACGGTCAAAGACGATGTTTCATCAGCTTCTTCCTCTGCCGGAGTTTCTTCCGGAAATGCTGATTTGAACACGACGTCGGCGGTTGCCGAAGCCGAACCGCAAACGGCCGTATCCGGCCGGACGGCTTTCGGCTCTGTTCAGTCCGAATCAGAATATCAGGTTGCTGCGCCGACTTCCGACGCCAAAAATTACGGCGAAGCCGTTTCTGAAACTTCTGCCGTTGCCGGAATTTCGGAGATTGCCGAAGATGACACAGCCGAAGCGGATGTTCAGGCGCTTGCCGAAGAACAGTTGAGACTGAAAGAAGAACAGGAAGCTTTGGACAAGGAAAAGGCCGAGTTGGAAGTTGACGCCATGTTTGCCAAAACGCCGGAAGAAAAAGCCGCTGTTGAGGAAAAGATGAAAGCTCTTGACGCCAAGTATGAAGACTTGAACGGCAGAATGTCTGAAAATGCCGCGCAACTAACTGCGGCTCAAGAACAGACGGTAGCCGAAGCAGCTGTTGAAACACCTGGGGAAAACAAAGCCGTTCCGGCCGGCCGCCGTCCGTTCGGAATGCCGGAAAAAGCCGCGGCAGTTACGAACGAAAATAATGATGACAAGCAACCTGTCGATGAAAAGGAAAAAGACGAAGATAAAGAGCCGCAGCCTTTCCATCGTGCCAAGATTTTGGACGGAGAAACGTCAACCAAAATGGAAATTCCGGAATCTCACCGCGCCAAAATTCTTGAAGGGGAAACATCGACAAAAATGGACGTTCCCGAATCTCACCGCGCCAAAATTCTTGACACTTATGAAGCGCCGGTTGATCACACGCCAAAAATTCTTGAGCAAAGTAGGCAGCAGTCGGGAAATTCTTCGGGAGGCTTCCGTAAAAGAGCCGTACAAAGAAGTTCGGCTCTGCAAAATGGCCGCCATTATGCTTCCCGCAGCTTTTCCGAGACCATGGTCTTTGCCGATTTGACGGGAGACTCCGTACCTGACGGCACGGTTAACGGCGTCTTTATTCTCTCAGACCGTCTGGCTCAGGAATGCGAGATTAACGTTGCCGATTTGGAAGACGAGAAGGTTATGGACGAATGCATTAAAAAGCTGGTAAAGGCCAAGTCTGATAACGATGCGGCTATAGCCCAGGAAGCAGCTGCTGTTTATAAGACCATTATGCAGGAAACCGTAAACGCCTTAATTGCCGAAAGCATGGCGCAGAAAAACGAGGCGGCCAACTACGAAACCAAGGTTTTGGAGGAAATGGAGAAAAAAATTGCCCAAACCAAAAACAGTCGTGACGATACCGGCGGGCTGTCCCTGACCAACATGGAAACCCAGTATCTTTTGAACCGTATCCTGACAATTTATGCCGGTGAAATGTCTTTAAATGCCCTTAAGGAAATTAGTAGTTTTGACAAGTCTTATTATCAGGACGGCGATGACGAAGAAACCGGAGAAGAAAAATGATGAAAAAACGTCTGACATTGTCCGTTTTCTGTCTGACGCTGATTTGCGCCGCGTTGCCGGCGCGCGCCGATAAGGAATTTTTCCAAAAAGTCGAAGAATATCTGGGCGTGGTTGAAAATAACAAAAACTGGGTGGAAAATCAGCTTTCTTTGGCTGAGGAAATGAAGCGTTCCGCTTCGGAAGGCATCGGTAATGCGATGCAGAAGATCAATGAAGTAAAAGCCAATCCGCTGAGTGCTGATGAGGAGCTTTTAAATGTCATTCCGTCCGATATTCCGGACATTAACAATATCGGTAAGGCAACCGAGCAGGTAGGAAAATCCTATAATGCCCAAATGGGGCAGGGAAACGATAATCAGGTGTCACAGGAACAGCATGACAAAATGATGGATATTCAGCGGGAAAATGTCGCTAATCTTTATGCTGTCGCCTTTACGACCCGGACGCTGCTGGCTAAGGAACGCAAGCAGGACGAACCCTCCAATGATATGAAAAGCACGCGTGAAATCATCAAACTGACCAACAAAAAAGCTGCGGAAATGTTGAGGCGTCTGCGAAATGTTATGAAACTCGAATCTGCAACAGCTGAATTTAATTTTTCTCAGGCAGCTATGGCGTATTCGGTTGAAAGCCGCGAAGACGAAGAGGGGGGTAACGAAAAATGATGAAAACTCTCCATTATATATTTGCCGCGACACTCGCTCTGGGCTGTTTTATACGGCCGGCTGAAGCGACTTTGAAGTTTGATGTGTCCAAAGGTGTCGGCAAAGTAACGACGACGGTTTCCGGTTGGATGGAGGTTGCCAAAAAGCAGATGGAACAGTCGGCAACGCTTCAGACGATGATTGCCTATGGCAAGGGTGCTGTTGAAACGGCAAAAAAAATGAAAGAACTTCAGGGTGCGGTCGGCGATATGGCCGCGGAGGCTCAGTCTGTCGTTGATGAAAGCACCGGTTTGGTCGACGGTGCTATTTCCGATGCTCAGAATGCGGTTGGCGGGGCCGTTGGCGATGCCATGTCGCAGACCGGCGACGCTCAGGAACTTTTGGAACTGAAGGCGCAGAAAATGGCCTTGGAAAGCGAGCGGGATGATGCGATTGCTGCCGCACAGGAAGAAATAAACGGCAAGATAAGTCTTGCACAGGAAAATATCGGCAAGCTGCAGGCCATGGCGGCCCAGGAACCGGACAGAAAAACCGAATATGAGGCGCAGATTGCGACCTATCAGAATCAAATAAGTCAATATAATGAGGAATTGCAGACAACTTCTGATACCGTTACCGGCCAGTATCAGTCTCAGATTGTCGCGGTTGACGAACAAATTACGGCTCTGCGTGACGAAGCGATTGCCAAGGCTGGAGAAGCGACAGCCGACAAGTTGAAATCCGTTTTCGGCGGCGGCGACGAAGAAGATGCGGCGGCAATGAATGAGATGATTAAAAACAATTTTTTGGAAAAAGACGATGAGTTGACCATCGAAAACATAACGCCGCGCCGAAACTATCGTAAGCTGACGGCTCTTAAAGATACGGTTGCCGCTTTCAACAATGCCTGGAAAGTTAAGAAATCCCGTTATGAAAATGATGAAAAAACCGAGGAGATACAGGCAGAAGTCGAGCAGATGGACGGCGCTTCTTCCTCGCTGGGCATGGATATCCAGCTTAAGGTTGAAAATATCAAGTCTCTGCTGGAATATACTCGGATGATGGTTAATGATATGAAAAAAATAACCGCTGTTGAGTTAAGTAGCCTTTCCAATAACTGGAAGCTGAATCGTTATGACAAGGATGTGACGGAATTTAATTTGGACGATTATATTTACGAGAAAGAATCAGTTAAGGACAAAGCTCTGGATATTTTAAAAAGTGTCAAGGAAAACGGTGTAAAAGGCACGGCGGAAAACATGCTGAACGATGCCGTTGACAACAAGCAGGACAGTGCTTCGTCGCCTGCGACGACCTCTGATCCGCTGGAAGCGGTTCGCAGCGAGCTGCGGCAGGTCAGATCCAAAAGCGGGCATTATGAGGGCGTAGATACCGCCGGTCCGACCGACAGCGCGCCGGTCAACGTGACGGAAGAGCTGCGGCGCGCCCGCGGCGGCTCTGCGGAATGAGGAGAACGGATATGCGGAAAATCAGTAATAAATTGTCTTTTCTCTTTCTGGCCGTCAGTATGTTGACAGGCGTCTGTGCAAAAAGTGCCGGAGCTTTTTTACTGCCGCCGGGGCCGGGAACGCCGACCGTTGATCCTTTGGCCGACGTTAACATGACAATTGACTATGGCGTACAGGTTGTCAACAACACCACTTCCGGCATTACCAAGTTGAAGCAGGAGCAGACCAAACTGGTCAAGGCGGCAAAGGAAAAGCTCGCCGGCGAAGTTGAAGGCTTAATGCCGAGCAAGAAAGACAAAAACAAAAAAGAAAAAGCCGTTCCGGGCAGCAAAAAAATCGCCGAGTGCAAAATTGCCGATATTGAAAAGCCTAGCTCGGTCAAAAAAGCCTTTTATAAGCTTTTTCTGGCGTATCCTTCCGATAAAAGTGATGAAATGACGGCCTATCGCGACAAAGCTTCCGAATTTTATCAGGATACGATTGTCGAAACCTATGTGGCCTCGCGTGAATTAGAAAAGGAACTTGATGAGCTGGAAAAGAATTTCGCCAAGCTGACGCCGATGCTGGTTACCGGTGAAGGCGGCAACGGTGCGGAAAGCGGCGATGACAACAACGGTACCTGGAAAAACGCCTACACCGCGTATGATACGATGAACCAGCTTCTGAAGATAACCGAGGAACTGGCGGCTATGCGTGCCCAGCTTGAAGCGGCCAAAGCGGTTAAACATCATATTGTTCCGGCCGCATATAAGAAGAAAAGCAAGAAATCTTCTTTGCTGGAAAAACGCGGAAATCTTCAACTCGCTTCCCGGTCGGTGCGGTATGGCAGTGAAAAACTGGTTTTTGCTCAGGTCGATTTTAACAATTTTCAGAAAGCTTCCGTCAGTTCGACGCCGACAGTCAGCAGTAACGGCGGCGCCTCGATAACGTCGTTTGCGCAGCAGCGAAAAGCGGCGGCGGTACAGGCTTCCCGTCAGGAAGCCATCGGAATCATCAGCGGCCAAAGCGCGGCTTCTTCTCTGTCAAAGTCAACGGCGGATGATACGGCGGTTGAAGATGAAGATTATGAATATGACCCGGCTACGGATTCTTCGGTTAAATATATGAGGGCACCGGAACCAGACATTGCCTCGCCGTTTAAAGGCAATGAAGAGAAAATGGATGAACTGGACAAGCTTGACCCGCTCTATGAGAAGGCAACCGAAGCGCTGGAACTGCACAATCTGCTCCAGTCTTTGCCGACGCATAAGGAAAATGCCGAAAAATATAATCGCCACAAGCAGCTTCACGACAAATCTGTCGAAATGCTGCGAACCGCGGATAAATGCGCTTTGCAGTTCTTGGGCCGGTATTACGACGATCCGGAAAAAGTCTGGACCGGCGGTCCGATAAGCGATGAAAATACGGCCAATTATGACTTGCGGTCCGGAATTTCCGGCTGGGCGATTAAGGCTTTTGAAATTGCCAAGGCCGAAACAACGGCGCCCGTAGATTCCGATGACGGTGTCGTGGCCGAAATTGACCTGATCGATACCGGAGATATGACCAAACGCAGTGAAAACGAAGCGGCTTATAAGGAAAAGGCTCAGGGGCTGTCCAGTCCGGACGAGGAAGAAAAGGTTGAGGCCATCAACCGCGAAACGGAACTGATTGCCTGGAAAATCGGCGCCGAAGCGGCCAAAAAGCTTGCGGAAGACCAATATTCTTCCAATCCGCAGTGGGGAACGGCACAAACGCGCTTTCCGGTTTGGAGCGACCAGAAGAACTTCTATAACCAGTATATTGACGGCAAATACAACAATATTAAAGAATATCTTGCCGCTTTGCAGTTCAATCAGGTGTCGCTGAACATTGCGCAGGAACTGAACAATATTTTAACCGAAGATCCTGAAGTTAAGGCCTATAATGCCCGCGAATTGGGACGTTTGGCCGGTGTCGTCGGCGATGATGACGAAACGGAAGAAGAGGAGGCTGCAAACGACGAAATTACGTCATTGGTTGCACAGAAACAGGCTGATTTGGAAAAAGCAGCTGACAAGCGCCGCAGCGCATTAAAACCGTTGGAAGAACAGAAAGAAAATATTAATAAAAGCATTGAAGAAGCTTCTGCGGCACTGAGCAGTTTCAATGAACGCATCAACCAGCTTAAAAAGGAAAAACTGACGGCTCAGTCTTCGGTGGAAGATATGCAGGTTCAGCTGGAAATTGCCGATGACGTGGCTGAATACGCCCGTGAAAACGGCGAGGAAAACGAAGAGGATTCCGTTTCTCAGGCGTTTGCCAAAGAAAGCATAAAGGAAAATCAGGCCAAGGAAGCTTCGGTCGAGCCGGAGATAGAGCGCTATCAGGGTTTGGCCAAGGTTCAGGAAGAAAAGATAGAACAGCTCAAAAACCGGTTGGAGCAGGTTGAAAAACAGATTGCCGCGGTTGAGGAATCTTACACAAGACAGGTTCAGGGACTGGAAGAAAAATATACTGCTGCATTTGAAGCGACCCGCAAAAAAATTCAGGACGGCAAAACAGCCAAGGCGGCAAAAACGCTTCTTAGCCTGTATCGGGAAAATGTTGAACGGACGGTTGTCGGCGATTTAATCGGCACGGCTTCCGTCAGAGGTATCATCAGTCAGGCCGAAGGCCTGGTCGGCGATACCAAGAGTTATGCGGTTCAGGCGGTGGAAACGGCTCGTTCCGACATTTACAAACTCGGCGATGAACTTTATCTGCCCGGCAGTTCTGCGATGGTCGTCAAACGTCATGCCGAACTGATGAAGGAACTGCAGAATATTCCGGTCGACAAACTGGTCGCCTCGTCGTCTTCTTTGGGCAAGTTTGGTTCCAATACGGTCATTACTTCGGCGCTGACAACGCTGTTCCAGAAAGTTGTCACGCAAAGGGCCTGTGCCGACGGCCGCTGCGAAAATGCCGATGAGGAGTATTTTATCGGGCTTGAACCCAAAGACAAGGACTTTTCGGCGCCAAAGGCCGCGCCGGAAATGAATATGGCGCCGGTGCGTGAAATAGTCCGCTTCGATACGGTAAGTTATGATAATGTTCCCAAAACGGCCGACGGTACCGTTTCTCGGCAGGGTTTCCTTAATTACGGCGAAGAAATTCCGACAATTTGGCAGAAAATGCTTCAGGAAAATATTTTCGTTGAACGCGAAGTCGATTTGGCGGCCATACTGGAAGCCGGCAGCGGCCGCGAAGGAGCTTTTATGCGCGGCGGACGGTATCCTTGCAAACTGGGCGAAAAGATTATCGACGTTGATCCCTATGACGGACAGTATATGGTCGTCAGCGAACTTGCCGGCGCCGACGGTGCCGTTTCGCGCAGCTCGGGCGGCAGCAATAACAGCGCTGCCAATATGGCAACCCGCGAGTTCTTGAAAAAAATCGGTGTCTATATTGAAGATAAAATCAGCAAAACCGGCAATCCGGGCGTTTCGATTGACGAAAACAAGCTTCCGCAGTGTCAGGAAATTGAAATTATCGGCAACTCCGGGCTTGCGGCCAAGTTTTACTATACGGTGCGCGATATTGAAGCCGATACCGAAGGTCCGGCCGCTATTCAGCCGAAAGAAACCATCGGCAGCCCGAGTGAGCTCGGGACGCTGCTGAAGGCGCAGGATGCCG
>FR885412.1 GCA_000436375.1 Azospirillum sp. CAG:239 | reverse complement strand
ATAATTTTAAAATGAACTTTTGATGCAAAAGTTCGAGAATTACCTGCTTTTTAGACTACCGATAAGCGGTTTTTACTCACGAACCGATTTTAACTATTTTCCCCTCAACACCAATAAAACCGATGTAGGGACTCTGTCTAAGGTGTCCCTACATAACGTAGACTTTTTGCCCATTTAGACCGAAATTAAGCCCTTTAAGGCGGGACTCCTTAGACTAAAATCCCGTCTTTCAATCTCTCAAATTCCCTGATTTCCTAAGTCTTAGCGCACAAAAAAATCTCTGCATTTCTGCAGAGATTTCATTCAATGGTGAGCGCGTCGGGATTCGAACCCGAGACCCTTTGATTAAAAGTCAAATGCTCTACCAGCTGAGCTACGCACCCGTCGTTTACGACAACGGAAGTATACATAGTCGATAAAAAATTTATAGTCAACAAAAAAAATAAAAAAAGTTAAAAAATTTCAAAATGTAGTTTATTTGTTAATAATTATATGTTAGCATTCCCCTAAATTTTGATAAAACACGAGTTTAGAGGTAAATATGGTTAAGGATATTAATTCAGAGCAGGAAGGCAGATACGATATCTTACAGAACGGCGCCGGCGAAATTCTCATCATTATAAAGTATCGTGAAGGCGGTCCGGAAAATCCGCGTCTGGTTTATGACGGCGGCGCGCAGGCTCTGCTTTACCGCAGCCGCGAGAGCGCGGTCCTGCTTGACGCCATTAATATGGCGGCTCGCCAGCCTCTTAAGTCGGTAGATGAAGTTTTAATGGTTGAGATTGAAGATGACGACGTTGCGCGCGAATACAAAGTTCCGGTGCGCATTGTCCGCAGTTTGGAATCTCTGGGAGCTGCCAAGAGCGCCTGACGCCGCTTACTTATACACAATGCAGGTAAAATAAGGGCTTTAAATGCCCTTATTTTTTGTTATATTGACAGCAATTGAGCGTTATATGGATGATTTTTAATGATTGCAAACCTGTTTTTCAGTCTGATTGCCGCCGGTTTTGCCGCCGAGGCGGCAGCCAAAGCCCGTTATGAACGGTTGTGGTCTTTTTTGCTGCTCGGCATTTTGGCGCTGTTGGGTTTCAATTTCTGGGAAAACGGACGGCTCGGCATCGTTGAAACATTCGCGTTTCATTGGATAGACACGTCTCTGATGCGGATAGATGTCAATTTGAATACTGACGCGGCTGTTTACGGCTTGGCTGCTCCTTTCGTCCTGTTGACGGGAATATCGGTGTTTTACAATACCTTTTATAAAGCCGAGGCCGATAAACTGCGCCTTAACGGCCTGCTGCTTTTGAATTTGGCGGCGGTTATTCTGGTTATCTGCGCGCAAAACTTCATGCAGCTGCTGACCGCGGTCTGCATTGCCGATGTTCTCTGCCTGTTTATGATTAACGATATAGAAGGCAAGCGCCGCTACGTCTTTTACAATCTGCTGGCCGATATGGGACTGTTTACCCTCTTTGCCTTAATCTGGAAGCAAACCGGCAGCATCAGCCTGTCGGCGTTGTCCGGTTATCATCAGCCCGGACAATATCCGGAACTGACCGTCGGCCTTCTGTTGTTCTGCGCTTTTATCAAATCGGGAATGTTTCTGTTTCAGGGCGGCTTCCTTAATCTTGCCGGCCTGAGCTTTAACCGTATTTTTTCCGTTTCCTATTGCGCAACGCCGCTCATCGGCATTTTGCTGCTGATAAAAGCCTATCCTTTGCTGGGCAACGTCGCGTATGCTCCGGTGGCGCTGGAGCTTTTTGGCGGCCTGACGCTGCTTTGGGCCTTTGTTGGCGCCATAAGCATTGATAATCTCAAGGATAAGGCGCTTTATTTTAACCTGATGTTCTACGCGCTGATGGTCGGACTGCTCTCGCTGGGGCTGAATCCGCTGCTGAAGCTTCTGCCCGGGCTTTTGTTGGCTGGCAGTCTGTTGAATATATTATGGATGATGACCGCCGTTTCGGCTTCAAACGAACTTTTTGTTTCCAACATGGGGGATTTTGCCCGTCCGTTGAAAACGGTTTTTGTGCTTGCATTGCTGCTGACGTTTGCTTTGGTTCAGGGAATAACAGAGGCGGCCGCGCCGCAAAACGAACGGTGGGTTTACGTCTTTGCGGTCGTATTGTTGACGGCGCTGGCACATGTTTTGTATCAGATATTTTTGGGAAAGACGAATGCGGACGAGCGGGTTTGGGCTTTTCTGAAAAATCCGCCGCTGCTCTTTCTGTTTCCTGTTGCTGCGGCCGTCGTCTTCATGATTTTGCAGAGCGGATTTTATCATGCCGGCGTCTGGTATGTTTATGCGGCCTTTCTGCTGGTTTTGTTTTCCGGCCCGCTGCGCCGGCTCAGGCGGCTTTATGATTCGGAAGCTGTTCAGGAGGCCGATTGGTTTGACGATATGTATGAAACGCTGCTGGTTGCGCCGGTTAAAATTCTCGGCCGCATTTTGTGGCTGACCATCGACTTTCTGATTATTGAACGGACGATAGTGTCTTCACTGAGCGGCGGCACAGCACTGCTCGTCCGCATTCTGGACCGGATGCATACCGGCACCTGGGCGGGAAGTCTTTTGTATGTTTCGGCCGGCTTGCTGATTGCGGCGGCGGCTGTTTATGTAAAGGTGAACGGTTGATGGCTGCTTCTTTTAACTTTCTGTCGACAATTATTGCCATTCCTTTTATCGGACTGCTGTTTGCGCTGGCGGCCAAAGACGACGAGAAGACGCACGGGCGCAATGTCTTCAATGTCAGCGTTTTTGCAATCATGACCAATCTTCTGGTCATTTGGCGGATGTTTGCGCTGCTGGACGTTTCGGCGCCGGGGCTGCAGATGGTTGAACGCTACGAATGGCTTGAAAACCCAAAAATCAGCATCGTTCTGGGAATGGACGTTTTCTCTCTGCTGCTTATTTCGGCCGTGCACGCCGCCGTTTTGATCGGTATGTTCGGCGCCAGACACAACAAAGAAGACGGCAAGGCGCTGATGGTTTTTTCCCTGATGTTTGTCAGTATGATTACCGGTTTTTTCGCCGCGGCGGACATTTTCTCTTTTTATATCTTCTTCGAAGCGATGCTGCTGCCGCTGTTTATGATTATCGGCATGTTCGGCGGTATCAGAAAGCAGGGGGTGCTGGCCCGCTTTTTTATTTATAATTTGCTTGGCGCCATCTTTTTGTTCTTTGCCACGGTCATTTTGTACAATTACCGAAGCGCCAATATTGCCCTGAATGCCGTCAGCCAGGTAAACCTGAACATGCGGCTGGAAATTTTCGTCTGGGGCGCAATATTCGTATCGTTTCTGTCCCGGATACCGATTTGGCCGTTTCACTACTGGATTTCTTCCATCAGCACCGGTTTGCGCAATCCGCTGGTCTTCATCATTACCAACGTCATCCCGCTGACCGGTGTTTACGGTTTCGTTCGCTTCTGGCCGAAGACGGTTCCGGGCGTACTGTCATATTTTATGATAATTCTTGAAATTGTCTGCGTTATTTCAATGGTTTTTATCGCCTTAATCGGACTGATAAACAAAGATATTCAGTACAAGATTTTTTCTTTTATGACTGTTGGCTATATCATATACCTGCTGGCGGCTTTTCTGCCGACGGACATGGTTTTGCAGAACATCGGTTACTCCCTGTTTTCTTTCCTGATTATCGCCGCCGGTCTGGAGGTGCTTTCCAACCATTTGGATAAACAGCAGGAATGTATGGAAATCAGCTCCGCCGGCATTCTCTGCGCCTTGCCGCGCGCGTCGCTGGTTTTTTCGTTTTTTGTGCTGGCGGCAGTGGGCATGCCTTTGTCTTCGATGTTTCTTAACAATTTTGTTTTGGTCGCCGATTTGCTGGATAAAAATATTAAAATGGGCAGTTTGGTCGTCTTTTCGCTGATTGTGATTGCCGCGGCGCTGCTGCAGGAACTCTACCGCCTGAAAGACAACAGCTGTGTCGTTCCCGACAAACCCTGCGCCGCCGACATCTCGGCCAGGGCTTACGGCGTTCTGCTGCTGGTCTGCGGCTTTTTGCTGCTGACTTTTGTCAATCCGCTGTGGTTTGTGGTTAAGGGAGGAAACTGATGATTCACAATTATATTGCCGCTCTTCCCGAAATCTCGTTGGCCGCCGGCTTGCTTGTCATGGCGCTGGTTCGTCTTTTCCGGAGCGAAAACACGCCGAAAACCTTTTATACGCTGGGAAAGTTTTTTCTGGCCTTTACGCTGCTGACAACCGTTGTCTTTTACAACAGAAGCTGGCTGCCGCCGATTTTTGAAAACAACCCTTATACCAGCCTGTTTAAAATCATTATTTGTCTTTTTACGCTGGCCTGGGCATATTTGTCCTGCAAATGGTTTCTGAACAAGAACTATTCCAGCTGGTCGTTTTACAGCCTCATGCTTCTGGAGGTTCTGCTTCTGTCGCTGGCAATCTCCGCTTTGAACTTTGCGGCGCTCTTTGTCGGGCTTCAGGGCGCTTTTCTGCTCAACTGGTTTCTCATACGCCTCGGCGATGACGAAGAAAAGAAAAAACGTGATGCCGCCTGGCGTTTTTTGTGCTTTGCTTTGTTGTTTGCCGCTTTTTTTGCCTGCGGCTGCGTTCTGATTTTTATGCGTGCCGGCAGTTTGGAATATGCCGCTGCTTATGAGTATTTCAGCCGGACGGCGCAACTGTCTTTTTCCGACTATGCCGCCGCGGCAATGGTTCTTCTGCCGCTGCTGTTTATGCTGGGGTTGGTTCCGTTTCATTTCTGGTATATTGACGTTATCGGCGTGGCGATATTGCCGGTCAGCGGCTTTTTGACCATTGTTCCCCTGTTTGCCTGCGTCGCCTGTCTGACGGACGTGGTACTGAATGCGTTTTTTCCGGTCTGGCCGGTATTGAAGCCCGTGCTGGTTGCTTTTGCGCTGCTTTCGGTCGGTTTCGGCGTCATCGGAGCCAATGCCGAAACCAATATGCGCCGCCTGTTCGGCTTCAGCACGTTATATCATCTGGGCGTCATCGCTTTGTCTCTGGCCGCTTTTGACGACAACTCGGTTTTGAGCAGCTTTGTCTATATGCTGGTCTATGTTCTGGCTATGTCAGGCATATACACCTCGTTTCTGGGCATGCGGAGCCGCGGCGTTTATCTGATGGAACTGGAAAGCGTATCCGGCCTGTCAGAAGTGCGCCCTTACATTGCCGCCGGCTTTCTGGTCTTTCTTATTTCGCTGATTTCGACGCCGCCGATGCTGGGTTTTCTGGGCAAACTTTCGGTAGTCAACAATTTGGTCATTCAGGGCGCCTATACGACAATTTTTGTCGTTTTGCTGGCGGTGCTGATGCTGGTCTACGCTTATCTGAACGTTATCAAGGCATTATATTTCGATACGCGTACGAATACCTTTGACCGCGTTGACAAAGGGGTGTATATATGTTTAACCGTCAATCTGATTCTGGTGCTTATTTCCATATTGAACCCCAAATATCTGATGAACGACGTCGAAGCTATGCTGGTAACGATTTTTTAGGGAAGAGGAATGGCAGAATTTGCAAATTGGCAGTGGGTGGATTTGGAAGAAACTTCCAGCACCAATGATGAAGTAAAAAGGCTTTGCGCCGCGGCGCCTTCCGGCAAAAGGTTTATGGTTGCCGCCCGCCGGCAGAATGCGGGTCGCGGCCGCCGGGGCAGGGGCTGGGTCAGTCTTGAAGGCAATTTGTTTGTTTCTTTCGGACTAGAAGTCGCACCGCAGCTTCTGGGACAGATGACTTTTGTCGTCGGATTAAGCCTGCTTGAGGCGGTAAGGGAGCTCGCGCCGCAGGCTGATGTCTGCCTGAAATGGCCAAACGACGTGTTGGTCGGGGGCGGAAAGGTTTCGGGAATTTTGCTGGAGAAGGCCGCCGGAAACTATCTGGTCGTCGGCGTCGGCGTTAATATTGTTGCCGCGCCGCAGTGCGACAGCATACTTTATCCGGTCGTTTCGCTTAAACAGGCCAGCGTAATAACCGACCGGACGGCCTTTTTGCATGCCTTTGTCCGGGCGTATGACCGCAATCTGGATTGCTGGGAGAACGAAGGCTTTGCTCCGATACGGGAAAACTGGCTGAAACATGCCAAAAATTTGGGAGCCGGAATAACCGTCAATATGGAAAAGGAACGGAAAACCGGAAAATTTGCCGGGGTAGACGAAAACGGCGTTTTGCTGCTGGAAACCCCGTCCGGCATTGAGAAAATTTATGCCGGGGATATATTTTATTTGAAGGAAAAAGAAAATAAATGAGTAGTTTTGATAAGGAAGGTTTGTATTTTATCGCTTTGGGCGGAGCCGAAGAAGTCGGCTATAATATGTATGTTTACGCCGCGGACGGCAAATTAATCGTCGTCGACTGCGGATACGGATTTTTTAACGACGATTTTCCGGGCATGGAGCTGGGCTTCGCCTCGCCGGAAGCGCTGGAAGGCGAAATTGACAATATTGAGGGCTTGTTCATTACCCACTCGCACGAAGATCATTTCGGCGCCGTTGCCCACATCTGGCCGAAATTGAAGTGTCCGGTCTATGCAACGCCGTTTGCTGCCGCGCATATCGTCTCCCGGCTTAAGGACTATAAGCTTGAAAAAGAGCCGCAGATTAACGTCGTCAATGACGGCGAAACCGTGAAACTGCAGAATTTTGAGGTCAAATTTGCTTCTTTGGTGCACTCGACGCTTGAAAACTCGGCGCTGTTAATTAAAACCCGCTACGGCAATGTCGTCCATGCCACCGACTGGCGCTTTGACGACGGCAGCTGCGGCATGCTTCCTTTTGACTATCAGTCGTTTAAGGATTTTGCCGCCGAAGGCATAGAGGCTTTTGTCTGCGATTCGACCAATCTGCTCGACACCGAGGAACAGCCGACCGAGATGCAGGTGCGCGAGAGCCTGATGAAACTGGTGCCGACTTTTAAGAACAAACTGGTCGCCACCTGCTTCGCCTCCAATGTCGTTCGGCTGGAGAGTCTTATTCTTGCCGCGCATGCGGCCGGGCGCACGCCGGTTGTCGCCGGCATGAGCCTCAATCAGAACCTTAAGATGGCCAAAGACTGCGGCTATCTGCAAAATCTGCCGCCGTACGTCAACGCCAAGGACGCGGCGGAAATTCCCAATGATGAAATCATGTATATCTGCGCCGGTTCGCAGGGAAATTACCGCAGCGGTCTGACCCGTATTGTCAACCGTGAAAATAAGGATATGATTCTCTGTCCCGGCGACGCGGTCATTTTTTCCTCCAAAATTATTCCCGGCAATGAGAAAAAAATTGAACGCATGCAGGAAAAACTGCGCGATCAGGGCGTAGAGGTCATCAGCAAAGAAGAATATCTGGTGCATTGTTCCGGCCACGGGGGCAAAAAGGAAACCCGCCAGATGTACGAAATTCTCAAACCGAATGTCCTGATAACCGTACACGGCGAAAGACGGGTTATCCGTGAGCACAGCCGTTTTGCTAAAAGCTGCGGCATCAGTCACGTGGTAATGCCCCGCAATGGTGATGTTTTGCTTTTGAACGGCGACAAAATCGAAACTGTCGGCGAAGTTCCGACTGACATTTTGGGAGTAGACCGCAATCAGATAACCTCAATCAATTCGCAGCTGGTCAAAAACCGCAAACGTATCGCCTATAACGGCAGCGTCTTTATAACCGCGGTTCTGAATGAAAACTGGCAGCCCGAGTATTTGGACATATCTTCGATAGATATTCTGGATGAGGAAACTTGGACGAAACTGGCTGAAGAAATCCGCGCCGATATGCTGAAAGCGATTCCCGAAGAGGCAATCAAACTCAACCATCGGGAAAGCGCGGTTAAGGAATATATCAGTGCCAAAATCCGCAAACGTATCTATAACCAAACCGGCATCAAACCGGTGGTATTCATGCACTTTCATAAAAAAGAAATCGAAGCGTAAAAATTAAGGCTCTCGGAAAGAGAGCCTTTTGTTTATCAACGCATTTGCTGGATACAGGGATGTGCAGGTTGATATCTGCTGTGAGTACCGCCGGTGCAGTAACAATGGCTGCCTTTAATGCCGCCGCCGCAGCGGTT
>FR885411.1 GCA_000436375.1 Azospirillum sp. CAG:239 | reverse complement strand
TCTGCGTATCCTCTTCTCTCATATCTACTCTGTTTTATAACCACCGGGCGATTTTGCACTTGGCTAACTCGCAGCCGGTGAGCAGGTTTATATGACAGTCACCGTCATATGTCAACACAAAAAATTAAAAAAATTTGATTTTTTTTTCACATTTTTTCTAACTCATTGATTGTATGAAGAAATTTATGTGGAATTTTCGCATGTGGAAATACGCCCCGTTATTTCCTTTTTTTTAACCTTATGTGCGGTACAATATTTACAATACACGAACTGTAATTTTGATACAAGGTAGCAATTATGTTAAAAAACAACATTTTAGTTATAGCTTTAGTCTTAATACTTTCGGCCTGCGCTTCGGAGAAGCCGGTTTTGACCGGGGTTGACGGTTCGGCGATTCCGCCGGCTTTTGCCCATTTTCCGGACGTTCCTTTTCCTGACCAGTCCTATATAGACTTGGAAGAAACAAAAGCTTTGGGCACCGGCGACAACTGGATCGGCAGCCTGGTATTTACGACTCCGTATAACGCAAGCAGCGTTTTTGACTTCTATATGTCGGAGATGCCCAAACTGAAATGGAAAGAAATTGCAACGGTTCGGGCGGACATCAGCCATATGACTTACGTGCGGGAGAATCGCGCCGTGCAGATTCTGATTCTTTCCGACGGTTCGGACAAGGCCAAAGTAACGATTACGGCAATTCCGAATCCGAATGCTTCAAGTTATTAATAAAGGGAGCATCAAATGCGGTTTGAATTTTTCACGATGGGCGGCAGCCAGCTTTGGGAAGACGTTTTCTTTTATCAGAAATGGCGAATCCAGCGAAATTACCGCACCAAAGAATACAGGCTTCTTGATCCGTGGGACATTCAGCGTCACAGCGGCGGTTTCGAAAACTGCCGCCGGGCTTTTCTTGACTATATTGAAATCTATGAAATATCGCGACAGCGCGGACATATGGTAATCATGCTGCACGGTCTGGGCGACAGCAAAAACATTTTCAAACCCTTATGGCGTGCCGTATTAAAAGAAGGTATGATGGCGGCTGCAATAAACTATCCGTCGACACGCAAACGAATCGACTCACACGTCCGGCAGTTGGAATTTCTGCTGAACCATCTTGAAGACGTGCAGGAAGTCTCCTTTGTAACCAAAGGCGTCGGCGGAATTGTACTGCGTAAACTGATGGCTATCGAATCGCCTTGGCAGAAAAAGCTCAAAATCCGGCGCATTGTGCAGGTTTGTCCGCCGAATCAGGGCAGCAGACTCTTTGCCAAACTTGAAAAATACAGTTTTTTCAGATGGCTGTTAGGCCCGATTTTGAAAGAAGTTTCGCCGAACAACATGATTTTCATTCCGAACTTTCCTAAAGGAACCGAGTTTGGCATCATTGCAACGGATTTTCCGGGCAAAAATCTGACCAACATGCTTTCGGAATCGCTAAAAAAGTCTTTACCGACGCCGGGCGAATCCGATTTGGAGGGTGCAAAGGAGGTTATTCATGTCAGCAACGTCAACTACAACGTCTTTAACAACGACAAAGTCGTTAAAGCCTGCGTAAAATTTCTGACCAAAGGGAAATTCAACTAAATCAAAAAAAATCAAAAAACTGTAACAAAATATTTTACTTTTATATGCTACAATCTAAATAGCATGGAATAGCTTTAAAATGAGGAACCGATGAGAGCCGTACTGATTAATATAGGAATAATTCTGGCAATTGCCCTTGCTTATTATATTGATTTTTTCGGCTGGTTTACCACAAAATACGCTTTCTGGGGTTCGCTCGTTTTGGTAATTGCGGTTTTGCTGGCTGCTTTTAAGGTACTTGGCAATCCTTGGCATAAGGAAGACGACGATGACAAAATGTAGTTGGAAATATGGTTTTATTTTTTTGTTAGGCGCTTTTTTTGCCGTGTATTCCAGTTCGGCACGTGCTGCTGATGCCCAAAAAGACATTCTCGGGGGAAGAACACTTACGACCGAAGACAAAGCTATCATTGATCAGAAAATAGCCAGACTTGAAAAAAAAGTACCGCAGCTTAAGGCTACAATGGATGAGGCTGATAAAGAGTATAGAAAAATAAAAGACAAAGCTCAAGGTTTATTTAATTACAAAGACTTTTGGTTTGACAGTTGGGTTGTGCAGGCAGGGAGATCATTATCTCCGGTTCACGACAACTCGTTTGAATACTATATTGCTCATTTCCGAGAAGAAGCTCAAGCCTCTATGATGGAAGGGGATACAGAACAAGCACAAAAATGGAACGCCGCAATTGCTGCCGCTGAAAAATATCTTATTGCCCTTGCCGCTTGGAAAGGGCCTGCAACGGAATTGGCTGACTTAAAGAGTATCAAAGAGAACAGTGAAAATGTACTCGTTTATTATGATGAAAAAAATGAAACATCAGTCTACTATGTGATCAATGCTGACGGCAGTTATGAAACTGTTTCTGGTGTTACCAAAGGATGTATGCCGTTACCAGCCAAAATAGCCGAAGGTAAAAACTGCATTTTCTGTCCGCTTTTCGCGCAAATATTCTCTGCAGCACAGACCATGGCAACAAGCTCATTCGGAGTTTTGGCTCAGTCGCTGGCAAATGTCATGTTGGTAGGCTTTGCATTATGGGTTGCATTTTCGCTGCTGGGCAAGGTTTCGTCTTTTACCAAAATGGATGCGCCGAAATATATTACCGAACTTTTGACGCAGGCTTTCAAAGTCCTGTTTGCTTATCTGATGCTGCGGAATGCAGACGCTGTTTACACATATGCCCTCGGGCCTCTTTTGAAAGCAGGCATGGAATTCGGCATGACGCTGCTATCTTCCGGTGACAGTGTATATTTGAAAAGCTGCGACTCTATGAGCGGCGTGAAAAATATGCCGACAAACGGTTTGTTGCCTTATTATCTTTATACACAGTTAGACTGTTTTATCAGAGCTATTCAATTTGAACTATCCGTCCCACAGGCAATCGGTTCTTCTTTGATGTGCGTTTCCCGAAATGAAGCAGCTTCCGGCAATGTATTATCTGTTCCCATCCCTGATTTTTCAATGCTTTTCCAAGGCCTTATCATTTGGGTTTTTGCCTGGTTGATTTCTCTGGCTTTTGCCTTTTATCTGGTTGACGCAACCGTACGACTGGGCATCGTCGGCGCGTTGATGCCGTTCCTGATTGCCAGCTGGCCGTTTAAGGTTACGTCTAAATATACGAATCAGGGGTTCACAATGTTCATGAATACATTCTTTACCTACGCCTTTATGGGACTGGTTGTCAGTATTAATATTCAGTTAATGGGCATATCATTGACCGGCGGACAAGGTGGTTTGGATGCAATTGAAGAAGCATTGAACGGTAATTCGGTAAAAGTACTGAGTGACCTTTTGGATATCGGTTTTGCCGGTTTCCTCATCCTGATTGCCAGTTGTATTTTCGGTTTCAAATTATGCGGTCAGGCTGCGGAACTGGCCGGAAGCATGGCCGGCGGCGGTGGCGGCAGTTCGATTGCTCCGGAAATCGGCGGCATGGGTTATAATGTTGCCAAAGCGGCAACGCTCGGAACCGGCAAAATGGCATGGCAGGGGACAAAACTGGTTGGCAATGCGACCGGAGTTACGCCGAAGCTGCGGCAGGCTCGAGACAAAGTCGTGTCTGGCGTTTCATCTGGATTAAAAAGCCTATTTACTTTTGGCAGAGCAACCAGCAAAAGCCGCGCTCCCGTATCC
>FR885410.1 GCA_000436375.1 Azospirillum sp. CAG:239 | reverse complement strand
CTCGCACTGTATCGCTCAGGGCTTCAACCTTGCCGACGGTCTGGAACACCAGAAATCCGCCGTCGACACCGGTTCTTGGCCGCTGTATCGTTACAATCCGGAAAACATCGCCCAGGGCAAAGCGCCGTTGACTTTGGATTCCAAAGCACCGAGCAAGCCGCTGTCCGATTATATGTCCAACGAAACGCGTTTCCAGGTCGTCAACAAGATGAACCCCGAGCGTTATGAGACCCTGCTGAACAAGGCTCAGGAAAACGTTAAGGAAAAGCGTTCTCTGTATGAACATATGGCCGAATTCGCCATTAAGGAAGGCGCTGAATAAGCTCCCTCCCCAAACCGAACAAAAACCCCTTAGCCTCACGGTTAAGGGGTTTTTTCTGATATACGGAAACAAATTTATACAAATATTTGACAAAATTTTCCAAAAATGGTATATTTACGCCATAATCAACTTTTCAAGGAGACAACATTATGACCCCGACCCAGTATAATAAACCTCTCCGCCGCGAACAGCCCCGCAAAATGTATTTCCAGCTTTCCAAAGAGCACAAGGAAGTCATCAGCCTGCTGGCCGAACTTTATATTCAGCGTGCCGAAGCAAAAGGCAGGCAGATTGGCCCGCACCAGCGTTTTGACTTATATAACAACTTTGCCAATCTCTATACTGAAGACACATTAGACAAGAAATATAAAGAGTTATATAAAAACCGCAGCCGCTTTACCGAACAGCAAAGAAACGCCGTCAACGCCAACCGCTATTATGACCCTTTTGCAAGAAATTAAATATTAAAGCCCTCCGCAAAGAGGGCTTTGTTTTTTAAGTTTCGTCAACCAACGTAATTTTTATCTTCTTCTGATAATAGGCGCAAAGCCTGAAAAACTTATAAAGGTCTCGGCAGCAGCCTCTTTCCATTCGGTCAATCAGACCTTGCGGAAGATTGGAACGCTGCGCGGCTTTTACCAGTTTTTGCCGCCGGCCGCAACGTTCCAGCCAAAGCGCAAAACCAAAATCTTTGTAAAACTCGTTTCTGACCTGAGCTTTCGTAATTTCTCTGTTCATTTCCAACTCCTTCATGTTTTGTTAAAAACAAAACCGCTCTCAAAATGAGAGCGGAGGAGTTACAAACTGTACGAGAACAGTGTGCTTATTCGTCCGCTGAAAGCGGCTTATATCGCACCATCCTCCACAAAGGAGGTTATCTTATTGGTTTCTCGTAAGGAGTTTGTATACTCCGCCGCTGGCATAACCATTTCCATCGGCAAAAATGATTATAAAGACTAAAAGCTATTTTGCAACGGCTTTTTTTATAAATAGCCGAGAGATTGTCGGCTTGCCTCTTTCCCTCGTCATTGTCGGACTTGTTTTTTTATGTCATGCTCGGGTTTAACCCGGGCATCCAAAAACACAAGGCACAACCTCACGATATGCACGCAGAAAGCAACGC
>FR885409.1 GCA_000436375.1 Azospirillum sp. CAG:239 | reverse complement strand
CTGGCTGTTAGGACAAGAATTGTAATTAAATTTAAGAGAAAAATCTATGAGTGACGACCATTTAGCTATTGAATATGATAAAATTTTTGAAGACGATAAATTAGGCATAAAATCATCTGTCATTGATTTTGCCCATTTAATTGAGCAAAACACCTATATTGAGGGCGGTGTTTCTAAAGTTTATTCAATTTCAGCGGATTTTGGAACCGGAAAAACCTTTTTTTGCGAAAAATTAAAGAGCGTCCTTGAAAAAGATGGCGTACAGACAACCAAAATGAATATCTGGGAGATGGATTTTTATGAAGATCCTCTTATGCCAATATTGGCAAAATTAAATGAAATTTATGAAAAGGATGGCAGAAAACTGCCAACAAAAATTATAGATTCCACTTTAAAATTTTCTAAAAATTCGCTTGCTTTCTTATGCGGCACCGCAATTAAAAGCATATCTCAGAAAAAATTGAAGGTTGATATTATAGAAGAATTTAAGAAGCATTTTTCTTCAAAATCACTCTATGATGATTTTAGGCAATATCAAAAAGCTCTCAAGGAACTAAAAAAAGCATTAACTAAATGGGCTAAAAGCTCGGACAAACCGATAATCATAATTATTGATGAATTGGATCGTTGCAGTCCGGATTATGCC
>FR885408.1 GCA_000436375.1 Azospirillum sp. CAG:239 | reverse complement strand
ATAGTTGACCGTCTAATTAATCTCTGATACTTTATCTAATAGCATAAGGCCTTGAAATAAAATAATTTCAAGGCCTTATTGTAACTTTAAAAACATATTTTCTTATGGTTAAAACAACAGTAATTGACCATTTTTTTCGCGAATCGATTCTTCATTTTCTTCAAAATTTTTGCCTAAATAATTTTCCGTCATCAGATATTGTTTATCTGTAATATATATAAATGAGATAGATGAGTTATCAGGAATAAATTTTGAAAGCTTTTTCGTGGTTGTTTGTCCGACGGATAAACTTTTAACCGGCTTAATATATACCGAAAACTGTTTCATCACGAAACCATTATCGAGTAATAAATTGCGAAATCTTGTTGCTTTGCGCATTTCAGTTCTGGTGCGAACAGGAATGTCAAACATACAGATTATCCACATCATTGACCATCCTGTCAGAGTTTCAAGCCGCTGTCTTCGTGCCATTCCAGAGAGCCTTATGTTTCTTTTTGATTTTGCCGAATGGTGTCAATTCAATTTTACGTGCTTTGTTGTTTGTAAAATAACTTAATCCTCTATTTACAAGACTATCAACAAACATATATTGTAAATTTTTATCTTTAGGCGAAGTCATACGGGCATCGCTAACAAAATCAATAGTAACAGCACCATTACTAAACTTCTTCACTTTTGCCAAACATCTTTCTTTGTCGGTATATTGTTTCCATTCATCAGGCGTATCAAGTTCTAAAATATCTCCTTGTTGGACAGACCAGATAATTTTTCCGCCTTCTTTTTTCCATTGAGGCTCAAAATCGGCCTGGTTTGCATCAAAGCGTTTAATAACTTCCCAGCCGATTTTACCGTTTTTTTGGTAAAAATCTACGCAATGGTTGTTTCGCCCCTCATAAGCAACGCCGTGTTTTTTAATATAAACTAAAGAAGAATTATTTTCATAACATCTGAATTTATCGCCTTTCCATAGGCCTTTATCTTGAATAATGCGGAACGCTTTTAATAAAATTCTTCCTTCGGTAATTTTGATTTCCTTTTTACCTTCGGCCACGCCCTGTTCATTTTCGGCAATTAAAATTTGTTCCGCCGTATTCATATAGAGTTCAAAATCTTGTACTAACTTAGCCTGTTTAGCTTTATGCTCTGCAATATCCTCGTGCCATTCATTTTTTATTGTTTCGGGAATAAGCAGTTTCGTTAAATCTTTAGCCGATTTTACCACCTGTAAAATTTTGCGAGAATAAACAGTGATTAAAGAATTTGGGTCATCAGGATTTTGACACAAAACGGTTCTACCTGTTTCTTTATGAAATTGTCCGGCTTTGCTATGATTAGGCTTGTGCGAGACTTTGATATCTTTTAGGCAGGAAATGACTTTTCGCCTGAAATCGGCCAAAGATTCGACAGAAGTTAAAGGCAACGGATAATGAATTTTGTTAATGTCATTTTCTTCTGCCATTTTTTGAATCAATCCGCGATTTGCGCAAGCAACCGTTATGGCATCCATGGCGTGATGTCGGTGGTCAATACGCGGTTTGGGTTGCCATTCTTTATTTTTTGCCTTATCAAAAAATTTCCATTTGCCATCAATATCGGGTTTGTTTATTCCCTCTATAATTTCGCCTGTATCCAATTCCAGCCAGTAAGGAGGGCAATTGACATATCTTGGAATATCAAGTCCCATTAAATCATATTCCAGACCATATAAATTCCAATGTTGGCGCAATTTGGCCGTTTGTCCGCCTTTGACCGCCAAAATACGAGTTTGCATAACTTCGTCACAATCAGAGCAATCGACAATAGCCCGCAAATATCGCTGAGCCATTTTTGCCACATAGCGGGTATCCGTCAGATAACGTGTGCTCTCTTCTTTATCGCCGCTTTCTTCATACTTTTCACGTGCATCTGCTTCAAAACGCCAGGATTTCTGAGGGGTGCGGGAACGGGCATTTTTTAAAATTTCTCTTATTTCTTCTTGTGTTTTTGTTTCTTCAAAATATTCATAGGCATATCGGTTGCCTTTGTTTAAGTTGTCATTGCTGTTGACTAAACAGAGGTTGTTATATGTATCTGTTCCGCCTTTGGCTTGAGGAATAATATGCTCAATTTCCATACCCGTAAATATAGAGGAAATATTTTGTGTCGGATTGTAAGCATCTTTCCAGCCTTGCTCTTTGGCTAGTTTATATTTTAAAATATTTTTGTTATTTATGGCAATTTTATGCTCTTTTAAATAATTTTTAGCCTCTTCATTAAGTTTTTCATTTTGTTTTTGTTGGTTTTCAAATTCTTTTTTCTTCTTTGTTGACATACCGACATCACGACCAAGCTCAATATTGATGTCATAAGGCTTGCCATAAATTTTAATAATTTCATTAACAACCAAGCGAATTTGATTGAGAATCATATGTACGGCAGGATTGGCGATTTTGCCCCATCTTATCTCATCAGGGTTAAGGCTTTTGTTGTTGTTTATCATTAAAGGCGGAAGCGGGGCCGTATCTGTTTGTAAAATTTCTCCATAATAAGGAAGCTGGAAACATTTTCCCTGATTTTGGCGAGCGATTTCTTCCTCTGCCATAAATCGTTTATCCGTTTCCGCCAATTTGTCGGTAATTTCACGATGAGTTAATACATCTTCTTTTAATTTTTCGAGGATAATTTTTGTGGCACTTATGCCTAACATTCCCCGTCCTTTGGGCAATTTGGTTAAAAGGTTGCCGATTTCTTTTTCGTCATCAATCTTCAGAATAGGTTTAAGATATTCGATTAACGCATCTTCGTTGTATAAACGAGCATTTTTATCCTTTGACATTTTAGGCTCGGCCAAAAATTCAATAAAAGATGAAAGCTCATTTTCGTTCATATTCTGCAAATGTTCGTTATTTGCAAATTCGGGACGAGAATATAAATAGGCCTTGATTACTCTGTCATCAACCAAAGAAATTTTGTGTTGGGCTGACAAATTGAGCAATTTTTTTATTGCTTGCTTACCTGCATTTTGCCCTTTCAGCAATAGTTCGTTAACGATAGAATCTCTTTCTTCCAAGGTTAATTTTCTTTTGTTCATATCGTTTAAAATGCGGATGTTGTTGACTTCTTCATAAATACGACGCATTTCCGATAACGGGTGGGCTTTTAACAAACGGTCTTCTTCTCTGAAATAAATGCATTTACCTGTAGCATAAGGTGCTGCCGGACGTTCATAAAATAAAATGTCGTAAATTTCTTTTTTTAAATTTTCTTTTTTCATTTGCGGATAAAATTCGGCTTGTTTATCCCAAATTTTATTAAATTCATCTTTAACAAGGTAGCGAGGGATTGCGTAATCTACAATATTTTTTTCAATAGCATATTTTTTCTGACGAACTGTTTTATCGTTTCCTTTGCCGGAGATTATTTTATTATAAAAAAATTCACCGATGGTTCTGGAATTTGTTTCTTTCAGGTGATGTAGCATCATATCATAAGAAGACTTTTTAGCTTTTGACTTTTCACCCTCTTCTAAGATTTCCTCTTCTGTTTCTTCAATGGCCGAGACAAAACCTGCCCCGCGATGTTTGGCTATGTGCAAAACGGCTCGTCCGACATAATAAGGGCTTGCCAATTTTTCGTTTAGGGCATCTGTTCTGATTTTATAAGGAGATTTGCTTTTTAGTTTATCGGTTCCTTCAGGATTTTCATTCGGCCATAAGCCATTTTCAAAAAGCTTTTTAGCTAAGAGCTCCAACCGTTTTTTGGTCCTGACCAAATTTTTGCGGGCTGTTCTTTTAAGTCTTCTCTCCTCGGCGCCTTCTGAAACTTCAAAAATACGGACACCTGCATCAATAATATCTTTTGCATTATTTTTATTATCAAGCTCAATGACTGCACTTCCTATTGAACCAACACCCAAATCAAGACCTAGACGATATTTCATGGCTATCTCCCGTATATGCAAACAACTTGATATAGGCTATAATATAACTATTGACATTTCAACAATAATATCGGCATAATATTAGGTGTTATGTGAATGACGTAATTTTTTTCAGAGATTAATTAGACGGTCAACACATATATAATAAGGCTGGAAATGCCGTAAGATGAGGGAGCAATTTGTTGCTCCCATTATTTTAATTTTAAATTATATCATAAAAACCTTACCGCCTATCAAATTTAGGAGACTGTAAAGGTTATGTTCTACCCGTAAATTTCGCCGTTAGGTTCGATAATTTTGCTTTTGCAAAGTATTTGTAACATTTTTTAGCTCACTGTTGCGGCGTTACAAACCAGCAAGTGCTTTTACCATAAAAAAAAGACCCGTTAGAGGGTCTGATTTTATTATGGT
>FR885407.1 GCA_000436375.1 Azospirillum sp. CAG:239 | reverse complement strand
CATAAAAAATGGTGTAATAAAATAATGAATGATATTTTTTATTTAATTTGATATCCAACAATAGATTATCTTGACATTTATAAATTTTAATGTTATATATTTTAGCAGATAGGATGACTATAAAATACATTAAGCGTTTTCACGCAGGAGTTTCTCTGGTTGTATTTGCTGTCATCCTTTATCGTTTTAAAATCCCGAAATTTTTTCCTTTTAAATACTTCTCATTGAAAGAATCTATCTTTCTTAATTCTTTCAGTAATTTAGGAGCGTTCAAATCTCCAATCATACGGTATATTAGATTATGCACTTTTTCAGGTCTATTCTCTTCTGCAACAACAAGTAAAGAACCATAGTGAAATATTTTGTTGCGGTACATCCTAATGCGGTTTAATTTATTAAAAATTCTTGATAACACACTAATATCTTTACAACCATCAAAAATCTCTTGCAATACCTGCGGATACTTTTTCCATACAACATCATTGTATGCTGGCAAAAATAAATACACCCAAAAACCTAAATTTAATTCGGATATGATGTGATTTTTATCGGTAGGATTCTTTTTAGTATCCTTAATATGAGCAAGGGCATTTTTCATATTATCTTGATTTCTGCCGATAATATACTCATCTTTGAAAATCCAGTCATCACCCAAATATTTAGAAAATACCTTGTCTATCTTATTACGCAAAATAATTTCAAAATATGATAATGAGGAATAAAAAGATTCCGCCAATTCACAATTAAACAGATGACAAGCAATGGCATTTTCTTTACCGATGTCCTTATATTTAGCCAATCGCTTTTCTGATAATAAATCTGTTATTTCATCCATTTTACCGAGTCCCTTTATAAATTTAGTGTATTATAACTATCTCTATTTAAAATAAAATGAATCTTCCTGAAATATTCAAAAATACATATTAATTAAGATTTTTGCTTCATTCCCAACAAAATCTAATGCTTTGATTTTAGGACCAAATCTTGACATCTTATAAATTTTCATTTATATATATTTTATATACTTTAATGAATATTTTATGAGGTTAAAAATGAAGCGTGGAAAATCTAAATTACTATCAGACACAGATGTAAAAAATTGTCTTCGGTTTATTAATGATATGCCATCACATCAGGGACGAACCAGATTAATGTTCTTGATGATGTTGATGACCTCTCTTCGTATTCATTCCATCCAAAAATTGACTCTTGGACAGGTTTATGATGACAACTTTAATCCTGTGGAATCATT
>FR885406.1 GCA_000436375.1 Azospirillum sp. CAG:239 | reverse complement strand
GGAAGATATTCCGAATTAGAGGAAAGGCTCTGAAATTCTTCAGAGCCTTTCCTTTTTTTTCTGTTGGGAAAATTGGATGTTGATTTTTGTTTCGGTTTGTGGTAATCAGGCGTCCGTTTGTATTAAGACTAAGTGTTATTAATTTTTATTTTTATGAGTATGGAAACTCCTAAAATTTCAGTAGGTATGATTGCGGAGCAGTTTTCCGCGATGAGTGTCAAATCACGGCAATGGTATGAAAAATCGTTGAGAGAAGCTGTCTTGTACAGTTTGGTCGTTTATTACGAAGCGCGTTTGAAAAGCCGTTTTGTGCCGGTTCTGGATCCGTGGGAAGGAATGACTGTGGCCAATTATAATTATCGTCTGGTGTTGGCCGAAGTTGAGCGAAAGCTGCCGATGTGGGTGTCGAATCTGCCGGTGGAAAGTGAGAATGCCTCCGCGTTGTATGCGGAACTGCTCGGTAAAGCGGAAAGAAGGCGGACGTTGCGCCGCCGGTACAGGTCTGTCTGGTGGTTTGAACTACGGAAGAGAGCCAAATTGCGTCGGCGGATTGCCAGAATCGATGCCGAGCAGATTAATTTAAGCGATTTTCTGAATATGGCGTGGTATTTATTCCGTCTTCATCATTTGGGAGAAAAAGAGGATTTCGGGAAAATATTTGCCTGAATTTGAAGCAAAATCCGGCGAAAACCGGATTTTTTTTCGTATCTGCGGCATGCAGACTCTTCTTGACTCTTGTTAATAATATGTTAACTTATAGACAGTTTTGGAATTTAAGACAGAATTTTCGAGATGTTTAAGCAAATAAGAACAACACACAGTGCTTGTAATAATGAATGCTTGTTAAGCATCGGTTCAGCGGCCTCTAAAGAATAGAGGCCGCTTCTCTTTTTGGCAAAAAGAAAGGAGAAATTATGAGTGATAAGAAAATCGCCAAAATTTATTATGATGCCCATGTCTTTCTGACAAAAACCGGAGAATTGTACGGTTATACGATTCAAAGCAACGGAAAACCCCGCTGTGACAGGCTGAGTGCTCAGCAGAAAATAGCCTTTTGGGAAGGCCGCCGTGTTTATGAAGAGCGAAGTCTTACCGCTTGGAACCCGGTTGCCAATGCCGCCGGACCGATGCAGTGTGCGGAAGTAAAATATATGCGGAACCAGGGGCGCTGATTTAAGATATTTTATCCAGAATGTCGGTAATTGATTTATAGTTGTCCGGTTTGTGCTGTTTCTCAAGCAGCGGTTTGGACAATTCATGCAGATAAACCAGCGAAAACAGCCGAATGGACGGTGTCAGGCCCAGTTTCGGATCTTTGCGGCTCTCAATCATTTCGAGAAGCATCTTGCGGTTTATCTTTTCTCTTTTACAAATATCTTTCAGGGCTTCCCACTCGTTTTTACACAAACGCATGGTTGTTTTACGTTTGTGAATGGTAATAACTCTACTGCTTAATTCGGTCATTTTTCTCACGATTTTATTTTTTGATTATTAGCTTCTGCTAATTACAATATACAAAACTGATTGTGTTTTCAATCAAAAATATGTGGGCTGTAATAATAACTCTTTTTAATATATAACAGGTTATATAGCATGAAACGTGGATTTTAAAAATTTTGTCAACCTGACTCAAACAGAGTCTGGCAAAGCGATTCAGCGACGCAAAAAAATAAAAAAACAGCGTTTTTTTGCTTGCATATTAGACTCACTTATGTTACAAGGTGCTCACGATAATTGTTTTGGGGGAGGAATCTCCCCAGCGATGAAAATATAAAACATACCGCAGCACCTATGCTGAGCACGTGCTGCAGAGTTTAACATTTAGATGGCAGGTTTGGCTTTCGGGTCGGATTTTGCCGTCTAGTTATAGGAAAAGTATTTGAAATGATGGATACACAAAATATCAGAATTCGCCTCAAGGCTTTTGACCACCGTCTGCTCGATTTGTCTACCAAGGAAATTGTGCACACTGCCAAAAGAACCGGGGCAAATGTCAGAGGACCTATTCCTCTTCCCACAAGAATCGAGAAATTCACGGTTAACCGTTCTCCGCATATCAACAAAAAGTCCCGCGAGCAGTTCGAAATCCGTACTCACAAGAGACTTCTCGATATTGTTGATCCGACGCCGCAGACCGTTGATGCTCTGATGAAGCTGGATCTGGCTGCCGGTGTTAATGTAGAGATTAAGCTCTAGTTTGATAATAACAATGTTGGCCTTTTGAAATATGACTGGTCAACCAATTGAAAAGGAAATAAATAAATGCGTACGGGTCTAATCGCAAAAAAACTTGGAATGTCCCGCATTTTCGAAGCCGACGGAACACATGTCCCGGTAACGGTTTTGAGTGTTGACGGCCTCCAGGTTGTTGCCGTTAAAACTCAGGAGAAGGACGGATACAACGCCGTACAGCTCGGAACCGGTGCTGTCAAGGCTAAAAACGTATCCAAGCCGCTCAAAGGACATTTTGCAAAAGCTAATGTCGAGCCGAAACAGAAACTGGGCGAGTTCAGAGTAACCGAAGACTGCCTGCTGTCTGTCGGCAACGAATTGTCTGTAGAACATTTTGTTCCCGGTCAGTATGTTGACGTTTGCGCAACATCAATCGGTAAGGGTTTCGCCGGTGTTATGAAACGTCATAACTTCGCCGGTCTGGAAGCCACCCACGGTGTTTCTATTTCGCACCGTTCCCACGGTTCTACGGGCCAGAGACAGGATCCCGGTAAAGTATTCAAGGGTAAGAAAATGGCAGGCCATATGGGCGATGAGCGCGTAACCGTTCAGAACCTGAAGGTTGTCGCCATCGACGCCTCCAAAGGCCTGATTATGGTTAAGGGCGGCGTTCCGGGCAGCGAAAATGCCTGGGTTCGCGTTACCGACGCCGTTAAAAAGGCCGGTAATGTTACCCTGCCGATGCCTGCCGGTTTGAAAAAAGTTGATGAACCTGTTGCAGTTAAAGCAGAAGCCGAAGCTCCTGCTGACAATGCATAAGTTATAAGGATTGAAAATTATGAAACAGGACATCTTAAGTTTAGCAGATAACAAAAACGTCGGTACAATTGAACTGAACGAATCGATTTTCGGTTTGGAAGTCCGTGCCGATATTTTGCACCGTGTTGTAAACTGGCAGCTGGCCAGATTGCAGACTGGCAACCACAAGACCAAGGGTCGTTCCGAGGTTGCCTTGACGCCGGCAAAGCCGTTTAAGCAGAAAGGCAGCGGCAATGCGCGTCAGGGTTCCCGCAAAGGTACCCAGTTCAGAAAAGGCGGCGTCGTTTTCGGTCCCGTCGTTCGTGACCAGTCTCATGATCTGACCAAAAAGTTCAGAAAACTCGGTTTGAAGACCGCTCTCTCGGCCAAGGCCAAAGAGGGCAACCTGGTTGTCGTTGACGAGGCAAAATTGTCAGCCCCCAAGACTAAAGATCTGAAATCCAGACTTGATGCTTGCGGATTGAAAAATTGCCTGTTTATCGACGGCAAGGGAGTTGATGTCAATTTTGCACTGGCCAGCCGCAATATCGAAGGCGTAGACGTTCTTCCGACAATCGGCGCCAATGTTTATGACATCTTGAGAAAGGACAAACTGGTATTGACCAAAGATGCGGTTGCTTGCTTGGAGGAGAGACTGAAATGGTAAAATCTAACAAATCAAACAACGTTTCCGCAAAAATGTACGATACGCTGGTTCGTCCGGTAATTACCGAAAAATCTATGCTGTCGTCCGAGGCCGGCAAGGTAACCTTCCTGGTTCCGCTGTCTGCCACCAAAGACGAGGTTAAGGCAGCCGTTGAAGCTATTTTCAACGTTAAGGTAAATAAGGTAAATACTATTCGTCAGTTCGGCAAGGAAAAACGTTTCAGAGGTTACGTCGGACAGCGTTCCGATTTCAAAAAAGCCGTTGTTACGCTTGCCGAAGGTCAAAATATTGATGTTACAACAGGAATATAAGACATGGCTTTAAAAAACTATAAGCCCACATCTCCGGGACTTCGTCAGCTTGTCATTGTTGACAGAAGCGAACTTTACAAGGGCGCTCCCGAGAAGTCTCTGACAATCGGTCTTACTAAGTCCGGTGGGCGTGATAATTTCGGACACGTTACAAGTCGTAAAATCGGTGGCGGCCACAAACGCAAGCTCCGTATCATCGACTTTAAACGCAATAAATTCGGCTGCGAGGCAACAGTTGAGAGAATCGAATATGATCCTAACCGTTCTTCCTTCATTGCTTTAATCAGCTATGAAGACGGCGAAAAGGCCTATATTCTGGCTCCTCAGAGACTGAAAGCCGGCGACAAGGTTATTTCTGCCGACAAGGCGGACATCAAACCGGGTAATGCTATGCCTTTGAAGAACATGCCGGTCGGTACGATTATTCACAACATTGAGCTTAAAGCCGGCAAAGGCGGGCAGTTGGTCCGTTCGGCCGGTTGCTATGCCCAGGTTGTCGGTAAGGATGCCGGTTATGCCCAGCTGAAGCTCAGCTCGGGCGAACTGAGAATCGTACGCGAAGAGTGTCTGGCTACGGTCGGCGCCGTTTCCAATCCTGATAACCAGAACAGATCGCTCGGCAAAGCCGGCCGTTCTCGTTGGCTGGGTATCAGACCGGTCAGCCGCGGCGTTGCCATGAACCCTGTCGATCACCCGCACGGCGGCGGTGAAGGCCGCACTTCCGGCGGTCGTCATCCGGTTACTCCCTGGGGTAAACCGACCAAGGGTGCCAAGACTCGTTCTAACAAGAAGACGGATCGCTTTATTATGCGCTCTCGTCATGAAAACAAAAAGAAATAAGGAGATAAGCTAATGACACGTTCCGTATGGAAAGGACCTTTTGTTGACGGCTATCTTCTGAAGAAAGCTGATGCAGCCAGAGCTTCCGGCCGTAACGAAGTGATTAAAATCTGGTCCCGTCGTTCAACCATGCTGCCGCAGTTCGTCGGCCTGACTTTCGGTGTCCATAACGGTCACAAATTTATTCCGGTTCTGGTTACCGAAGACATGGTTGGTCACAAGTTTGGTGAGTTTGCGCCGAGCCGTACTTTTTACGGTCATGCCGCAGACAAAAAGGCTAAGAGAGGTTAATTATGGGAAAATCTAAAGATACAAGAAGAGTAGAAGCCAATCAGGCTATGGCTGTTTGCCACTCTATTCGTACCAGCCCGCGCAAACTGAACTTAGTCGCTCAGACCATTCGCGGATTGAATGCTGAAAAAGCGGTTGCCGAACTCAGCTTCTCGAAGAAGAGAATCGCCAAAGTTGTTTTGGCCGTATTGCAGTCCGCAATTGCCAATGCCGAAAACAACCACCAGTTAAACATCGACAAGTTATTCGTCAGCGAAGCTTTTGTCGGTAAAGGTTTAGTTATGAAACGTATGCACGCACGCGGTCGCGGTCGCGGAGCCCGGGTATTGAAACCGTTCTCCAACCTGACTGTTGTCGTTACCGAGCGTGGGGAGTAAGTTAATGGGACAGAAAGTAAATCCTACAGGTCTTCGTTTAGGCGTCAACCGCACTTGGGATTCCCGTTGGTATGCAGATGACAAGTTCACTGACTACCTCCACGAAGATTTGAAAATTAAAGAATTCTTGAAAGAGAAACTGGCTCAGGCCGGCGTCAGCAGAATCGTCATCGAACGTCCTGCGAAGAAGGCCAGAGTTACCATTCATTCTGCAAGACCGGGTGTTGTTATCGGCAAAAAAGGTCAGGATATTGAGCTCTTGAGAAAAGAGATTCAGAAAATGACCGACTCCGAAGTACAGTTAAACATTCTGGAAGTCAGAAAACCTGAGCTGGATGCGCAGCTTGTTGCCGACTCCGTCGCGCAGCAGCTGGAACGCCGCGTCGCTTTTCGCCGCGCCATGAAACGCGTTATGCAGTCAGCTCTTCGTTTGGGTGCAGAAGGCATTAAGGTCAGCTGCTCGGGTCGTCTCGGCGGCGCCGAAATCGCAAGAACCGAATATTATCGCGAAGGCCGCGTTCCTTTGCACACCTTGCGCGCTGACATTGATTATGCAACCTCTACGGCTCACACCACTTACGGTGCCTGCGGCGTAAAAGTCTGGATCTATAAGGGCGAAATCATGGCTCACGATCCGATGGCGCAGGACAAGAAGCTGGCTGAACAGAAATAATTATTTGAGGTTAAAATAAGATGTTAAGTCCTAAAAGATTAAAGTTCCGCAAGATGCACAAAGGCCGTATTCACGGCCTCGCCAAAGGCGGTTCTGAATTGAGTTTTGGTTCATATGGATTAAAGGCTCTGACCCCGGATCGCATTACGGCCCGCCAGATTGAGGCTGCCCGTCGTGCTATTACCCGCGAGATGAAAAGAGCCGGAAGATTGTGGATCAGAATTTTCCCGGATGTTCCTGTATCTGACAAACCCGCCGAAGTTCGTATGGGTAAAGGTAAAGGTTCTATTGAGTATTGGTGCGCAAGAGTGCACCCGGGCCGCATTATGTTTGAGGCTGACGGTATTGATGAAGAAACCGCCCGCAACGCATTTGCTCTCGGTGCCGCCAAACTGCCGATTAAGACGAAGTTTGTCAAGCGCCTTAATTCCGACAAGGGAGAAGCATAATGGTAAAAACTAAAGATTTGCGCGCGATGACGATTGACGAATTGGAAGCAAAGCTGCTCGAAAACAAAAAAGAACAGTTTAACTTAAGAATTCAACAATCTACTGGACAATTATCGAATACTGCGGTAATAAGAAAAGTCCGTCGTGAAATTGCAAAAATCAACACGCTCATTGCCGAGCGCAAGAAGAATAACTAGGAGACTGAAATATGCCTAAAAGAATTCTTCAAGGTGTTGTTGTTAGTGATAAGCAGGATAAGACTGTCGTAGTCAGCGTAGAGCGTCAGGTCATGCATCCTGTTTACAAAAAGTTCGTTAAGAGAAGCAAAAAGTATGCGGCTCATGATGAAAATAACCAGTTCAAAGTCGGGGATATCGTTCGGATTGAAGAGTCCAAGCCCTATTCCAAGACCAAGTGTTGGACTGTAATCGTTGATAACGCCTAGAAAAGAAGGAAGTAAAAAATGATACAGATGCAAACCAACCTGGATGTCGCAGATAATTCAGGCGCACGTCAGGTGCAGTGCATTAAGGTTCTTGGCGGGTCCAAGAGAATGCATGCTTCTGTGGGTGATGTAATTGTCGTTTCCATCAAAGACGCCATGCCGAAAGGCCGCGTTAAGAAGGGCGATGTTCATAAAGCTGTAATTGTTCGCACAGCCAGCGATATCAGACGCAAAGACGGATCTGTCATCCGCTTTGACTCTAACGCTGCAGTTCTGATCAACAAGGACGGCGAGCCGATCGGTACCCGTATCTTCGGCCCCGTTACCAGAGAACTGCGTGCGAAGAAGTTTATGAAAATTATTTCATTAGCACCGGAGGTATTGTAATGAGCCTTAAACTTAAAATCAAAAAAGGTGACAAGGTTGTTGTCCTGTCCGGAGAGGACAAAGGCAAAACCGGTGAAGTCGTAAAGGCCATGCCGAAAGAGGGTAAAGTGGTTGTTCAGGGTATCAATCTGGTTAAAAGACATACCAAACCCAGCCAGACCACCCCGGGCGGCATCGTTACCAAAGAAGCTCCGATCCATGTTTCCAACGTCGCCATTGTTGCCAGTGACGGCAAGGCCACCAAAATCGGCTATCAGGAAAAGGACGGAAGAAAAGTCCGCATCGCTCGCCGGTCCGGTGAAGTAATCGATAAGTAAAGGGAAAATCTTATGACAAATTTTGAAAAGCTTTATAACGAAGTCATAAAGAAATCTCTGGTGGAAAAATTCGGTTACAAGAACCCCCACGAGATTCCGAAGCTGACTAAGATTGTTCTGAACATGGGCGTTTCCGACGCTGTTACAGACAAAAAGAAACTGAATAACGCCGTAGACGAAATGGCGCTGATTGCCGGCCAGAAACCGCTGGTTACCAAAGCCCGCAAATCTATCGCCACTTTCAAGCTGAGAGAAGGCATGCCGATTGGCTGCAAGGTTACTCTGCGTTCGGACAGAATGTACGAGTTCCTGGAGCGTCTGGTCAATATGGCTCTGCCGCGCATCCGCGACTTTCACGGCATTACCGGCAAGAACTTTGACGGCAAAGGCAACTTCGCTTTTGGCATTAAAGAACAGATTATCTTCCCGGAAATCAACTATGAAAAGGTTGAGAACGTCCGCGGTATGGATATCGTAATCTGCACAACGGCAAAATCCGACGACGAAGCCAAAGTTCTTCTCGACGGCTTTAACCTGCCTTACAAGAAATAAGCGGAGATTTTACTATGGCAAAAACAAGTTCAGTATTCAGAAACTTGAAAAGAGTTAAAATGGCGCAGAAGTTCAATAACCGCCGTTCGAAGCTCAAAGAGATTGTAATGGATAAAAATGCGTCTCCCGAAGAGCGTTTCCAGGCAACTCTTAAATTGGCGGAATTACCTCGTAACTCGGCTAAAAACCGGATTAGAAACCGTTGCAAAGTTACCGGTCGTTCACGCAGTTATTACAGGAAATTCGGTCTGAGCCGTGTCGAATTGAGAGATTTGGCCAGCTTCGGCGAGATTCCTGGTTTGGTAAAATCAAGCTGGTAGGGAGATTAAGATCATGTCTATGACCGATCCTTTGGGCGATATGCTCACACGCATTAGAAACGCACAAAGAGCGAAGAAGAACGAGGTCGTATCACCTGCTTCTCGCTTGCGTGAAAATGTATTGGAAGTTCTGAAAAAAGAAGGTTACATCAACGGCTATGAGCGCGTTAATGTCAAGCCGGGAATCGACGAACTCCGCATTCAGTTGAAGTATCATGAAGGTACTTCCGTTATAACCGAAATTTACCGCGTCTCGACACCGGGCCGCCGCGTTTATTCAAGCGTACGCGACCTGCCGAGAGTTTACAACGGTCTGGGTATTTCCATCATTTCAACGCCGGCCGGCGTCATGAGTGACCATGAAGCCCGCAGGGCCAATGTCGGCGGTGAAATTCTGTGCCAGGTATTTTAAGGGAGCAAACAGATGTCTAGAATTGGTAAATATCCTGTTATTATCCCTAATGGCGTTACCGTTACGGTCGAAAACAACGTTGTTACGGCCAAAGGTAAATTAGGTGAACTCAGCTTTGTTTTTGACGACAGTCATGTTGCAACCAAGCTGGAAGACAACAAAGTTGTTGTTACCCCGTTGAGCGACTCCAAGGAAGCCCGCACACTGTGGGGTACGACCAGAGCTCAGATTAACTCCCTGGTCAAGGGCGTTAGCGAAGGCTTTAAGAAAGAACTGGAACTGGTCGGCGTCGGCTATAAAGCCCGCGTTGAAGGCAGCCACAAGCTGGTATTGTCGCTGGGCTTCTCTCATGATGTTATTTTCGAAGCCCCGAAAACCATCAATCTTGCCTGCGCTACTCCGACTCAGATTTCCGTTTCCGGTGCCGATAAACAACTCGTTGGTCAGATTGCCGCGGAAATTCGCAAGTATAGAAAACCTGAACCTTACAAAGGCAAAGGCGTTAAATATACCGGTGAATATGTCCGCCGCAAAGAAGGTAAGAAGAAATAAGGATTAATTAAATGAGTACGCCAAGAGAATTGTTTGAAAAAAGAAAAGCTCGCGTAAGAACAGCTTTGAAAAACGCTGCCAACGGCAAGATGAGACTTTCCGTCTTCCGCAGCGGTAAGCATATTTACGCGCAGATTATTGACGATGCTAAAGGTTCCACTGTTGTTTCTGCCTCTACTTTGGACAAAGAAGTCAGAGATCAGATTAAGAAATCTTCTACCGTTGAAGCGGCCAGCTTTATCGGTAAGGTGGTGGCTGAGAGAGCCGTCAAATCCGGTGTTAGTGAAGTTATCTTCGATAGAGGTGGCTACATTTATCACGGTCGTGTTAAAGCTTTGGCTGACGCTGCACGCGCTGCCGGCCTGAAATTTTAGGAGATAAGATGATGGTACAAGCAGATCGTCGCAACAGCAACAAAGCTGAAAAGAAAGATGAATTGGTTGAGAAACTGGTTCATATTAACCGTGTAGCCAAGACCGTTAAAGGCGGCCGCAACATGTCTTTCGCCGCCGTCGTTGTCGTCGGTGACCAGAAAGGCCGCGTCGGCTACGGTTCCGGCAAAGCGACCGAAGTTCCGGACGCTATTGTCAAAGCTACCAATGAGGCCAAAAAGAACATGGTTCGCATTCCGCTTCGCGAAGGCAGAACGCTTCATCATGACGTTTCCGGCCGTTTCGGCGCCGGCAAGGTTGTTTTGAGAACCGCTCCCGCCGGTACCGGCGTTATCGCCGGCGGCCCGATGCGCGCCATCTTTGAAGTATTGGGCGTTCAGGATGTCGTTGCCAAATCGCTGGGTTCAAATAACCCGTATAACATGATTAAGGCTACATTCAACGCCCTGACGGCGATTAATTCGCCCCGCATGGTTGCCGCCAAACGCGGCAAGAAAGTCGGGGACATTGTCAGCCGCCGCGAAAATACTTCAAAACTGGAAAAAGAGGAGGCTTAATCCATGGCTGCAAAAACAATTAAAGTTACGCAGATCGGAAGTCCGATCGGACGTCCCGAAAAGCAGAGAGCCACGTTGATTGGTCTGGGTCTGAACAAGATGGGCAAGACCGTCGAACTTCAGGATACGCCTGCTATCCGCGGAATGATCAGAAAAATTCCTCACTTGGTCAAGGTTGAGGAGTAGGGAGATTGCCGGGGGTTGGTCGGGTCGGCCGATTTCAAAGCGGTCTGCATGACGAAACCCCTGTCAACTCATTGACGAGTTAATTAAGGTGAAGAAAAATGAAACTTAATGAATTAAGAGACAACGAAGGAGCTACCAAAAACCGTATCCGTGTCGGACGCGGCATCGGCAGCGGCAAGGGCAAAACCTGCGGCCGCGGTCAGAAAGGTCAGAAGTCCCGTTCGGGTGTTGCCGTCAACGGTTTTGAAGGCGGCCAGATGCCGATTTACCGCAGACTGCCGAAACGCGGTTTCAAGAATCCTTTTGCCAAGGAATTTGCGGTGGTTAATCTGGATACCATTCAGAAAGCGGTTGATGCCGGCAAGCTTAATGCTGCCGCGATTGATGTTGCCGCTCTGATGAATGCCGGTGTTATCTCCAAGGAGCTGGACGGCGTTCGTCTGCTGGCTCGCGGCGCGATTACCTCCAGTGTTACCATTTCGGTAAACTCCGCTTCCAAGGCCGCTGTAGCTGCGGTTGAGAAAGCCGGCGGCAAGGTTAACCTTATCGAAGCATAAGCGTTATTTTGAGCCATAAAAGCGCATTCTGTCGAGAATGCGCTTTTTTTGCGGCAACAATTTTATCGGCGGGGCTTTTGTCCCGTTTGGGTGCGGTGTTGAAATCAACCGGAGACAGTGATTATTTATGCGGTGTAAGTGGATAAATTAGTTGAATTAAAATTTTTTTAGTGTATTAATAAATTAGCTTAAAGGGACCGGTTTGTCCCTCGTTGTTTGTTTTAAATAAATAATAAGGATTTAAAAATGGTATCATTGGCAGAGAAAATGGCTGCAAACATGGATATGTCCGCTTTCAGCAAGGCTGAAGAACTGAAGAAAAGACTGTGGTTTACGGTTCTGGCCCTGATCGTCTTTCGTTTGGGAACGTTTATTCCGCTTCCCGGCATTGATCCGCATATTTTGTCGGATATTTTCGCCAGACAGTCGAGCGGCATTTTGGGAATGTTCAACATGTTTTCGGGCGGCGCGTTGGAGCGTATGACCATTTTTGCCCTGAACATCATGCCGTATATTTCGGCGTCGATTATTCTGCAGCTCGGACAGTCGGTTATTCCGTCGCTGGCAGCGCTGAAAAAGGACGGCGAGGCAGGCCATCGCAAAATTACGCATTATACCAAGATTTTGACGGTCTTTATTACGATTATTCAAGGCTACGGCATTGCCGTCGGTTTGGAGGGCATGACCGGCAGCGCCGGTTTGTCGGCAGTGGTTATGCCCGGTTTCATCTTTAAGTTTACGACGATTGTTTCACTGGTCGGCGGTACGATGTTTATTGTCTGGCTGGGCGAGCAGATTACTTCCCGCGGCGTAGGCAACGGTTCTTCGCTGATTATTACCGTCGGTATTATCGCCAATATTCCGAGCGCTTTGGCGCAGACTTTCGAATTGGGACGCGTCGGCTCCATGTCGCTGGGCGTGATTGCCATGCTGCTGTTTATGGTTCTGGCGTTGATTTACATTATCGTTCTGGTGGAAAGGGCACAGAGGAAAATTACCATCCAGTATCCGAAACGCCAGATGGGCGGCAGAATGATGTCTTCCGAAAATTCGCATCTGCCTTTGAAAATTAACCCGACCGGCGTTATTCCGCCGATTTTCGCCAGTTCGCTTCTGCTGCTGCCGATTACGGTTGCCAACCTGTCGGCCGAAAACGGTCCGGAATGGGTGCAGACGCTGAGCCAGCTGCTCGGCCACGGACAGCCTTTGTATCTGACGCTGTACGGCGCGTTGATTATCTTTTTTGCCTTTTTCTATACGGCAGTCGTATTCAATCCGGAAGAAACCGCGGACAACCTGAAAAAGCACGGCGGTTTTATTGCCGGTATCCGTCCGGGCAAAAATACGGCAGAGTATCTGGACTATGTGATTACCCGTCTGACGGTGCTTGGCGCGGTCTATCTGACAGCTTTGTGCATCCTGCCGGAAATCTTGATTTCCAGACTGTCGGTTCCGTTCATTCTGGGCGGCACGACCCTGCTTATCGTGGTTCAGGTTACGATGGATTTCGTCGGACAGCTGCAGTCGCACCTGATTGCCTATCAGTATGAAGGGCTGATTAAAAAAGCCGCTCTGGTTAATAAAGGAAAGAGAAGATAATGTCTTTCAGAGAGAGCGGATTGGGTTTGCATGTGGTCTTTACCGGAGCTCCGGGCTGCGGTAAAGGCACGCAGGCAAGAATTTTGAAAGAGAAGGTAGCTATTTGCCATTTGTCGACCGGCGAAATGCTTCGTGCCGAAGCGGCCAAGGGAACGCCGCTGGGCTTGGAAATCAAGGCTCTGCTTGACAAGGGCGAGTTTGCGACCGACGAAATGATTATTAACATGGTATCCAAGCGAATCGACGAGGATGACTGTCGGAACGGTTTTATCCTCGACGGTTTTCCTAGAACGCTGCATCAGGCGGAGGTTCTGGACGAAATGCTGGATCGGAAAGGGATAAATCTGGATGCGGTTATTGAAATTCAGGTTCCCGACGAGATTATTATGGAACGTATTTTGGGCCGTTATGCCTGCATGAAATGCGGGCAGGGATATCATGACAAGTTTCAGAAGCCGAAGGTTTACGGCGTCTGTGACGTCTGCGGCGGAACGGATTTTTTCCGCCGGGTCGATGATAACAAGACGACGGTGCAAAATCGTCTGGTGAACTACAGAGCCCTGACGTATCCGACAATTCCTTACTATGAAAAAAAAGGACTCCTGCGCTGCGTGGACGGAACCGGGACTATTGAAGCCGTCAGCAATAAAGTCGACAGCATTTTGGGCATTAAATAGCCCGAGTCGACAGGTCGGGTTTCTAAAAACCTGAAAAAAATGCAACTTTTTGAATTTTTTTAGCAAAAGGGTGGTTGACACTGTTAAATTTTAGCCTATAATCCGGCTTAATTTTGAAAAGTGGTGATCAACTTTTTAAATGTAATAATTAATTAGAAAGATGGAGAGTTAATTTGGCTCGTATAGCTGGTGTAAATATTCCGACAGCCAAAAGAATTGAAGTCGCCCTGACTTATATTTTTGGTATCGGAAAGAAAACTGCTCAAGACATTTGCGCAAAATCTGGAATCGACTGCAGTCGCCGCGTTCACGAATTGTCCGAGGAAGAAGTCGCGAAAATTCGTGAAGTTATTGACAGCAACTACCTCGTCGAGGGTGAGCTGCGTCGTGAAGTCGGCGTCAACATCAAGAGACTTATGGATCTCGGATGTTACAGAGGTTTGAGACATCGTAAAGGTTTGCCGGTTCGCGGACAGAGCACGAAGACGAATGCCCGTACCCGTAAAGGTAAACGCAAAACCGTTGCGAACAAGAAGAAGTAAGAGGTAGATTCTAATGGCAAAAGCAGTACAACGTGTTAAGAAAAAAGAGAAGAAGAATATCACTGCGGGCGTTGCCCATGTGAATTCTACTTTCAACAATACAAGAGTAACAATTACTGACGCTCAGGGTAACACCGTATCCTGGTCGACGGCCGGCGCTCAGGGTTTCAAGGGTTCCCGCAAGTCGACTCCGTATGCCGCACAGGTTGCCGCCGAAGAAGCCGGCAAAAAGGCTCAGGAAAACGGTATGAAAACTCTGGAAGTTGAAGTTAAAGGCCCCGGTTCTGGTAGAGAATCTGCGATTAGAGCCTTGCAGGTTATCGGTTTTACCATCACCTCCATTCGTGATGTTACCCCGATTCCTCACAATGGCTGCCGCATGAGAAAAAGACGTCGCGTTTAATCTTTTTACAGATAGTGAGGCTGCATGACAGCCTCGCCGTCTTTTGATTTTTGTAATATTGCATATGCACTAAAATAAGAGGACATACCAGTGATTCAAAAGAATTGGCAAGAACTTATTAAACCCACTAACTTAGATGTTTCAAGCGAAGGCGGAAATAAGGCTAAGATAGTAGTTGAACCTTTGGAAAGAGGTTTTGGCTTAACTTTGGGCAACGCATTGAGAAGAGTTTTGTTATCTTCGCTGCAGGGCGGTGCCGTAACGGCTATCAAGATTAACGGCGTTCTGCATGAATTTTCTGTAGTTCCGGGTGTCAGAGAAGACGTTACCGATATTGTTCTCAACATTAAAGGTCTGGCTGTCGCCGTTCACGGCGAAGGCCCGAAAACCATGACCCTGAAGGCTGAAGGTCCCTGCGAAGTTACCGCAGCAATGATTGAAACCGGTCATGACGTAGAAATCAAAAATCCGGAACTGGTTATCTGCAATCTGGATGCCGGTGCCAAAATTTCAATGGAATTGACGGTAAATACCGGCAAAGGCTATGTTCCGGCTTATCAGAACAAAGCTGCCGACGCGCCGATCGGTGTTATTGCCGTCGATGCGATTTATTCGCCGGTCAAAAAAGTGTCCTACAAGGTTGAAAATACCCGTGTCGGACAGGTTACCGACTATGACAAGCTGACGCTGGTTGTCGAAACCAACGGCGTCGTTTCGCCGGAAGACGCGGTTGCCCTGGCTGCCCGTATTCTGCAGGATCAGCTTAAACCGTTCATTAACTTTGACGAACCGGAGGTTGAAGTTGAAGCCGAGCGCGAAGAACTGCCGTTTAACAGAAACCTGTTGAAGAAAGTTGAAGAGCTTGAACTGTCGGTTCGTTCGGCCAACTGCCTGAAGAACGACAATATCGTTTATATCGGCGATCTGGTTCAGAAAACCGAAGCGGAAATGTTGCGTACGCCGAACTTTGGCCGCAAGTCTTTGAATGAAATCAAAGAGGTTCTGGCGAAAATGGGTATTCATCTCGGTATGGATACGCCGGGCTGGCCGCCGGAGAATATTGAGGAACTGATTCGCCGCGTTGACGAACATTTCTAAAAAGTTGAAAAAAAGGGGGAGCCGTCGGGCTTCCCTTTTTTTTATGATTCGAACGTAACACTACCTGCGTCAGCAGGTAGATGTAGACATTCCAGCCCAGCCGTCAGGCTTGCGAAGCCTTTGGGCTGGGCGAACGTAAGTTCGAAACGGTTAATACCACTTGCGTTAGCTGGTGGAAGTTTATTATTGCTATATAGAAAACCCCGAGTTTACACAGGGATATCTATCTGTAAACGTTTTCGGCATGAGAAGAAAGGCTGATGAAATGCGGCGATCAGTTGCTGAAAAGCCATCCTGACGGATATTGCGTCGTGAGGGAAAGGTTTCGGCCGGTTTATGGTTGAGAAGGCTGTTTTGTTCGGGGAGAGCCATCCGTTGCGGAAGAACGAAACGGGCGCGGGAAAGCGGTTGTTTTTTTGTTGCGGACATTGTCGGCAATAATGTCGGCCGAGGTCTTTTTTTGCTTGCTTTTCAGAATATTGTATGCTAAAAGCACAGGCGAATGAGTTGTTTCCGTGCATGAACGCCGAGGCGAAACCGTGGCGGAAACGTGTTTATATCCGCTTTGCCAGGCAAAGCACAGAGAAAAATGAAAGGACATTGTCATGAGACATGGAGATGCACACAGAAGATTTAACATGCCGAAAAGCCAGAGAAGAGCTTTGTTCTCGAACCTGACCAACGCTCTGCTGACTCACGAGCAGATTACGATTACGCTGCCCAGAGCAAAAGAACTGAGAACGTTTGCCGATAACATGATTACCTATGCGAAGAAAGGCGATTTGAACAGCCGCAGACTGGCTCTTGCTTTCCTGCGTGACAACGAAGTTGTTTCGAAGCTTTTCTCTACTTTGGCCGAGCGTTATAAAGGCCGCAACGGCGGTTATACCCGCGTTTTGAAATCAGGCCTGCGTTATGGCGACTGCGCTCCGATGGCTATCATTGAGTTGGTTGACCGTGACGTTAATGCCAAAGGCGCCAAAGATCTGGCTCGCGTTGCCGCCGAGAAAGCAGCTGCTGCCGAAGCAGAAAAGACTGCCGAATAATCTTTCTGATTATGACGAAAAAGCGAATCGGTTTTCCGGTTCGCTTTTTTTGTTGTTTTTTATCGGGTTGTTTTTTATCCTTAGGGAAGGAGGCGGAAAATGGCGTATTCTGATTTGATGTTATGGTTTGCCTGCGCGGCAGCGGTTTTGATTGCCGTTTATGTGACGGGATATTTGATTTTTTTGTTTCAAAAACATGCTTTGGCGCCGGATAAGGCTCTGATGTGCTGTCTGATGTCAGGATTTGTGCGGAAAAAAGACATTCAGGACATTATTCGCCGCGGTGCAGATCCTGATTTTGACAATGGCTTGCCGTTGTTGACCGCTGTACGGGGAACGGCTCGGGAACAGGCAATTCGCGGTTTGATAGAATGCGGCGCCGATGTCAACATTGTTTATCCGAACGGGAGCAGCCCTTTGTTTCATGCGGTTCTGGCCGGAAATACAAAAGCGGTTGAAAGTCTGGCCGCGGCCGGCGCCGCTCTTGACTGTAAAATCAAGGACGGCTCGAATCTGTTGTTGTGCGCGGTGGGCGCGCAGGCATACAAGACTGCCCGGTTGCTGGTAGAAAAATATGGTTTTGACGTTAATTCGAAGAATGATGACGGTGTGACAGTACTGATGGCGGCCAGCGAATTTTGCCGCTGGATTTTTCGTTTTTGAAATGGTTGCAGAAGCAGCCGTCACTTGATTTGAATGTTTCAGACAAGGAAGGGAGGAACCATGCGTCATACGGGCAGAATAACAATTATCTGAGATTTTGGCGTTTTTTGGGGCTGCTTAAATGATTTTCCCCATTCAAAAGATTTGACAGGAGGCTTTTAAGCCGCTCGGAGAAACTGCAGCAGGAGAAGCAGAGATGACAAAGTATCGGCGGATTTGCATTCTGGGCAACAGCGGTGCGGGGAAGTCGACATTGGCGGCGGCGCTGGGCGATGTTTCCGGCCTGCCGGTCGTGCATTTGGACCGGATTTTCTGGAAACCGGGATGGATTGAGGCGCCGGAAGCGGAAGTGTGTGCGGCAATGACGGCCGCGGCAGAAAATGATGCCTGGATTATTGACGGAAACTTCAAAAAAACGCTGCCGCAGCGTTTAGAAAAGGCCGATCTGGTCATATATATCGATTATAACCCGATTTTCTGCCTGTGGAGAGTGCTTTGGCGTATGCTGCGGCGGAAGAGACGTCCGGATATGGCGGACGGTTGTACGGAGCGATTTAACCCGGAATTTTATGGCTATGTGTTACGGTTTAACCGACGGACGCGGCCGCTGTTGTTGGAGATGATAGCCCGGAGCGCCGGAAATTTTGATCTGGCGATAATCCGCCGGCGGAAAGACCTTGCGGAACTGATGCGGAATTTGCAGGGCAGATTTGACCAGAAGTGAAGATTGATATTGCCAAAATGCGAATCTGTGCTAAAACGAAAACCCTTAAATCTGATTTTTGTGTAACTTTTTAAATATCATTCTGTATGAAAACGAGTATTGCTCACAACAACAATGTTTCCCTGTCCAAAGGGATTTTGATTTCAGCCTATATCCACAATTCGGCTGCTTATGTTCTGCTTGACGGTAACAGAGGTTATATTCTGCGCGCTGAAAACCAGGAAGAAGATGAGAGAATTGCGGCGTTTGTCGATCAGCTGCAAATCGGTGCCTATGTGTTTGCCTATCTGACGTATAACGGCCGTATCATGAAGCTTTTCGACATGTTAAGCGGCATGGAACTGGACTGCGAAGACGCGGACGGCGGACCGGATGAAACGGAAACCTTTTCCGGACGGCTCAAGTTCAAGACCAAGGAGTTTCTGCGCCCGCAGTATGAGGTTTATACGCTGGGTGTTATCGCCGACAATGAACTGCGCTGTTATGCATATCTGGTCGATGTGACGCAGCAGGAGAAAGAACGCCGCAGCCTGACAAAGCTTCAGGCCGGCGATGCGGTTGCCGTTTTTACGACGGCAAAAGGTTTTCCGGTGGAAATTGAAGATTTTACACGACAGGTTAAAATTGGCGGAAGAGCAGAAAACGAATCGAAAAATCCGGTTCGGAAAAGTTTGTAGTTTATTGTTTTTTTCAAGATGAAAAAAACCGGGCTTCGGGATGTTCGACCGAGAGCCTTACGTTGCAGGATCGGTTTCTGATTGTAAAAAGAAGGGGAGGATTGGCAAAATCCTTCTCTTTTTTTGTTTACTTCGTTTTTCGGTTATGTTAAATTTTTAGACGAAAATCTTCAAAAATTTGTATATTATGAACGCAATTATTCAAAACCTGTTGGGGTTTGTCAAAAGAGAAGACAGACCGTTGTTGACAATTCAGGAACAGTTGGAACTTGTCAGGCAGAAAAGCTGTTTCCGGGTTAAAAGAGCCATGCGGCGTCAGATGTTTCACAGCGAAGTCATCTGCAAAATGTTTGTCATGACCGAAGGGGAACGCGGCCGCAAGGTTGAACGGATGCTGGCCTATTATCTGCAAAAGTATGGCTTTAATGACGAAATCCGGCTCTTTTTACTGAAAAGCAAAGCAGCGGAAAATACGGCGGCAGCGGATTATCGGCAGAAGGTCATTGACGCGTACGGCATCAGATTGAACCGGGAAACTGAAACGCTGTCGGCGACATGCGAAGAAGTTCTGGAAGCGCTGGAGAATGAGGATTTCAATATCCGCGCGTTTTTGCTGAAAAGCAAAAGTTTGTGCGAAACATTGAAAGTTATCCGCGACACGAAGGAAAAAATGCGTACGACGGTTTGGGCTTTTGTTAAGCCGTATCCGACCATTTCCGGCGACGACGGCGTGTTTGACAACATGCCCTACGTTTCAGAGCCGACGCTGAGCGACGAGGAATGCCGCGCGGCGATTTCGGACAGTTTTCCGACCCTTGCCGAACAAAAGTCGGTTTTGGCTTCAGGGAACGGGCTTTGGATTGAAACGCTGACGTTTTTGTGTGAAAAAGCGGCGGAAGTCTGGAACGCGTATTTGGGAAAGTTTGACGAAAGTCTGCTGTTGCCTGAATTGAAAAAAAATGTATGAATTCCGGGTTTGTTCGGCGATGACCGAACAAACCCTTTTTTGTATGCGAAAATCTTGGTTGCAAATTGGATTTTTGCCTTTATAATCATTTCTGTTGCCGGAAACGGTTAGGC
>FR885405.1 GCA_000436375.1 Azospirillum sp. CAG:239 | reverse complement strand
CGAGGCCTACGGGACGAAAGGGGCCCAACGCAGTTGGGAATTTATACACGGCAATCCAGAGATCCTCGGGTCAAGCCCGAGGATGACAAAAAAGAAAGTCCCCGAGGATGACAAAGAAGAGAGGAGCCCGAATATGACAAAGAAAAAAATGAGCCCGAATATGACAAAGATGAACTCGAGGATGACAATTCTTCATTTGTCATTCCCATGGGGCTCGCGGTTTTTGCTGTCGCTCAACCGCTCGCCAGCAGGACTGCACCGCAGCCGGCTCACAGCCTTACCGGAGCTGCTCCCCACACTGCGCCAAGTGTAGCAGAAATAAAAAAGCTCTTCGGGGAGAAGAGCTCTTTGTTTGGGGAAAAGGCTTGGCTTAGAAGACGTAGCGGATACCGCCGTAGACTTCGTGAGCGCGAACCGAAGCTTTTTCAATTTCGCCCATGTGCCAGAAACGGTAACCGACGTCAATGTTGATACGGTTGGTCAGCTTGGCCGAGAGACCGCCGCCGACGGCCCAGGTAAAGTTGTCTTCTTCATATTTGACGGAACGGCGTCCGAAACCCTGAAATTCATACTGAATGTTGGTCATACCGATACCGGCCATGACATAGGGCGTAAACATCGAGTAAGGAGTCAAATCGGCATAAACGTTTAACATGTAAGACATGGTCTGAAAAGTTGAATGGTTTCTAGCGTCAATGGGGCCGAAAGATTCATCAGTTTCTTCACGCCAGGTATATTCGAGCTCGGCGCGGAAATAAGTATAACGGTAACCGAGGGCAACACCGGCCATCCATGAGTTATCATCAACTTCGATACGGTCGCCGAGGGCTTCGTCGGAATCGCCGACGTTATGGTTGACGATGCCGCCGCGGACGCCCATATAAAAACCGTCGCATTCGGCAGAGGCAGATGCGGCCAGACTCATAGACATGACAAAGGCCGTAAATGCCGATAAAAGTTTTTTGCTCATTCGTTCACTCCAAATAAATTTAGCTGAAAAAGTCTATTTTGTCCAAATTTATACAATAGTTTGTTTAATTACGCAAGTCTAAAATTCATACTTTATGCTTAAATTTAGCCAAAATGTCTTAAAATGTGATTAATAAAGGCGATATTTCAGGCAGATGAGCTAAAAAAAGCCGGTTTGAGCAGTTTGTAATCGCGACTCGGCAAAAGATTTTGCGACTCGGCAATTAGGGTAAATGTTCGGTCTTATTTTTTATGTCACTCTCGGGCTTTTTTTCTCTGTCATCCTCGGGCTTGAGCCGGACATCCAAAAAAGAGATATTTGGGTCAAGCCCGAATATGACAGGGGAGAAGCCGAGGATGACAGAAAGGCTTAGCCGGAATTGGGCAGAGGATGACGATAGGGGGGATATTTAAAAAGGGAAAGGGCGGCAGGTAAACCCGCCACCCTTTCTATATTATTATAATAATATTATTGGCTTTTAGAAGCGACCCTTATTGGGTCGCCGACCGAGGCCGAATTCGATCTTGACTGTTACACTTCCGTATATGGGTTGATAACTCTTCCCGTAACTTTTGAAGGAATAGCTTTCGCATCTTCCTTCTAGTGAAACCTTGGTAATACTGCCAAAGAATCTTTTTTCGAGACCTATGACAGCACCATACTTCACGGATGAGCCGTCTTTGACGGACGGAAAGTCAACCGAGCCCGGGACGTCAACGTCTGGATCCGGGTCGGTGTAGGTAAAATGTGTCGTATTTTTACAATATTGGTAACCTACACTCGGTCCTGCGTAAATTCTCCACAACCTCCCGTATTTTTCGTTACGGAGAGCCTTCTTAGCTTGGTAGCTAGTCATGCCCGTTGTATTTACGTTTTTCTTACCGCCAAAATGCGCAAGGGTAAATGCAAAATCTACACTGGCACCCAATGAGCGAAATTGCTGATTGAGGCTTTTGTCGATTTCCATTTTTTCGCCAATTTCGGCGTTGACACTGATGTGTCCCCAGCCGAAATAATTCTGTACGAAAGCACCGTATTGAGCGCCTCCGTAAGAGTTCATACCAGCTTTCGCTCCAATGCTCCAGCCAGTTATAACTGTTGCTTTGGGCTCGCCGTCTTTGAATTTTACATCGTAAGGCTTTCCGCCAAAGGCGTCAGCCAAATCGATATAACTCATGTCGATTGTAGCAGTGTCGCCGGTTTCGGTGACTGCTGTGAAATCGTATTCAACACTTGCGCCGGTATTTTGCGCATTGATATTTGTTGTTGCAGCAATCATAGCTACTACGACAGCTGCTAATTTGAAAGTCTTCATAAAAATGTTGTGTTAGTTCCCCGGGCGGTTGTTATGCCCGGGGAGGATTATTTTGCTAAATTTTATCTTCATCAAGCAGCCTGAATTACCATGCTGCAGCAGTAGCGCTACCGGAAGCGGAGCTTACAGTTACAGAACCGTCGCTGTTTTCAACCGTAGAGGAAGAAATCTGTACGTCTTTGTAACCTTGGATCAACAGCTGGCGAACATCAATAGATGTGATAGCCTGACCGTTGTTGGACTTCATTATTGATCTCCAAGTATAGCTGTTAGAGCCACTGGAAACATTACAGAAAATCCAAGATCCGTTAGCTTGCTGTGCTAAACCGGCAATGCCAGAAGGTGCGTTTACTTCATCCCAAGAAGCTTTAACAACTTCCTTGCCATCGATGAAACCTTTCAAACCACCGTCAATAACATTTCCACCTTCGTCATAAATATTGTAAACGAAAATAGAAGCTACATGATGTGCATTGTTATAGTCCCATGTATGACTTTGAGATGCAGATGCAATACCGAACTTGTTCGGAGAGGTAACCCAAAGGTTGACTTCTGCGCTGGCGTCGGTTGAACGGCCGTTGAAAGATGCAGAGATTTGGCTCTTGTACATCTTACCGTCCTTACCGTCCTTGCGACCGAGGTCAACAAGGCTGGAGGAACCCAAATCGGTAAAGCTGTATGTCTTAGAAGTCATTGCAAAGCTGTCGCCGATAGTCGGAACAAATTCAGCCTCTTCATGATACGCAACGAACACAACTTGGGCCTTGTTGGTCCTTGTTGTATAAGTTGTTTTGTACTTCTTAACAATAAACTTACCATACTTGCCGGCAGCCTCGCGGGTGCTTACAAGTTGCTTGGATCCTTCAACAGGATTGGCATCTGAAACGTTAAAGTTGTCAGTGTCAATGCTTTGGTTAGCCGGAGCTTCGATGCTGTTGAAAATCTGAACACCGTCAGTACCCAGTTCCTTTTCAGTGCCGTCAGACATGATGGCATAGAAAGTAGCATAAGTATAAGAGGTGGTCGGATTTACGTAATCGAAACCGAAGTTTTTGCCTATAGTTCCTTTTTGGCTGGCCTCTTCGCCCTTATCATTCCATACTTCGGTGTCGGTGTTATGTGCCGAAGCAGCATTTTTACCGAAAGCAGCGTTGTAAATGAAAGATACCGGAGTAACCTCGTAGTTGTGGTTGTTCTCTTTTTCTTCACGTACATTGCCCAGAGAAGTCTTAGAATGTTTCAAAACCCACATCGGAACTGTCAAGTTGCAGCTCTTTCCGCCTTCAGTATAAGTCAAAGCTGTATACTGGAGTTCAATCTCGTGAGCATGGCCGTTATAAGAAGCGGTCATATCCTGAGACATGGTTTGGAAAGTTAAACCTTCATGCTTTGTAGATGAACCAACTTTTGTTGCGTTACCTTTCTTAGCAATTGTCGGGTTGCCAAAATTGGTATTGTCGCGATACAGTCTGTCCAGTTTAGGCATGATGATTTTGCTTGCATAACCGTAGTTGTTGACAACGGTGGTGTCGCTGTATGTGTTGTCGTCATAATAACGTGTAATCACATAAGTTTTGTCACCGTCGAAACTCTTTTCGGTTACTCTTGTCAGATTCTTTTCAGGTTTTGGTTCTTCGCCTTTCAGCTTACGGAGAATAATTTCTCCTTCGCCGTTCAGGTTGCGGTCATAGTAGGTCGCAACAATCCGAGAGTAAGCGTGTTTCTGCTCATAACCGTATCCGGCCATGTCGGTCAGTTCGGTTGTGCCGCTGTCGCGGAATGAGAAATCTTTGCTCAAGAACTGTATGTTTTCTCCCATTCCCTGAGGCACAATATAAGTGGCCTCTTCGGTGTGTGCGTAAAATACACTTGAAGACTTGTCGGTCTTGGTTGTGTAAGTTGTTACGTACTCCTGAATGGAAATGGATCCTACTAATCTCGGGTCGCCAACTTTTTCTTTGGAACCGGCAACCGGTTCTAAGTCTGTTAAAGCAAAAGCTTCATCGTCTTTCAAATCAACAATGACGCCTTCGGCATTAACCAACCAGAAGCGGAGGGTTGCAGAAACGTCGGAAAGTTTTTCTTCCTTACCGTTGTTCAATTTTTGCCACATTTCGAATGCTGTTTCAGCCGTATTGTCTGATGTGGTTTTGAACGTAAAGTTCTTTCCAAACATTTCAGTTGCTTCGGGATCCGGCTCAATGGTGTTGTTGGCTACGAAGAATTTGTGGGTTTTTGTAAACTCACGAACGTCGTCTTCATTGTAAACAAATTCCCACACGAGAGTGTTGGTATAAAGTTTACCTTCGACGCCTTCATGAGTGTAAGCTTCGCCCTTTTCTCCGTAACGAACACCCTTGAAATTGCCTAACCAATAGCTGGATTTCATCTCCCAACCCTTATACCATGCTTTCTCATGCACGGTATTGATGGTTTCTGAGAAACTGCCAAAGTTGTAGTTCCAACCTGCGCTAAACTCCATTTTAGTGAAGTCTCCGCTTTGGTAAGAACGAGTGGCTCTGGTAGCTGAGAAACTCGGAGCTCCGATAATGCTGTCAGGAACCACGATAATATCGTGATCACAGTCAGCGATTGAAGCTCTGACGTTCAGGTCGGTGCGTACTTCTTTGCTTATACCATCTTCAATGATGGGATAGTATGAAGTATAGTGCTCTTCATCCTTGAAGTAGAGATCTGGATTGCCGTCAGCTTTAATGCCTTCCTTTTTGATTACCTCAACAGTTAATGTGTCGTGAACGGGATACCAGATGGTATCTTTTTTCTCGATGATAACCTCGATGGTTTTCTGGGAAGCTGTGAATGTCGGCATACCATCTTCACTATTGGTGCAAGAAGTAAACATTGCACCAAAGACTACTGTGCAGAGCAACATTACTAATGTCGCAGCTGCGAAATTTTTCATTGTTCTCATGATTTTTGTTTTTTATTGTTATTATTTTTTTATTATTTTCTTTGGAGGGAACTTCGGGAAACATGGGTTTCGGGAAGTTTTATTTGAAAAATTATGTCAGAGATGGAGATTCAAATTCAGCTGATAACCCTTTGGTCTAACCTAAATTTTATGAATCCTTGTATTCTTTTAAAATAACTTGCCATTGTAATCTAACATAATCCTTATTTGTCGAATTTTAGAATAGCACAAAATTGATTAAAAAACAATAAAAACCATATGAATCTCTTTGATTTTTATCGTTTTAACAAAAGTGTAACAATGTTTAAAATGTCCAAGTTTGGACAAAATCGGTTGTTTTCGGGGAGTCGCTGCCAATGACGTAAGCTTGTGAATTTTAAGACTTTTTTGCAACAAAATGAATCCGTACCGCCGATGGTTGCACAAATTTAGCAGAATCCCGGACTCAAAAAGAAACGAATCGGAGCGTTTTTTTGTCTTCGGGCGCGAATTTTCCGGAGATGTCCGACTCGGAAAGCTGTTTTGTGGCATTTGGGCTTTTTTCCTCTCTCTCCTGTCATATTCGGGCTTGACCCGAATATCCAGAGATCCCCGG
>FR885404.1 GCA_000436375.1 Azospirillum sp. CAG:239 | reverse complement strand
GGCCAAAGCCTACGGAAAGGCGGTCAAAATTACCCTGATATGAACAAAGCCCTCTCAAATGAGAGGGCTTTGTTTTAGTTGTTTGCAACTTTTTTTGACGTCCGGGCATGAGAATCGGTAAGCATCAAATCCGGTTTGGACTGTTCGGCCGGAATCGGCGCGCCGGAACGGATGCAATGTCCGTCAATATAAGCGCCGGGTTCAATGGCAATCTGATTGTGAGTCGCGTCGCCCAAAAGCTTGGCGGTTTTGGCAACAAACAGCTTGTCTACGTTCGCCTTGCCCTGCAACAGACCGTAAAGATGCAGATTGCTGACATTGACCGAACCGATGACGGCACCTTTAAGACCGATAACCAGTTCTTCGCAAGTAACATCGCCTTCGACGCGGCCGTCAACATGGACAATGCCGTTGCTGATGATGTCGCCGGTAAGCTTGGTATTTTCGCTGATGATGCTCGGAACGGGCACCGTCGGCGCATTGTTCAGCTTGCGGGCAAATTTCAGATAAGCGAGACGTTTTAGCTTTTTAAACATAGTTTTATCCTTTAAGATATTTTAGCTTTCAAGAACGGCATCGGGTCGACGTTTTTTCCCATATACAAAACTTCATAATGAAGATGCGGGCCGGTAGAACGTCCGGTTGTGCCAACCTCTCCCAATGTTTCATCATACTCCACATATTGTCCTTTTTTAACATAGATTTTGTTCATATGTGCATATTTCGTCTGAAAACCGTTGCCATGGTCAACGACGACAAGGTTTCCGTAGCCGCCGGCATATTCGGCGCGCGTAACTTTGCCCTTGGCCTTGACCTTGATTTTGTTGCCGGTGCGGCTGGCAAGATCCATGCCCTTATGACGGGCGCGTTTGCCGTTAAACGGATCGGAACGCGAGCCGTACTGCGACGTTACCCAATAGCTCCAAACCGGTTTGCCGATGGGAATATACTGAACGACTTCCTTATAGTATTCCAAATCGTCGTAACTTTCGAAAATCTTGGAGATCTTGTCGTCAAGTTCCTTGTCTTTAACCAAATTACGGCGGTCCGGAATATAAGGGCCGCCGCTGTTGTTTTTGCGTTTTGAGTTTGCCAGTGCATTAAAATACAATCCCTTGTTTTTAAGAGCCTGGTTGATGGAATTGATGGCAGACTTTATTTTGCTCATTTCCTTGCCGGCAATGCCGTCAATGCGTTCCAGAACTTCCATCTCAGCCTTTTTGATTTCCTTAATGGTTTCTTCCAGACTGCTCATCTGCTTTTTCAGTTCGTCGCGTTCGGAAGCGGCAATGTCGCGCTGCAACAGGGCTTCGCTCAAAGAGGTTTTCTGCGAAAGGGTTTCGCTGCTGAGCCAGTCCTTTTCGTCGGTAATCTGTCTGATTTTGTCTTCGACAATCATCGCCTGACGCTTATAATTGTCAAACTCCTTGTTGTTTTTGACGCCGCCGCTGTCAATCGAACTAATCATGGCGCCGATGTTTTTGTGCAGAGCCACGAAGTCGGTCATCAGTTCGACGTAGGCGTCACGCGTTTCGTCCAGTTCGCGGTTTTTGTAGGAAATGATGTGACCGGAGCGGTTGTAAAGGTAATACGAATAGAAACTCCACATACCAATCAGCAGCAGCACGGCCAGAAAAACGACCTGCGCCCGCGAAGAAATCTGCCAGACCTTGGCACAGCCGGAACTGCGGAAAATGATTTCCTTTTCCGAGAAAAGCGGCTTCTTTTCCTTATACTGCATATGAGCCGGCGCTTTGTCGTTGACTATATTCATACAAATCCCAGCCCGGACACGCCGGGTCAATAAATTGTTATTAAACAAATTTAGCAATGTATTGTATAGCAAATTAAATTCCAAAAATACAGCTTTTTTTGCCCAGTTATCCCAACTTGGTAATTAACATATTGATAATGAAAGATTTTTAAAGGTTTTCAGAAAGGCTTTTTTACTTATTTTCGGTCTCGTCAAGAATGACAAACTCGTCATTGCCGGCAAAATTCAGAACCACGCGGGCCCGTTCGTCGAGCATATCCAAGTCCAGGCTGGAGGAAGAAAGCAGGCGAACCTTGGCTTCAAGCTTGTGTTTTTGGGCGCTGTACTGGGCGGCGATGGTTTTGGCATAGGCGATTTCCTTGCTTAGATACATATATTTGAGCAGGCCGCGCTCGCCGTTGATGGTATAAAAGCTGAAATAGAAAAAGAGCAGAACGCAGAGAATCAGAAAACCGGAGTTTTTAATTTTATTCGGCAAATCCAAAAATAATCCCATTTTCTTTCCCACACATATTTAAGCAAGACTCTGCCGGTTTTTCCGGACATAAGAGATTGCACCATATTTAAGTTAACAATTGGTTACAAAAAGCTTATTCGACTTAATCTTTAATTTTTATTTTTGTTCCGGTTTTAACGATGTTTTAACACAAGAAAAAGTCCCGGAAACAGACTCCCGGGACTGACTGCGTTTCGGCAAAAATCAGCGGGCGACGCAATCGTTGCCGCGCCACTTCCAGCCGGTGATGATACCGTCCTGAATCAGGAATGCGGTCTGGCAGATTTCCTCGACCTGATAGCCGAAAGTCTGGCTGTAGGGGCCAAAGTCATAGTTATCCATAAACGGCGAATAGAGCACGGTATCGCTCGGCTGGGCGCCGGTCGTGTTGTAAATGTAGTATTCTGACGGCACATAGACATTATTGGCCTTGGTATAGGTTATAATCTTGTCGCCGTTGTCCAGAATGCGGGTTGCGCTCGGGCGTCCCCATTTGGCGACCAACGAACTTTCGGTCTTGCCGACCCAGCCGGCAAGTTTCCGGTCATATTTTTCCGACGTGGCGCAGGCAAACAGAAACATTACCAGCACCAAAGCAAAAGAAACTTTCTTCATTGTCTTTCTCCCTGAAATTGCGTTTTCAGAGTCCAGATAATCGTTAAAGCGCAAATTTCAATTAAAACCATTGAATAGCGGCAATTTCTGTTTCATATTATGAATTATTGCAACCAAAGGAGCCGCTCATGTTTTTTAAGCAAATATCAGATCTGAAAAATGCCCGGATTCTCATATGCAACGACGACGGCATTGATGCCGAAGGCATAAAAATTCTGGAAGAGGAAACCAGCAAAATCTGCGGCGACGTCTGGGTGGCCGCGCCGGACCGACAAAAAAGCAGTTCCGGGCATGCCCATGTGTCGTCAATGCTGCTGCCGCGCAACTGCACTTCCGCAGAAGAAGTCGGACAGATAAAAAAAATTGACGACCGGCATTTTGCCATCGACGGCACGCCGGGCGACTGCGTCTATATGGCTCTGCGTTTTCTTTTTCGCGACAAACATCCCGATCTGCTGCTGTCCGGCGTCAATTTCGGGCGCAACCTTGCCGAAGACGTTACCTACTCGGGCACAATCGGCGCAGCCATGGAAGGCATCATCCGCGGCGTACCGGCCATTGCCTTTTCACAGCATATGGGGAAAAACGCCCGTCAAGACTGGGACGCATCCCGTCATTTTATCCGGCCGCTGCTTGAACGACTGACAAAATTTTCCTTCCCGATGAATACGCTGGTTAACGTCAATTTTCCCGACTGCCCGGCAGACAAAGTCCGCGGCGTCAAGCTCTCGAGAATCGGCGAATGGCGCTTTACAGAGAATCCGCCGGAATACAAGCTTCGCTGCCGGCGAAACTATACCGGGCAGGAAACGGAAAAATCCGATTATCCGGCCGATTATGAGGTTATTGCGGAAAACAAAATTTCGGTAACGCCAATCAGCATCGACCTGACCGATTATGCCAGCCTTCCGCGGCTGGCCGACATTTTGAAAGACATTAAAGTTTAGGTTGGGCGCAGATTTCCAGTTCACGGCGGAGCTTGTCCACGCGCCCTATCCATTCCCAGGTTGCGGACAGTTTTTCGGCGGCAATCTGTTCCAGCTCGGCGGCCACTTTCGCACCGGCGACAGGATAACGCGGACAGTAGTCATAACTCGTTGCGGCGCATGAGCTTAAGCAACTCAGTGCGGGAAGCATTAGGGCGCGAATAAATATCCGCTTTCCGACGTTCGACATATCTGATTACCTCCTTTTCCCTGACCAGTGTTTCAATTTTACAGCTGCTGCGTCCCAAACGGTAGAACAAGGCGCAGACAAGCGCCGCCCCAAAGACGGCAAAGATGATTTTCGACATTGGATTTCCTTATATATGACACAAAAAAATCCGCCAATTATCAGGCGGATTTTAAATACACTTGCGGCAAGTGATGTCTTTTTCTAACACAAAAGCGGAATTTTGTCAAGGAAATTATTCCTACACGCTTTCAGAACTGAACACATTTTTGAACTGCATTCCATGTGAGGCAATCTGTACGGCAAACATGCCGGTCATAATCCCAAACATACCCCTTGTCTGTACAGCTATCCAGCCGGTGTGCTTTTCTAATATGAATATTAAAAAAATACATTTGTAAAAATACAGTGATAACTAAAACGGAAAATAAATAGTGTTTTAATTTGTAGTCAACAAATGTCCATAAAACTAAAATCCAACATAATGTTGTTATGACAGCAACATACTGAACATGCGACATTTCAGCTTCTTGATTTTGAGTTATAAACGCTTCATAAATTAAAAAGATAATCAAAGGAAGAACAATTATTCCCTTAATTCCAATCAATAAAGCTTTTAGATATAAATTTTTGACTTGTTCTTTCATTACATTTACTCCTTAAAATTTATTCTAAAAGCTTTATTGATATATGCAAGTTTATTTATAATAGTCTCGAGGGTTACGAGAACAGCTTTCTAATAAATTTTTTCCGGCTTTGGCTCCACGCCAACCTCGGCGATTGGCTTCCCAATCATCGGAGCTGTCTTGTATTCCACCTTTTATTGTTCCATATGGAAACTCTCGCATTGCACTCATTGCCTTTCCGACAAATTTGCCCCATTTTCCACGTTTGGCAGCTTCATAATTAGCTTTGCAATGAAAGAACTTATCATTGCCATCATAGTTGTCTTTCTTCATAGCATCATAATTTCTTTTTAAATCTTTAAAAGGGGCCAATAATCCGGTTCTGGTTTTTCCCGGATAAACAGATTTATCTTTTTTTAGATATTCGTTAAGATGAGCCTCTGTTTTTTTGCCCCAGTTTTCAGGGACATCTGATTTTTTAGTTTGGTAATTTCCTGATTGGGCTTTTTTGTAATCATCTACAACTCTATTTGTGAATAGGTCTGATAAACTTTTTTTAGATGGATCTTTTTGGATAATGTATTGTATTAGATTTGACACACTTATTCTCCTGTTTTGTTGTTTAAAAAAGAAAAACCGTTGGCGGTTGCCAACGGTTTTGAGACACACTTGCGGCAAGTGATGTCTTTTTCTAACACAAAAGCAGAATTTTGTCAAGGAAATTATTCCTAACACTTTGTCGGCATTTCATTGACTATTCAGATTTAATGATACATCTGCGTTAACAAATTTTGTGCAAACTAACACTCTTTTCTACACAATTTTGCACAATTTTACCACAAAGCGGTCAAAGGTCTTGTAAGTTCACTGCGGTTACTATTGCTTTCCCTGCTCACAACAAGCTCTATTTACCATACGATAAAACCCTCCTGACGGAGGGTTTTATCGTATGGTGCCGGTTAGTAGACTCGAACTACCGACCCACGCATTACGAATGCGTTGCTCTACCAACTGAGCTAAACCGGCAACGTTTTACTTTTTATCATGCTTTTTTATTTTTGCAAGCATTACTTTGCATCTTTTTTAATTTTTCTTCTGGCATAGAACTGTTCTTCCGGCGCAACCTTTTCGCCCTGATGGACAACCATTTGCTGGAACGGGATTTCAATGCCCTCCTCAATAAAGCGTCTGTTTATTTCGCTGCGCAGTTCACTGGGGATAATCCAGCCGTTCCAAATATCGTTGGTATAGCAACGGACTTCAAAATCCAGGCTGGAAGGGCCGAAATCCTGAAACAGCACATAAGGCGCCGGATTCTTCAAAACATATTTGCATTTGGCCGCACATTCAAGCAGAATCTGTTTGACCTTGTCAACGTCCGTACCATAAGCCACACCGACTCTGACCGACTGACGCGACCAGTTGTTGCCGTGCGTCAGGTTGGTTACCGAATTGGAAATCAGAGTCGCATTCGGGATTATGATACTGGTTTTCTTGAACGTTTCAATTTCGGTGGAGCGAATGTTTATCTGCTTAATCCGGCCCTCCTCGCCGTTAACGATGACCCAGTCGCCGACCTTGAACGGGCGTTCGAACAAAATGATGATACCGGAAACAAAGTTGTTGATGACGTTCTGCAAACCAAAACCGATACCGACGGAAAGAGCCGAAGCAATCAACGCCAGATTGGAAAGGTTGCCGCCCATGACCGTTATGCCGATGATGGCGGCCAGAATAAAGCCGACAAAGCTCAGTCCCGAGGACAATGAATGCTTAATGCCATCGTCGATGTCCATTTTGGTCAGAACATTGTTTACCAACCGCACGCGCAGAGCCTTCATCACGGCCAGCGAAACGAAAAAGGCAAGAATGGCAAAGATAATGGCTATCAGAGAAATGTTAACGCCGCCAATCTGGAAACCGAAGAACAGTTTCTTAATGCTGCGCAAAAGCAAATCAGTCGAAACGCCCCATAACGAAAGCAGAATGAAAACAGCCAGCAGCACCAGCAGCGGATCGATAATCAGGCTCATCCAAAAATCAATTTTAGAAAGCATGCGGCGGCGCATTTTGAAAGTCTTGACCCAGAAGCGCAGCAGCAGTACCCGATGCATAACCTCAGACAACGCCTTACGCATTACAATAAAGAAGCCAACGACAATCGCCGACAGAATCGACCGGTTCAGTATGAATGCGGATAGTTTCGGATAGCCGACCACGGCCAGCAGAAACACGCCGACGGCAAACAGCGAGACAAAAAACGTAATTTTGAACGCCGGGCTTAATCCCTCGTCATCTTCGGCATCCGCCGTTTCTTCTCCGGCAGTTTCCTCTTCTTCGGATACCTCGTCGTCCCAGATAACGCGCTTGACAATCAGTACGATGCAGAACGCCTTTACCGCGCTTGAGAGCACCGTTACAAAATAGTTCAGCTCCAGGCCGTAATTGGCGGTAATGGCAACATGTTCCAGGAAAGAGGCCAGACCGATGGAATAAGCACTGAAATACAACGCCTGCGTTATGCGTTTTGCCTTTTCGTTATTGACATTTACCAGGCGCCACTTTTCGTTATAAGGCGCAAAAGTCACGCGGGAGAAAGCCATGGCCATAATCACGTACAGCGAATAATACAGCAGGTTGCCCAAAACCAGACCGAAAAAGCCGACGGTCATTACTTTGGTGCTGACCATCCAAATCAGAAAACCGATAATAATCGAAGACGGAATTACGCCATAAGCAACGGCAACGAAAACCGCAGCAAACACCTTCATTCCGTAACGCGGATGTTCGGTTTCCTTTTTATAGCCGAAACGGCGCATAATAAACAGCCGCAGCCAGATGCCGAGCCAAAGCGAAAACAGCACCGTAAAACCGACCGGTATAATGTTTGACGTGACAAATTCCTTCTGTTCGTCATTCAGCTCTCCGTACCATTGCACCGGCGACTTGATGATGTCAAAAACAAATTCGACAAACTGGCGGGACGCACCGAACAAAATATGCGGATAATAAAGGGGCGACTGTTTGGTTATCAGGCTGCCCAGCAGTTCACGATTGCGAATGTCCAGAATAAGGGCATTGAGTTCGTCTATCTTGGTAAGCAGAATATCAGCTTCGGCCAACTTGCCTTTCTGATAGGCGTCTTCCCTGCTGAACTCTTCGCGTTTCTGCGCGATAATCGCCAGTTCCTGACTGCCGTCTTCCGGCGCCTCGCCCAGCGCATCAATTCTTTTCTGAACAAACTTCAGTTCCTGATCTATGCTTTTACGGGCGGACATAAGACGGCCGCGGGTATCTTCCAGAAACTTGACCTCATCCGACATTTTCTGAATGGGAACCTGTCCGCTTTTAAGCAAATCTTCAATTTTCTGCAGCTTTTTGCTGGTTTCCTGATAATTGATTTCCGGCGTTGAATACAAATCGACGACCTCGGTTACGGCATCGACGCCGGAAGTCTCGGCACGAAGCCCGGGAACAAAGGCAAAAGCGGCAAAAAGGAAGACGGTTAAAAACTTTTTCATGGACGGTTCCTCTGAAAGTTTACTGTTTTTCGGCTAGCATCAGCTTCATTACCCCAAACGCGTTCTTAGCGACACCGACCCGCAGATTGTCGGCTACGGACCAAAAGCTGAAGCCGTTTTCAACAGAGGCGTCCTGACGCAGGCGGCTTACATAAACCGCATCCTCGCCCTGAACATCGGTCAGGCTGACATAGCCGCCCTCAACATTCTTGTCAAAAACCACAATGCCCGGTTCAGACTTCATGCCCTCGCGCACCACGTCAACATCGACCTCGTTTTCGCATTCGACGTTTACAAACTGGGCAGCGCCGATAAACGCGGGGACAACCGCACAGTTGGCATGAACCTTAACCTCTCCGCCCAAAACTTTTTTGGTTTCGGCATTCATCGCCCATTCGCACCGGGTTTCCTCGCCGATAAACTCGCCAACCTGCGGAATGACGTTAAAGGCAATCTGCTTGCGGAAAACCTGCTGGTCGTCGACCAAAGGCTCGTTCATGAAAATTTTGCGGGTCTGGTTGAAAAGCTCGTCCATACCCTCCTTACCGTAAACGGAAGCCGAAATGTAAGCCGATGCGACAATGCGGCGGATTTTGTTGTTTCTGAAAACTTTTTCAAGCGGCAGCAGCATTTGGGTTACCATCGCCGAAGGCAGCGAAACGATATTCTTCTTTGCCTCGGAAATCCGTTCGTCGTTCAAACCGGCAATAACCATCGGTACGTCCGGCTCGGCAAAAAAAGCGTCGGTGCAATCAATCACTTTCGCATGTTTGGCCGCCTTGGCCGCAAAACGTCTGGAGATTTCGGAAGTGCCGGCAAAAACGGCTACGTCGACCGAAGAAAAGTCAAACTCGTCCAAATTCAAAACATCAAGCTCGTCGTCTTCACCGTAAGACACCTGATTACCGAGCGGGCACCTCGGTTCCAGAGCAAAAACGTCTTCGGCTTTGACACCGTCTTCTTCCAAAAAGCTTAAAATTTCACGTCCGACGCTTTCCATAACGCCGACAACTGCGATTTTTGTCATTTGTCTTGTCCTTATAAAAACTCAGAAATTAAAATGAAAATAGCACAAATTCGTTTATAAAATGATAATATCCGATGTTTAGGCAGGCTTTTTTGAACGCCTGCATCGCATCAGGCGCCGATGAGGACACGGGCGGCGGCACGGGCTTCGTCAGTAATCTTTTCACCGGCCAGCATCCGGGCAATTTCCTCATGACGCTCAATATCGTCAAGTTCACGGACCGACGTGGTCGTCACATTGTCTACCGTGTTCTTCTCAACCTTGAAATGATTGTCTCCTTTGGACGCGACCTGAGGCGAATGGGTAACGACCAGCACCTGAACATCCTGCGCCAGGCGCGCCAGGCGTTCGCCGACGGCCTGTGCCGTCGCGCCGCCGACCCCGGCGTCAACCTCGTCAAAAATCATGGTCGAAACGGCCGAACTCTGTGCCAGATTAACTTTCAGAGCCAACATGAAACGAGCCAGTTCGCCGCCGGAGGCAATTTTGTTAATCGGCCCCTGCGGCGAATTCGGATTGGTGGCAACCGTAAAATAAACGCCGTCAAAACCGTGTTCGTTCCATCCCGTTTCATCAAGCTTTTCAACCACAGTCACAAAACGGGCCTTTTCCATTTTGAGCGGCGGCAGTTCAGCCATAACCTTACCGTCCAGCTGCAGTGCGGCAGCCTTGCGACGAGCGCTCAGTTCGTTGGCGGCCTTGACATAATCCAGTCTGGCCTGCTCTTCGGCACGGCGAAGACGGCCGATACCCTCTTCGCCCAGTTCAATGGTTGTCAAACGATGTTTGAAATCCGCAAGAACCTGCGGCAGTTCGTCTACGGTTACCTGATGTTTGCGCGCCAGTCCGCGCAATGCAAACAGGCGGCTTTCGACATTCTCAAGCTCGTTTTGATTCAGGCTGACGTTTCTCGAAGCTTCTTCCAGCTCATTGACCGCCTCGTTAACGTCAATCAACGCCTGGTCAAGCATACCGATAATTTCGTCATACTTACCGTCGACCAGCGCATTCGCCCGCCCCATTGCCGACTGCGCCTGCCGCAACGCCGACTGCACGTCGGCCTTCTGGGTAAGCGCACCAAAAGCATAACTCAGGCTTTCGATAATCTTTTCGGCATTCATCATTTCCAGACGTTTTTTGCCCAGCGTTTCTTCTTCGCCGGCTTCGGGCGCGATTTTTTCCAATTCGTCGACCCAATGGCGCAGCGCCTCTTCGTCGCTTTTGGCTCTGGCAACGTTATTTTCCGCTTCAATCCGCGCCGTTTTGGCCGTTTTGTAAGCCGCAAATTTTCCGGCAACTTCCGCCAGCAGCTCCTTATAACCGGCATAAGCGTCCAAAACATCGCGATGATTGGCCGGATTAAGCAGTCCCTGATTGTCAAACTGTCCGTGAACCTCAACCAGATATTTGCCGATTTCCTTCAGGAGCTTCGCACTTATCGGCTGGTCATTGAAAAAGATTTTGCCCTTGCCGTCGCGGTTGAGGCTGCGCTTAATCGTTATTTCGGAATCGGCTTCAAGTTCATACGCCGCACACAGGGCATAAAGCGGATTATTTTCGTCCGTAACCTCAAACACGGCCGTTACGCTTAGCTTATCCTCGCCCTGCCGTATCAGCGACGTTTCGGCGCGATTGCCCAGCACCAGCCCCAAAGAATCGAGCAATATCGACTTGCCGGCGCCGGTTTCGCCGGTCAACACGCTTAAACCGGGCTTGAAATCCAAGTCCAGCCGATCAATTAAAACCACATTGCGAATTGACAGTGACTGCAGCATTGCGCGGCGTTTCGTCCTTTACTTCAAGACCTTCCGGGCGTCTTCGGTCCATTTGCTCTTGGGATAGTTATATTCCAAGACTCGGAAAGCCTGTCCGGCCTCCTTTTTTAAGCCCAGAATGGTATAAATTTCAACCTGACGGTAAAGCGCTTCCTCAATATGGGAGGTCATCTGATAGTCATTGACAACGACCGAAAAGCGGTTCAGCGCCGACAGGTAATTTTCCTGATTCAGATAATAGCGACCGACCTCCATTTCCTTGCCGGCGAGATGATCGTAAGTCAGCTCCAGCTTAAGCGACGCGTCTTTGGCATATTCGGTGTTCGGGAAGCGGGTAATGACCTGACGCAGCGCCTGCAAAGCCAGCCGGGTGTTTTCCTGATCCTTTTCAACGCCGGTAATCTGCTCGTAATAACAGAGCGCTTTCAGATAATAGGCATAGGCAATGTCCTTGTTGCCGGGGTGAAATTTGATGAAGCGGTCCAGACTGAGAATGGCGTCGTCATATTTCTGGTCCTTGTAATAGGCATAAGCGCCCATGATTTTGGCCTTGGTCGCCCATTTGGAATAGGGATGCTCCAGCTCGACCTTTTCGAAGGTTTCGGCCGCCTTTTTATAAGCGGTTCTATCCAAATCGTTATGCGCCTGATTGTAAAGTTCTTCGGCAGTTTTGGGCTTTTCAACCTCTTTGGTCGAGGAACAGGCCGCCGCCAGCCCCAGACAAAATATGCAGACCAGAAACAGTTTGAGCTTTGTCATTTTTCTTTCCTATACTAATTCATAATTGGATTTGTCGGCAAACAAAACCTTCAGAAGTTCGTTATTGTGAAAATGGCCGGTTTTGGAGGCGGACAATCTGCCGATAATATGGTATCCGGAAGTATACAAATCTCCGACGGCGTCCATTACCTTATGATTGACGCATTCGTTCCGAACCCGGAAACCGCCCGGATTCAAAATCGTTTCGCCGTCCAGAACAACGGCGTTGTCCAGACTGCCGCCCTTGGCCAAACCGATAGACTGGAGATAGTCAACCTGGTATTTTTCGCAGAAAGTGCGACAGGGCGCGATTTCCTTTTCGAATATTTCCGGCGTAATCTCTCCGGAGAAAGACTGATGGCCGACAACCCTGGACGGAAATTCAATGTCAAAATCGACAATAAAGCTTTCGGCCGGACGCAGGAAAACGGCGTTACCGTTTTTGTCGGCAAATGACACTTCTTTTTTGACTTTGAGATACATGCGCGGCGCGCTTAAATCTTTCAGCTCCACCGCTTTCAGCGCATCATAGAACATTTTGCCGCTGCCGTCCATAATCGGAAGCTCCTGATTATCGACTTCAATAACCGCGTTATCGACACCCCGAACCGACAAGGCAGCCATAACATGTTCAATCGTCGAAACCAGATTTCCGTCGGCATCGCCCAGACAGGTGCAGTTCTGCGTATTGACGACATTGGTATACAAGGCCCTGATTTCAGGTTTTCCCGGCAAATCGACACGACGGAAAACAATTCCCGTATCCGCCGGCGCCGGAAGAACCGACATTTTGACGCGGCAGCCGGAATGAAGACCGATACCGCTTAACTGTACTGTTTTGGACACTGTCGTCTGCATGCGCAACTCCTTAGTCATAAAAAAAATCTGTCAGGCAGCCTGTAAGCCGGGTTCTGTACGCCTTGCGGCGCGATAGCTATTCATCTGGGCCGGACATTGCTGTACGGCTCAACGCGACCTACCTCTGGAGCAGAGTGGAAACCCTCCGTATAACCGAAACCGAAGTTCCGGCCCTCCTAACTTGGTCTTGCTTCAGACAGGGTTTACCTTGCCGAAACCGTTGCCGGTTTCGCGGTGAGCTCTTACCTCGCCTTTTCAACCTTACTCCCTGAAAGAGAGCGGTATGTTTCTGCGGCACTTTCCCTCGGATTTCTCCGGCCGGACGTTATCCGGTGTCTTGTTTCCTTGAAGCCCGGACTTTCCTCTTCCGCGGATTTTCCTTTCCGGGAAGCAGCTATCCGGCTGCCTGCTGCCCAACAGATTAATCGCTGCTCGGAATTATTGCAAGTGCTTTATGAAAAGATTAAGCAATTTTAACAAAAAAAGAGCTCTCTTCCGAGAGCCCTTCTTTGCGTTTTCCAACAACATCCATTACGCAACGCGTGGTGGCTGGAATGTCGTTTGGGTGACTGATTTGGGTTTGCCCATCTGGTCGTCGTAAAATTCTGATTTTTCTGCCGAAAAGTAGCCCAGAACTTTATAAGAGGCCAGCTTTCCATCATTTCCCCACCAAACGATGTAATTACAGCCATAAACATCGTTTAAGTCCGTAATATTTATCATTGGCGTGGTCAAGAACTCAAGCCCTCCCCAAAGAACACCAAAGGTGTTCACGTCGGAGTAAGTCCAATATGACGTTACATTTCCTTTCGGAACATACACGTCATAATCAAACTCTGAATGGGAGAACTCGTATTTTTTCGCCAGTACGTCTTTGGGAATGGCATAATACTCATTCTTTATGACGTTCTGAGCTGCAACCTTGGTTTCATCAAGCTCTATTTCATGCTCAACATAACCATCAATCACAGTTGTCAGCTTTTCTCCCGGCTTCACATTCCGCCACACACGGATTTTCTCTGTTTTTACCGCAGCATAGACGCCGTGTTTCCGCAGCATCTTTTTGCCGTGCTCTTTATAGTCTACAAAGAAATATTGCACGCCTATCTCATTAAATAATGATTTTGGCATTTCTACTTCTTTTCCGTCCACAACAGCGACAGCCTTTCCGTCAATCACTGTTATGTAGTTTCCCGAAAAAGTCTCTGCTTCTTTAGCATTGATACGGGTAAAAATCACGTTGTCCGCAGTGCGGAATACTTTATTAAAATTTTCCATAATTATAATTGGGCATTTGGTACATCTACGCTCAAGAGCCCACCTCAAGCAAGATACATTTAATATTAAGCAGTTGTTATAATATCATATTTTCCAAGGGGTGTAAATAGACAAAAACCAACGAAAGCCTGAATTTAAACAAGGGCAAAAAAAATTGTTATTTTTATCCCCAAAAATTATTTTTCCTTATCTCAACGCCAGAGCCGGATTAGCGAGAATCGCAATAATTTTACTTAGAACAAACTACGAACAGTTAACAAAATCCTAAAATTTCCCATTGAAACCCATAAAAACCCATGTTATACCATAAAGCATAGGATTAATGCGGTTGAAGGATTCTGAAATTGAGAAAAACCTTTCTCTTTATGGATACAATCATCAACAAGGTGGACGCCAAAGGGCGCGTTTCCCTGCCTTCAGACTACCGCGCAATCGTTAAGGAACTGTCAACGGAAATCGTCTGCTACCGCAGCCTTACCGCTCCCTGCATTGAAGGCTGCACCGAAGAACTGCTTGACAAGCTGGCCACCGACATTGAGAACGCCACCGACTTCTTTTCGGAAACACAGGACAACCTTACCAATCTGATTTTCGGCGACGCCAGAAGATTCACTTTTGATTCAACCGGCCGCATCATGCTGACGGAAAAGCTCCTTAAACATGCCGGCATCGGCGACACGGCCGTTTTTGTCGGCAAAGGCCGCAAATTTCAAATCTGGAACCCTGAAAACTGGGAAAAAGAAGAGGCGCGCATTCGCGCAGAAGTTTTGAAGAACCGGCCGATGCTGACACGCAAACCGGAGGCTGAACAATGACCGCCGCACAGAAACATATTCCGGTTATGCTCAAAGAGGTTTTGGAACATTTGTCACCGCAGGACGGCGAAACATATGTCGACGCCACTTTCGGCAACGGCGGTTACAGCGAAGCCATTCTGAAAGCGGCAAACTGCCGGCTCATCGCCATTGACCGCGATCCGACAGTTTTACCCCGCGTCGAAGAACTTAAAGAAAAATACGGTTCCCGTTTTGAATTCAGACAAGGAACCTTCGGCAACTTCAAAGATCTTATTGCTCAACCCGTCAACGGGGCGGTTTTTGACATCGGCGTGTCCTCCATGCAGCTGGACGAGGCTGAAAGAGGATTTTCCTTTGCCAAAGACGCCCCTTTGGACATGAGGATGTCCTGTACCGGGCGCACTGCCGCCGACCTTGTCAACGAAATGCCGGAAAAAGAACTAGCCGATTTGATTTACAAATACGGCGAGGAGCGCAAATCGCGGCAGATTGCGGCCCGCATTGCAGAACGCCGCCGGATTAAGCCGATTGAAACGACCAAAGAACTGGCAGAAATCATCTATACCGTCATTCATAAGACACCTAACGCCATTGACCCGGCAACCCGCACTTTTCAGGCGCTGCGGATTGCCGTCAACAACGAGCTGGAGGAGCTCGAAAACGGCCTGAAAGGCGCCGTTGACCTTCTGACCTCGCACGGCCGTCTGGTCGTGGTTACGTTCCATTCGCTGGAAGACCGGATTGTCAAAAGCTTTTTCAAAGAACAAAGCGGCAAAAACGCCGGTGTATCGCGCTATATGCCGGAAATGCCGCAGAACAGCGACTGCGTCAGCCTGGCCGAATGTTCAAAAGCCGTTCTGCCCGGCCCAGAAGAGACCGAAACCAACAAACGAGCCCGCTCGGCAAAACTGCGCTGCGCCGTCAAAAAGTGAAACCCTAACCCGCTTACCTAGAAAGGAATGCGACAATGAACAGTACAAGAACCGCCACGTTAAGCCTCTGGGTTACCCTTACCTGCCTGGTCGGTTTCGGCATGTTCGTCATGAAGAATCAGGTTCAGAATCTCGAAAACGAGCTGGCCAGCATTAACCGCAACATTGAAGAAGACGTCAAAACCATTCATATTCTCAAAGCCGAATGGAGCCACCTGAACAATCCGTCCCGGCTTCGTGCCCTGGCAACGAAACATATTTCGCTGAATCAGGTCAAGGCTGAACAAATTATTAACTATTCTGCGTTACCATTTGACTATGAACAGGGCGAATCAGGCAGAAGACTGTTGGCCCGCAAAAACATAAGCGATCAGGCTGAGCGCAACAAAGAGCTCAAACGGCTCGTCAAAGCCCAGCGATAAAGAAAAGAAGCAAGGCAGAAGCAGTCAATGTGGGGAAAGTATTTTTCCGGCCGCGAAGAAAAGAACTTTTATCTTCCGGGTCAGGAAATTAAAATAGACAAGAGCTTTTCTTTTAAAAATTATACTTGTGAGAAAGATCCGCTTTCCACCTGCAAAAACCGCGTCGCCTTTGCAACGCTGATGTTTCTGTTGGTTTACGCCGTTATCGGCGTCCGGCTCTTCAACGTCTGCATCACGCCAAACGCCGGCGAAACCAAGACCGCCGACGAAAGCGACACCATCCGCGCCTATGCCGCAAACCCGATAAAACGCGCCGACATTCTCGACCGCAACGGCACAATTATCGCTACGTCGCTTCCCACCGTCAACCTATACGCCAATCCCAAAAAAATTCTGAACGCACAGAAAGCCGCCGCAGAACTCAGCCGCATTCTGCCGGACATCCGCTATGAAGACATTCTGGCCAAGCTGCAGCGGCGCGGGAGTTTCGTTTATATAAAACGTAACCTTTCTCCCGCCCAGCAGTATCAAATCAATTATCTGGGCATTCCCGGTCTGGAGTTTGAAGACGGCGAAAAACGCATTTATCCGCACAAAAACCTGTTTGCCCATCTCCTCGGCAACACCAATATAGACAACAAAGGCATTTCCGGCATCGAAAAGAAGCTTGACGAGCGTCTGACCCAATCCGACATTCCGCTGCAGCTTACCATTGACGCCGGCATTCAGGACACCATTCGCAGCGAACTGGCCGCCGCTGTTGAAAAATACAGTGCGGAAGGCGCAGCAGCAATTTTGATGGACGTTAGAAGCGGCGAAATAATTTCAATGATTTCCCTGCCGGATTATGACCCCAACCTAAACGATTACAAAACGCCGCGCGCGCAGTTCAATTTTGCCACCAAAGGCGTTTACGAACCGGGTTCGGTTCTGAAAATTTTCAACGCGGCGCTCGGGCTGGAAAGCGGCAAGGTTAAGCTTGCCGACCGGTTTGACGCGACCAAGCCGCTGAAACTGCGTTATAACACAATCAAGGATTACCGCGGCGAAAACCGCTGGCTGACCCTGCAAGAGGTTCTGATTTATTCGTCGAACATCGGTTCGGCGCAAATTGCCCTTAAAGTCGGCAAAAAAGAACAGCAGAATTTTCTGAAAAACCTCGGCTTCTTTGAGCCTATTCAGGGAATTGAAGTTGCAGAAAGAGGATATCCTCTGGTACCCAGACGCTGGGGAGAAGAAACAACGGCCACCGTCGGTTACGGTTATGGTATTTCAATTACCCCGTTGCATTTGGTCAGCGCTTTTGCAGGTGTCATCAACGGCGGTATTTATCATGAACCGACGCTTTTAAAAGACAACAAAAACCGCGAAAGCCACAGGGTCGTTTCGTTCAACACGTCTAAAGAAATGCGCAAACTGCTGCGCGGCGTCGTGGTCGAAGGCTCCGGCAAACGCGCCAATGTTTTGGGCTATGAGGTTGCCGGCAAAACCGGAACGGCCAACAAGCTGGTCAACGGCAAATATGTCGACAAAAAGGTCATGACTTCATTTCTGGCCACGTTTCCGGCATCCAACCCGCAATATGCCCTGTTTTTAATGATGGACGAACCCAAAGCCACCAAAGAAACCTGGGGATTTGTCACTTCTGGCTGGAATACGGTGCCGACAGCCGGAAAAATTATTTCGACCATTGCGCCGCAGCTAAATATCAAAGCCAATTACGATTTGGAAGAACAACGCCGCAACCGGATTATCGAGGCGGCCTACGGACGCTAACGACGCCCGCCCATATAGGAACATTATCCTTGACAAATACAGAAAATTCTGATATATGTTTTATGTTACTTGTTACAGGTCTGTCTTAAAAACCGCCGACAATAAATCGGCGGTTTTTTAACTGAATTTTATGATTAAACCGGTTAAGCTTAATTGTCTTATTGCCAGGGGGTTATTGATGAAAAAGATTTTTAAATATCTGGGAATTGCCATCGCTGTTCTGCTACTGATTGTGATTGTATCGGTCTGGATCTTTTTTTGCCATTATAAAGACTGGTT
>FR885403.1 GCA_000436375.1 Azospirillum sp. CAG:239 | reverse complement strand
AATAAGCTCGTATCATTGTAAGAGTTTCGCTTTTAGTCAGCGGATCTTCTGTAGTTTCCTGCAACTGTTCAGCCAGTTGGGCATTTCCCCAAAGTTTTCTCGGACTTCTTTCCAAAGTTTCCTGATCCATATCTTCAAAGAAGAAGCTAATTGGTACTTCAAGCAAGACCGCAATATCCCACAATCGGCTTGCGCTGATTCTGTTGGTTCCATTTTCATACTTTTGAATTTGTTGAAAAGTCAGCCCTATCATCTGCCCCAGCCTATCCTGAGACAAACCGAGCAATAGTCGCCTCAACCGCAATCGTTTCCCAACATGAATGTCGATGGGGTTGGGTTCGCCGTTTTGAGTTATGCCACGTGACTTTTTTTGTTTGGATAGTTCCATCATTACCTCCGTTGTGTCAGTTTTTTCTAAAACTTCATAATCCTAACACACGAAGAATACGCTGACCTGTTCAAAAGGTCTGAAAGCGACATCATCCGTGCCGTACGGCCACCGGATGAAAGGTGGCCGGGAATGTCGCCAAAATCATCATCACAGAAATGAGACCTCCGACCTTTGGCTTGTCGGCGGCAACTGCCTAAAAGGTATCGTTGCTTCCGACACATGCCTTTTGTATAATCGGAAGCATCCCGACCGCAGTGTCGAGATATTATGCCTATCGGCTGACGGGGAATATCAAACCCCGCTGTGATTATATTTCTGTAAAGCTGAGTTTTGGCGTCACTCAAAATTACTGTCTCACGTTAGAGCATAAAATTTAAGATTTCAATAACATTTTCAGTTGTTGCGGGTATTAAAATACTTGCTTTCCGGCACAAAGGTTTATAACCTGTTCAAATAGCCCAAGGGGAAAATTCCAACACAGGGAAACCAATCTCGGTAAACAGCCTAATATCATGCAGGCAAAACATTAATGGAGTTTAATATGGAAGCAGATAATAAAT